>NZ_JBSHMU010000003.1:0-329073 GCF_053645675.1 Microbacterium sp. NPDC055312 | reverse complement strand
GGGGGGCCCTCCGCCCCCCGCGCGCCGGGCGGCGGCGGCGCGCCCCCCCGCCCCCGGCGCCCCCGCCGGGCCGGGGCGGCCGCCCCCGCCCCCCCCCCCCCCACGACCGGAGGGGTCCGGCATCCGCCGCCCCGACGGTGCGGGCGATGGAGATCGGCCAGCACGTCATCGCCACAGGGCTCGCCGCGATCGGCGTGATCCGCGCCGTCGCCGCGGGCACGCCGATCGCCGCGGCGATCATCGCCGGCGTCGCGATCCTCGCCTGGCACACCGCCGGCGCGCTGCTGCCGCCGCGGTCACGGGCGCTCAGCGCCGCGGCCTGGTGGCTCGTGGGCTTCGCCGTGGTGTGGATCGCCGCGGTCGCCGTGTCGTCCGAGTTCGTCTGGGTGGCCTTCCTGCTCTGGCTGCTCGCCGGCCACCTGCTGCCGCTGCGGTGGGGCCTCGTCTTCTCGGGCGTGGTGTTCACCGTCGTCGTCGTCGGGCCGATAGTGCACCACGGCGTCACCAGCTACGCCAACATCTTCGGACCGCTCATCGGCGGGATCTTCGCCTTCGGCATCTCGCGCGGATACGTGCAGCTGCTGCGCGATGCCGCCGAGCGAGAGCGACTGCTCGACTCGCTGACCCGCGCGCAGCACGAGATGGCAGGCCTGCAGGACGAGCTCGCCCTCGCCCAGCGCGAGGCCGGTGCGGTCGCCGAGCGCACCCGCATCTCGCGCGACATCCACGACACCGTCGCGCAGGGGCTCTCATCGATCCGGCTGCTCGCGCACGCCGGCGCAGCGCGCAGCACCGATGCAGAGGCCGCGCGCACACTCACGCAGCTGGAGGGCCTCGCGGGCGACAGCCTGGCCGACGTGCGGCGCATCGTCGCCGCTCTCGCGCCCGCCGAGCTCGATCAGAGCGGGCTCGCCGACGCGCTGGAGCGGATGCTGGAGCGCACCCAGAAGGAGGCGGGGGTGCGCTGCGAGCTGCACGTCGACGAGTCGCTGCCGACGCTGCCGACGCCCGTCGAGGTCGCGCTGCTGCGCACCGCGCAGTCGGCGCTGGCCAACGTGCGGCTGCACGCACAGGCATCCCGGGTCGTGGTCAGCCTGATCGACGACGACGGATCGGTGCGACTCGACATCATCGATGACGGCGTCGGATTCGATCTCCCCCGCTGGGAGCGCGACGTCGAGTCGGGCTCGTCGAGCTACGGGCTGCGCTTCATCCGCGCGCGGCTGCGCGAGCTCGGCGGCGTCCTCGACCTCGAGAGCGCACCCGGCGAGGGCACCGCCATCTCGGTGTCCGTGCCGACCCATCCCGAGCAGGTGCTGCCGGCATCCGCCCGACCGGCGCCCGCGCAGACCACGCCGACGGCATCCGCTCAGCCCACGACGAAGGAGACTCCGTGACCACCACCGTCCTGCTCGTCGACGACCACCCGGTCGTCCGCACCGGTCTGCGCAGCGTGCTCGACACCGACACCGTCCGCGTGATCGGCGAGGCGGCGACCGGCGAGGAGGCCATCGCGCTGGCCGGCCATCTGCGCCCCGACGTGGTGCTGTGCGATCTGCGCCTCGGAGCCGGCATCGACGGCATCCGCACCACGGCCGCGCTGCGCGCGCTCGATCCGGCCCCTGCGGTGCTGATCCTCACGACCTTCGACCGTGACGCCGAGATCCTCGGCGCGATCGAGGCGGGAGCCGCCGGCTACCTGCTCAAGGATGTCGCTCCCGAGGTGATCATCGACGGCATCCACCGTGCGCACGCGGGCGAGACCATCCTCTCCCCCGAACTCGCCGCGCGGGTGCTGAAGGGCATGCGCAACCCGCTGCCCAAGCTCACCGACCGTGAGGTCGAGGTGCTGCGCCTGCTGGCCACCGGAGCCGCGAACCGCGAGATCGCCAAGGCGCTCTTCGTGACCGAGGCGACCGTGAAGAGCCACATCGCCCACATCTTCACCAAACTCGACGTCGACAGCCGCTCCCGCGCGATCCACGTCGCCCAGCAGGTGGGTCTGCTCTGACCCGCCCACCCCTTCGAAAGGACCGATCATGACGAAACTGTTCTACGCCGCCTTCGCCTACATGTTCGCGGGCGTGGCCTCCGGCCTGTTCTACCGCGAGTTCACGAAGGCGAACGACTTCGCCGAAGGCGCGTTCACGCAGCTCGGACTCGTGCACACCCACCTGCTCACGCTCGGGTTCATCGTGCTGCTGATCGTGCTCGTGCTCGAGAAGGTGTTCGTGCTCTCGCGCAGCCCGAAGCTGTTCACCTGGTTCTTCTGGCTGTACAACGCCGGCGTGATCCTCACCTCGGCGATGATGGTCTGGCACGGCTCGCTGACGGTGCTCGGCGAGCCCTCGACGAGCATGATCGCCGGCATCGCCGGTCTCGGGCACATCCTGCTCTCGGCGGCGCTGATCGTCTTCTTCGTGCTGCTGCGCAAGGCTGTCGTCGTCGCACGCGCAGCAGGCGTACAGTCGCCGGTGACCGTGCAGGGCTGAGAGAGGCGCAGGCTCGTGAGTGACGAGAAGATCGAGAAGGCGGGTCGCGAGGGCGACCTCGGAGGCGGCGTGCCCGAGGCGGCGGCGCCCACCCGACGCGAGTGGATCGCGCTGGCGGTGCTCTCGATCGGGCTCGGTCTGATCGTCCTCGACGGCACGATCGTCGGCGTCGCGCTGCCTGCCATCATCAGCGATCTCGGTCTCAACCTCACCGACGCGCAGTGGGTCAACAGCCTCTACGCGGTGGTGCTCGCGGCGCTGCTGCTCTCGACGGGCAGCCTGGCCGACCGCTGGGGGCGCAAGCGGCTGTTCCTGGCGGGGCTCGTCGTCTTCATGGGCGGCAGTCTGCTCGCCGCCGTCTCCGCCGACGCGGGCGCCCTCATCGGCGCCCGCGCCGTGCAGGCCGTCGGCGCGGCGCTGATCATGCCCTCCACGCTGTCGACGGTGAACGCCGTGTTCCGCGGCCGCTATCGCGCGGCCGCCTTCGGCGTGTGGGGTGCGGTCATCTCGGGTGCGGCCGCGGTGGGGCCGCTCGCGGGTGGCGCTCTGACGCAGTGGGCCTCGTGGCACTGGATCTTCCTGGTGAACCTGCCCGTCGGCCTGCTGCTCCTCTTCGCCGCGGCGATCGTCGTGCCCGAGACGCGCGGCCGCAAGACCAAGCCCGGTGTCGACGTCGACGGCGCGCTGCTCAGTGCGATCGGCTTCGGCGCGCTGGTCTTCGCCGTCGTCGAAGGCCCCGACCTCGGGTGGTGGAAGCCGAAGAGCGACCTCACCCTGTTCGGCTGGACGTGGTCGGAGGATGCTCCGATCTCGGCCGTCCCCGTGGCACTGGCGATCGCGATCGTCGCCCTCGTGCTGTTCGTCGTGTGGGAGCGGCACCGCGAGAAGGTGCAGCGCGAGGCGCTGCTGGATCTCGGGCTGTTCACGTTCTCGACGTTCTCGTGGGGCAATCTCACCGCCGCGATGGTCGCCATCGGCGAGTTCGCGATCATCTTCGTCCTGCCCCTGTTCCTCATCAACGCGCTCGGCCTCGACGTGATGGGAGCCGGCCTCGTGCTCGCGGCCATGGCGGTGGGCGCATTCGTCTCCGGCGCCGCAGCCCGCCACCTCGCCGCGCGTCTCGGCGCACCCGGCACCGTGCTGCTCGGCCTCGGCCTCGAGATCGCCGGGACGCTGGTTCTCGCACTGCTGCTGCACGCCGACAGCGCCGGCTGGGTCGTCGCCCTGCCCCTGGTCGTGTACGGGCTCGGCTTGGGACTCGCCTCGGCGCAGCTGACCGGCACCGTTCTGCAGGACATCCCGGTGGCCGTCTCGGGCCAGGGCTCGGCGACCCAGAGCACGGTTCGCCAGGTGGGCTCCGCCCTCGGAACGGCAGTTGCGGGCACCGTGCTGTCGGTGTGGCTCGCCGTCTCGCTGCCCGCCGCGCTGGACGGGGCGGGGATCACCGGAGCCGCGGGCGATCAGCTGGCCGAATCCACGCGGCTGTCGGCGGGGACGACGATCGCCCAGCTGCGTGCGCAGGGCGCCGGTTCGGCGTACGGCGAGCAGACGCCCACGGTGATCCACGCCCTGGCCGGCGGGTTCGCCGACGCCACCCGCGGCGCCCTGCTCGTGGCGGTGGTGTTCCTCGTGCTCGGGTTCGTGGGAGCACTGCGCCTGAAGCGCGCGGCCGAGCGCGCGTAGCCCGCGGCCGCGCGCTCTCGGCTCGCGCCCCGTTCCCGCCCGCTGGTCCCGAATGGTCCCCTCCCCGCATCCGAGGCGACCATCTGGGCCCACTCGGCGGGAGGGATGCCGATCAGGAGGCAGCACGCACCCCCGTTCCCCGCCCGGTGGGCCCGAACGGCGGCATCCCGGCATCCGAGGCGACCATATGGGACCAGTCAGCGGGAGGATGCCGAGCAGGAGGGCGCGCGAGCAGCCGAGCCCCACGCCGGTGGGCCCGAATGGCTGCATCCCCGCATCCGAGGCGACCATACGGGAACAGTCGGCGGGAGGGATGCCGAGCGAAGGGCGCGCGCACACCCGCTCCCCGCCCGGTGGGCCCGAACGGCGGCATCCCCGCATCCGAAGCGACCATACGGGACCAGTCGGCGGGAGGGATGCCGAGCAGGAAGCCGCACGCACTGCCGAGCCGCACGCCAGTGGGCCCGAATGGCTGCATCCCCGCATCCGAAGCGACCATACGGGACCAGTCGGCGGGAGGGATGCCGAGCAGGATGCCCGAGCCTGCGGCAGAGCGCACGTAGTCTCGGCGCGCGCCGAGCCCGCGCGCCGGTGGGCCCGAATGGCCGCCTCCCGGGATTCGAGGCGACCATACGGGACCAGTCGGCGGGAGGGATGCCGAGCAGGAAGCCGCACGCACTGCCAAGCCGCACGCCGGTGGGCCCGAACGGCGGCATCCCCGCATCCGAAGCGACCATACGGGACCAGTCGGCGGGATGGATGCGGATCAGGAGGAGGCAGCGCACCCGCCGACCCGCACGCCGGTGGGCCCGAAGGGCGGCATCCCCGCATCCGAAGCGACCAAATGGGCCCAGTCAGCAACAGGGGACGACCCCACCCCCACCCGGTCCGCGGCTAACGGGACGGGCCGGTCTGCCGACAGTCCCCAGGGACGGACCAGGATGGGCCGTCGTCGCACCGGCTTCGCGCCGGGGCCGATCTTCCAGGATGGAGCTCATGATCGTCGTCACGCGTCTGAACCGCAGCAGGTTCGCGGTCAACCCCGACCTGATCGAAAGGGTGCAGGAATCCCCTGACACCACGATCGTCATGGTCGACGGCGCGCGTTTCGTCGTCCGCGAGACCATGGAAGAGCTCATCGGGCAGATCACCGCGTTCCGCGCGGGTGTTCTGGCGCAGGCATCCCGGCTCTCCGCCGCCGCTCGGACCGAGGGTCTCTGATGGATATCGGACTCATCCTCGGGCTCGTCCTCGCGTTCGGCTCGCTGCTCGCCATGATCAGCATGGAGGGCGCGTCGGTCTCGGCCCTGCTGCTGCCCGCACCGATGATGCTCGTCTTCGGCGGCACCATCGCCGTCGGCATCGCGAGCGGCACGCTGCGCGACTTCCTGCATGCGGTGAAGGCGCTTCCGCGGGCGTTCCGCGGCGAGCGGCGCACCGCGCAGAGCATGATCAGCACGGTCGTCGGTCACGCCGAGAAGGCACGCACCGAAGGGCTCCTGTCGCTCGAGCACGGCGTCGCCGACGAGAAGGATCCGTTCCTGCGGCAGGCGCTGCAGAGCATCGCCGACGGCATCGACGCCGAGGACCTGCGCATCCTGCTCGAAGACGAGATCGCCTCCGCTGCCGCCCGCAACCGCACCGCCTCGCGGTTCTTCATGACCCTCGGCGGCTTCGCCCCGACCGTCGGCATCATCGGCACGGTCGTCTCGCTCACCCACACTCTCGAGAAGCTCGACCAGCCCGAGACGCTCGGCCCGATGATCGCCGCCGCGTTCGTCGCCACGCTGTGGGGCCTGCTCTCGGCGAACTTCATCTGGCTCCCGATCGGCGGCCGCCTGCAGCGGCTCGGCGAGCTGGAGCTGGAGCGCATGACCGTGCTCATGGAGGGGATGCTGGCCGTGCAGGCCGGCGCCGCGCCGGCGCACGTCGAAGAGCGCCTCGGCGCGCTCGTGTCGGACGCGAAGCCCGGCAGAGACGGCAAGAGCAAGGACAAGGCCGAGAAGAAGGGCCGAGAAGGAAGCGACGTCACGTCACCGCTCTCCGAGGTCGGACTGTGAGCGTCCGGCGCCGCCGGCGCATCGAGCCCGAGGCCCACTCCGGCCCCGACGAGCGATGGATGGCGTCGTACCTCGACATGATCACCGTGCTGATGTGCATGTTCATCGTGCTCTTCGCCATGTCGACCGTCGATCAGGAGAAGTTCGAAGCGCTGAGCGCATCGCTGGCGACCGGATTCGGGCACGAGAAGACCGACGAGGTCGACGTGTCGGAGGGCGTGGTCGTGCCGGCGAATCTGCTCGACGAGAAGGGCGAGGGTTTCGCCGACGTCGAGCTGTCGACCGCGCAGAAGGAGTTCGACGACCTCTCAGCGCTGCGCGAGCGGATCCGCGACGCCCTCGCCCAGCAGGGGCTGGCCGACGCCGCCACCTTCACGATCGACGCCCGCGGCCTGACGATCAGCCTGGTCAGCGCCGAGACCTTCTTCGCCACGAACAGCACCGAGCTCACCCCCGTCGCCGTCGACATCCTGAATGCGCTCGGCTCGGTGCTGGTCAGCATCCCGAACCAGATCTCGGTCGAGGGCCACGCCGACAGCCGGCAGTCGGTCGCCCCGTTCGAGACCAACTGGGAGCTGTCGTCGGGCCGATCGACCCAGGTGCTGCGCCACCTCGTCGAGGGCGCCGGAATCAACCCCGCGATCATCCAGTCGGTCGGCTTCGGCGACGCGCGACCGCTCGTGCCGGGTGCCGAGCCGGAGGCTCTGGCACAGAACAGACGGGTCGACGTCGTCGTCCTCTCGGATGCCGAAGAGGGGGTGCGACAGCTGCTTCCGAGCCTGCAGGCGAAGGCGCCCTCCCGCTGATCGATCGTCCTGCTTACGCGCGCCGATCACCGCCCGATAGTCGGGGTCGTGGTGATCGAGGACAGCGCGCGTTCAGCCGTGCGTGCAGAGAGCAGCGTCGAGCTGTACGACTTCGGTCGTTCGACGACCCTCTCTCGCGAGCACGCCCGCATCCTCGAGATGTCGTTCGAGACGTTCGCCCGGCAGTGGGGCTCGCAGCTGTCCGCGCGCACCCACGGGCGCTCGCATGTGGCCGTCGAGGCGGTCTCGATGCAGACCTACGACGAGTACGGCGGTTCGCTGCCACCCGCGACGACACTCGTCGTCTGCGCGCTGCCCGGCACCGACGCCCGCGCCGTCATCCAGTTCCCCGCGTCGCTCGCGACAGCCTGGGTGGTGCAGATGGTGGGCGGCCGTCCGGTCGACACCGCTGAGGCGCGTCCCCTCACCCACATCGAGCAGGCTCTGGTCGGTGCGGTGATGAAGGATGCCATCGAGCACCTCACGCGCTCGCTCGACGGGCTGCTGCCCGACGGCATCACGATCGCGGGCATCCAGCACAGCTCGCAGTTCACCCAGGTCGCCGCGGCCAACGAACCGGTGATCGTCGCCCAGCTCTCGATCCGCTCCGGCGGCCGGGCACTCGGGGCGAGCGTCATGCTTCCGGCATCCGTGATCCTGCGGGCGCTGTCGGCGGCTGCCACGGGGGCGCCCGAGACGGCCTCCCCCGGCGCCATCGACCGGCAGGTCGAGCAGACGCCGGTCGAGATCGCGCTGCGGCTCACCCCCCGCAGAGTGCGCCCGCACGAGGTACTCGATCTCGCCGTCGGCGATCTGCTCACCCTTCCGCACGCCGCCGACCGTCCCCTCGACCTCATGGTCGGAGACCAGTCGGTCGCCACCGCCGCCGTGGGTGCCAGCGGCGCCCGTCTCGCCTGCGTCGTCACCGCGACGACGTCCGTCACCGCTCAGGAGCCTTCGTGACCAGCAGCATCGCCTACGAATCCGCCATCGCCGCCGCCCTCGCCGCGCGTCTGCCCACCGCGGCGCCGGCGACGGCCGTCGCGTCGCAGGCGTCGGGCGACACCGGCGACGCGGTGATCGTCGGGTACGTCGGCGAGGCCAGCGCGCAGCTCGCGGTGCAGATCTTCGAACCGGATGCCCTGATCGACGGCCTCGCAGACGCACCGCTGACCGAACGCCTGCAGGGCCCCCTCGAGCTCGCGGTCGGCGCGCTCGGCGCGGGCCGGCTCGACGTGGCCACCCTTGGCGACGCGTCTGCCGTGTTCGCGCACCCGGCGGCTCAGGTATTCGACCTGCAGGACGACGCGGGCCGCGTGCTCGGCCGCCTCGCCGTGCGCATCACCCACGCCCCGCAGGCGGCACCGGCGGCATCCCGCCGTCTGCAGCGCATCGCGGGTGTCGAGATGGATCTCACCGTCGAGGTGGGACGCACCCGGATGGCCGTGCGCGACGTGCTCGATCTCGAGCCGGGGCGCATCGTCGAGCTCGACCGCTCGGCCGGCGCTCCCGCCGACGTGCTGCTCAACGGGCGCGTGATCGCGCACGGCGAGATCGTCGTCGTCGACCAGGACTATGCGGTGCGGATCACCCGCATCCTCGAGAACGCCGAGGCCTGATCTGGACGAGCTGCTCCTGCTGCTGCGCGTCGCCCTCTCGCTGGCGGCGGTGCTCGGGCTGCTCTGGTACGTGCAGCGCCGGGTCGGCAAGCGGGTGCAGCAGCGACGCGACGGCGCCGAGATCACCGTGGTCGCGCGTCGCGCGCTCGGCTCGAAGGCGCAGCTCGTGGTGGTCGAGACCGACGACGCGCGGTACATGCTCGCGGTCACCGAGCACGGCGTGAATCTCATCGAGCGGACGGCGGCCGAGCACATCACCCGCCCCGTCGTGCACCGGGTGGCCGGCGAGCCGGTCGCGGGCGAGACGTCCGGCGGCACGTTCGATGCGCTGCTGGCCGAAGAACGCGCGGCCGAGCAGCCGCCGCTGCGTCGCCACCGCCGCCCCAGCCCGTCCGACCCGCTGGGCGGATCGATCCTCTCCCCGCAGACCTGGCGGCAGACCGCAGAGTTCCTGCGTCGCGCGCGATGAGCGCCGCCCTGACGATCGCGCGGCGTGCCACCGTGCTCGCGCTGATCGGCGCCGCGCTGGTCGTCGCATCCGTGCTGGGCACCGGCGCCGCCGCGCACGCCGGTATCGGGCATCCGGCATCCGTCACCGCGGCCGGGTCGGCGGCCGTCTCGGCATCCCTCGCCTCCCCGGCATCCGCACCCACCGCATCCGGATCCGTCTCGGTCCCGACCACCGTCGACCAGCCCGACGATCCGGAGGCGCCCACCCCTCCCACCGCACCGGGCTCGGATCAGCAGGGCATCACGATCGACATCAACGGCGTCGACGGGTCGCCGTCGTCGTCGATCCTCACGCTGCTGGGCATCACCCTGCTGTCGATCGCGCCCGCGCTGCTGCTGATGATGTCGTCGTTCACGAAGATCTTCGTCGTGCTCGCGATGACCCGCAACGCGCTGTCGCTGCCGACGATCCCGCCCAACCAGGTGCTCGCCGGGCTCGCGCTGTTCCTGTCGATGTTCATCATGTGGCCGGTGCTGGCCGACATCAACACCGTCGCCGTGCAGCCGTACATCGACGGCTCCGTCACCTTCACCCAGGCGGTCGACCTCGGCCAGCCGCCGCTGCGTGACTGGATGCTGCGCTACACCCGCGAAGAGGATCTCGCGCTGCTCACCCGGATCGCCTCGCTGCCGAACCCGGAGGATCCGCAGAGCGTGCCGCTGTACACGCTGATCCCCGCGTTCATGATCTCGGAGCTGCGTGCCGCATTCATCATCGGGTTCGTCATCTTCGTGCCGTTCCTCGTGATCGACCTCGTCGTCGCCGCGGCGCTGATGTCGATGGGCATGATGATGCTGCCGCCGGTGATGATCTCGCTGCCGTTCAAGATCCTGCTGTTCATCCTCGTCGACGGGTGGGGACTCATCATCCGCACGCTGATCGAGAGCTACGGGGGTGTGGGATGAGTCCCGAGGCCGTCCTCGACATCGGCACGCAGGGTCTGCTGGTCGCCGCGAAGCTCGCCGCTCCCCTGCTGATCACCGCGCTCGTCGTGGGCTTCGCCATCTCGCTGCTGCAGTCGATCACCCAGGTGCAGGAGGTGACGCTGTCGTTCGTGCCGAAGATCGTCGCGGTCGGCATCGCGCTGCTCATCGCCGGCAACTGGATGATCTCCGAGATCGTGCAGTTCACCGAGATGATGTTCGACCGCATCCCGCAGCTGCTGAGCGGCGGCTGACGTGCACATCCCGATCGACTTCGCCTGGCTCGAGGCGACGATGCTCGCCGGCGTGCGCATCACGGCGTTCGTCATGATCGCCCCACCCTTCTCGTACGGCGGGTTCCCGGTGCGCATCAAGGCGATGCTGGCCATGGCCCTGGCCCTGGCCGTGTCGGGCGTGGTCGCACCCGGGTACGAGACCCTCGACACCGCGGCGTTCCTCGGTGCTCTTGTCGTGCAGGTGCTCACCGGCGCCGTGCTCGGCTTCCTCGTCTTCCTGTGCTTCTCGGCCGTGCAGGCCGCGGGCGGACTGATCGACATCTTCGGCGGCTTCCAGCTCGCGCAGGCGTTCGACCCGCAGTCGCTGGTCAACGGCGCGCAGTTCACCCGCCTGCTGCACATGACCGCCTTCGCGCTGCTGTTCGCCTCGGGCGGGTATCAGATCGTGCTCGGCGGCCTCGCCCGCAGCTTCGCCGCGGTGCCCGTCGACGGTCTGCTCGATCTCGCCTCGCCCGCCGAGATGCTCGTCGACGGGGTGGTGCAGATGTTCCTCGGCGCGGTGCAGATCGCGGGCCCCCTGCTGCTCGTGCTCTTCCTCGCGGATGCCGGTCTGGGCCTCATCACCCGCGTCGCACCCGCCCTGAACGCGTTCGCGATGGGCTTCCCGATCAAGATCCTGCTCACCCTCGTGCTCGCCGGGTTCACCTTCATCGCGCTGCCCGGGATCGTCGACGCCCTCGCCACTCAGGCGCTGCGCATGATGCAGGGGGTGGGGCGATGAGCGACAGCGGCGAGCGCAGTGAGAAGGCGACCGACAAGCACCTGCGCGAGGCCCGGCAGAAGGGCAAGCTCTCACGCAGCCAGGACCTCACCGCCTGGCTGGGCATCGCCGCCGCCGGCATCGCGATGCCCGCGGCGATGGCGGCCGGCGCCGCCGCCGGCACCGAGCAGCTCATCACGCTGCCGTCGATCATGCGCGACCCGTCGCCGCAGGCGGCGCTGAGCGTGCTCGGGCTCGGCCTCGGGTCGGTGCTGCCCACCCTCGGCACGCTGCTCGTCAGCGTCGCGGTGGTCACCCTGATCGGCGCAGTCGTGCAGGGCGGGGTGCGGATGCGCAAGCTGTCGGGCCGCTACGAGCAGTTCAACCTCGTCTCGGGCGTGAAGCGCCTGTTCGGCATGCAGGCGCTGTGGGAGGGCGCGAAGGCGCTGCTGAAGACCGCGGCGATCGCCGTCGCACTGTGGGCCGTGATCGCGTCGCTGGTGCCCGTGCTCTCGGTCAGCGGCGCGCACTCGATCACCCGCCTGCTCAGCACCGCGGCGGGCGGAACCGCGACGCTGCTGCAGGTTGCCGTCGCGGTCGGCCTGGGGCTCGCTGCCCTCGACGTGTTCGTGGTGATGCGCCGCAACATGAAGCACACCCGCATGACCAAGCGGGAGGTGCGCGACGAGCACAAGAACTCCGAGGGCGACCCGCTGATCCGGCAGCAGCGCCGCTCGCGTCAGCTGGCCATGAGCCGCAACCGCATGATCGCCGCCGTCAGCGGGTCGGACGTGGTGCTGGTCAACCCCACGCACGTCGCCGTTGCGCTGCGCTACGAAGTCGGCCGATCCGCCCCGAAGGTCGTCGCGAAGGGCAAGGGCGTCGTCGCCGAGCGCATCCGCGAGCGCGCGATCGAGGCCGGCGTGCCGATGGTGCGCGATGTCACGCTCACCCGCGCGCTGCACGCGGCGTGCGATCTGGGGCAGGAGATCCCCGCAGAGCTGTATACGGCGGTCGCCCGGGTGCTCGTGTTCGTCGACATGCTGCGCAAGCGGGGGTCGGCGCGCGGCGTGCACGCGATCCCGGAGAGGACCGCCTGATGAGTTCGACGAGGTCGATGAGTTCGATGTGGAGGAGAAGCGCATGCGCGGAATGCTGAACCGGATCGCGGTGCCCATCGCCGTGGTGGGGATCATCATGCTGCTGGTCGTGCCGGTGCCGCCGGTGCTGCTCGACCTGCTGATCATCCTGAACATCCTGTTCGCCCTGGTGATCCTGCTGACGACCATGTTCATTCGGCGACCGCTCGACTTCTCGGTGTTCCCGTCGCTGCTGCTCGTGGCGACGCTGTTCCGGCTCGGCCTGAACGTGGCATCCACCCGTCTCGTGCTCGGCGAGGCGTACGCCGGGCAGGTGATCGAGGCGTTCGGCGCCATCGCCGTGGGCGGGTCGCTGATCATCGGTGCGGTCGTCTTCCTCATCCTCGTCGTGATCCAGTTCGTCGTGGTCACCAAGGGCGCCGAGCGCGTGGCCGAGGTGGGCGCGCGCTTCACCCTCGACGCGATGCCGGGCAAGCAGATGGCCATCGACGCCGACCTCAACGCCGGACTCATCACCGACGCGCAGGCGCGCGAGCGCCGTGCCGAGGTGGCCGCCGAGGCCGACTTCTACGGCGCGATGGACGGAGCCTCGAAGTTCGTCAAGGGCGACGCGATCGCGGGTCTCGTGATCATCATCATCAACCTGGTCGGCGGCATCGCGATCGGCATGGTCTCGCACGGCATGGCGATCGAGGAGTCGGTCAGCACCTACAGCCTGCTGACGATCGGCGACGGCCTGGTCACGCAGATCCCCGCCCTGCTGATGGCCGTGTCGACGGGCATGATCGTGACCCGTTCGAACGCCGAGACCGAGATGGGCAGCGAGGCGTTCGCGCAGCTCGGGCAGTCGGTGAACGCGCTGAACATCGCCGGCTGCGCCGCGATCGTGATGGCGTTCATCCCCGGGATGCCGATGCTGCCGTTCATGGTGGTCGGAGCGCTGCTGATCCTCGCTGCGCAGCGCATCAGGGCGACGCAGGCGGATGCCGCGGCGGCGGACGCCGCCGAGCAGGCGGAGCAGCCGACGGCATCCGACAGCTCCGAGGAGCTGATGGAGCGGATGCGGGTGCACGCCCTCGAGATCCAGCTCGCCTCCGATGTCGTCGACCTCGTCACCGGCGGGCCGGACGACCTGCTCGCGCGGGTGAAGGCGCTGCGCCGGCGCATCGCGCTCGACCTCGGGCTCGTCGTGCCGCCGGTGCGCACGCGCGACAGCATCGACCTCGCCCCGTCGACCTACGTGATCCGCATCGCCGGCGTCGAGGCCGGACGCGGCATCGTGCCGCCCGGGCGGCTGCTCGCCCTCGGCGCGGGCCTCGACACCTTGCCCGGCACCGCGGTGCACGACCCGGTCTTCGGGCTGGAGGGCAAGTGGATCCCGGTCGAGATGCGGCACAGCGCCGAGTTCGCCGGCGCCACCGTCGTCGACCGGGCGAGCGTGGTCATCACGCACCTGTCGAGCGTGATCCACGCCGGTGCGGCGAGGCTGCTCAGCCGAGAGGACGTCCGGCAGCTCACCGACGCTCTCAAGCAGGTCTCGCCCGCCGCGGTCGAAGAGCTCACCCCCGCGCTGCTGTCACTCGCCGAGGTGCAGCGCGTGCTGCAGGGTCTTCTGGCCGAGCGCGTGCCGATCAACGACCTCAGCCGCATCTACGAGGCGCTCGCGCTGCGCGCGAAGACGTCGACCGAGCCGGAGGGCCTGATCGAGGCCGCCCGGGCCGCGCTCGGCCCCGCGATCGCCGCGCGGTTCGCCGAAGACGGGGTGCTGCGCGTGATCATGATCACCCCGCTGCTCGAGCAGGCGATGCTCGAGAGCCTGCGCATGGGCGACGACGGTCCGCAGATCGTGTTCGACCCGCAGCGCATGGAGGCCGTGATCGACTCGGTGCGAGCCGCGGTCACCGCCGCCGCAGCCGGAGACGGCGGCGAGCCCGTGCTCGTCTGCGCGCCGTCGCTGCGCTCGGCGGTGCGGCGCCTCGTGTCGGCGCAGACCGACGGACTGCCGGTGCTGTCGTACACCGAGGCGAGCGGCTCGTTCACGATCGAGACGGTCGGAGTGGTGCGCGATGCGGCCCAGCCCGCCGTCAGCGGCTCGGTGCCGCCTGCGCCGGTAGGCTGATCGGATGCTGGTGTTGACGAGGCGTATCGGCGAGAGCGTGCTGATCGGCGACGAGATCGAGGTGACCGTCCTCGACGTCAAGGGCGACAGCGTGCGCGTCGGCATCAACGCGCCGCGCACGACCCGCATCCAGCGTTCCGAGATCGTGCAGGCCGTAGAGGCCGAGAACGTCTCGGCAGCGGCATCCGGAGCGAACGCGGCCGACGACATCCTCGCCGCGCTCACCCGCCGGCGCGACCCCGAGTCCTGACCCCGGGCGGGTCGCTCTGAGGGTCTGCACCACTCGCCCGCCGTCGCGCCGCTGTCGCCCCCCGCCCCCGCGCCCGCTGGGCCCGAATGGCTGCCTCATCCGCCAGTATGCGACCATATGGGCCCACTCGACAGCATCGGCCCCCAGCCCGCCCGCCCTTCGCGCCCCTCGCCCGCGCCCGCCCGCTGGGCCCGAATGGTCGCCTCACCCCTCGCGACGCGACCACATCGGCCCACTCGACAACGTCGGCCCTCAGCCCGACCCTCGCATCTCTCGCCCGCGCCCGCCCGCTGGGCCCGAATGGGCGCCTCAGCCCCCAGGACGCGACCATATGGGCCCACTCGACAGCTTCGGCCCTCAGCCCGCCCGTCGCGCCTCTCGCCCGCGCCCGCCCGCTGGGCCCGAATGGTCGCCTCAGCCCCCAGGACGCGACCATATGGGCCCACTCGACAGAATCGCCCCCAGCCCGACCCTCGCATCCCTCGCCCGCTGGGCCCGAATGGCGGCCTCCACGCCCACGACGCGACCATATGGGCCCACTCGACGGGCCGAATGCCAGGCCAGCCCCGCGTCAGGCCTCGACGCGCGTGACCGTCACGAACCGCGGGGCGTCGGCGTCGAGGTCCTCGTCGGCCAGCTCGTCGTCGCCCCCGACGGGTCGTTCGATCTCGATGTCCCACCACGCGTCGGCCACGGCGGATGCCATCGGCCGACCCCACTCGATCACGACGACCGACCGTGCGAAGTCGATGTCGAGGTCGTCGAGCTCGGCGGCCGAGCCGAGCCGGTAGGCGTCGACGTGCACGAGCGGCGCTCCTCCGACCAGCGACGGGTGGGTGCGCGCGATCACGAACGTGGGGCTCTGCACCGGTCCGCGCACGCCCAGCCCCTCAGCGAGCCCGCGCGTGAACGTCGTCTTGCCGGCGCCGAGCGGACCGGTGAGGATCAGCAGATCGCCCGGTCGCAGCTGCTCGCCGATGCGCAGACCGAGAGTCTCCATGGCATCCGACGTGCGGATCTCGTGTCGACCGAGGAAGGCCGGGTCCACCGTCATGAGTGCGACCTCCGCGGCACCCGGTCGCCGATGCGCGTGACGATCTCGTAGTTGATCGTGCCCGCGGCATCCGCCCACTCGGTCGCGCTCGGCAGCCCCGCCGCCGGGTCGCCGAACAGCACCACCTCGTCGCCGGGGCGCACCTCGTCGTCGCCGACGTCGACGACGAACTGGTCCATCGCGACGCGTCCCGAGACGGTGTACCGGCGGCCGTTGATCATCACCGGACCGGCCCCGGATGCCTGCCGCGGAACCCCGTCGGCGTACCCGAGCGGCACGAGCGCGAGCGTCGTCTCGTTCTCGCACCGGTAGGCGTAGTCGTACGAGACGCCGGTGCCGGCGGGCACACGGCGGACGGCCGCGACACCCGCGCGCAGCGTCATCGCCGGGCGCAGGCCGAGGTCGGCCGAGGTGCGGTCGGCGAAGGGCGAGAGTCCGTACATCCCGATCCCGATGCGCACCGCGTCGAGCCGCGCCTCGGGGATGTCGATCGCGCCGGCGGTCGCGGCGAGGTGACGGACCTCGGGGCGCACGCCGTGACTCTCGGCCTGCGCGACGATCTGCTCGTACCGGGCCAGCTGCGCGCGGTCGTCGTCGCCGCTCGCGCCGGAGAGGTGGCTGAAGATGCTGAGCACGCGGACGCGCCCGAGGCGCTCGAGGCGGGCGGCCTCGGCGAAGACGCGATCGAACTCGGCGGGTGCGAGGCCGTTGCGGGACAGGCCGGTGTCGACCTTGAGATGGATGGATGCCGGTGGCCGCGCCGCTTCGGATGCCGCGAGCAGCTGCTGATACGACGAGACGCCGATCTCGATGCCGGCCTCGACGGCGTCGTCGAAGCGACGGTCGGGGGCGTGCAGCCACGCCATCAACGGTGCGGTGATGCCGGCACGGCGCAGGGCGAGCGACTCCTCGAGGGTGGCCGTGCCGAGCCGGGCCGCCCCGCCGGCGAGCGCCGCCGTGGCGACCTCGACAGCGCCGTGCCCGTACCCGTTCGCCTTGACCACGCCGATCACATCGACCCCGGTGAGCGAGCGCAGGCGCCCGACGTTGTGCGCGATCGCGCCCAGGTCGATGGATGCCTCACGGAACGGAGTGCCCGGTGTCATGCTGTCTCCTCCTCACATCGCCCCCGCGTTCGCCCGCGCCCGGTGGGTCGAGACCCCCACTTCGCTCCGACACCCCCAGGTAGAGACGCCCGCACGTGGGGGTGTCGGCAGGAAGTGGGGGTGTCGGCGGAGAAGGGAGCGGCGGTCATGCGGCATCCGTCCCCTCGGCGATCACGTACGCGATGGCCAGGCCCGCGTCGTGCGTCATGCTCAGGTGCAGGGTGGTGATGCCGCGCTCGGCGACGACCGCCGCGGTCGAGCCGCTGAGCACGAAGAGCGGCTTGCCCGAGGGCTCGGCGCCGATCTCGATCTCGGTCCAGTGCACCCCGTCGCTGCCGCCGAGCGCCTTGATGAGCGCCTCCTTCGCGGCGAACCTCGCGGCGAGGGAATGCAGCTTGAGCTGCTGCTCGGCCTCGGTGAACAGGCGCTGCAGCAGCCGGGGCGTGCGGGCGACCGAACGCTCGAACCGTGCGATGTCGACGAGGTCGATGCCGGTGCCCATGATCACCCGTTCAGCCTACTCGGCGGCATCCGGCGAGCTGGGGCTGTCACTCCGCCCGCCCCGGAAACGCCCCGCCAGCACACATGTCGGCTCAGACCACGGATGCAGGCCGGAAACTCCGGTCTGCGTCGACATCCGTCCATCCCGCCGACATCTGTGCGGCCGGTGCGCCGTGCACTCTTCCTCCACAGAACGCGATTCGTCCCGTTCGTCCACAATCTGCCTGAATCCAGTGCGCGTGTCCCCCGCGCCCGGCGATGCTCGAGTGATGCTGGCGCCCGCAGACCTGCTCTCCCGCTTCGACGGCATCGCTCGTGGCACGCTGCTGCAGCAGTACGGATGCAGTCGGCGCGTCCTCGCCGACGCGGTGAATGCGGGCAGCATCCGCCGCATCCGCCCCGGCGTCTTCGCGCTGCCCACGGTCGACCTGAAGATCGCCAGCGCGGCGGCACACGGGGGCGAGCTGACGTGCGCGGATGCCCTGCGCGCACGGCGAGTGTGGGTGCTCTCCGACCCCGACGAGGGGGTGCACGTCTGGCTGGGACGCGCCGGCCGGCGGCATCCGCATCCGGGTTGCGCGTGCGTCGCGCACCGTTCGCCGGGTACGTCCCGCGTGGGGTACGCGTCGGTCGCGACGGCGCTGATCCACGCCTATCGGTGCATGCCCGCCGAGGAGTTCTTCGCGGCCTACGAGTCCGCGTGGAACCGCCGACTCATCTCGGCATCCGACCGCCGGCGCATCGCCGAGGAGCTGCCTCAGGCGGCGCAGTGGATGCTGCAGTTCGCCCGATCCGACGCCCAGAGCGGGTTGGAGTCGCTGCTGCGATTCCGACTGCACCTGCTCGGCATCCGGCTGGAGTGTCAGGTGCAGATCGGGCAGGTCGGACGGGTGGACTTCGTCGTGGGCGGCCGACTCATTCTCGAGGTGGATGGTCGCGAGAACCACCAGAGCGCGGAGCGGCGCCACATCGATCTTGCGCGTGACGCGGCGACATCCGCCCTGGGGTACGAGACGCTGCGCTTCGACTACGCGCTCGTGGTGCACCACTGGGACGAGGTCGTATCGGCGATCATCGCGGCGCTCGGTCGAATCGGCGGCTGAAGCCCTCACCCCGCACCCCACACCATGTACGGATGTCGGCGAGAAGCACGGATGCCGGCAGCATCCGCCCATTCCGGCCGACATCCGTGAAGCCTGCCGACATCCGTACGGAGATCAAACGTAACGCCGTGCCGCCCGGGCTCACTCCACAGTGACCGACTTCGCGAGGTTGCGCGGCTGGTCGACGTCGAGGCCCTTCGCGGTGGCGAGCGCCATCGCGAAGATCTGCAGCGGCACGACAGCCAGCAGCGGCTCGAACATCGCGCCGGCGAGCGGGATGCGGATGACCTCGTCGGCGAAGGGCAGCACGGCGGCGTCCCCTTCTTCCGCGACGACGATCACGCGAGCGCCGCGGGCGCGGATCTCCTGGATGTTCGACACGACCTTCGAGTGCACCAGCGCCGAATGCCGCGGCGACGGGACGATCACGAACACCGGCTGGCCGGGCTCGATCAGCGCGATCGGGCCGTGCTTCAGCTCGCCGGCGGCGAAGCCCTCGGCGTGGATGTACGAGATCTCCTTGAGCTTGAGCGCCCCCTCGAGAGCGATCGGGTAGCCGACGTGCCGGCCGAGGAAAAGCACCGAGCGGGTGTCGGCCATCCAGCCGGCCAGCTGGGTGACGTGGTCGTTCTCTTCTGCGAGCACCTGGGCGATCTTCTCGGGCAGGGCCTGCAGTTCGGCGACATCCGCAGCAGCAGAATCAGCAAGGGTGCCGCGCACCCGGCCCATGTGCAGGCCGAGCAGCAGCAGCGCGGTGATCTGCGCCGAGAACGCCTTCGTCGACGCGACGGCGACCTCGGGTCCGGCGTGGGTGTAGACGACGGCATCCGACTCCCGCGGGATCGTCGCGCCCTGCGTGTTGCACACCGACAGGGTGCGCGCACCGCGCTCACGGGCGTACTTCACGGCCATCAGCGTGTCCATCGTCTCGCCCGACTGGCTGATCGAGACGACCAGCGTGCGGTCGCCGATCACCGGGTCGCGGTAGCGGAACTCGTGCGCGAGCTCGACGTCGACGGGCACGCGCGCCCACTGCTCGATGGCGTACTTGCCGACCAGGGCCGCGTACGCGGCGGTGCCGCAGGCGGTGATGATGACGCGGTCGATGCCGACGAACAGCTCGTCGAGTCCGTCGAGTTCCGGGATGATCACCTGGCCGTCGGCGATCCGCCCGCGAAGAGTGTTGGCGACCGCGTCGGGCTGCTCGGCGACCTCCTTGGCCATGAACGACGGCCAGCCGCCCTTCTCGGCCGCGGCGGCGTCCCACGAGACGTCGAACGGCTGCGCCTCGACGGGGTTGCCGTCGAAGTCGGTCACCTCGACCGACGACGGGGTGATCGAGACCATCTGGTCCTGCCCGATCGCGAGCGCCTTGCGGGTGTACTCGACGAACGCGGCGACGTCGGAGCCGAGGAAGTTCTCGCCGTCGCCGAGGCCGATCACCAGCGGCGAGTTGCGGCGGGCGCCGACGACGACGCCCGGCTGGTCCTGGTGCATCGCGAGCAGCGTGAAAGCGCCCTCGAGGCGGTTCACGACGGCGCGGAAGGCGGATGCCAGATCGCCGGATGCCCGGTACTCGCGCCCCAGCAGAGCCGCAGCGACCTCGGTGTCGGTCTCGCTGCGGAAGGTGACGCCGTCGGCGAGCAGCTCGTCGCGCAGCGCGCTGAAGTTCTCGATGATGCCGTTGTGGATGACGGCGAGCTTGTCGTCATCGGCGAGGTGCGGGTGGGCGTTCACGTCGGTGGGTCCGCCGTGGGTTGCCCACCGGGTGTGCCCGATGCCCGTCGTACCGTCATCGAGCGGGTTCTCGGCGAGCGAGTCGCGCAGCACGGCGAGCTTGCCGGCCTTCTTGCGCATGCCCAGGTCGCCGCGCTCATCGATCACGGCGATGCCCGCCGAGTCGTAGCCCCGGTACTCGAGACGGGCGAGGCCCGCGAGAAGGATGTCCTGGCTGGGCCGCGGGCCCACGTATCCGACGATTCCACACATGGTCACCACAATAAACGCGCAGTTTTGCGAGGGTTCTGAACGAAACGGCGAGGCGCCGGATAGATTGGTTCGAGCGCCGAAGGAGGAACGCACAGTGAGCACGCACGGAGGCGGGGGGCTCGGCCGACGATCCACACCCGATGGGAGGGTCGAGCCGACACCCGGAGAGCCCGTGCCGTCGACTGAGGAAGCACGTCTCGATGTTCGCCATCCCGGGATAGGCGATGCCGATGAGCTGGCCTGGGAGGCGGACGCACACCTCGGCACCGACCCCTCGACGCTGCTGCGCCGGTTGCGCGACGAGGGCCCCCGCGAGCGCATCGCTGCCGTGTTCGAGCAGCACTACATCGAGGTGTGGTTCACGCTGCCGCCCGCTGAGCTGCAGGGCGTCCTGCTGGCGGCTACCGATGCGCAACCGCAGCGGTATCCGGTGTTCGCGTACATCCGCGCGATGCTCAACGGCGAATCCGTGCCACTGCTCGGCGATGCCCGTGAAGGCGGCCTCAAGGCATCGAACGCGGTCGTGCACACCACCATGGTGGCCACGGCGATTCTCGAGGCGCGACTGCGGGGCGAGCTGCGCACGGCTCTGGCGCTCTCGGAACGGATCGCACAGGACGCCCCGCCGGCGAATGCGCTCGTAGACCCGTCGCAGGGCAACGCGTCGTTCATGTTCGTCCAGGCGGGTGTCACGCGCCTGCTCGGCGGCGACTTCGCAGGAGCCTCCGGCGCCTTCGAGCGGGCCAAGTGGACGTCTCCCCCTGCGGGCCTCACGTTTCTCGTGCGAGACGCGCACGCCAAGGCGGCGCTCATCTGCGCTCTGGTCGGCGACCCCGCAGATGCGCGCACCGAACTGGCTGAGGCAAACCGGATCGCGCGCACCGAGAGCTGGGCGGAGCCGCTGGTCGACGCCACGGTGCGGACGGCTGAGGTTCTGCTCAGCGGAGCGCACGAGCCCGCGGGGGTCGCACTACTGGCGGGCATGCCGCGTACCGCCATCGGAGAGATGTGGCCGGTCTTCGTTCTCGCCCTCGCTCCAGCTGTCCTCGCCGGTGACCGCCAGGCCGGACGGATATTGGATGCTCTGGAGTCCTCTGCCCTTCCGGGTGCGGAGAAGGGCGAAGGCCTCACCGGAAGCGCTTTCGCGCTGGTGCGGGCCGCGCAGGCGAACCGCGACGGCAACATCGCGGCTGCCCGGGCCGCCCTGGCCGCAGCAGATGCGAAGACCGTGCTGGTCAGGCTCGCTGAAGCCGGGCTCGCGCTCGAGTGCGGTGCAGCTGCGAAGGCCCGCTCCACGGCGCTGCGCGTGGCAGAGCACACAGCAGGATTTCGTCAACTCGAACTGTGGCGGGTGGCTGTTCTGCTGCTCGCACATCGGGCGCTCGGAGAGTGCGCCGCAGCCGACACCGTGCAGGGTCAGGCGCTTCGGCTGGCGGAGGGCCTGCAGAGCTTCTCGCTACCTGTCGCGGGCGTGGTGCGAGAGCAGCTCGACGCCCTGCTGCGGGGCGAGACCTTGTCTGGCCCGCAGAGCACCGCGCTGACCCTCACCGCGCGTGAGCTGGATGTACTGCGTCTGATCGCCGAGGGCGCCAGCCGGAAGGACATGGCCGCGCGACTGTTCGTCTCGGTCAACACGATCAAGACCCAGGTGTCGAGCATCTACCGCAAACTCGGTGTCACCGATCGCTCAGAGCTGCTCGCTCGCGCGCACTCGCACGGAATCATCTGAGCGTCGCCGACAAGCCGAAAAGAGGACGAGCCCCGAACCGCGTAGGCGATTCGGGGCTCGTCCTCTCAGGTGTCAGCCCTCGAGCGTCGATTCTGCGTCTCGACGTCGCAGCAGCAGCAGCGCTGTACCGCCGATCACCAGCAGCAGCGACAGACCCAGCAGCCACGGCGCCAGCTGCATGCCCGTCAGCGCCAGCGGCGTCAGCACGGGGTGCTCTGTCGCGCTCGCCGGGGGCGTGATCGGTGCGCCGCCGGGTGCAGTGGCGTGAGCCTTGGCGACGTTCTTCAACGTCGCGCCGGCCGCCGAGTCGCGCACCGTCACCGCGTAGGTGATCGTCACCGACTCGCCGACTCGCAGGGCGCCGTGCCACGAGAGCTCATCGCCCTCGATGACCGGGGCGGCGACCTCGCGATCACCGACGGTGGCGGTGACCTCACCGCGCAGAGCGGCCAGACGCAGCACGCCCGAGAGATCGTCGGTGATGACGACCCGGTCGAGTGCCGTCTCACCGGTGTTGGCGCCGGTGAGCGTGTAGGTCACGACGCTTCCGGTGGCGACCGCCGTGCCGGATGCCGGATCCGACGTCTTCGCGAACGTGAAGCCCGGCTTTCCGACGGGGTTCTCGGTGGTCGCCGGCGGAGGCGTCAGCTCGGCCCCTCCCGGAGGCACCGCCACTCCCGAGACGGTGTTCTTGAGCGTCTCGCCGCCGGCGTCGCCGTTCACGGTCACCGAGTAGGTGATCGTGACCCGCTCGCCGATGCCGAGAGCTCCCTGCCACGACAGCTCGTCGTCGACGAGGGTGGGAGCCACAGCATCCGCCTCGCCGATGCGGGCGACCGCGTCGTCGTTGTAGACGGTGTGGGCGAGCACGGCCGAGAGGTCGTCGCCGAGCGTGACCGGCTCGAGCACCGTCTCACCGGTGTTGATGCCCGTCACCGTGTAGGTGATGACGCTGCCCGGATCGACCCGGCTGCCGGATGCCGGATCAGCGGTCTTCTCGACCGAGAAGCCGGGCTCGTTGACACGGTGCTCGGTGATCGCCGGAGGCGTCTCGATCGGCGGCACCCCGCCCGGAGGCGTGGCGGTGCCGGTGACCGAGTTCTTCAGCAGCGTGCCGCCGGCATCCGGGTTCACGGTCACCGAGTAGGTGATCGTGACCGTCTGACCGACCGCGAGCGCACCGCTCCACGACAGTTTGCCCTTGGCGACCGCGGGAGCAGCAGCGGCCGCCCCGTCGATCGTCGCGGTCGCGTCGTCGTTGTACGAGGCGCCCGAGAGCACGCCCGACAGGTCGTCGACGATCGTGACCGGGTCCAGGGCCGTCTCGCCGGTGTTCGCACCGGTCACCGTGTAGGTGATGGTGTCGCCCGGGTCGACGTCGCCGCCGGCCGGGTCGGCGCTCTTCGAGACCGAGAATCCGGGCAGGTTCACCGGGTTGGTGGTGGTGCTGGGCGGCGGAGTGATCTTCTCGCCACCGGGAGGGGTAGCGGAGCCGGTGGCGGAGTTGCTCAGCACCTCGCCGACGGCATCCGCGCCGACCGTCACCGAGTAGGTGACGACGACGCTCTGACCGACCGCGAGCGCCCCCGTCCACGACAGCGTGCCGTCCGCGACAGCGGGGGCCGTCGCAGTGGTGCCGTTCACCTTCGCCACCGCGTCGCCGTTGTACGACGCGTGCGACAGCACGCCCGACAGGTCGTCGGCGATCTCGACGAGCGGCAGCGCCGTCTGGCCGGTGTTCACACCGGTGAGCGTGTACGTCACGGTCTCACCCGGGTCGACGGCGGTGCCGGCTGCCGGATCGACGGTCTTGGCGAACGTGAAGCCCGGCGCGTTGACCGGGTGCTCGGTGGTAACCGTCGGCGGCGTCACGGGGGTTCCGGGCGTCGTCGGGCTGTCGGGGTCGCTCGGATCCTCCGGCAGCAGCGGGGTCGCAGAGCCGGTCACCGAGTTGCGGATCGTCTCTCCCCCGGCATCGCCGTCGACGGTCACCGAGTAGGTGATGATGACCTGATCGCCAGGTTTCAGTGAGCCGTTCCAGGTGAGAGCGGTGCCCGCCACCTTCGCCGTTCCGCGGTTCGCTGCGACATCGCCGTTGTACGCGGCGTTCGCGAGTGCGTTCGCGAGGTTGTCGGTGATCGTCGCGGGGTCGAGCACGGTGTCACCGGTGTTGGTGCCGGTCACGGTGTACTCGATGACGCTGCCCGGGTCGACGCGCGTTCCGGATGCCGGGTTCGCCGACTTCACGACGGTGAAGCCCGGGTTCGCCACGGGGTGCTCGGTGCTGGTCGAGGGTGGGCTCACCGGGGTGCCCGGCGTAGTCGGGCTCTCGGGGTTGGTCGGGTCGGACGGGATCAGGGGCGTGCCCTGGCCGGCGACCGTGTTGCGCAGCAGCACGCCGGTGGCGTCGTCGTTCACCGTCACCGCATAGGTGAGGGTGACCGAGGCGCCCGCGGCCAGCGCGCCCGTCCAGCGGAGCACCTGCCCGTCGAGCGTGGCCGTGCCCGTCGACGCGGTGATGTCGCCGGTGAGCTGAGCGGAACCGAGCACCGCAGACAGGTCGTCGGAGAGCGAGGCCGGGTCGAGCGCCGTGTTGCCGGTGTTCTTGCCGACGACCGTGTAGGTGATCGTGTCACCCGCACGCACAGCGGTGCCCGAGGCGGGCGAGGCCGTCTTGCTCACGGTGAAGCCGTTGTCGACGACGGGGTGCGTCGTCGTCGCCGGCGGCGGCGTGATCGCAGTGCCCGGAGTGGTCGGGCTCTGCGGGTCGGACGGGTCGGTGGGAATCCGCGGGGTGGCGGAGCCCTCGGCGCTGTTCTTCAGCAGCGCACTCTTGACGCCCGCCTTGACGGTGACGCTGTAGCGGATGGTGACGGACGCCCCCTTCGGGAGCGTTCCCGTCCAGGTGAGCGTGCCGTTCTTCACCTCGGCGGCGCCGCGGCTGGCGGTGACGTCGTCGTTGTAGCGCGCGTCGTCGAGCACGGCTGACAGGTCGTCGACGATCTCGGCGGGGCGCAGTTCGGTGTCTCCGGTGTTGGTGCCGGTGACGGTGTAGGTGATGGTGTCACCGGCCTCGACCGCGGTTCCGGATGCGGGGTCAGCGGACTTGCTGATCGTGAAGCCGGATCCGATCGCCGGGTGCTCGGTCGTGACCGAGGGCGGGGTGATGGGCGTGCCGGGGATCGGCGGCCCGTCGGGGTTGGCGGGGTCGGGCGTGGTGGGCGTCGCCTCTCCGGATGCCGTGTTGCTGATGACCGTGCCGGATGCGCCCTGCGCGACGGTCACCGAGTAGGTGATCTCGACGGTCGCGCCGGCGGCCAGAGGGCCGGTCCAGGCCAGCTTGTCGCCGGTGATCGTCGCCGCACCGGTGGCGACGGGGGCGCCGTCGATCCGTGTGGCGATGTCGTCGTTGTAGGCGGCGCCGGCGAGCACCTTGCTGAGGTCGTCGCCGATGCGCGCCGGGTTCAGGGTGGTGGCACCGGTGTTGGTGCCGGTGACGGTGTAGCTGATCTTCTGGCCGGGCTGCACGACGGTGCCGGCTGCCGGGTTCGCGGTCTTGTCGATGACGAAGCCGGCGACGGGGTGCTCGGTGGTCACGGCGGGGGGAACGATGGGCTCGAAAGACCCCGGGGGCGTACCGGATGCGGTGACGCGGTTGGCGATTGTCTCGCCCGCGACGTCGTCGTTCACGATCGCCGAGTACGTGATGGTGAGAACCTCGCTGGGCTTCAGCGATCCCGTCCATGCCAGCGTGGTGCCGTCGACGGCCGCGGCGCCGGAGGTGACATCCGTGCCGTCGATGCGCGTCGTCACGTCGCCGGAGTACGCCGCGTGGGCGAGCACGTCAGTCAGGTCATCGGTGACGCGCACGGGGTCGAGTGCGGTGTCTCCGGTGTTCTGCGCCTCGACGGTGTAGGTGATCTTCTGGCCCGCATTGACGGCGGTGCCGGATGCCGGATCAGCCGTCTTTCGCAGAGTCAGACCGGGCGTGAGCTTGGCGTTGGTGAACGCGCACTCGATCGAGGTGCCCAGCTCACCACGCGGCTGCACGACCGTGCTGCCGGTCACTGCGACCGGCTTGGTGCCGGTGGGTGTGATCTCTTCACAGGCGAGCGACGACGCGTACTGGTCGAGCTTGGTGGTGCCGGATGCCTGCTCGGTGAGCGTGAATGTGTCGCCCTGGTTGACGAACACGGGGCCGACGTAGTCGGGCTGCAGGCCGGTGGCATTGCCTCGCGTGGTCGCCTCGGTGTGAGGGGTCTTGTAGGCGGGGGGTGCGTCGACGTGCAGAGCGAACTGGTCGGTCGCCGCCTGCCGGCCTGCCGGCAGGTCCTTCTTCAGGGTGATCGTGTTGGGGAAGGTGCAGCTCGACATGTCGGTCGGCGAGAAGTCGATCGGCGTCGTGCTGACGGTCGTTCCCTTGGCGAGGTCGACCTCGATGATGAGCCCGGTGCCGTCGGCGGCGCCAGCGGAGATGAAGATGCGCCCGTAGTTGCCGAATGCGATGCCGTTGCCCTTGACGGTCGAGTCCATCGCGAAGACCTGCTTGGCCGCGATGTCGGCCGAGCTCTGCTCGATCGAATCGACGTTTGGCAGGTCCGCGGAGTAGATGACGTGGTCGGCGACCAGGAGCAACTGGCCAGAGGCGCTGAACGCCATGTCGCCGTTGCTTCCGAAAGCGGCGCTGCCGCTGGCCGGCCTCAGCGTGCCGACCTGCACGGCTGTCGGCGTGGCGGTCTTCTCGTTCCAGGCGTAGAGCTTGATGCCGTTGCTGCTGGTGCCGCTGGAGAAGTAGTAGACACCCGTGATGGGGTGCACTGCGCCACGCAGGATCGATCTGTCGAGCCCGGCATCGGCGGGGATCTGCGAAGAGGTGGTCGTACGGTTCGCGGTGCGGTCGTGCTTGGACACGAACTTCGCGGTGTCCGTGTTGGTCACCGTGTAGGCGTAGCGCCCGTTCGATGAGATTCCGAGGCCGTTGTTCCGGTGGCCGGTGCCGATCCCGTCGCCGCTCATGTCAAGCGAGCCGCCGGTGCCGCTCTTGTTCACCTTGAACTCGCGCACCTGGCTGGTGCTCTGCACGTACACGGACCCCGCGTCGCAGACGAACGGATCGGCGGCGGCCGCAGGCGGCGCGGCGACGATACCGCCGATGACGAGCGACGACGCCACGACGGCTGTGCTCGCCGCACCCGCGACGAGGCGCTTCAGGCCGAATCGCCAGCGGCGCTCGGATCGTGGTCGGTTCGAATCAGGCAGATGCTGCGTCTGCCCAGCACGGAATATCAAGATCGTCTCCCCTGGTGTGACCCGCGGCGTTCGCGCGCGCGGATGACCCAGGCGATGCGGGCGGCATGGCCGTTCGGCACGTCCTCGGGTGGACGCCGCGCCCGCATTTCTGGGTCTCTGCCAGCGTGTCGGTTACGCGGGTCGCCTCACGACGGCTTCCGAGGATTTCACCCCCGAAATCACCCCTCGACGCTCGCTCTGCCTCCCCCTGGTCAGAACTCCCAGCGGCACACGGGATAATTCCCCCTATGCAGATCTCCGACCCCGATGGGGCCGCCACCGCCACCGAGCCGCGCTCCCGTCGGGCGCGCCGATGGATCTGGGGCATCGTCTTCGGCATCGTCGCCGTGCTCATCGTCGTCGCGGTGACCGCCGTGGTCTATCTCGGCAGCCTGGCTTCGTCGTACAACAAGGCCGAGACGCTGCCGTCGGCGGAGGTGTTCCCCACCGACGCGGCACGGCCGACGCAGAGCAACCCCGATGCGTTGAACATCCTGCTGCTCGGCTCCGACTCGCGTGAAGGGCTGGGCGGCTCGGTGGACGAGATCCGCGGGCAGCGCGCCGACACGATGCTGCTCGTGCACATCCCCGCCGACCGCTCGGGTGTGCAGGTGATCTCGTTCATGCGCGACAACTGGGTGCCGATCCCCGGTTACGGCAACGGCAAGCTGAACTCGGCGCTGGCGTTCGGCGGCACCCCGCTGCTCGTGCAGACGCTCGAGGAGATCACCGACGTGCGCATCGACCACGTCGCGATCACCGACTTCGAGGGGTTCAAGGGCCTGAGCGAGGCGCTCGACGGCGTGACCGTGAACAACTCGATCGCGTTCAGCGAGGGCAAGTACTCGTTCGCCCAGGGACCCATCGAGCTGCGCGGAGATCAGGCACTCGCCTACGTGCGTGCCCGCTACCCGTTCACCGACGGCGACTACCAGCGCGTGCGCAACCAGCAGGCGTTCATCAAGGGCATGCTCGACAAGCTGGTCAGCCGCGAGACCCTGACCGACCCGGGCCGCATCTCGGCGTCGGTCGCCGCTCTGGCTCCCTTCCTCGCCGTCGACGCGGGGCTGGATGCCGGCACCGTGGCCTCGCTCGGGCTGAGCCTGCGCGAGGTCGACAAGAGCGAGATCGTCTTCCTCACCTCGCCGACGCTCGGCACCGGCATGGTCGGCGACCAGTCGATCGTGCAGCCCGACTGGGATGGCCTTGCGGCGCTGTCAGAGGCGCTGAAGAACGACTCCGTGCCGCAGTACGTCGCCGAGCATCCGGCGAAGTGACCGCCGGCGGGTGACCGCGAGCAGGCGGCCGCCCGCTCAGACCTTGCGCAGCCGCACGCTCTCGACGGCGTGCTCGGCGCCCTTGCGCAGCACGAGCGTGGCGCGGTGCTTCGTCGGCATCACGTTCTCGACGAGGTTGGGCATGTTGATCTCGTTCCAGAACCCGAGCGCCGTCGTGACCGCCTCGTCGTCGCTGAGGTGCGCGAACACGTTGAAGTACGACGACGGGTTGCTGAACGCGCTCTGACGCAGCGCGAGGAAGCGGTCGATGTACCAGCGCTCGATGTGGGCGGTGTCGGCGTCGACGAAGATCGAGAAGTCGAACAGGTCGCTGACCGCGACGTCGTTCGGGGCGGGCGGAGGCTGCAGCACGTTGAGGCCCTCGACGATCACGACGTCGGGGCGTCGCACGACGACGTGCGCGTCGGGCACGATGTCGTAGCGCATGTGCGAGTAGAACGGGGCGCGCACCTCGACGGCGCCGCTCTTCACCTCGGTGAGGAACGAGATGAGCGCGCGCCGGTCGTACGACTCGGGAAAGCCTTTGCGGTCCATCAGCCCGCGACGTTCGAGCTCGGCGTTCGGGTAGAGGAACCCGTCGGTCGTCACCAGCTCGACCCGGGGCGTGCCCGGCCACCGGCTCATCAGCTCGCGCAGCAGGCGGGCGATGGTCGACTTGCCGACGGCGACGGAGCCTGCGACCCCGACGACGAACGGGGTCGTCGTGTCGCTCTCCTGCAGGAACGCGCTGGTGGCCGCGCCCAGCTCGCGGGTCGAGCTGGCGTACAGGCTGAGCAGGCGGCTCAGCGGCAGGTAGACCTCGCGCACCTCGGTGATGTCGAGGCGGTCGCCGATGCCCCGGATGCCGACCACCTCGGTCTCGGTGAGAGGCTGATCGATCCCCGCCGCCAGGCGCGCCCAGTCGGCGCGGTCGATCTCACGGTACGGAGACAGCGGCTGGTTCGGGGCGACGCTCACGGAGCCAATCGTATCCACCGCGCAGCACACGTCCCGTCGCGGCGGGATGCCACGCGGCCCGCCGCACGATTCCCGCCCCGCTACACTGGCGCTCATGCTGAGGGGATCCGCACTGTCTCCCCGTGCGCGCCGCCATTTCGGCGACGGCCGCGACCGCTCGATCTGGCAGTGGCAGCTCGTGATCGCCTTCACGACCGTCGCGATGGCCGTCGGCGTCGCCGCCCTCGAGCCGGCCCGCTTCGTCGACTGGCATTTCAGCGTCAGCACCGTGACCATCATCGCGGTCACCCTGGTCGCCCTGTCGGCGCCCTGGCATCGCCTGCCCTCGACGGTCGTGCTCGTGCTGCCGGTGATCGACGCCACCATGATCGGCCTGATGGTGGCGGGGCACACTCCCGCGGCGATGTTCCTGTGGGTGTTTCCGGTCGCGTGGGTCGCGACCTACTTCCGCACGCTCACGCTGGTGACGATGCTCGCGCTGATCGCGGCCATCCAGCTGGTGATGCTGCTGTGGGACGGTGTGACCGCCACCGCGACGACGGGCGTGGTCATCTCGATGCTTTCGCTCTGCTTCGTGGGGGTGTTCATGCGGGTCGGCTCGGCGCGCAACCGCTCGTCACGGCGTCTGCTCCGTGCACAGTCCGACCGCCTCGTCCACGCTCTGCAGCGGGTGCAGGAGCAGAAGGCGCGCACCCTGCGGGTGCTCGATGCGCTCGACATCGGCGTCGCCCGCGTCGACCCCGGTGGTGTGGTCGAGGTGGCGAGCGCGGCCTTCCGCACGCTGTACGCGCTCGACGCGTCAGCGCGGCTGCATCCCTCGCGCGCAGTGGAGTACCGCACCCGGCGCGGCGAACCCGTTCCCGCCGGCGAGACGATGATCGCCCGGGCGGGTCGCGGTGAGCTCTTCCACGACCAGCTCGTGTGGCTGTTCGGTCTCGACGGCCGGTGGCGGGCCCTGCGGGCGTCGACACAGGTGCTCGAACCGGACGACCCGGCCGACGGGGTGCTGCTGCGGGTGGAAGACGTCACCGAGAGCATCGATCCGCAGGCCGGCGAGGCGGCGGTGCGCCGCTCGATCGCGCACGAGCTGCGCAACCCGCTCACCGCGATCCTCGGTCACGTCGACCTTCTGCTCGAGCGCGGCACCGTCGACGAGAGCACCCGACGTCAGCTCGGCGTCATCGATCACGCCGGCACGCGGATGCAGCAGCTCATCGACCAGACGCTGAGCGTGCCCGAGGCACGCAACGACGACCGCGACGCACCGTTCGACCTCGCCGACGTCGCCACCGCATCGATCGAGGGGTTCACGCCGGCCGCAGAGGCGTCGGGGGTGGCCATCGAAGCGCGCCTCTTCGAGGACCTGCCGTTGAACGGCGACGCGTTCCGGCTGCGGCAGGTCGTCGACAACGTTCTCGGCAACGCGATCAAGTACGCCCAGCGCGGCGGCCGGGTCGTGGTGCACGGCCAGCGCGAAGGCGACGGTGAGGTGCGCCTGCTGGTGAGCGACAACGGCATCGGGATCTCGCCGGAGGATCTGCCCCGCATCTTCGACCGCGAGTTCCGCACCGAACTCGCGCGGCAGCGCGGCATCCCGGGCACCGGCCTCGGCCTCAGCATCTCGCGCGACATCGTGGCGGCGCAGGGCGGCCGGTTCGAGGTGGCGAGCGAGCTCGGGCAGGGCACGCGCGTCAGCATCCTTCTCCCCTGCCCCGAACCTGCACGCGAACGGACCCACGGATGATCAATACGACGCTCATGCTGCCGGTCGTGGCCCTGACCACGCTCGCGACGGTGTTGTTCATCGGGCTCGGCTTCCTGCCTCGGCCGTCGCGGGCGACGGCACTGTGGTCGGCCGCCTTCGCGATCGCGATGGTCGGGGCGTACGTGTGGCTGGCGCAGGATCACGTCGCCTCCGAGCCGCTGCGAGCGCTCGGCTCGGGTCTGATCATCGCCCCCATGCCGCTGCTGTGGTCGGGGTTGCGCGCCTATCGCGGGCGCGCACGGCAGCACCTGGTGATCGGCTGCCTGTTCGGTCTGCTCTCACCGGTCATTTTGCTGCTGTCGAGCTTCGCGGGGGTGTACGGCGTGGCGGTGCGTGTGCTCTTCACGGCGACGGCCGTGTTCGCCGCCCTGATCATCGTCGAGCTGGTCGGGCTGGGGCCGCGCGTGCGAGACGAGGCTCTGCCGCTGCTGGGGGGCTCGTCGGCGTTCATCGTGTTCGCGGTGATCATCGACGTCAACGGGCTGCTCGTGATGCGCGGCCTCGTCGTCGGTTCCGACGCGCTGTCTCTCGTGCGCACCATGAACATGGTCGGGATGTCGGTGTACGTGGTGTGCGCGCTGATCACCACGCTGCTGCTGACGATTCGCGGTGAAGAGGTCGCTGTGTCTCCACGAGACGCGTTCGAGCGCACGGCACGCGGCCGCCTCGAGCGTGCGCGCGCCGCCGACGACGACCTGTGGTCGCTGCTCGACATCCGCCTCGACGATCCCGACGACATCCGCACGGCGTCGAGTACGGCCGAGTTCAACGCCGTCGCGCATAAGTTCGCGCGCGACGTCGACAGCGTGCTGCCCGCCGACGCCGACATCGAGAAGATCGACCCGGCCCGCTTCCTCGCTCTCGTTCCTCGCGCGCAGGGCGGCGTGCGTGAGCTGCTCACCGAGCTGCTCGAACGTGTCGCGAGATCAGAGCACGACCGGTCGCTGCCGCTGCGGTTGACGGCGAGCATCGGCTGGGCCCCGGTCTCGACGGTCGGCTACGGGTTCGACGCACTCACGGCGACGGCCGGCGAGGCCGCGCGGCGGGCGCACGCCGAGGGCGGCGACCGGTGGGAGCGGGTGCGGGCCGATGCCGATCAACCCGGACTTGTCGACCGTGGTCGCGTCGAGCTGTAGCATGTCAGCGGGCGCCCTGGGGAATCGGCGTCCCTCCCTTCCAGAGTGGGGACTCTGAGATGACTGATGTGAACGCATTCTCGTCGACCGCTGTCGTCGTAGATGATGATCGTGACGTGCGTGACCTGGTGGCCGAGATACTCCGCGCCGCAGGGTTCACCGTCGTGACGGCCGACAACGGACTCGACGGCGTGACGGCGGTGCAAGCCCATCACCCGCTGCTGGTGACGCTGGATGTCACGATGCCGGGGATCGACGGGCTCGAGGCCGCCCGGCGCATCCGTGCGGTGAGCGACGCGCACATCATCATGTTGACCGCCCTCGGCGACGCGGCCGACGTCACCCGCGGTCTCGAGGCGGGGGCCGACGACTACCTGACCAAGCCGTTCCGGCCTCGTGAGCTGCGCGCCCGGATCGACGCCCTGCTGGCCCGCTGACGAGAAGAGGTCGGGCCTCTGCGCGTCCCCATGGGGCCCCGCGTCACCGTTCGGGCGGCACGCTGAGCCGGGCAGAGGCCCGATGCGTTCGGGTATTCCGCAACGCACCACTCACGTTAGTGAGGTCTCTGCTCTCGCCGAGGGCCCGCGGTGAGAACTGCGGTGATCTGAGGGAACCTGCGGTGATCCTGAGCCGCGGCGGGCCGCCCGGTAGCATCGGAGTCGTGCGTGTACTCCTCACCGGCGGTGCCGGCTACATCGGTTCCCATGTCGCTCTCGTGCTGCTCGAGCGCGGCGACGACGTCATCGTCGTCGACGACTTTTCGAACAGCAGTCCCGAGTCGCTGCGGCGGGTCGAGAAGCTGACCGGCAGGAGCGTGCAGGTGATCCAAGCGGATCTGGCCGATCGGGCGGCGGCGGATGCCGCGCTCGCCGACGTCGACTTCGACGCCGTCATCCACTTCGCCGGCCTCAAGGCCGTCGGCGAATCGGTGGCCCAGCCGTCGCGGTACTTCCGCACCAACCTCAACTCGACGCTGAACCTGCTCGACATCATGCGCGAGAAGGATGTGCGCAAGCTCGTCTTCAGCTCGTCGGCGACGGTCTACGGCACTCCGGATGCCGGGGTCGAGCGCCTCGACGAGAACCAGCCGGTCGGGGTCGGGATCACGAACCCGTACGGCCGCACGAAGGCGTTCATCGAGCAGATCATCGCCGACGTGCAGGTCGCGTGGCCCGAGCTCGAGGCGGTGCTGCTGCGCTACTTCAACCCGGTCGGCGCGCACCCGTCGGGTGAGATCGGCGAAGACCCGGCGGGCATCCCGAACAATCTCATGCCGTTCGTCGCGCAGGTGGCGGTGGGCCGTCGCGAGAAGCTCGCCGTGTTCGGCGACCAGTACCCCACGGTCGACGGCACCGGGGTGCGCGACTACATCCACGTGATGGACCTCGCCGAGGGCCACGTCGCCGCGCTCGCGCACCTCTCCCCCGGTGTCGAGGCGTACAACCTCGGGTCGGGCGAGGGGTCGAGCGTGCTCGAGGTGGTGCGCGCGTACGCCGAGGCGAGCGGGCGTGAGATCCCGTATGAGATCGTCGCGCCCCGCGCCGGAGACCTCGCCACGACGGTCGCCGACCCGGCGAAGGCGAACAAGCAGCTCGACTGGCGCACCACGCGCTCGCTGGCCGACGCGTGCCGCGACTCGTGGGCATGGCAGGTCAAGAATCCGAACGGCTTCGGGGCGCAGGCGTGACCCTGTTCACGAAGAGGCGATGCCGTGTCCGACTCTGAGAGCAGCAAGCGTCCTGGCCTGCGGCGCGCGGATCTCCGACGCCTGCGCGAGGCTTTGACGAGAGGCCAGGCCGACGTTCCCGGCACCGTCTCACCCGCGCCCGCGCCCGCGCGGACCGTTCCCCCGGCTGCCGCCGCCCGTCCCACCCCACCGGTCGCGCCCGGCGGTGACGGCGGGACGATCATGACGGTGTGCACAGGCAACATCTGCCGCTCGCCGATGGCCGAGGTGCTGCTGCGATCCGCGCTGGCGGACCTTGGCGTGCGCGTGCACAGCGCCGGCACCCACGCGCTGGTCGACGAGGGTATGACCGAGCAGGCGCTGCAGCTCGCGATCGGGCACGGAGCGGATGCCACGGCGTCGGGCGATCACCGAGCCCGGCTGCTGACCGGGCCGCTGCTGACCGAGACCGACCTCGTGCTGACGATGGCGCGTGAGCACCGCTCGCACGTGGTGCAGATGATGCCGGCCCTGCTGCACCGCACCTTCACGCTGCGCGAGTTCGCCCGGCTGGCGGTAGCCCTCACCGACGACGAGGTGCGCGAGGGCGTCGCTTCGGCCGGCCCGGCTGCCGGAGCGCGCCTGCAGGCCCTGGCGCGCCTGATCGGAAGCCAGCGCGGCCTGGTGCCCGCCGAACCCGACAACGACGACGTGATCGACCCCTACCGCCGTTCGCAGAAGACGTACGACCTGTCGGCGTCGCAGCTCGTGCCCGCGGTGAACGAAGCGGCGCGTGTGATCCGTGCCGCACTCTCCCCCGGTCGTTGAGCGACTTCCTGCCCGGTCGTTGAGTGAGCGCAGCGAGTCGAGATGAAGACCCCGATGAGCCCCGGCCACCCCGGATACGGACGACCCTTGCCGCCCGCCTCCTCCTCACCCCCTACGCCATCACCCTGGGTCTGATCGTCTGGCTGCCGGCAGCCAGGGCGCCGAGAGCGACGGGCGTCGTCTTGGCGATAGCCCGTTACAACAGCGACCTCACCGGCATCAAAGCGACCTCGGGCGCAACCATCTTCGAGTTCTCACCAACATCGTGCTTTCCGTGCCGCTCGGGCTCCTCTAACCATTCCCCACGCCTCGTCTTCGGCCTTCGTGCGTGGCGCTCTTGAGCTCCGTAGTAAGTGTTACCGACGAACCTGTTTCGAATGCTGTTGCCCATGTAGACGACGGTTGAAGAGCCGACCAAAACGACGGGCGAAATCTAGGCCACCATGTTGTCGTGTTGTCAGTCTGCCGGATCTTGCGTCTTGATGCTGGGGAGGCTGTCGATGCCTCGTCCGCGGAGCCGGTAGCTGGCTCCTTTGAGGGCTCTTCGGACATCCGGTGGGGGTGAGGTGCGCCGGGTGATGGTCGGCGGGTAGGGGTCGAGGTCCTCGAGGATCAGAAGCGCTAACAACCTGATCGACCCCGAGGACCTCGACGAGCTTCACCCTACTTCGGGGTGCGCTGATGCGCGCCCCGCGACCTGTCCGTGTTCCCGCTGCGACCTGCTGCTCGGCCTGGAGGGCATGCATGTTGAGCGCGTCGATCGCCGCGATGATCTGCTCGTCGTCACGGTCTCGAGCCCGCCGGTGCCAGCCGGGTGCCCGGGACGCGGAGTTGTCGCTGTCGGTCGGGGGCAACGCCGGCGGGTGTTGCATGACGTGCCCGGTGTGTTCCGGGTGCGGGTCGTGTGGCGGCAACGCGTCTTCCGGTGTGGCGACGCCGACTATCCGCGAAAGACGTTCGTCGAGCAGATCCCTGGGCTGGTCGCCGCCCGCGGGTCGATCACCAAGCGAGCCATCAGCTGGGCGATCGGGCAACTGCGTCGCGAGCACGCGACCATCGCCGGACTCGCCCGTCAGCTCGGGACATCGTGGAAGACGGTGTGGCGGGCCGTCGAACCAGAGCTCGTGAAGCTCGCCGCCGACGAGTCCCGGTTCGAGAACGTCACCACGCTGGGCGTCGACGAGCATGTGTGGCATCACGTCGACCCCCGCAAGCGCGGACCGAAGGAGCTGACCGGGATGGTCGACCTGAGCCGCGACAGCGACGGGGAGACCAGAGCGCGACTGCTGGATCTGGTGCCTGGCCGCTCCGGGAAGGCGTATGCGACCTGGCTCGAGGGTCGAGGCGATGCGTTTCGGAGGAACGTGAAGGTCGCCGCGTTGGATCCGTTCGCCGGCTACAAGACCGCGATCGACGACAAGCTCGACGACGCCGTCGCCGTGCTCGACGCGTTCCACGTAGTGAAGTTGGGCATCGCCGCCGTTGACGAGGTCCGCCGCCGCATCCAGCAAGACACGCTCGGCCATCGCGGCCGCAAGGCGACCCACTCTACGGGATCCAGACCATCCTCCGCGCCGGAGCCGAGAATCTCACCGACAAACAGCGCAGCAGGCTCACCGCCGCGATCGAAACCGACCCTGCGCACGACGAGGTGTTCGTCGCCTGGCAGTGCGCACAGCAGCTCCGCGCCGCCTACCACGTGAAGGACCTCGCCGAGGGGCGGCGGATCGCGCAGAAGGTCATCGACACGTTCCACACCTGCCCGATCCCGGAGATCGCCCGCCTCGGCCGCACTCTCCGCCGCTGGCGCGACGCGTTCCTGGCCTACTTCACCACCGGTCGCTCATCGAACGGTGGCACCGAAGCCGTGAATGGGATCATCGAGCTCCACCGACGCCTCGCCCGCGGCTACCGCAACCGCGACAACTACCGCCTCCGCATGCTCCTCGCCGCAGGCGGCCTCCCCCATGACCCCCCACCGAATGTCCGAAGAGCCCCCAATCTGCTCTGGGTGGCCTAGTTTTCAAACGTCGTTTTGGCCGGGTTTTCCAACGTCCTCGACAGCCCAGACGATCCCTAACGGCTTTGATCCCCGTCACCATCTCGCTGGAGCAGCTACAGACCCGACGATCTCGCGCCGTCCTAGTACCCTCCCCTGGACCAGGGACCGTTCGCGCAGCATCGACAACACTTCAATGCAGGATCCGCGCCGATCGCTTCTCAGCTTCATCCAAGGACGGCCGAGCGCCCGCTTACCGGCGACACGCGCGTGATGGGGTCGACAACACATGTCGTGCATCCTTGTTTCAGAGAGTGGATGGTTCGTAGGCACACTTCAGAACGACATTGGTAGAGGACGGGCTCGCACCATTCTCGATGGCCACACCCTTTGGCGAGCTGGACCTTTGGACAGCTGGACAGATCCACAAACCGTCGGATATGCACCAATGAGGGGCGCTATCGCGCTCGCCGCTGTCGCAGGAGAGCTAAGAGCAGGATCAGTGAAGACCCCAACTGCCCCATGAACATACCAGCGAAGAATATCCACGGCTGGGGAAATACCATAACCACAGCAACCGCCCCGACAGTTGAAACGAGAATGACACCCCTACCTCGCGTGATAGCAAGATCGAGGAATCGACTCCTACACGCAAGAAATAGTCCCCAATAGAAACCTTGCAGACCAGCACCGATACCGAACCACAGAAAGAAAGACTGCGCAACCGACGCGCTGGCGCCCGCGACTAAATCCGGCACCAAGGCAAGAACTGTTCCCGATAAAGCCACCCACAGAACGGTCAACGAGGCCAGTGAGAGCGCGATGCGTAGAGCTTTGCCAAATAGCTGCGAATTGCTCGCCTTCCGAAACGTCGGGAAAAGAATATAGCGACTCGCTGTCAGCAAGGAGTTAGCAGGACCAAGCAGCATTGACGCTACTCGCATGGCTGCTGCGAAGTCAAGACCCAGAGGGATCACAACCAGCACGTTCGCTAACTGAGCACTACCTCCGATCAATGCCGCTTCGAGACCCAGCCGAATCGCACCGGCCTGCTTGGACTCAGAGGTGCTCCGTGTCCACCGCCGAATCGGGCCGATACTCAACAACCAACTAACAATAAATCCAACGACAACAAGTGCCATAGACTCGGCGAAAGTGGCGCCTCCCAATGTCACCGCAAGAACAGATGCCGTCGATCCCGCAAGAAACGCAACATTCATAACGACTGCTCGCCAAGTTTGATTTTGCGAGGCGAAGATCGACCGACATAGAGCCAAGCGTGAAAAAAACCATGCCAAGCCAACCCCGAGCAGCACACTGCCCAATATCTCCTGTTTGCCAAAGTCGATAAGCAGAACGCCGCTCACGCTCGACGCAGCGGCAAAAGGGGAAACCCACTCGAGGCGTCGCATCTCGCGGCCTCCAACTCGACCGTCAGTGCGAAGTACCAAATCTCCTAGGCCGCCTTGAAAGAAGGCTTGCAAAATGGAAACCAGCGTGAACGCCACTCCGAAGACACCGAACTCTGCGGGAGACAGCGTTTGTGCGGCGGACCACGTTGCGGCCAAGGACGCGAGAGCGACAGTCGCGACGTCACCAAATACTGCAATCCCGTTCCGAGATGAGGAGGTCCTCGCCCTCTCAGGACACATCACGGTGTCTCCGACGAGACGAGCAATCTAATTGCAGACGCGATGCGTGCATCCTGAGGCACAGAGACTTTACGCGCAAAATAAAAACCCTGCGCACTCGCAGTCTGCAACTCCTCCACTGTCAAGTAGCCCGCCATCGACGTTCGGAGATAGTGGAAATTTGCAACCTCCGCGATGGACCTGGGCTCCGGCGAAGTCTCTATAACCCGACGAGCACGAGACCAACGGCTCTGCCGCAACCAGGTTTGCAGTGCCACCTCGTCGGGCGCGAAAATGTGGTGGTATCGAGACAATTCTCCGGCCTCATGCGCCCGCAGTAGGTCCTTCGCGGCAGCGAATGGCAGGCTGATCCACTGTGAGCCAGCGAAGGCGGGAAGGTTGTCCGGGTGACGTACCGGTACGTACGCGCGTAACGCAATACGCTTGATAGCTTTATGCACACGCCCTTTGGACAGGGATAGTAATGCACCCATGCCCGCATCAAAAAAGTAGCGACGGGAGAGCCGGCGGCTCGAAAGACTCCACGCACGTGCATCAGACGTCAGGGGCACCGAGTTTGCTATCACACGCATTGGCGTGCTGAAAAGCCAATCCTCAAAATCGGCAATCGGTCGAACGGGGACACATTGACCCGAGAGCAACACAATTTGCTGATCCGGCTCGCCGAATTCACGCATAGCCATGCTAATCGCATCCAGTGTCAGCCGCACCAGGCTGAACCCTCCCCAGCGGGCGCGAACCGCGGATCGACGAACGACGTGAGAAGGACGCGCGTCCACGTCCTTCGGCGACAGCCTTGCTCCTTGAGGAACGCAGACGAGGACACGACGATCGTGCAATAATGACAGGAGAAAGTTGAGCGTCCTCGGATCTTGGTGAGCTAGCACCACATAGGTGACGTTATGATTCTGCATCATTCCTCGCAGCCAACATAGCGGACTCTAGAGAATCGAAAACTTTCGCCGCGTTGAGGCGAGCAGTTGACGCATCAATGAGCGCCGAAATCTTTCCGTAGCTGTTGTCAGAAATGAAGCTCGGCAAGCCCAGCAAGCAGGCGAGAACGTGACCATGTAAACGATTGGTAACGACCGCTCGTGATTCCTGATACCCGCGAATAGCAGCACGAAGGTTAAGTTCAAGAAGCACACGGTTGAGGCCCCGAAGCACGCGGTTCCTGATAGAGATCGGAGTAGGTAGACGTCGAAAAAGCCCTCCCACGAGTCTCGCGCTGTGCCAGAGCGAATTATTCATCCACCCGCCATTCGACCAGTCTGGCAGGCCAGCGAACTTGGAGTCTGCGGCAGTCGCTTCTTTATCATTGCGGGCAACGCACACTATTCTACTGCCAGGCCCGATCCACTCAGGACGCTCCGAAGCCCGAAGCCCTAGCGCCATGTCATGACAGAATCGGATCCGAGTGCCGGGTAGCTGCTCATTGAGGAGACGAAGACTCTGTCCATCACGGACGAACACTGTGAGGGCGGGGTGGCTCTCCATCGTCGCGGCCGTGACCTCGTCGACCTCACCCCCGAAATACGCGGATTGAGGTAGCTGGACTATCTCCCTACTGGGATTCTCCCGGATTACACGAAGACGAAACTGATGGTGTTCTGGATAAAGACTGCCAAAATTGCCGCCGCCTTGCAGCATGATGACTGCAGAAGGATCCAATCTCGAAATTTCGCGCAATGAGTACTGCGAGTGATCCGCTTCATATATGACCTCACAACCCAGTTCGGAAAAGTACTGGAGCTGTCCCGCCCAAATCAGGGAGTCGCCCAAATTGCGATGGCGCGGAATGTCCAACAAAATCAACTTTCGAGGCCGAAAGCCGAGAGCTGAAGACAGAGCCGCTCTCGACTCTGCTCGGATCTGCTCAAGTACAGTCTTACTACTCATATACTCTCCAGGAGACTTTTGGACGGGCGGACCGACACTGGGCTTTTGACCGTCACCGGCGCACGGGAACCAGTTCTTGCTCCGGGCTTGACACCGGTGATCCCGGGCCTCGCGAGTCTAAGCTGACCGCGACGCCGACGATGCTGAACAAGATTGAGGCCAAGACTGCAGTAAACGCGGGGCTCGCGATGGAGTCCACCAGGAAGAAGAGGAGCGCCCCAGCGCCAGCAGTGCCTACCCAGCGAACGTGGGCCTCGAACCGGTGGCGCTGGAGCCTACGAAATCTATTCCAGGAACAGAACAACGCAAGACCGAATGCGATTGCTCCGCTCCAGCCTGTCTCGCCGATGAGCGAAGGCCAGAATGTGTCAGTTAGGAATGCCCCACTGCCGTGACCTTCCGGCGAAAGGCCATAGATGAAGGAATACCCGCGGGCAACGTATTCGGGGCTATAAAAGAGGGCCGCGGTGTAACTACCGAAACGTCCAAGCCCCACCCCAAAGGGAAAACTTGCTGCAGCGATGCTGAAAGCGTCCACAGTCATGACAGTCCGGGCCGTGGCCAGCTCGGCAGCATCAGTCAAGTAGTCAGACGCTATTCTAGCAACGACGCCACCGAAGAAATCGCCGCTGACCACGGCAACGATCGGCAGTATGAGAACAACGGCGATGACGAACCCAACCCTTGAGCGACCCCGGACCCAAATGCTTGCTAGTCCGGTGCCCAGCGCCACCCAGAGTCTCCTTCGGAACGCAAGAACGGAAAAAACCACTGAGGCGACTAGGAGCAGCGATGCCCCCCATCGGCGTTTCACCACGCTATTGTACGCCGCAGCCGCAATCGCAATCAATGCGGTTACCGAGGCAAACGTGGAAGGGTGAGTGAATGGCCCTATTAGCGACGCTTGGCCGAAACGATTATCGGCTCTCCCTGTACCTGAGAAGGTAGCAGTCCACGATTCCGGCGCCAACAGGTTGACAAATCCCATAGAGAGGACAGCGACGGCAATAATGGATCCGGCCCGCAACGCGACTCTGATGTCCTGGGGATTCCAATCTACCTGCGCAACGGCATAGCTCAGCAAGAACCATTTCAGGAGAAGAATTCCACCCAGGGCAGCGACCGTTGGCGGCACGGCATGGATGATAGAGCCTGCAATTCCGGCGACGACAACCAGACCTAACCAAGAGAACTCATTCATGACGCGCAACGGCCGTCCGCTGGCAAGTCGTTTTATTGGGAACACCGTCAGAGCGAACGAGACGAAAGCCTCGTCTAGCAGACTCGCTTGCTCGAGACCGGTATGAAGCACAATGGTGTCACTGAATACCGACACCAGGACTCCCAATAAGACAAACTGTTTCGGCCATTTCGCCGCGAGGACGAAGCAGGCCACTGCGGCTGCGATGATCATAGCCAACATCATCGAGTGGCGGCCCAGATGCGAGGAACCGACTGAGCCATTGATCGATGCGCAACCGATCGTGCGATTTCCTCGGGACTCAAAGCGCGTAGGTTGGAGAGTCCATCCGCTAGTCCTGAAGCGCTGTCTTCACACCGCATTCCATTCAATCCGTGAACGATGACTTGATCTGGATCAGCGTTAGGCGAAGCAACGACAGGAGTTCCAACTGCCATTGCTTCATACAGGACTACCGGGCTACCCTCAAATCGGGAGGTCATCAAAAGCGCCGTCGATTGCTCCAGTTGCGCGGCAACCTCAGCCCGTGTCATAGCGCCCAACAGTCGTACCCTCTCTTCCAGGTTACGGGATCGAACCGACGCATCCACTTGAGAGAGCAATGAGCCGTCTCCAATCATCACCAGTTGCCAGTCTTGTCGGGTACGCCGAAGGAGTTCGCTCAGGACCTCCAACGCGAGCAGAGGGTCTTTCGGGCTTTCCAGACGCCCTACCCACAAGATCTGTTTCTCACGTCGCTCGCTACTGCGCAGAAAAAACTCTTTGTCGTTGTACCAGGTGAATGCTCGCATCACGTTGGGGTATCTCGCACTGTAGTACTTTGCGCCTACTCCGCTGAACACGACTGTAGTTCCGGATCGTTTCAATGCTCGTGATTCGACTAGTCGGTAAGCGCGAGGTGCGTGACGCCAGAAGCTGTCGCTGGTCGAACCCGTGTACGCGAGCGGATGAGTGTGGGCGAACATCACATGCTTCTTCCGACGAACGAAAGAAGCAACGAAAGCTAATTCGAAACGATGCGCCTCGATGGTCGTTGATCGCGTAGAGAGCAGCAGGAGCGGCAACAATGCTCCTATAGCCACACGTACTGAGTGAGGAACTATCGCCCGGCGGTCCATAGTGTGCAAGCGTGCCACCGGCATAAAATCGAAAGTACGATCGCCGATCGTTCTAGAAACTATCCGAAAAAGCGGGCTCGCTCTGCTGACTCCTAGTACAAGCACACGTTGGTCGTCGGGTGCTCCGGCAAGCAAGTCTCGGAGCACAGAGTCTACGCCACCGGCGGCAGGACTATCCGGATCGATCTGATGCGCGACTATACGGTCATAGCGGCGTCTGGGCATGACGTGCGGTTCCTTGGCTGGAGATGATGTCGGCGATCTTTCGGGACGCGGAGCCGTCACCATAGGGGTTGGTAGCTCCACTCATAGCGGCGTATGCATCCGCGTCGTGGAGTAGTTTCCAGGCAGTAGAGAAGATCGATTCTTCGTTCGTACCCACCAGGCGCAGCGTACCGGCCTCGACGCCTTCTGGGCGTTCCGTTGTGCTGCGCATAACTAGCACTGGCACACCCAGCGACGGTGCTTCTTCCTGAATTCCACCTGAGTCGGTGAGGATAAGCACACTCCGTGCCATAAAGTTGTGAAAGTCGACGGCGTCCAGGGGCTCTATCACGCGGATGCGATCGTGGTTGCCGAGGATGTCATCTGCATCGCGCCGCACGCGTGGGTTCATGTGCACCGGAAATATGAATTTGGCGTCGCGCGTCGCATCGGCCAAGCGTCGAATCGCCCGGAACATCGCCCGCATCGGCTCACCCAGGTTCTCGCGCCGATGCGCCGTGATGAGGATCATCCGTGATTGACCTACCCACTCCAGCAACGGGTGAGCGTAGTTGACGTCGACCGTGGTCTTCAAAGCGTCGATCACGGTGTTGCCCGTGACGAACACATTATGCTCTGGTTTGCCTTCTCGGAGCAGGTTCTCCTTCGCGGTTCCCGTCGGCGCAAAGTAGTACTCGGCGACGACATCAACGGCAAGCCGGTTGAATTCTTCGGGGAACGGCGCGGTCAGGTCACCGGTGCGCAATCCCGCTTCGACATGCCCAACGGGCAGCCGAAGATAGAATGCCGCAAGCGCCGCTGCGAAGCTGGTCGTGGTGTCGCCATGGACGAGAACCAAGTCGGGCTGTTCACTGGCCAAAATCGGGCGAATGCCCTTCATCACTTCGGTGGTAACGTCGAGAAGATCTTGCCCGTGTTTCATTATCGACAAATCATGATCCGGGATGACACCGAAAACGTCCAAGACCTGATCGAGCATCTGACGATGTTGGCCGGTGACGCACACTACTACATCAAAGACATCCGACCTGGATTTCAGCTCGTTGACCACGGGGCACATCTTGATCGCCTCTGGTCGAGTACCGAACACGAGCAAAATCTTCATCATGCCTTTTCTCCTAGATCCTTGATATTTGCGATCTTTGCCGTCGTTAGCATGATCAGAAATCTGATGTTACCAATGATGTAGCGCTTACCTAGCCTTCTAGGCTCTCTGAGCATTCGGAAGAGCCATTCTAAGTGCGTCCGCTGCATCCAAGCTGGCGCGCGCGGGATCAAGCCGGAGATGACATCAAAAGAGCCGCCAACCCCCATGAAGACAGAGCTGATGTTTTCTCGCCGAAAGAACTCGATCAGCTGCTCTTTCTTGGGCGAGGTGACCCCGACGAAGACGATATCTGGCTTGAGCGCGCGAAGCATCTGTGCGACTTGCGGGTACTCGCCTTCCTCGAAGTATCCGTCACGAGCACCTACTATTCGGATGCCAGCGTATTGTGACTCTAGGTTTTGGCGGGCCCCGTGAACCACATCGGGTCGCGCGCCCAGCAGGAATATCGAGTATTGCCGCTCGACTGCTAACGCGCAGAGGTGCTGCATCAAATCAATCCCGGCCACCCTCTCCGGTACGTTCACGCCCAGCCATTTGGCGGCTAGCACCATCGACGCGCCGTCGGCGTTCACAACTTCTGATCGCTCTACGACATCAGCCATCCAAGGCATCGCTCGAATCTGCAATAGCTTATCGGCATTGACACCCATCAGGTGCGCGAATTGTCCACTCTCAATGTATTGTTCTGCAAGACCAAGAGTCGCAGACATGTCTAGCGGCGATATGGGAACATCTAGAACGCGAACGCGGGAAGGGGGGGTCATTTGAAGATTAGCCTTAGTCGTTGGGGCAGGGACAAGACGTAGCGCAACAACCTCAATATGCGCCAGAAGGAAAGGCCACGACTCGAATTGTGCGTACGATGATGAGGATGTCGCCCACTAGCGACCAATTCTCGACGTAGTAAAGATCGAGCCTGACGCTGTCATCCCAAGACAAATCGCTACGGCCGCTCACCTGCCACAGCCCTGTGATGCCAGGCTTAACCAGCAGACGACGGCGCGTCCATTGATCATATCGTTCGACCTCGTGAGCCAAGGGCGGGCGCGGTCCGACCAACGACATTTCGCCGCGCAGGACGTTCAGGAGTTGCGGTAGCTCGTCCAGGCTGTATCTGCGTAGCCACGCGCCGACGGCTGTCACGCGAGGATCTGCGTGCATCTTGAACAAGACCCCGTTTCCGTCTGATTGATCCAGTAGGCCCGGCAGGCGGTCCTCCGCGTCGGCCACCATGGATCTGAACTTGAGCATTTTGAAGCTCTTTCCGCCGAGCCCAACGCGGTCTTGGCGAAATAGGACGGGGCCGGCGCTGTCGCGCTTCACCACGACGGCGAGGATCAGAAAGACCGGGCTGAGTATGATCAGCCCGATCAAACTGGCGATGATGTCGGATGCTCTCTTGACGACGCGTCGCCCTCCGGTGAAGCGCGGATGGTCCACATGAATGAGCGGCATCCCTGCCACAGGCCGCGCGTGAATCCGCGGACCGGCGACATCCGTCAGCGAGGCCGCAACGATCAAGTCCACCCGACGCTGGTCGAGTTCCCAGCCAATTTCGCGTAGGCGCCGGGGAGAGATGCGGTCTGCACTCACCATGATGAGCGTGTCTGCCCCCTCCGCCTGAACAACGTCAAGGATGTCCTCGTATGAACCGAGTACCGGGGCGCCGCCGGGCAGCGCCGTCGGTGTGCCGTGCTCGGTCACGACACCCGCGATGTCAAAACCGACGAAAGTGTCGCGCGTCAATGAGGAGATGACGTGCTCGACCTTGTTGCGCTCGCCGACGACGACGGTACGATGCATGTTCTTCCCCCGACCGCGCTGCGAGTGCAGGCGGCGTCGCCAAAACCAGCGTGACAGCAGCAGCAGCACTAGGCCGAGAGGCAACGCGATCAGCAGGTACCCGCGTCCGATGTCTGCCTTCAACAAGTAGGCGACTATGGCGAGTGCACCGAACAGAAACAGCGTCGAGTTGACCACTCGTTTGTACTCTGTGGGCCCTACGCCGAAGACCGTCGGATGTCGGGTATCACCAACAGTGAGCGAGAACAGCCACGCTGTGACGAGCCCGGCGGAGACCATCGCGTAGGTCACCGCGAACTCGTCGTATCGCGGAAGCGGCACCTGCAGTTCCGCGAGGGTCGACCCGAACCGCACTGCTTGTGCGCCGAATACAGCGATAGTGACGACGACGACGTCCGTGACCAGCAGCTTGCGTCCGTACCGGACCTCCCAAGCTGGGGTGCCGACGCTCATCGGTGAACACCGTCAGCGGTCAAACGGTCAGCGTCCACGATCACGCGCTCAACTCCGAGCTCATAACACTCTCCCCCACGTCGTACTCCCCCGAAGGTCTCTCAAGTCTGAGAACAGAAAGTTCAGCCGCTGGCGCCCTCGGCGCCAGTTCCGTCGCCGCCACCGGGACCGGAAGGCGGCTGCGTTGGCTCCGGCTCACTCGGCATCGGCTCATCTGGCGGAGGTTGCGTCGGTGCGGGCCCGGGAATCGATGGCCGCTGCGGGCGGGACTCGCCCTCGATTTGCTCGCGCTCTACCCTCTGACGTTGCTCTTCGCGGACGCGATCGGCGTATACCTGAGCGCCAACCAGCGCGAAGACGGCGTCACGGTATTGCGCCAGTGCCTGCCGGCCGAGGTCGGTTCGCAGGTCAGCTGCAGCGACAGCGCTGGCGGCTGCGGTGACAGCATCCTTGTACTTGGGCGAAGCGTCGGGATGATCGGCGATCATCCTCTCCGCCGCGGTGCGAAAGCTCCCCGCGAACACTCCCAGTTGCGCCGCGAAGGCAGCCTCATGATCGCGCAGATGGGAGCGTACGTCTCGCAGCGCGGCGGTCGCGCTATCGACATCGGCCAGGTGCTGCTGCGCCCGATCGATGGCGGCGCCGACATCCACCAGTGAGTCGTCATCGACGGTGCTGTGTTCGTAAGGTTCCGGCAGTGAAGGCAGTGCGATCGCAGCCAGCTCGCTGCGATACGTGTCGATCGACGCTGACACCTTCTCGAGCGCAGCGGGGTCGATGATGTCGATACGTCCGGCAGCGTCGGGCACCTCGGTCTCACCTGGCGGGATGTCGGCGGGGTCGGGTGCTGTGGCGACGGTCGGCAGCGCCGCACGCAGCGCCTCGGCGCGCGAATCCGCCTCGGCCACGTCGTCGGCGATCTGCTGTCGAGCGGCAGCAAGGGTGGCCTCAGCGCTGGAGATCGTCTTCTCGTCGGCGGCGAGCGCCTGCAGCGCGTCGTCCGCGGGGCTCGCCGTCGCCGCCTGCACCGCTCCGACGACGGCCGTCGTCGCCACGGCAACGGCGGCCAGGCCCGCAACTGCGACGTTCAGCAGATCTACGCGTCGGCGGGCTCGCGAACCGCCGGCCGATTTTGCTGCAGTGGCCGCCACCCCTGCCGGGCGTCGAGCGGACTCGTCAACGAGAGCAGAGAGCGCGTGGCGATCTGACACCCGGTGCGTCACCTCGAGGTCGCCGCGGCGATCACCCAGCAGCGCCTCGAGCTTGTCCCCTACCGCACCGAGCTGCTCTACACCTCGCTGGCTTCCGGAGTCGCTCGTGCGCTTCCCGTCGGGAAAGAGATCGCGCAGTGTCGCCATGAAGCATGCCTCGGGTCGGTGGTGAAAACGTCCGAGCGCGCGTCAGAGCGGCGCGGGCGAGCCGATAGTCTCTAGGTTACCCGGGGAGACAGCCTCTTCGTGCCCATTCGGGAGCTTCATGGACTTTCATGACATCGTTCGCGCGCTGCGACGCCAGTTGATCGTGGTGATCGCCGCGACCGTCATCGGTGTGTGCGCCGGGGCAGTGACAGCGCTGCTGACCCCGCAGCGCTTCGAATCGTCGGTGCGACAACTGGTCTCCGTCGACCCCGGAACCGCGGCGACCTCGTGGGAACTCGCACAGGCGAGCAGCTATGCGGTGCAGGTCAGCGAGAGTTATCGCAGCATCATCACCAGCACGCTCGTGCTGCAGCCCGTGGTCGACGACCTCGGCCTCGACCTCACCCCTGCCGAGCTCGCCACTAATGTGCGCACGAGCATCGGCACACAGGGCGCGCTCATCACCACCACGGTCAGCGACCCGAACCCGGGTCAGGCTGCGCGCATCGCCAACGCCATCGCCGAGAGCTTCAGCAGTGCGATCACCGATGAGCTCGAGCGTCGCGAGCAGGCGACCGCGTTCAGCATCCGTATGGTCACCGTGCAGCCGGCTGTCGTGCCTACCTCTGCTGCTGCCCCCAACCTCCCGCTCTCGATCGCGCTGGGCGCTGCGCTCGGCATCGCCGCGGGGGTGGGTCTCGCGGTGCTGCGCACGGTGCTCGACCGTCGCATTCGCACACTCGATGACGTCGATCGTGCGGTCGCGGCACCGGTCGTCGGCGGCATCACCTACGACCCCGAGGTTCGTAAGCGCCCATTGCTGGTCGCCACGGCGCCGAACGATCCACGCGCCGAGGCCTACCGGTCGCTGCGCACCAACCTGCGCTTCCTCTTCCCCACCGACGGCACCAGCGCCGTGTTCGTCGTGACCAGCGCCGGTCCGTCGGAAGGAAAGTCGACCACCGCCGGCAACCTCGCTCTCGCGCTCAGCGACGCCGGTTACCGAGTCGCCCTCCTCGACGCCGACCTTCGCAAGCCGCGCCTTGCGAAGCTGTTCGGCATCGAAGGAGCGGTCGGCCTCACCGAGGTGCTCATCGGGCGGGTCGCCGCGCATGAAGTCATGCAGCGATGGGGGCGGAACACTCTGTTCCTGTTGCCGGCAGGCACTACGCCGCCCAACCCCGCCGAGATGCTGGGGTCGCACGCCATGCAGGTGCTCATCGACGATCTCCAGGCGGCTTTCGATGTCATCCTCATCGATGCGCCGCCCGTGCTGCCCGTCACCGACGCTGCCGTCGTCGCCCAGCTCGCCACCGGAGTGCTGCTGGTCGCAGCCGCAGAGGTGACCACCACCGATCAGCTGGTCGCCGCCGCCGACCGCATCGAAGCCACCGATGCCAAGGTCGTCGGAACAGTGATCACCATGCTGCCGGTGCGCGGGCCAGACAAGACCGCCTACGGCACCTACGGCTACGGCGCGCACAGCGACCGGGCCGACGCCAAAGCCTGATTTTTCACCTTCCCCGGTGTGTGACAATCGACTGAGCTGGGGAAAAGAACCAAGGAGAACATTCGCGTGGAGCTTCGCGATTACGTCCGCATCCTGCACAAGAACTGGATCCTCCTGGTGGTCCTGCTGCTCGTGGGGCTCGCCGGCGGTGCCGGATATGCGCTCATGCAGGCACCCAAGTACACCGCCTCGACGCAGCTGTACGTGTCTGTGCGCACAGAGGGCGCCGCGACTGGCGACCTCGTGCAGGGCACCACCTTCGCCCGGCAGATGGTGACCAGCTACGTCGACGTCGTCGACACCGCGCTCGTGCTCGAGCCTGTGATCGAGGAGCTGGGTCTCGACCTCACGGTCGCGCAGCTGGCCGCGCGGGTCTCGGCGAGCACGCCCCTGAACACCGTGCTGATCGACATCGCCGTCACAGAGGGCGATCGAGACGAGGCGGCCGAGATCGCCAACGCAATCGCCGAGAGCTTCGGCAGCGTCGTGCAGGGCACGCTCGAGCAGCCCACCGGCGCGGAGGCGAGCAGCCCGGTCACCATCACGATCACCGAGCCTGCCGTCGCGCCCATCGAGCCGACCAGCCCGAACGTGCGCATGCTCATCCTGCTCGGGGGTCTGCTCGGCTTGGCGCTCGGCGTCGGACTCGCCATGTTGCGTACGGTGCTCGACAACCGCATCCACACGCTGCACGACCTGGAAGACATCACCGACCGCCCGATGCTCGGCGGCATCGCGTTCGACCCGGATGCGCAGAAGCGTCCGCTCATCGTGCACGCCGACCCGCGCAGCCCGCGCTCGGAATCGTTCCGCACGCTGCGCACCAACCTGCAGTTCCTTGACGTCGAAGGCGGCGCACGCACCTTCGTCGTCTCGAGCGCCGGGCCGGGCGAGGGCAAGTCGACCACCACCGCCAACCTCGCGATCGCGCTCGCCGAGACCGGCGCGCGCGTCGCGCTGATCGACGGCGACCTGCGTCTGCCGCGCGTGGCCGACTACATGGGCCTCGAGGGCGGCGTCGGCCTCACCGACGTGCTCATCGGCCGCATGGATGTCGCCGATGCCCTGCAGAAGTGGGGAACGAATGAACTGTACGTGCTGACGAGCGGACGCGTTCCCCCGAACCCCAGCGAGTTGCTGGGTTCGGCCGCGATGAGCCAGGTGCTCGATCCTCTCGGCGAGTACTTCGACTACGTACTCATCGACGCTCCCCCGCTGCTGCTCGTGACCGACGCCGCCGTGCTGGGCAAGAAGACGCGTGGAGTGATCCTCGTGGCGGCATCCGGCAAGACGAAGAAGCAGGAGCTCACGGGCGCGGTGCGCAGTCTCGCCACCGCCGGCGTGGAGCTGCTGGGCACCGTCGTAACCATGCTGCCGACGAAGGGACCCGACAGCTACGGCTACGGCGCGTACACCTATGGTGCGACGCATGTCGTCGACCAGGCGAAGCCGACGCTGAGCAAGAAGCAGGCGAAGCCGAAGCGGCGGGCGCGGGCGAAAGCCGGGGCAGGGGCGCGCTGAACAGGCGTCACGGCACGAGCCCCGCGAGCGCGACCTTCCGTCGAGCACGACCTCTTAGACTCGGGCACATGCCCCGCCCGCGCCTGTCGCTTCTGACGGTCCTCGCTCGCGTGCTGCTCGTGCCGTACACGGTCGCGCTGACGCTGATCGTCTGGCTGCCGGCCACCGCGGCGTCGAAGGTCACCGGCGTGGTGTTCCGCATCGCCCGGTTCGTGAGCGCACACACCGACGTCTCTTTGACCACCAGCTACGCGGTGTTCGAGTTTCTCGCGAACATCGCCCTGTTCGTGCCGCTCGGCCTGCTTCTGGTCGCGGCCTTCCCCCGCGCGAACGCCTGGGTCGTGCTGCTGATCGGGTACTCGGCGAGTGCGACGATCGAGCTGGTGCAGACCCTGCTGCCCAGCAGGTATCCGACTCTTTCCGACGTGATCGCGAATACGCTCGGGACTATGATCGGGTGCCTTATCGCGCGCGTTTTCGTTCCACGCCGTGCGCCGCGCTCGACGCGAGACAATCTGGCGAAATAGTGATTGCGTTACGCGGGTAACCCGGTAGACTGCAGACGCGGCATGGGAACCGCACGTGGATGGGGATCCACTTTCAACTGGGGATGATCTGGGGAGATCATGGGGACGCTGAACGTCGGCTGCGCCGCCGGAGACATCGACCGTCGAGTCGAGCATCCGGCACTGGTTGCGCCTTTCGCACGTCCCTACCCCACGCTCCGCGCCCCGCCTGACACCGGCTGACACAGCCGGCACAGACCGCGGGTGCCGCTGGGGAGCGTCACCCGTACCGCGACCGAGGTCGCGGAGCAGCGCCGGCCCGTCGGCGCTGAATCGAGCACGCCGTCTGCGGCGGTGAGCTCCGAGGAAATCTGGGGAGAATGTCGCACTGGGGTATGCGAACATAAGCGGCTCGCAGCGCCGCGTCGCCGGCTCAGCCGCGCCGGCGACGCCGCCGACCCGCAGCGGTGCAGGCCCTCGAGCCTGCACCGAGTCACGAGCCTGCGCGCGGTGCCCGACGTCGTCGTGGCACCGCGCGCGCCAAGCGCTTCGTGCTGCGCGGACGCCGCGCGACACGCACGAAAAAAGTGCTCTCAGACGTCTATGCAGCATCTGCACTGTGCGCTACTGTGAGCGACATCCGAACTGCAGGACAGTGAACATCGTCTGGGGCGATGAACACAGCGTGATGTGGGATCACGTGTTCTACGACGTCACAAGGGGTTGTGATGACGGATGCCCGTGCGCGCTCGCACACGGTTACTGGGGAATGAAACTGGGGAAGCAATGTCGCACTGGGGTATGCGTGCATGCATTGCTCAGGGTGCACGGACATGACGTCCGTGGAGAACGCCCTGAGCTACACGCGAGAAGAAACGGTCGTCGTCTCGACGCCGGTCCCTCGCGTTCGGGTCGAGACGAGCACCGCGGCCATGCCGCGCGTCTCGCCATCGCTGGAGCATCGTCTGCAATGGGAACGGGCGTACCGCGTCCGCCTCGGAGCGACCGATGCCGCCGTGATCGTGATCGCCGCAGGCATCACGGCCGGCACCCAGCTCCAACTGGGTGAACCGCCCGCGCATGTCGTGTTGCATGGTGCGCTCATCGCAGTGGCGTGGTTCGCCATGCTGCTGGTGATGCGCACCCCGCACGCGGCGCTGTTCCGCACGAGCGCAGAAGAGTACCGCGGCATCGCGCATGCTTCGGGGCTCGCGATCGGCCTGGTGGCCGTCGCAGCCGTGCTCTTCGACTGGGACTCGATGCGACTCACCGTGCTCGTCACCCTCCCCTGCGGGCTGCCCGGCCTGCTGATGAGTCGGTGGGCGTGGCGGCGCTGGCTTCGCAGCCAGCGCCGCCATGGCCGACTCACTTCGCGCACCCTCGTCGTCGGCAACCGCGACGAGGTCGAGTACGTCGCCTCGGTGCTCGCACCGCTGGGCACAGCCGCCGGCTACCAGGTGGTGGGCGCCACGCTGCTCGACGAGAACGCTCGCGAGCTGAGCTTCGGCGGCGCCCCCGTTCCGGTGCTTGGCAACCTCAACACGGTCGCGCAGGTCGCCTCAGACCTGAGCGCCGACACGATCATCGTCGCCGGACGCCCCGAACGGGACCCCGACTTCGTCAAGCGCCTGGGCTGGCAGCTCGAGGGAACTGCGGCCGAGCTGGTGCTGTCGAACCGGCTCGCCGACGTCGCCGGCCCGCGGCTGTCGTTCGCCCCTGTCGACGGGCTGCCTCTCATCAAGATGCAGATCCCGACCTACGAGGGTGGCCGGCATGCGCTCAAGCGCGTGCTCGACATCGTGGTCGCCGCTTTCGCCCTCGTGCCGATCGTCGTCATCACGCCGCTGCTCGCTCTGCTGATCAAGATCGACTCGCCCGGTCCGGTGTTCTTCTTCCAGGAGCGCGTCGGCCGCGACGGCCGGCGGTTCCAGATGGTGAAGTTCCGCTCGATGCATCCGGATGCCGAGGCGAAGCTCGCCGCGCTGAAGGCCGCGAACGAGGGCTCCGGCCTGCTCTTCAAGATGAAGAACGACCCGCGTGTCACCCGCGTGGGCCGGGTGCTGCGCAAGCTCTCGCTCGACGAGCTGCCGCAGTTCTGGAACGTGCTCGCCGGCGAGATGAGCGTCGTCGGTCCCCGCCCGCCACTGCCCAGCGAGGTCGGCGACTATGACGGCACGATCTCGCGCCGGCTCTACATCAAGCCCGGAATCACCGGCCTGTGGCAGGTCTCGGGCCGCAGCGACCTCAGCTGGGACGAGAGCATCCGCCTCGACCTTCGCTACGTCGAGAACTGGTCGGTGATCACCGATCTGCAGATCATGTGGCGCACGGCGCGCGTGATGTTCGGATCGAAGGGGGCGTACTGATGACTCTCATCGACCGCGTCAGCGGATCCGTCGTCGGGTCGCTGATCACCGGCATCCCTTACATCGACATAGACGGCACCCCGGTGCACATCGTCGACGACGAAGATGCCCGTGGCATCATCGCCGATGCAGCGAGCCACCTCAGCACCCGCCCGCTCGCGGTGGTGTCGATCAACCTCGACCATGTGCATCATTTCGGTCTGTCGCAGTTGCGCGCGCGACACCTGGATGCTGAACCCGTCTCACCTGAGCTGGAATGGCTGAACCTCATCGACGGTGCGCCGATCGCCGCACACGTGCGGCGCATCAGCGGAGTTCCGTGCCCGAAGCTCTCGGGCAGTGACCTCATCGGTCCGGTGCTCGACGATGCCGCCGATGCCCGACTCTCGGTCGGGGTGATCGGCGGGATGCCCGAGGTGACGGATGCGCTTCAGCGTCGCCTCGACGTCGACTGGCCGCAGCTGCGCTTCGCCGGGCACTGGACGCCCAGTCGCGAAGAACTCGCCTCACCCGTCGAGTCGATGCGGATCGCTGCCGAGATGCGTCGAGCCGGCGTCGATGTCGTACTCGTATGCCTGGGCAAGCCGCGACAGGAGCAGTGGATCGCCCGGTACGGGGCGACCACCGGCGCCGGCACCCTGCTCGCCTTCGGAGCCGTCGTCGACTTCCTCGCCGGGCGCGTCTCGCGCGCCCCGTCGTGGATCTCGGATGCTGGCATGGAGTGGGCCTGGCGGCTCATGCTCGAACCGAAGCGACTCGCCCGGCGCTACCTCATCGAGGGGCCGCCGGCCTACCTCGCCGTGCGCCGATCCGCCGCCTAGTCGGAGCGATTGGTCTCACCCGCACGATCACCGTGCAGGCGACGACTCCTCTTCATCAGCATCCACGCCACTGCCGCACCGATCACGGCACCAGCCGCATTGGCCGCGATATCGCGAACACTCGACAGCCGATCCGACAGCTGCAGCTGCAGCAGCTCGGCGACGAACGACACGGTCACTGAGAGCAGCACCGCAACCCAGGCGCGACGCAGCAGAAGCGCAAGCAGAAAGCCCAACGGAATGAACAGCACCACATTCGCCGGAACCTCGAGCCACCCCTGGCGGAAGTCCTCGACGCCGAGATCATGCTGCACCCACGCCACCAGCGCGCCGAGGATGCGCCCGGGCCCGATGGGCGAGAGCAGCAGCGCACAGGCGGCGAGCAGATACGCGGCCAGCGCCCAGGCTGCCCACCGCGGGCGGGGCTCGGGCGTCGGCATGCGACGAGTCTCGCACACGGACCGCCAGGCCAGAGGGGCGCACTCATGAATCCGGTCTCGACGGCGACGGCATCCGTCATCATCCCTGCACACAACGAGGCGGCTGTGATCAGACGCACCCTCTCTCCCCTCGCCCGCGCGGCCGAGCGGGGCGACCTGGAGATCATCGTGGTGTGCAACGCGTGCACCGACGACACCGCTGGCATCGCTCGTGGCTTCGTGGGAGTGTCGGTCATCGAGACAGACGTCGCTTCGAAGACCCATGCGCTCAACCTCGGCGACGCGAGCGCCACGGTGTGGCCGCGCATCTACCTCGACGCGGACATCGTTGCCGACGAGCAGAGCATCCGAGAGACAGCGGCCGTCCTCCGTGCGCAGCGCTGGCAGGCCGCCCGCCCTCAGTCGCAGTTCGTCACCACCGACACCGGCCCGATCGTGCGCTCGTACTACCGGGCCCGTTCGCGCATACCCTCTCTGCACACGGCCATGTGGGGCGCCGGGGTGTACGGGTTGTCGGAAGAGGGACACCGGCGGCTCGGACGCTTCCCTGAGGTCACGGGCGACGATCTCTGGGTCGACCGACTGTTCGCCGCTCATGAGAAGACCGTGGTGACCACGGGGCCGGTCGCCGTGCAGGTGCCGCGCACATTCGGCTCCCTGGTGGCGATCAGTCGTCGCAACGTCAGCGGCGCGCGTGAGGACGCTCCCGCAGCGTCGTCGCCCGCAGCCATCGCGGCGACGACGGAACACGATCCCAGTGGAGTGCTGCGCGAGCTGTTCGGCACCGTGCGGTCACCGCTGACTGCGCTGGATGCACTCGTGTACATCGCAGTCGCGCTCAGCGCGCGTCTCCCCCGCCGAAGCCGACGCTGGGAGCGTGATGACACTTCTCGACGCTGACGACCGGGCGGCGCGCATCGCCGCCATCATCGTCACCTACAACAGCGCAGCAACGCTGGGGTCGCTGCTCGCCTCTCTCGACGCGAGCACGGTGGGGGTGCGCGCGATCGTCGTCGACAACGGCTCCGCCGACGACACGCTCGAGGTCGCTGCGGCCCAACCGCGTGCGCTGACCATCGCCACACGAGCGAATCTCGGCTACTCGGGCGGCATCAACGTCGGGCGAGCGTACGTGCGCGCGGGCGAGCACGTCGCCATCCTCAACCCTGACCTCACCGTCGAACCCGACATGCTCGAGCGCCTTCTCTCCGTTCTCGACGCAGACCCCGAGGTGGGCATCGCCGTGCCGCAGCTGCGCGACCTCGATGACGGAGGTCGCTTCGACAGCCTGCGCCGCGAGCCCGGCGTTCTGCGCGCTCTCGGGGACTCGGTCTTCGGCAACCGGTGGCGTGCCCGCCCATCGTGGCTGGCCGAGACCCTGCGCACGGATGCCGGTTATGCTCACCCCCGCGACGTTGCATGGGCGGGCGGAGCCGCCCTGCTCATCTCTGCGGCGTGCGACCGTGCGGTGGGGGCCTGGGACGCCGATACGTATTTCCTCTATTCGGAGGAGACCGACTACGCCCGCCGAGCTCGCGACGTCGGATTCCGGGTGCGCTACACGCCCGAGGCCCGCGCGCATCACGAGGGGTCGGGCTCTGGTCAGCCGGCGGCGCTCGTCGCGCTGATCTCGGTGAATCGCATCCGCTACTTCCAGCGCCTGCACGGGCGCGTGCACACCAGCCTGTTCCACGCCGCAGTGGCACTGCAGCACGCGCTGCGGGTGCGGGATCCCCGCCACCGCTACTCGCTCCCCATCGTCCTCGACCGCTCGCGGTGGAGGGAGCTGCCCGCCGGTGACCGGGTACCGATCACGCTGCGTGTGAGCTGCGGCACCGGCATCCGCGCCACCGACCTCGCAGCTGAGGAACGATCATGACCGCCAAAGCCGTGACGGCACCGCGGGTCATCACACTGAACTTTCACGGCATCGGTGAGCCGAGCCGCACTCTCGAACCGGGTGAGGAGCGCTTCTGGATCACACCAGAGAACTTCCATCGCATCCTCGATGCTGCCATCGCTCACCGCCGATACGTGGAGTTCACCTTCGACGACGGCAACGAGTCCGACCACCGCATCGGACTGCCTGCCCTGCTCGCACGGCATGCGTTCGCGCGGTTCTTCGTCATCACCGACCGCATCGACACACCGGGCTCACTGAGCTCTGCGCAGATTCTCGACCTCGCCCAGTCCGGTATGGGCGTGGGCACGCACGGAGCGAGCCACCGGCCATGGACCGAGCTCGCCCGCAACGGCGAGCTTCGGGACGAGCTGATCGGATCGAGCCAGATCCTGCAGCAGATCGTCGGTCGGCCGACCCGGCACGCCGCCTTCCCTCAGGGTCTGTACGACCGCGCGGTGCTCTCCGAGCTGCGAGCGCACGACTTTCTGCGCGTCTACTCGGTCGATGAGGGCTGGTCTCGCGCCCGGCCATGGCTGCGCACCCGGTACTCGGTCATCCGCACCGACACGGCAGGCAGCATCCGACGTCTGCTCGACTCTCCCAACCGCACCGCCGGCTCGTGGCCGGTGCGGCCGATCAAACAGGCGGTGAAGAGATGGCGATGAAAACACCAAAGCCCACAGTGCTGCTCGGCTTCGGGCAGGCGTTCGCCGCGATCGAGGCGGCATGGTCGCTGCAGCAAGCAGGCATGCAGGTGGTGGCGTTCACCCGGCGCGGAACGCGCAGCGCACTGCGCCGACTGCGCGATGTCGTCGTGCACGAGGTGACCGCTCCCGAAGACAGCATCGACCGGTGCCTGTCGGATCTGGCTGCACTCGTCGAGCTCGTGCAGCCCGACGGCATCTTGCCTCTCGACGATGCCTCGCTGTGGCTGACTTCGTGCCTGGTCTTCGAGCACGCCCAACTGGTCGGGCCGTCGCCCGATGCCGTCGCCGTCGCCCTCGACAAGAACGCGCAGGTGCAGGCTGCGCAGACGGCCGGAATGCCCGTGCCGCACACGCAGCTGGTGCATTCAGTTGACGAGCTGACCGACCTGGATCGGCCAATGGTGATCAAGCCCGCCGAGGCCGTGCGTGTCGAGGGCGACCGGCTCACTCGGCCGAGGGGCGCCATCGTCGCCGATCAGCAGGAGCTCGATGCCGCGCGCGCCGGCCTCGGCGCAGGGCCGCTGCTGGTGCAGCCCTACCTGACCGGCGTCGGCGAGGGCGTGTTCGGCTACGTGAACGAGCACGGTGTCGCCGCGCTCAGCGCCCACCGTCGGGTGCGCATGGTCAACCCTCATGGATCGGCATCGTCGGCGTGCACGTCAATAGAGGTCGATCCGTTGCTCGAGCTGTGGGTGCGTGAACTCATCGACGATCTGCAGTGGCGGGGTCTGTTCATGGTCGAGCTGCTGCGCGATCATGAAGGGGTGCCGTGGTTCATGGAGCTCAACGGACGAGCGTGGGGCAGCCTCGCGCTCGCCCGCCGCCGCGGGTTCGAGTATCCGGCCTGGGCGACGCAGCACGCGCTCGGCCTTCCGCAGAGCCCTGCGGCGCCCACCGCGCCGGCCGACATCACCGCCCGCCACCTCGGGCGGGAGATCGCGCATCTGCTGTTCGTACTCCGCGGCCCCCAGTCTCAGGCGGTCACGGCGTGGCCGGGCCGTTGGAGCACTCTGCGTCAGCTCGCGCGCGTGGAGCGCGGCGACCGGCTGTACAACTGGAACCCGCACCGGCCGTCGGTGCTCGTCGGCGACACCTTCGACACGCTGCGGGACCTCGCCGCCGGACGGAAGAGGACACGATGAGCGCGCTGCGCCTCGCCCCGCACATCCACTCATCGTTCTCCGATGACTCGGATTGGCCACTGACACGTCTGGTGCGCGTGCTGCGCGCGGCGGGGTTCGACGGCGCCCTGGTGTGCGATCACGACCGCACCATGGATGCCGAGCTGTGGACGCGCGTGCAGCAGGAGTGCGACAGACTGGGCGACGAGACCGGATTCCTGCTCGTGCCCGGCATCGAATATCAGGATCCGGATCACGTCGTGCACATGCCGGTGTTCGGCCGAGCCGCTTTCTATGGCCGCTCGCCGCTGATCGACGACCTGGTGCGCCAGGCTCGTGCTGATGGGGCTGCGGCGATCTTCGCGCACCCGCGCAGACGCGATGCCTGGCAGCACTTCGACCCGGCGTGGGCTGCGCATCTGAGCGGCATGGAAGTGTGGAATCGCAAATACGACGGCGTGCGTCCCAACGAGTGGGCGCTGCAGCAGGCCGAGCAGCATCGGCTCGCCGCCACCGTCGCCCTGGACTGGCACGGCACCCGACAGCTGTACCCCCTCGCGCTGCGGGTGCCGTCGACTCAACGTGGCAGCAATCGCGAGCGCGGCGACGCCGTCGTCGCCGCGATGCTCGCCGGCCGGACGCACGCCACGGCGTTCGGCGTCGATGTGCAACGTTTCTCGCACGGGCTACTCGGGCAGTCGTCACGCGGATTCGAGTCGGCGCGTCAGTGGATGGCGCCGCGTGTTCGGCGAGTCGAGAAGCTGATCAGGAGGGCGTCATGACCGCCGTCGACCACTTGGTGCTCACCCGATTCAACCTGCCCACCCCAGGGCCCGAGAGCTTGGTGCGGGCGCAGGATCGCTGGCTGCAGAACCGGGTGGCGTTGTTCGAGCGGCACACCGTGCCGACCATGCGTCGTCAGACCGAGCGATCGTACACGTGGATTGTCTACCTCGACCCGCAGTCGCCCGGGTGGCTGCTCGAGCGGCTCGCGCCCTTCGTCGATGAGGGGCTGTTCGTGCCGCTGTACCGCGAGCGGGTGGAGTGGACCGACGTCGTCGCCGATGCCCGCGACGTCTTCGGCGACTCGCACGGCGAGCTGCTGCTGACAACCAACCTCGACAACGACGATGCCGTCGCCGTCGACTTCATCGCACGCCTGCAGCAGGCCGCTCGCCGGCATCCGGACCACGCGATCTATCTGCGTACTGGGCTGATCCTTCAGGGCGACGCGCTGTACCTGCGCGACGACCCCGAGAACGCATTCTGCAGCGTCAGCGAGAGCTGGGATGCGCCGGTCACGGCCTGGCGGGACTGGCACAACCTGCTTCACGAGCATCTGCCGGTGGTCAGCTTCACCGGAACCCCGGCCTGGCTGCAGGTGATCCATGGGCAGAACGTCAGCAACCGCGTGCGCGGCGTGCGCACCGAGGCTGCGCAGCACCGCGCAGCGTTCCCCGCTCAGCTCGACGGCGTCACCGACACCCGACCCGGGCGTCTCTGGCTGGATCGCTCGGTGCTGCGTCCGCTGCGCGAGCTGCGCGACTCGAGCCGGGCGATCGGCAAGCGGGTGATCCTGCGGATCGGCGGGAAGGACTCGCTCGACCGGGTCAAGCAGGCGGTGCGGCGCTTCGGCTAGTGGATGCCGACGCGCGATCAGCGCACGGCCGCCGTGGCGCGGCGTGGCGCGGCCGCCAGGCGAAGGAAGCGATCGCGAAGCCGGCGCGGTGGCACCGATACGGGGAACTGCTGCGCATCGGCGCATCCGATGGTGCGCACCGCGCCGCAGAGGCCGACCACGAGAAAAAGCAGCCCTGCGGCTATCGGGAAAGCGAGCCCGTCGAAGAACGCCAACAGCAGGCCCGCCGTGGCCACGGATGCAGCGAGCGCGCGGCCCATCAGACGGACGTCCTCGGCGGCGCCTCGTCCGGCTGTCGCGCCGCTCCACATCGCCGCGGCGAGCAGCGTGGCGAAGGCCGCAGCACCGATGACGCCGGTCTCGATCAAGATGCCCAGCCACTGGTTGTCGAAGATGAAGTAGCGCGGCAGCAGCGTACCCACCCCCACGCCGATCAGTGGCGAGGCGCTGAGGAACACCGGCGCCATCTCGAGTCCCGCCTGGCGCGAGAGCGTGCTCGTGTCGGTGCCCACACCGGCGAACATGCCCACGATCGTGCCGTACAGCCCCGGTGTCACCACCATCACCGCGCCGCCCAGCAGCACGCCGCCGATGACGATCACGATGCGGAAGCGCTTGGGCAGGGCGGGGATCATCAGCACGATTGCGACGACGAACCCGATCAGCGTCGATCGCGACACCGCGAGGAACGACGCGGCCGCCAGCAGGCCGAGGAAGAGCCACCAGCGCAGCCGCTGCGACTCCTGACGACGGCTCACGCGCAGCGTGGCCACCGCTAGCGCCAGCGGCACCGCGATCGACAGAGCGGTGCCGTACTCCAATGGGTGCGTGGCCGTGCCCGACGACCTCAGAAACATCCCTCGCGTGTCGACTCCACCCCCCGATTCCGAGAACCCGGGCAGAGCCGTGAAGGGCTCGAGGAAGCTCTGGCCCGTCACGAACTGGGCGACGCCGAGTGCGGCCAGCAGCGAACAGACGATCACTATGCGCTGCACCATCACCAGCAGCTCGTTCATCGAACGGATGCCATCGATGGCCACAAACACGACCCCACTCCACGACACCAGCCGCAGCACGGCGGACATCGCCGGGCTGATCTGATCAGCGGGCTGCCCCCGCAGCAGCGCGACCGCGAAGCCGATCAGGACTACGACCAAGAAGGCCGCGAGTGCAACGCGCACCGGCTGGCGTACCGGGTCGAGGTCTACGGTCGGCGACTGCACGCGGGTGAACCCCCACCACAGGAAGAGGATGATGCCCCAGACGAACTGTGGTCGCCCGTAGGCACCCAGAGCGCTGAGAGCGAGGTTCGACGGCAATACGACCAACAGCACGAGGTAGACCGTCAGCATGGTCACCGCCGACACACCGCGGCGGCTGCGCATGCCGCGGTGCGTGCTGGCCGAGATCGGAATCGGGACGGCGGCCTGCACACCTGCGCTCACGGCCCCCTCACCACCGGTTGGGGAACGCGGTCGTCCTGGGGGTCGTCGACCGTCTCCGGGGCGTCGTGATCGACCTCGACGGCGTCCTCCTCGACGGCGTCTTCCTCCATCTGCGGAGCCATCACCTCTGCGGAGTGGGAGCCGTCGTCGGGCAGCACCAACCCGGGTGGCACCGGGCGCTTACGACCGCGGCGGCGCGAGCGCGAGCGTGCGAGACCGTCGATGAGAGCGACCAGCAGCAGAGTGAGCACCGATACCCCCACCCCCGCCCCGCCCGCGGCGACCATCCGGTTCTTCGAGCCGACTTCGCCCTCGCCGTCCCGCGTCAGAGTGACCAGGGTGATGCGCTCCTCGTCGGGGATGCCCTCGGCGCTCTGGATGTCACGCAGGGTCGTGTCGGTCAGCATCACCAGCTCGTCGACGGCCCGCCCGGCGTCGGCGTCGCTCTCGGAGACCGCCGTGATCAGCAGCACGGGGCCCGAGCTGAGCGGGTCGCGCATGATGGTGATCCCGGCATCCGGATACGCGTCGGTCACATCGGCGAGCACGTCGGGCGACCCCATCTTGCGCGTCAGCACGTCGGCCGCCTGCGAGAGTCCCCCGACGTAGAGGAAGGGATTCGCGTCTTCGGGGATCGTCCCCGGCCCGGGCAGCATGAGCTGGGTGGCGGTGCGCGTGTAGTCGACCTTCACGACGGTCCAGGCTCCCCAGGCCGCGGCCACGGCCACGAGCAGACCGGCGACGAGGACGTACCAACGCCTGCGCAGCGCACCCATCATGTCGGCGGTGTTCATACGTTCGCTGCCCTCTCCGTGCTGATGCTGCGGTATCCGGTACTTCGGTGCTGGGCACGTCGGTGCTCGGTGCTTCGGTGCTCCGCGCTTCGGTGCTCGGCGCTTCGGTCGCCGCGCCAGGCGACAACCAGACCGATCAGGATGGCGCCGGCGGCGCTGAGTGCGCCCAGTGCGAGCAGCTGCGCGCCGCGGCTCGGGGCGACATGCTCGATGTCCATCGAGAGCGGCTCAACCTCGTATTGCACGCGGGCATCCGCGTCGATGCCGATCGCCTGCTGCTGGGCATCCGCGGCGGCGAACACGCGGTCGATGGCGAGCGTCTGCTGCTGACGCACCCAGTCGTCGGTGGGCCCGACGACGTCGATTACGACTTCGGCGGTGCGGTACGACACCGACCACTGCCCACCCACGTCGGGCACCCCCACGAACACGCCCTGACGCACCCCGATCCCGTACGGCCTGGCATCCGCGTTCGAGTACCGCACGCGCGTGGTGTTCTGATCGACCTCACTGGCGACGGTGGCGGCGAAAGTGATGATCCCCGGCTCGACCGAACCACCCTCGTCGAGAGCGGTGCCGGTGGGCAGTGTGAACGCGATCATCGTGCGCGATGTGTACAGACCCGACGACGAGAGCAGCTGCCATCCCGCGGCGACCGTCCCCACCGCGATGAGCACGACGATGATCCACCGTCGGCGCGGCGTCCCCTTCATATCGCGCATGATCACGCGATCCCCTTCCCCAACCCAAACAGTCCCCACTGGTGCTTTGAGTTGAGGGCAGCCCGTCACCGAGCTTCCCCTTATCGAGGATCGTATCAACGCTCGCCCAGCAGCGACAGCCCCCGGCGCTCGACGCCGATGCGCGCTCGTGGTTCACTGGTGGCGGGGCTGTCCGTTCGAGCTGGGGAGCATCGGGCAATGAGAAGACGTGACGTCGGAAGACTCATGATGACGAGCCTCGCGCTGGTCATCTGCGCGGCGGCGACGGCTTGCACGCCGATGGCGCTTCCGAGCAATCCGACCGCAGCCCCCGACGCGCTGGACCTGCCACGCGTGCCCTGGGAGGGGGGACCGGCATACTGGTCGCAGTTCCCGGATGCCGTCGACTGGACCGCCCCATCGTTCTTTCCCATCGTGATCTGGTTCAACGGCGTCAGCGACGATTCCGAGGTGCGTTGGGACAAGGCGCACGGCATCAACACCTACGCGGGCATGTGGGAAGGAACCGACTTCGCGCTGTTCCCCCGCAACGACGTCTACTGGATCGGGGCGGGCCTCAATGACACCTTCGACCCGGGCTCGTCGCACTGGCCCGGCGTCTTTCTCGACGACGAGGTCGACGGCCGCTACTCCCCCGACGAGGGCTTGGCGCTGCTGGGCGAGCTGCAGCGTCAGCACGGTGGGGCTGACAAGTTCACCTGGGCGAACTTCACACAGCTAGTCATCGGCGAAGACCTCGACGTGCCGGCGCAGGAGCAGTACGTGAGCATCCCGGACGTCATCTCCGTCGACATGTACTGGTACACGATCCCGTTCTGCGACTGGCGGCCGTACCGGGGAGAGGCGTACGTCGACCCCGTGCCCGAGCAGACCTGCCGCACCGCATCCAGCTACGGCCGGACCCTCACCGGGCTGGGCGTGCGCGACGAGTCCGACGGACGGCTTCGCCCGCGCTGGGGCGTGATCGAGAATCTCAACGGCCTGTCCGGGGCCGACCACGTCCGTGACATCACCCCGAACCAGCTGAAGGGCGCTGCCATGAGCTCGATCATCAATGAGGCGCGCGGTCTGCTCTGGTTCAACCAGTCGTTCACCGGCGACTGCGAGAGCTCAGGCGTATTGCGCCAGGCGCAGACCGAAGGCGACGGCTTCTGCGGTGCCGCACAGGTGAAAGCCATGGGAGAGGTCAACCGGCTCATCCATCGGCTGGCCCCGGTTCTCAACACTCAGTCGTACGTCTGGGACTTCGGCGAGGGGCTCGACACGATGCTGAAGGTGCACGACGGGCACGCCTACGTGTTCGCCATGACCGACGGTGGCGACGGCGAGCGCACGCTGGCGCTGCCCGACGGCATCCGGGGCAACCGCGCTGAGGTCGTCGGCGAAGACCGCACGCTCGAGCTGCGCGACGGCGTCTTCACCGATGAGTTCGCCGCGGAATCCGATTTCCGCATCTACCGGATCACCCTCTGATCGGTTCTCCGAACGTCTTGCTCGCGGCCGCCGGGCATCCTCTAGATTGAAGATCGCGACGGCGATCCCCGTCAGGAAAGGGTTTCCAGCAATGTGGCGAGAACTCATCGGCAAGTCCCCGCGTCAGGTCGCGCAGCGTGCCGTGCAGCGGGTCGCCCGCCGGCTGGATCTCGATGAGCTATCCTTCCCGCTGCTCGACGGTGACCTCGCGGATTCGCAGCGCGGACGGGCGGGAGAGCGCGGGATGCCCGGGCCGGGGTCGGCCGTGACCGACCCGAGTGGCGACAGGCGGCGCATCGCGTGGCTGGCGTTTCCTCCGCAGTCCGGATCCGGCGGACACACCACCCTGTTCCGGATGATGGAGGCGTGCCGCGCTGCGGGATTCGTCAACACGCTGCTGCTGTACAACCGCTACGACAACGACCTCGCCGATAGCACCGCGACCGTGCGCCGCGCCTGGCCCTGGCTGCAATGCGACATCGACTTCGTGCCCGAGCGCATTGACGGATTCGATGCCGTGATCGCTTCGGCGTGGTCGACCGCGCACGTCGCAGTGCAACGCATGGCTCCCGGAACCCGCGGGTTCTATTTCGCCCAGGATTTCGAACCCTTCTTCTACCCGCGGGGTGGTGAATACGCGATGGCCGAAGACAGCTATCGCCTCGGTCTGCACATCGTCTCGTTGGGCCATATGGTGCAGGACAGTATCCGCGACCACACCGGCGTGCATTCGACGATGATCCCTTTCGGGGTCGACCGCGAGGTGTACCGGATACTCCCCGGCACGCGACCGCGAGCAGGGGTGCTGTTCTACGCCAAGAAGGGCAATGATCGCCGCGGCTATCGCCTGGCTGTTCTCGCGCTGCGCGAGTTCCATCGCATGCATCCAGACGAACCGATTCACGTTTACGGCGACCGGATCGGTGATCTCGATGTGCCGGTGATCGATCATGGCAGCCTGCGTCCGGCCGAACTGAACGAGCTCTACAACATGGTGGTGGCTGGACTCGCACTGTCGTTCACGAATATCTCGCTCGTCGCCGAGGAGATGCTGGCAGCCGGAGCAGTGCCGGTCGTGAACGACTCGCCGCTGGCGCGGGCGGATCTGTCGAACCCGCACGCGCTGTGGGCGGCGGCGACCCCGGCGGGACTGGCAGGCGCATTGGGCGCGGCCGTGTCACGACCCGACCGCGACCTTCACGCCGAGCGGGTCGCGCGCAGCGTGTCCACCCCCTCCTGGATTGAGACGGGCGCGAGGTTCGCCAGAGTCATCACCACAAGCCTCGACGAGTAGCAGCGACGGCCTACGGCTCAGTCACGATTCCGCGTTTGCAGTGTCGAGCCGTCATCGCGGCAGAACCATATGCGTTCGTAGACGCCGGTCGCCTCCCACCGGGAATGGCGAATGTGGTATCGGACGCGACGCAGCAACCGAGGGAGCACGCCCACCATCCGCGTCAAGCCGGAAGGCAGCCACCCGCTCAACCGCAGTCCGAGCTGAAGCCTCTGCCAGCTCGGACTGCGCACGACCGCAGGGCAGATGGCTGAGGCCAAGTCCCGCAATGCCATGATGTCCGACAGCGCGGCGTCGCGATCGAGGAGCCGCAGTGCCTGTTCAACCGCGCTGCGCGCCACGGCGGACCTCGCGCGTCTGCGAAGAACCCCAGCAGATGCGATCGGACGCGGCGCCTGATCGAACACCAGATCGAAAGCATCCCGGATCTCCCGGAGAATGATCAGCGGTTCTTCGGCGAATGTCGACAGGCTCCCCGGATGCTCGCGGTGCCACGCTTGGTCGGCGCCGTTCACATGTGCGATGTCCGAGCAGGTGGAGATCCTCAACCACATCTCCATGTCGTGAGTATGCGCAAGCTCCCTCTGGCCGCCCACCATGTCGACGACGCTGCGGCGCATCACGGCCTCCGGCGAGGTGATCGTGTTCGTGCCATCGGCGCACCGAGCAGCGAACCAATCGTCCCCCTTCCACAGCGTCCACGATTCGACTTCCATTCGAGGAGTGGGCAGCTCCTGCCCCGTGAAATGCAGGGGGTGGCCGTATACCAGCCCGACAGATGGCACCCGCTGCATCAGCGCAACCGCGCGCTGAAGTGACCCGGGCGTGAGCATGTCATCGGCGTCGAGGCGGACGACGAACTCTCCGGTCACCGCTTCGAGCCCACGATTGAAGGTGGCCACCGCGCCTCGATTCAGGCTGTTCTCGATGACGCGGACGCGCGCGTCGGTCACGGCGAAACGGTGCGCGACAGCCCGGCTGTCATCAGTGGACGCGTCGTCGACCACGATGACATCGACGTCGACGCCCTCTTGAGTCAGCACACTCTCGATCGCGAACGGAAGGTACCGCGCATAGTTGAAGCACGGGATCACCACGCTGACAGTCGCCCCGGGCAAACCAGGAGCGGGCTGCAGACGGCTTGCCCGCAACCGGTTATGAGCAGCCCGGCTCTTCAGCTTCATCATTTCCTCCCCTGGGCATCATCCGTCATCGGCGCCGGTCCTCTACGCAGAGTGCGAACCCGTCGCAATACCCAGGGCGCGATGCACATCAGGTACACCACCACGGCGGCCCCACCACCTGCCAAGAGCACGAGGATCGGACCATCGAGCCACAGTGCTGCTCCCAGCGCGGCGGCTGTAGCCGGAATTGTGGCGATCGTCGGCCAGAGGCAAGCTCGCACTATTGCGCGGCTCGTCACGCCTCCCCTCGCCAGCGCCACAAGATACAAGGGAAGGATGACAATGAGTCCGATCCCGACGTGGACCCATCCGGCGCCGACGATCCCGTACGCGGACGTCCCGACGATCATTCCCACGGTCAATGCGACCAGGGAGACGATCTGGATCACCAGCACGGGACGCGACCTGCCTTGGGCGTACAGAAATCCCGCGAATGCATCAAAGACCACCCGAAACGCGCCATAGATCCCCAGAGCCGCGAGAACGGGCGCAGCAGGTAGCCACTTGCTGCCGTAGACGACCTCGATCAGGGGGGTGGAGAGCGCCGCGAGGACGGCGCCGATCGGAAGAGCGCCAGCCCATGCGAGCGCGGTGACCTCGGCGATCGCGCGCGTGTTGGCCCCCGCTCGAGAGAAGTAGGGCAGAGTCACCGACCGCACCACCTGGCCCAGTGCTGTCATCGGCCAGCTCGAGATGTTGAATGCCAGTACGTAGAATCCCAGGCCGGTGGCGCCGACGACCCTGACCAGCACGACGTTGTCGACGTTCAATACGGCCCAGGAAAGCAAGTTGGCCGCCGCAATCGGCAGGCCGAAGGCGAGAACCGGCCGTAGGACGGAGCGGTCGATGGCGTACCGTGGCCGAACGCGAGCGATGACGAACTGCATGAAAACTGAGACAGCCTGTCCCAGAACTCGACCGATGGCCAGCGCCATGGCTCCCATGCCGAGCGAGATCAGCCCGAGGGTGACGGCTGTCGAGACGACGAAGTCGGCGCAGCTCACCACGAAGAGCTGGCGCTGCTGGAACCGACGGGTGAGAAGGCCGAAGGGCACGACGCCGGCCCCGCCGAGGAAGAGGGTGATCGCGAGCACCGCAAGCGTGGGCCCTGCCTTCGGACTGCCCATCATCTCGGCCAGACCGCCGCTGCTCAGGATTGTGATCACCGTGAGTGTGGCGCCACTGATCAGACCGAGAGTGGCCACGGTCGGAGCGATTCTCTCCGGATCGTCTGTGCGGATGATGTCCGCTGACAATCCGAGGTCCGCCATGGTCATCAGGATCCCCTGTACCGTCAGCGCCACGGCGAAGACACCGAACTGCTCAGGCGTCAGCAGGCGGGCGATGACGATCCCGACGATGAGGCTTCCCATCCGCAGGGCGATCGTGCTCGCGCCGCTCCACGCTGCTCCGCGGGCCACCCGGCCTGCTATCGAAAGCCCCTCCGCTACCGAGTCATCGATGTGTGCCATGTCGCCCGACGATCTTTCGGTAGCGTGCGCGCACTCCCGGCAGTTTTGTAGCTACCCGGAACCGCGCGTATCGTCCCAGCGATGCCGTGACGGCGGATATCGAGTAGGTCGACGCGTGCTCGACGGTTCGCAGATACTCCTGCTCAACGCGGCATACCGCGAGGTCGAGCGAGTAGCGCTCATTGATCAGTGACACACCATAGCGACCGAGCTCATCTCTCGCTGCAGGACTTTTCCGCAACCGTTCGACAAGCGAGAAGAACGACTCCTCGGTCGCCTCCCGACCGAAGAAACCAGAAGCGAAGAAGATGGGCGCGCTTTCCGGCGTGAGAAGCTTCCAGAACCCTCCCGCGCCCTGAACGATCAGGGGCTTGCCGTGAGCCATGGCCCGCAACGCCGAGCTTCCCATGCCGAACACGATGTCTGCAGCATCGTAGACATCCCGCGGATCCTTTACGTTTCCCAGGATGTGAACGCGCAGATTCGAATTGTTCGATGCAGCATCCGCTGCTGCATGCACTCGTTGCGACTCGTCTCCCTGCCCAGCGATAAGAAGAACCACCGGGTTCGAGGCGTCGACATGTGCGCCGAGCTCACGAACAGCAGAGGCGATACCTTTTGCCTTTTCGTGCTCTGCAGACAGCCGACCCACGACAGAGATGACGAAATCCGAGGGTGAGAGTCCAAGACGCTCCCGAGCTGCCCTCGTGTCCGCCGGCCGATCATGGTGGGTGTCTACCGGCGGTTCCATCAAGTGCACCGGTCCGGACCGCCGCTCGGCTTCGGCCAAGAGATCGTTCGTTCCCACGAACAGAGGCACACTGCGCGGAAGGTGATCGGACAGCGACATCGACATCACCGTGGTCACGTTCTGATGAGGCACCAGCAGCGCCGCGGCTGCAGACAGCAGCGCCGGAGGGGATTCGAACGTGTGCACCACGTCCGGCGCGAAAGACCGTATCTGAGCAGCCATCGCGAGGACGGAGCGGGGCCTGAGAGAGTCTCCCCGAAACGGAGGTGCGGCGTGATATGCGAGACCACGCCGCTCGATCATGTGCTGGAGCTCTCCCGGAGGCGCGTAGATGCGCACTAGGTGGCCACGGTCGCGCAGGCGGGCGGCGAGATCGATTGCGTTGAGCTGGCTGCCCCCCGTGATGAGGTCGTGCGGGCACACGAGGACTCGAAGCATCTTCGCGCGTCCCGAGTCCGCGGGGCTCGTGCTGCTCATCTCGACTTCAGCAGCTGAGTGAGGCATCTTGCCACGCGTGCCTGCTGCTCCTCGGTCACATGCGGGAACATAGGCAAGGAGAGAATCTGCGCGGCCGCGGCTTCAGCGACGGGGAATTCGCCCGTCCGGTGGCCGAGCCCTGCGTATGCTCTCGTGAGCGGCACGACGGTCGGATAGTGGATACCGACGGCTATCCCCGCCGCTGTCATGCTGTTCATCACCCGATCACGCTCATCGACTCTCACGACGTAGAGATGCCAGACATCCTCACTTCCCATGCGCTGTGCGGGAATACGCATCCCCTGCAGGTTCTCGAGCAGCTCGCCATAGCGCGCGGCGGCGACCCGGCGTGCGTGGTTCCAACCATCGAGCCTGCGCAGCTTGGCACGCAGCACGGCCGCCTGCAGGGCATCCATTCGGGCGTTCATGCCGATGTGATCGTGCGCGTACTTGACGGTGCTCCCGTGCGCAGCGAGAGTGCGAATCAACGCTGCAGCATCAGCGTCGTCAGTCATCACTGCGCCAGCATCACCGGCGGCGCCCAGATTCTTGCCGGGGTAGAAGCTGGTGGCGGCGATCCGTCCCAACGCGCCGGCTCGGCCGGCTGACGAGGACGCGCCCTGCGACTGCGCCGCGTCCTCGATCAGCACAATGTCGTGCTTCTGAGCGATCGGCAGGATCCGCTCGACGGGTGCGGTCTGACCGAACAGGTGCACCGGCACGATGGCCCTGGTCCGTTCGGTGATCGCCGCGTCGACGGCATCCGGGTCGATCAGCAGATGCTCATCGTCGACGTCGACGAACACGGGAACCGCACCGATGCGCGACGCCGCCTCGGCGGTGGCGATGAACGTGTTGGCGGGCATGATGACCTCGTCGCCCGGGCTCACGCCCGCGGCGCGATACGCCAGCTCGAGGGCATCCGTTCCGTTCGAGACGCCCACGACGTGCGCGACGCCGATGTAGTCGGCGTACTCACGTTCGAACGCGTCGATCTGCTCCCCGCCGATGAACGCGGCCGAGGCGAGCTGGTGCTGCCACACCGGCAGCACCTCGTCGACGATCTCGGCCTGCTGCGCGGCCAGATCCAGGAACGGAACCTTCATGTGCTTCTCCCCAGTGCTCGTGCGGGCACCCCTGCCCACGTCTCATCTTGCGGTACGTCGGCGAGCACCGCTGCTCCCATGCCGACGGTGGACCCCGCACCGACCGTCAGTCCCTGCCTGACCGACGCATTCATGCCGATGTACGCCGCCTCGCCGACGTGGACGCCGCCGCCGAGGGCTACGCCGGCGGCAAGCGTGCTGAAGTCGTCGAGCACGTCGTCGTGCGTGATGGTGCAGTTCGGCATCACCACCACGTGGCACCCCACCCTGGCGTCGGCGGTGACGACGGTGCAGTCCAGCAGGATGCTGCCGGCGCCGAGATCACTCGATCGTCCGATGCGGGCCGAGCGGGCCACGAAGACGCCGTATCTGTCGTCGGCGACACCGGCGTCGGCGAGCCGGCTCACGACGGCCCGTCGGGATGCACTGGGGCCGATCGTCACCAGCAGCTGCTCGTCGCGCTGCGCGGCGAGCGCGATCGGACCGATCACCGGCACGCCGGCGATCTCGGTGCCGTGCATGGCGCCGTCGTCGTCGAGGATGCCGGTCACCCCCGCGATCCCCGCCGCGAGGACCTCACGGGCCAGTCCGCTGGCGCCGAGCAGCAGCAGCCCCTGTGTCATGCCGATCGACCGCCCGCGCCGCGCAGCACCGCGATGACGCGATCCTGATCGGCCTCGCTGAAGGAGTGGTACAGCGGCAGGATGAGCGTGCGGTCAGTGAGCCGCTCGGTCACCGGAAGGCCGCCGGCCGGTGTGAGAGTGCGGTACGGCGGCTGCCGGTGCGCGGCCATGATGCCGCGGCGGGCGGAGATGCCGGCATCCGCCAGCGCCTCGAGCAGTCCCTCCCGCTCGAGGGGGTACTCGTCTTCGACCTCCACCCAGAACGACTGCACGTTGCCGGTGCCGTAGTCCGGGTCCTCGATCGCGCGCAGGCCGGCGACGTCGGAGATGCTGCGCCGGTAGCGGTCGGCGAACTCGCGGCGCCTGGCCACGATGCGCGACAGCCGTCCCAGCTGCACCAGACCGACCGCGGCCTGCAGGTCGGTCATGCGGAAGTTGTACCCGACCTCGGTGTACTCCTCCGCCGGCGGCAGCACTGAGCGATGCCGCTCGGTGGCCGAGACGCTCATCGCATGTTCGCGCAGGTGCCGGGCCCGGGCAGCCCATTCCTCGTGCGCGGTGGTGAGCATCCCGCCTTCGCCGGTGGTGAGCAGTTTGCGGGGGTGGAACGACCACGCCGTGATCTCGGCCCCGGCTCCGACCGGACGCCCCCGGTAGGTCGAACCGGCGCCGCACGCGGCGTCTTCGATCACCACGATGCCGCGCGGATCCGTCACGGCGCGCACATCGTCGAGATCGACCGGCACGCCGCCCTGGTCGACGGCGATCACCGCACGGGTGGTCGGGGTGAGCGCAGCCTGCACCGTCTGACCGGTCACGTTGCCGGTGCGGGCATCGACGTCGGCGAACACCGGGTTCGCACCGGCATGGCGGACGGCGTTGGCGGTGGCGATGAACGAGAACGACGGGACGACGACGTCATCCCCGGGGCCGATCCCGGCGACGATCAGCGCCAGGTGCAGGGCGGTGGTGCAGCTGGTGGTCGCGACGGCGTACGGCGCCTGCATGGCGGCGGCGAACTCCTCCTCGAACCGGGCCACCCGCGGCCCCTGAGCAACCCAGCCGCTGCCGATCGCCTCGGCCACCGCGTCGATCTCCTCCTGGCCGAGCCAGGGGACCATGACGTTGATGCGTTCGCTCACCGCGGCACTTTCTCCCAGTTGCGGTCCTCGATGCGCGCGAGCATCTCCTGGGGCGAAGTCGGCCGACTCCGGAACCACTCCACGAGATCGCGCACCCCGTCGGCGAAGTCGACCCGCGGCGCGTAGCCGGTCATCGCGGTCATCTGCGACGATTCGGCCAGCAGCCGCCGGACGTCACCCGGGCGGGGGTCGAGGTGCATCGGCAGCAGATCCTCACGGCCGGCCGCAGCGGTGACCACCGATGCGAGCCGGTTGATCGTGATGTCGGCCCCCGAGCCGACGTTCACCGTCTGCCCGATCGCCTCGTCGGACTCGGCCAGCGCGATGATCCCCCGCGCCGTGTCTGTCACGTGGGTGAAGTCGCGGGACTGCTCGCCGTCACCGTAGATGATCGGAGCCTCGTCGCACAGTGCCCGCACGATGGTGCGGGGGATCACCTCGCCACTGTCGCCCTCGAAGTGGCTGCGCGGCCCGTAGGCGTTGAACGGGCGCACCACCAGCGCGGGGAACCCGTGCGTGCGGAAGGCGGCGCGGGCGTAGGCTTCTCCGGCGAGCTTGCTCGCGCCGTACACGGTCTCAGGGAACGTGGGATGCCCCTCGTCCATGGGCGCGTACTGAGCAGAGCCGTACACCTCACTCGAGCTCACATGCACATACCGCCGCACGCCGGCACGGCGGGCCTGCTCGACGAGGGAGAGGGAGAGGGTCGCGTTGACGGCGTGGTTCTCCTGCGGGTCGTGCAGACTGTGCCGCACACCCAGGCAGGCGAGATGGAAGACGAGGTCCGTCTCCGCCAGCAGCGCCTCGAGATGCTCCGATTCGCGCGCGTCTACGGTGTCTAGGCGCACCCGGGGGTCGTTGAGTGCGCCCTCGAGGTTGTCCGCTGCGCCGGTGACGAGGTTATCCACGACCACGACGGATGCGGCGTCCTGCTCGACGAGGGCGTCGACGAGGTGGCTGCCGATGAATCCGGCACCTCCGGTCACCAGAACTCGGGAGCCTTCGATCTGAGTCATGACAGCACCAGCTCACGCTCGGCGCCGACCGGATGCGGGGTTCCGCCGTTCTCGAGGCTGCCCCGGACCGCCTCGAGAACCGACAGCACGCGAAGGCCGGATGCTCCGTCTGTGCGTGCCTCCCTCTTCTCGCGGATGGCTGAGGCGAATTCAGCGGTCATGTTCGAGAGCGCCTCGGTCTCAGGCAGCGCGGGCGACCAGGTGTCGCCGAGTCGGTAGGAGATGTGCGCGGCACGCGCATCGCTCGTCGTCGCCTTGGACTGCTCGGCGAGGTCGACCCCGCGGTCGTACACGCTCAGCCTCTGCTGCGGGTTGAGGTCATCCCAGACGAGAGTGCGCTTGGTGCCCCCGATCACCATCTGACGGATCTTGGTCGGGCTCAGCCAGTTCACGTGGATGTGCGCGATGGCGCCTCCGGCCAGCGGCAGGGTCAGATAGCCGACGCACGACTTCCCGGTGCGTAGCGGGTCGGCCCCCTGGGCGGCGACGGTCGCCGCGTCGATGCCCCCGGGCAGTACGAAGTCGATGATCGACAGGTCGTGCGGCGCCAGATCCCAGAACACGTCGACGTCGGGCTGAATGAGCCCGAGGTTGATGCGCACGCTGTCGAGGAAAAGGATGTCGCCGAGCTCGCCGTCGGCGATCAGCTGGCGGATCTTGAGCACGGCCGGCGTATAGCAGTATGTGTGATCTGCCATCAGCACCAGACCGTTGGCCTTGGCCGCGTCGACCATCTCCGCCCCGCGATGCCGATCGTCGGCAAGCGGCTTCTCGACTGTGACGTGCTTGCCCGCAGCGAGCGCGGCCATCACCACCGGATAGTGTGTTCTGGCCGGTGTGGCGACAGCGATCGCGTCGATGTTCGGATCAGCGAGCACCTCGTCGAGGCTCGTCGAGATCGGCACACCTCCGACGCGATCGGCCACACGCTGCGCCCGTTCGGCGTCGAGGTCGCAGATGACCCCGAGCTCCCAATCCGGGCTGACGGCGAAGTTCCTCGCCAGATTCGGTCCCCAGTACCCTGCGCCGACAACGCCGACGCGCATGCGCGATGAGCTCACGCTTCCTCCCCAGTTTTCTGTTTCTCCCATTTGTGGCCGCCCTCCCCGGCGGCCCAACCCGATCTCCGCGACCGAAGCTCTCAGACGCGGCGTCCGATGGCGACCTTCGGGCTCACAAGAGACAGCGCCACATGGCGTTGCTGCACCCGAATACGCGAATCCCCAGCACGCTGCATCTCCCCAAGTCCCCGCTCATGGGATCTTCCGCTTCATCGCAGAGGATCCCTCTAATCGACTCGAGTCGGCGTCGTGCTCATGCACGAGCGGCGAATCGAAGTCGTCCCGCTCGCATAGTAGCCTTCACCGCCCGCCGGCGACAACCTCCGGAACAGGGGAGGTCACTCACTCGACTCTCAAGTGTCGGCGACGGAGACCCGCAGCCAGCTGTAGCCCTCGCAGCAGCCCATCCGAGAAGGATGCCGATCGCGTCTGCACCCTATGCTGAGCTCAACCACCCGTCCGGAGGACCGACATGAGCAGCATCGATTCCGCACGCATCTCGGCCACGGCCGACGTCGACCCTCGCGCGCGGATCGGCCATCGCACCCGCATCTGGCACCTGGCTCAGGTGCGCGAGTTCGCGCAGGTGGGCGTGGACTGCAACATCGGCCGCGGCGCGTACGTCGGCCCCGGCGTGCGGATCGGCGACAACTGCAAGCTGCAGAACCACGCACTGGTCTACGAGCCCGCCCGTCTCGCTGACGGCGTCTTCATCGGGCCCGCCGCGGTGCTCACGAACGACGAGTTCCCCCGGGCGGTGAACCCGGACGGCTCGCTGAAGTCCGGCGACGACTGGCAGGCCGTCGGCGTGATCATCGAGCAGGGGGCGTCCATCGGCGCCAGGGCGGTGTGCATCGCTCCCGTGCGGATCGGAGCGTGGGCGCTGGTCGCGGCCGGAGCGGTGGTGACGAAGGACGTGCCCGCACACGCCCTGATGGTGGGTGTGCCGGCGCGGCGCATCGGCTGGGTCGGACGTGCCGGTCGTCCGCTCGAGCGGGATGGCGACGAGTGGGTCTGCGGGACGACCGGCGAGCGCTATCGCGAAGAGAACGGTGCTCTGCTGCCGACCGGCTGAGCGCGGGCACGACCATTTCGTCTGGTGGGGCCAGCCGTCGGCGCTCCCGCGCGGGCACCCGACTAGACTCGAAGCGCGACGCTGTCACATGCGTCGCTGGCGCGTCCGGCATCCCCAGTGCCTCGCGTCAGATGCGGAGCCGTCCCCAGCGGCCCGTGTCAGCGGCCCCTGCTGAGTCCCCACTCGCTGGGGCCGCGCCCGTCTTCCAGGCCATCCGCGGCCGTGAACGCGAAAGAGGCGGCCACCCGCGAGGGTGACCGCCTTTCCGACCTGAGGGCGTCTCAGAGCGCGAGGTGCTGGCGCACGGTGCGCGCCAGCGACTCGGCGTGCAAGTTCGCGGTATCGGCATCCGCCGCCTCGACCATCACACGCACGAGCGGCTCGGTGCCCGACTTGCGCAGCAGCACCCGGCCGGTCGAGCCCAGCTGCGCTTCGACGTCCTTGACCGCGTCCTGCACGCCGGCGTGATCCGAGACGGCGTCCTTGTCGACGTCCTTCACGTTGATCATCACCTGCGGGTAGACCGTCATGATCGAGGCCAGTTCGGCGATCGACTTCTTCTGACGCGCCATCTCGGCGACCAGGTGGAGCCCCGTGAGCAGGCCGTCGCCGGTGGTGGCGAAGTCGCTCATGATCACGTGACCCGACTGCTCGCCGCCGAGCGAGTAGCCGCCGGCGTTCATGTCCTCGAGCACGTAACGGTCGCCCACCGCGGTCTGACGCACGGTGATGCCCTGCTCGCGCATGGCGATGTGCAGACCGAGGTTGCTCATCACGGTGGCGACGAGCGTGTCGTCGACCAGCTTGCCGCGGCTCTTCATCGCCACGGCCAGGATGGCCATGATCTGGTCGCCGTCGACGACCTTCCCGTCGGCGTCGACAGCGAGGCAGCGGTCGGCGTCGCCGTCGTGGGCGATGCCGATGTCGGCTCCGACGCGGATGACCTCTGCCGCGAGCTTGTCGAGATGGGTCGATCCGACGCCGTCGTTGATGTTCAGTCCGTCGGGATCCGCCCCGATGACGGTGACCTTGGCGCCCGCCGCGGCGAAGACCTCGGGAGAGGCTCCGGATGCCGCGCCATTGGCGCAGTCGAGCACGACGTGGATGCCGTCGAGGCGGTGCGGCAGCGAGGCCAGCAGATGCATGACGTAGCGATCCTCGGCATCCGAGAACCGGATGACGCGACCGACGTCACCGCCGGTGGGCTGCAGCTTCTCGCGCGAGGCGATGTGCTCTTCGATGCGCTGCTCGACGACATCGGGCAGCTTGACTCCGCCGCGGGCGAAGATCTTGATGCCGTTGTCGGGCGCTGCGTTGTGCGAGGCCGAGATCATCACGCCGAAGTCGGCGTCGATGTCCGAGATGAGGAACGCCGCGGCCGGCGTGGGCAGGATGCCCGCGTCGAGAACATCCACGCCCGACGAGGCGAGACCCGCCTCGACAGCGGCGCTGAGGAAGTGCCCCGAGATGCGCGGATCACGCGCGACGACGGCGGTGAGCCGCTTGCCGGCGGTGCGACGCGCATCGGCGATACGGCCCTGGCCCAGGACGACGGCAGTCGCCTGGGCCAGGTGGAGCGCAAGTTCGGCGGTGAGGAGCTGACCGTTGGCCAGCCCCCGCACGCCGTCCGTTCCGAACAGTGCCATGAGAGGAACTGCGCGGATCAGCGCTTCGAGTACTGAGGAGCCTTGCGGGCCTTCTTGAGACCGGCCTTCTTGCGCTCGATGACGCGAGCGTCGCGCGAGAGGAAGCCGGCCTTCTTGAGGGTCGGGCGGTTGTTCTCGGCGTCGATGTTGTTCAGCGCACGGGCGATGCCGAGGCGCAGCGCGCCGGCCTGACCCGAGTCGCCGCCGCCCGAGATGCGGGCGATGACGTCGTACGCACCCTGCAGGTTCAGCACCGTGAAGGGGTCGTTGATCAGCTGCTGGTGCAGCTTGTTCGGGAAGTAGTCCTCGAGCGTGCGACCGTTGATCGTGATGGTGCCCGAGCCGGGAACCAGACGCACGCGGGCGATGGCCTGCTTGCGACGGCCGACAGCTGCGCCGGGAACGGAGAGCACGGGGCGGGGAGCCGACTCCTGGACCTCAGCCTCAGGGCTCGAGGTCGAGAAGGTCTGCGGGAATTCGGTGGTGTCCTGGATTTCAGCCACGAGTATGTCCTTAAGTCTTACGGCGCTTACTGGGCGACCTGGTCGAGGGTGTACGGCGTGGGCTGCTGAGCGGCGTGCGGGTGCTCGGCACCGGCGTACACCTTGAGCTTCGACAGCTGCTGACGACCCAGGGTGTTCTTCGGGAGCATGCCGCGGACGGCCTTCTCCACGGCGCGAACCGGGTGCTTCTCGAGGAGCTCGGCGTAGCTCGTGGCGGTCAGGCCGCCCGGGTAGCCGGAGTGGCGGTAGGCCATCTTCTTCTGGAGCTTCTGGCCCGTGAGGGCGACCTTCTCGGCGTTGACGATGATGACGAAGTCACCCACGTCGACGTGCGGGGCGAAGGTGGCCTTGTGCTTGCCACGCAGGATTGCTGCTGCGTGCGATGCCAGGCGGCCGAGAACGACGTCGGTGGCGTCGATGACGATCCAGTCACGCTGGACCTGCCCGGCCTTCGGGGTGTAAGTGCGCGTCACGATAGTGCTGCTTTCTTAGTTCGAACGGAGAGGTTCGTGAATCCCACTCCGGGGTGGGTTCCATCTCGAGGATCCGAGGGGAACACGCGCCAGTGGAGGGCTCACGTTCGCGGGTGCGACCGCAGTTGATCACACACCAAGGGGCAAGCTTACAGCATCCGGAGTCAAGGGGCGAACGGCGGCCTCGTCATCGGCCGGTGGTCCCACATGGCTGCCTCCTCGCGCACGACGCGACCATATCGGCCCACCCGATGTGCGGCGCCCTCGCTCGCGTCCCCCGCCCTGTCGGCCGGCGGTCCCGAATGGCTGCATCCTTTCGAGCGAGGCGACCATATGGGTCCACCCGGGGTGCGGCGCCCTGTCTCCGCACGGGCCCACCCGAAGCGCCGCAATCGTCCTGCACATGTGCCGGCCACATCGGATACTCCCCCGGTCGTGGATCCGGCACAATCGCGAGTCGGGAGCAGAGGCGAGAGTGGACGGATGCCCATCACACCGAACAGCCTGCCGAGCGCACTCGGCGTGCGTTTCAACGTCGGGAGCGGTCGCGAGGCAGGACTGACCCGCGGCCGGATGCGAGCAAAAGACCTCGACCGGCCGTTCCACGGCGCGCGCCGCACCGTCGCCGACATCGCCGCAGAGCAGGACGAGATCACCCGCGACACCGAGCCGCTGGCCCTCACGCGGACGAGCAAACGCCTCATGCGTTCGAAAGCGCTGTCGTATCTGCAGGTCGCCGCTTCCGGCAGCTTCATCTGCGGCGTCAGCGCCGCCGTGCTGCGCGGTTATCCGGTCGATCCCCCCGACACACTCGACGTCGCGGTCTTCGCACCGCGCAGGGCGCCGAAGGGGCGCGGCGTCAAGGGGCGCACCATCAGGCCGCATCTGGTCGTCATCGACGAACTCGATGGCATCCCGACCTCTTCTCCGGCCAGCACCTGGGCGATGCTCGGACGCGACCTCAGCGTGCGCAAGCTGATCATCCTCGGGGATGCGATGGTCAGAATTCCGCGCGACGATCACGGGATTCCGCATCCGGAGCGGGCCGGGGCGACGATCGAGCAGCTGCAGGCCGTGATCGACGCCGGTTCACGGCCGGGGCTGAAGAAGCTGCGAACCGCGCTCGATCGAATCCGGGTCGGCTGCTCATCGCCGCTCGAGACGGATTACCGGCTCGACAGCGAGGACGCCGGTCTGCCCGAGCCGGAACTGGATGTCGACATCTGCGACGATCGAGGCCGCAGGCTGGGGATCTCGGAGTTCGCCTACCGGCAATACCGCGTCGCGGTCGAGATAGAGGGCGATCACCATCGCTCGTCGAAGCAGCAGTGGAATCGAGACCTGCAGAAATAACGCGACTACGCGAACGCCGGCTGGGAGGTCGTGCGGTTGACCGCCCTCGACATCCGTACCCGCAAGACGGCTGCTCGCATCGTGCGCGAGGTGCTGATGCGGCGGGGCTGGCGCCCTGACCTCTGAGCGCACTACACCCTCGCGCGTGGGCCCACATGGCGGCATCCCTCGCCCGCAGGCGACCACATGGGACCACCCGACGACGCGGTGTCACCTCACAGGGCCGCGACACCCCGCGGGTGGGCCCGAGTGGCGGCATCCCTCGCCCGCAGGCGACCACATGGGCCCACCCGGCCAAGTGAGGTCGACATCATGGAGCCGACACCCTCGCGGGTGGGCCCAAGTGGCGGCATCCCGCGTCCGCAGGCGACCACATGGGACCACCCGGCCAAGTGAGGCCGACGTCACAGCCGGACGCCCCTCTCGAGTGGGCCCGCATGGCGGCATCCCCCGCGCCGAAGCGACCATATGGGACCACCCGACCACGCAGCGCCACCTCACAGAGCCACGACCCCTCGCAGGTGGGCCCACATGGCGGCATCCCCCGCGCCGAAGCGGCCATATGGGACCACCCGACCACACGCGGGGCCGAGCCCGGACTACGCCGCCTCGGCCGTCACGAGGATGGGACGGTGATCGCTCGTGGCCTGCGGCAGGGTCGTGATCTTCGAGATGTCGAAGCCGACTGACGTCGCGAAGTCGTAGTGCCCGCGGAACACGCGGTAGCGCGTATACGTGCGGTCGTCGCTGAGGGTCAGGGTGTACCCGTGCTCGCGCACGGTCTGGCCGAGGCTCTCCTTGAACACGGGGTAGTTGTAGTCGCCGACCATGAGCAGCGGCAGCCCGGGTCCGAGCTCCTGCAGGGCGTCGAGTCCCGCCCTGATCTGGTTCCGCCGCAGCGAGTTGAGCGCGGTGAGCGGCGCTGCGTGGAACGAGGCGACGATCAGCCCCCGCCCGGTGTCGATGTCACGCAGCCGCGCGCCGAGCACGCGCTCGTTCGCCGGCTTCAGCACACGGTCGTGAAGCGATTTCTTCAGCCCGATCGTGCGCACCTGCTCGACCTGGAACAGGTTGCGCCGCAGGTACATCGCGAGCCCCAGACGATTGCCACTGGTGGTGTGCACGAGCGACAGTCCGCCGATGGCATCCCGGAGGGCGGTGGTGTCGCACTCCTGCAGACAGAGGATGTCGGGATCGTGCTGGGCGACGAGCGCCGTCAACTCGGCTGCGGCGCGATGCTTGCGCAGGTTGTACGAGATCACCCTCATGCCGGCCACGTTACCGCCGCGATCTGACCGCGCGACGGGGTTGCGCTCGAGGCGCCCGCCGGACTAATCGTCGTCGCGGTCGCGTCGGGCGCGAGTCTGCTCGGCGCGGGATGCCAGCAGCTCGTCGGCCGGATACCCGACCTCGACGAGAGTGAGCCCCCTCGCCGGCAGCACCTTGAATGCGCTCGTGCGAGTGAGCTCATCACGCAGTCGCGCGACGTCGTCGACCTCGAGCCTGCCCTCCCCGACGGCCGCGCACGCCCCGACGAGTGCGCGCACCATGCTGTGGCAGAACGCGTCGGCCTTCACCTCCGCGACGAGCACGCCGTCGCGATCGCGCGTCCAGCGGTAGTCGAGCAGGGTGCGGATGGTGGTCGCCTCCTCGCGCGGCTTGCAGTACGCCGCGAAGTCGTGCAGACCGATGAGGGTGTGCGCTGCGGCATCCATCCGCTCGACGTCGAGAGCGGCGCGGATCGTCGTCGTGTCGTTGCGGCGCATCGGGTCGTAGCCCACCGTCGCGTCGGCGAGCCGGTAGCCGTACCGCCGCCACACCGCCGAGAAGCGCGCGTCGAAACCGTCCGGCGCGAGGCTGGTGCGGGTGACGGTCACGTCGGGATAGCTGCCGAGCACGCCCCGGATGCGACGGGCGAGCGACCCCGCAGGATCAGTCGCCGCATGGCCGTGGCGCGTCTGCAGCCGAGCCCGCTGGGCGTCATCAAGGTCGACGTGCGCGACCTGATCGGAGGCGTGCACCCCGGCATCGGTCCGACCGGCGACGACCAGCTGCGCCTCGGAGCCGAGGATGCGCGCGAGCGCCGCCTCGATCGTGCCCTGCACCGTGCGCAGGCCCGGCTGCTTCGCCCAGCCGCGGAAGTGGGTGCCGTCGTAGGCGATGTCGAGACGGATGCGCACGTGTTCAGCCTAGACGCGAGCGCCGGCCGCGGATGTCGGCGGTTGATGGCCCAGGATGCCTGACCGACGCATTCCATCAAGTCGCATATAGTTTCGAGTTCTGTGGAGAACTGCTACGGTTGTCTTCGTAGTTTTGCTTGACTTGTGACTGGCCGGCGTTTAGGCTTTTCACATGTCAGCATCCGCTCTGCACCCGTTGCGAGAAGCCGTCACGGCTCTCGCCGGGGTGTGGGCGGATGCCTCGACCGCGGCCGACCTCGACCGGTCGGACCTCGTGTCGCTGACCCGCGCCATCGGTTCCGCGCGGCGGGCGCTGGATGCCCTGCAGGCCGACGTCGCCGCGGCCATCGCGCGCGAATCCCGACCGGAACTGGGTGCCGAGTCGCTGGCGAAGCAGCAAGGATTCCGCAGCACCGCCCAGCTCATCGCGACCACCACCGGCACGAGCGCGGGAGACGCGGCGCGGCTGGTGAAAGTCGGCGAGGCGATCGCACCCCGGCAGAATCTGCTCGGCGAGCCCGCGCCGGCGAAGTACCCGGCCGTGCAGACCGCGGTGACCTCCGTCCAGTTGGGTGGTGCCGGGGCGGCGGTGATCGTGGAGTTCCTCGACCGGGCGCGGATCGGGGCCGACAAAGACCTTGTGGCGGATGTCGAGCAGCAGCTGGTGGAGCGAGCCGTCGGACTGTCGCTGGATGACGTGCGCCGCCTCGTCAAGCGCGCCGAAGCGGTGCTCGAAGCCGACAAGCTCGAAGCGCGAGAAGAAGAGCGCCGCATGGCGCGGGCGCTGAGCATGTTCGAACGCGACGGCATGCTGCACCTCAACCTCGTCACCCCGGTCGAAGAAGGCGCACCGATCAAAGCGGCGATCGACGGGTACGTGTCGGCACAGTTCCAGGCCCGCAAAGACATGGCCGACACGGGCATCGCGGACGCGGGCGTCCTTGGTGCGAGTGGGGCGGATGCCGATCAGCGCACCGTCACCATGATGCGCGCCGACGCCCTCGCCCTGTTCTGCGCCCACATGCTCGACTGCGACAGCCGGATGCCCGTCAGCGGTGCCACCGTCATCGTCCGCATCAACGCATCGGATCTCGAAGCGGGCACGGGCGCGGGAAGCATCGACGGGATCGACCAGCCTATCTCCGTCACCGCGATCCGGCGGATGGCCGCCAGCGGCGGCGTCATCCCCTGCGTGCTCGACAGCGCCGGGGACATCCTCGACTGGGGGCGCGAGAAGCGCCTGTTCACCCGACAGCAGAAACTCGCCCTCGTCGACCGAGACGGCGGATGCGCGATGTGCGGACTCCCACCGAACATGACCGAAGTGCACCACATCGACTGGTGGAATCGAGACACCGGGCCGACGGACCTCGCCAACGGGATCCTGCTCTGCTCGACCTGTCACCATCGCATCCACGACAACGGGTGGGAGATCCGGATCGAGAACACCGATGCGCGCTCGGGCATCAGGGGACGAGTGTGGTTCATCCCACCACCACACATCGATCGCACCCGCGCACCCCGCCTCGGCGGCAGAGCCCGCTACGACATCGCCGCCTGAGCACAGCAGCTCTGCCCCCTGCCGTGCGACCCGAACCTGCCGTGCGACCCGAACCTGCCGTGCGACCCGGACCTGCCGTGCGACTCGGACCTGCCGTGCGACTCGACCGCGCAGTGCCGCCTCACCCGGGCTGCCCCGCCATCGCTCGCTCAGACCACACGCTCAGACCACACGCTCAGACCACACGCTCAGACCGCGACCTTCGGCTTCGCCCACGATCGCCCGCGGGTGTCCTTGAGAATCGTGTACTCCACGTCGACGTGCGGCTCGATGGCGCTGTACTTGTCGTTCGGTGCGCCGATCACGAGCTGGAATCCCAGCCCCCGCCACGCGCCGATCGCGCGCTTGGTGAAGTGCGCGTCGGCCTTGATCAGCGCCTCGTCCATGAACACCGGCGCGTACCGCGGACGCGACGCGCCGGCATCCCCCAGCTGGTATCGCAGAGCCGCACCGACGATGAACGCGACCAGCTCCTGCGACTCGCCACCCGACTTCTCGCCGATGTGGTCGTACAGGGCGACGTGCTCGCCCGTCTCGGCGAGCACCCGCTCGGCAGACACGCGCACGTGGTTGCGCACGTCGATCAGCTCGGCGAAGTCGGGAGCGGTGCGGCGCATCCGCCCGATCAGCCGGCTCATCCGCTTGTACGCGTGCTCGCGCTCGTCGTCGGTCGACGCCGCCTCGATCAGCCCGCGCACCTCGCGCAGCTCGCGGCGGAAGCGCTTACGGGCCTCGGACTGGTTCTCGCGCGGCGAGATCTGCAGGCGATGCCGGTCGTCGTAGAACGGCAGCTCGCGCATGATGCTGTTGATCGGCTCGATGCGCTCCCTGATCTCGCGCACCGACCGGCTCAGCGTCGAATCGAGGCTGGTCAGGTCGTTGCCCGAGAGCCCCAGCAGACTGTCTCGCCACTCGCTCTCGAGCTCGTGCAGCCCGTTCGTGCGCAGCGCCTCGAGGATGCCGAGGAACTCCGGCACCGAGGCATCCGGGTCCGGCAGCAGGTTGAGGTTCGGCCACCTCTCGAGAAATGACGACATCAGCTGCCGCATCCGCTCGCGCTGCTCGTCGTGCGCCTCGACCGCGGCACGGCGGTCGGATGCCAGACGTGCCGCCGCCGATGTCAAAGCGAGGTCGAGCCGGGCGAGGCGGTCGCTCGCCGACGCGCCCTCGCCGTCGCCAGACGCCGCGAGCATGAACCGCTCATCGAGGAACGCCGCCTGCGCATCGTCGACCGACATCTCCGACGCGTCGTCGACCACCCTCTGGCACTCGTCGACGTCGTCGGTCACCGCGCCCCACCGCTCCTGGGCGTCCGCGCACTGCGCGCCGAGCGCGCCGATCTCATCGCGCAGCACGGCGGCGCGCACCTTGAGGCTCTCGGCCCGTTCGCGCAGATCGGCGATCTCGGGACTCGCGGTCGTCACCTCGGCCTCGACGGCCTGCCACCGCTCGACCTCAGCCACGAGCGACGCGACGTCGATCTGCTCCCAGGTCAGGTCGTGGATCATCGCGAAGGCCGTCGAACGCTGCTCGATGGCATCCATCGCCGCCTCGGCGTCGGTCACCGCGGCGGTGGCCGCCCCGACCTCCGCCTCGAGAGCCGCGGCCTGCTCGTCGAGCGCACGCAGGCGCCGCTCGTTCGAGAAGCCCAGCACGTTCTCGCGCCCGTGCCCGCCGTGCGCGCCGCGACTGCCCTGCGACATCTGACCCGCGATGGTGAGCGCCATCGCGTGCGCCCCCAGCTGGGCCGACGAGTCGACGCACACGAACCCGAAGCGCTCGTCGAGACGCTGCTGCAGCCAGCCGGTGAACGGCGTGGGGCGGTGGTCGAGCCGGCCGGGGAGCGTACGCGTGTCGGCGAGATCGGCCGACGCCAGACCGGTCTGCACACCCTCGTAGCGCAGCCGGATCGGCAGGCGCACCTCGTCGATCGCGGCGCGGAACCGGTCGATGTGCGCGTCGTCGAGCAGGATCGTCGTCGCGAACCCGCCGAGGGCGAGATTGAACGCCTCGCGCCACGGCTCGAACTCGGTGCGCACCTCGATCAGCTCGCCGACGAACGGCAGGTCGTCGACGTCGAGACCGGCCGCCTCGGCCAGCAGCACGCGCGCCCGGTCGAGGGCGGAAGGGATGCTGCCGCGCAACCGATCCGCCTCCGCGCGCTCCTCGGCGAGCGCACGACGGCGCTTCGCGAGCGCCTGCCGGGCCGACTCGGCCTCGGCGAACGTCGCCCGCGCCTGGCGGCGAGCGGATGCCTCCGACTGGGCCGCACGCGCGGCGGCCTGCACCTCGGCGAACTCCTCGGCCGTCGTGGCCGACAGTCCGAGCTCGATCAGCACCGCGTCGAACCGGTCGCGCTCGCGCTGCACCTCGGCGAGGCGCCGCTCGACCGCGCGCAGTTCGCGCTGCGCGGTCTCGAGCCGGTCGCCGCCCGACTGGCGCAGCAGGTCGAGCAGGCCGTCGCGCTCGGCTTCGGCGGCGTCGACGAGCGCCTTCTTCTCACGCAGGGTCAGATCGAGCGCGTGCGTGCGGTCGCGCAGTTCATCCTCGACCTCGCGCAGCAGATCGAGGCGGCGCTGGGCCCGCCACAGCCTCGCGCGCGAATCGGGCGAGGCGAAGTCGCCCACCTCGTCGATCAGGCGCACCTGCTCCGCGGCTGCGGTGATCCGGTCGCGGATGCCCGGGATCGGCTCGAGGGCACTCACCTGCTGTCGCGCGGTGATCATGCTCGCGCGGGTGCTCTCGAGCTCGTCGAAGTGCGCGACCACGGCATCCGCCGTCGCCATCGTCTCGGGCTCTTCGAGAACCAGCCGCTTGTACAGGTCGTCGACCGTCGTGATCTGCTGACCGGCCTGGATGCGCGCGAGCAGACTCATCGCCTTCGCACCGGAACCCGCCGCGCCGATGCCCAGCACGGCGTGCAGGCGCGCCGAGAACTCGCGGTCGGTGCCGAGGGTGTCGAGTCCGAGGGCGCGCAGCGCCGAGTCGGCGAGCCGCTGCGAGGCGGCCTCTTCGAGCCGGGCGAGGTCGAAGAACCCGTCGGTCGTGGCACGCACCCGCACGGTGTCTTCGAGGATGCGTGCGCCCGCCGGGATGTACCAGGCGCGCAGCGCCGTGAAGCGCGAGCCGTCGTGGTCGAGCCACGTCATCGCGATCGCCGTCCAGGTGTCTTCGCCGTCGCCGCGCAGCACGCGCAGCCGGGTGCCCTCGTCGGTGCGCGACTCGTCGATCTTGCCGCGGCCGTACGAGAGGATGTTGCGCTGCTCATCTCCGCGCGGGCGGCCGGTGATCCCGCCGTTGGAGGCGCCGTTGAACGGTGTGGTGTGCGGCATCATCAGGGCGATGTAGGCATCCATCAGCGTCGACTTGCCCGATCCGGAGCCGCCGCACAGCATGGTCGCGTTGGGTGAGAACCGCACCCGGTGCGGGCCGCCGTCGTAGCCGCCCCAGTTGATCAGCTGCAGGTCTTCGGCGACCCACTGCTGGCCGCGGGAGTCGGCGGGGATCAGCCCGAAGAGCGTGTCGAGCATCGTCACAGCGCTGCCTCCTTCTGGGCGGTCGTCGTCTGTGCGGTCTGCTTCTCGGCAGTGGCGGCTCGGGATGCCTGCTGCGCCGCCTGCTCGCGCAGCCACGCGCGCAGCTCGGCGAGCTTCTCGGCGCTCAGCACCACCTCGACCAGAGGGCTGATCCAGTAGCGGCCGAGGGTCTCCTCGTCGATCACGCCCTCGCGGTCGAGCCGATCGAGCGCCGCGCGGATCGCCTTCTGCTGGCGGGCGATGCTGCCGTCGGCATCCGTCAGATAGCTGAGCACGGTCTGCTCGACGTCTTCGATGTCGATTCGAGGGGCCGGCTCGCCCGCAGCGGACTCGCGCTGGAAGACCGTGCGCAGGTGCACGAGCACGAGCGTCTCGGTGCGGTTGTACGGGGCGTCCTTGAGCAGGATCGGCACCTCGAACTCGTCGGAGCGCACCTGCTGCTTGTACGCCACACCGCGGCCGAGGTCGACCACCAGGCGCAGATACAGGTCGTGCATGCGCGACTCGATCAGCTGCTGGTGCTCGAGCAGCAGCGCCCACTCGGCGCGGCTGTCGGCGCTGAGGAACCGCCGCTGCAGCACGTGCACGAGCACACGTCGCACCTCCGGATCGAGGGTGCCTCGATCGCCGGGGAAGAGCTCGTCGGGGTCGTCCTCCATCGCCACCGGCGCGATGAACGGCGCCTCGGTCTCGTCAGCGGTGTCGTGGTCGTCGGTTCGCTCGGGGATGCCGAACGCCGGTTCCCCGGCATCCGCACCGGCGTTTACCATCCCCGATCCGGATGCCGGGCCCCCGGCCGCACCGGAAGCAGAAGTCTCGTCAGTCATCGTCGTCCTCCTCGGCTGCGCGAGCGGTCGCCGAGACGAACGCGAAGCGCCTCGTGGTGCCGTCGGGGCGCAGCGTCTCGACGGTCGACAGACCGTCGGTCTCGTTCATGCCGTTGCGGTGCGCGATCTCGAGCAGACCGACCAGGTCGACCGGGCGGCGCGTGTCGTCGGGGGCGTGGGCGAAGGCATCCGCCAGGTCGAACTGCTCGCCGAGACCCGCGACGTACGTTTCGAGCTCGGCGTACCTCGGGCCGCCCCACGAGCGCGAGTCGGCTTCGAGGTACTCGACGTCGTCGGCATCCGTCAGCGGGGCGGGCGCGCCGGGCGGGCGCACGTCGCCCACCGTCTGGCGCAGCCGCCCGAGGTCGATCAGCGGCAGGCTGCGCACCGGCTCGACCACCGCGTTCGCCGGCGCGGTCTGCGCCCACTGATGAAGGCCGGAGATGACATCGCGCAGCAGGTCGTCGATCTGCCGATCGCGCAGCGGGTCGTGCGTCTTCACCTGGCCGGTGATCACGTGCGAGGCGCGGCGCTGAGCGGCGAGCACCTCTTCGACGCCCAGCTCGACCCGGCGGCCGATCGCGTCGAACTCCGCCCGCTGCGTCTGATCGAGGTGCCGGGCGAAGGGATGCGCGAGCAGGTCGTGCAGCTGCTCGGCGAGAGCGTCGATGCGGTCCGGATCGCCGATCAGCCGCAGCGCTCCGGCGAAGGCCCGCCCCTCCGGGGTCGACTGCATGACATCCTTCGCGCGCTGCAGGTATTCGCGCAGCACCTCGCCGGTCGGACGCTCGTCACGGCGCAGGTGCGCGACGACATCGCGCTGCATCGCCTTGAGCGACTCGGCCACGCGGGTGAAGTCGGCGGGCAGCTCACGCGCCAGGTGCAGGATGTTCTCGGCCTCTTCGTACAGCTCCTCGTCGTCGACGGGAACCGTGCCGTTCGCCTGCACCCGCAGGATCTCGGCATCGAGTGCATCCCGCTCGGCCGTGAGACGCGCGATCCGCTTCACCGGGTCGGCTTCGGCCTCGTCGGCCAGCCGCTCGACCGCGTCGAGCAGGGTGCGCACGCGCGAGTTCGACACGCGGGTACGGCCGCCGCCTGTGCGGCCGGTGATCTCGAGCGCCTCGACCGCATGCGCCGAGAGCCGGTACACCTCGACGTCGTCGTCGATCTGCTGCACGAGCCAGCCCTGCTTCGCCCACGTGCGGCACACCTCGCGGCCACTGCCGGAGGGGATGCGGCGGTCGTCATCGTCGTGGCCGGCGGCACGCAGCTCGTCGAGAGCCTCGGCGACCTCGGCGTGGGCATCCGCGACGGGAACGGCGGGCCGTTCGGCCGAGAACAGCATCGACAGCGCGGCGATGACGAACGGCGCCTGGCGACCGTGAAGCAGCCCCAGCGTCGGCGTGCGGAACGCCGCGAGGGAGCGAGAGTATGCCGCCTCGGCACGCGCGCCAGTCATCGCCTCCAGTTTATCGGGCAGTGCGATGCTGCCCGTCTTCGCCGGCCCGCTGGCCACCGCCGGCCCCGCGTCCGCACCGACCCCGCGTCCGCGCCGGCCCCGCGAGACTTGCGTTCCAGCATGAAACCGACCCTCGGCGGCCAAGTCCCGTGCTGGAACACAAGTCTCGACGTCGCCGCCCCGCGAAACGCACCCGGAGACGACGAAACCCCCGGCACGAGCCGGGGGTCTTCATCTGTAGCAGGAGCGGGGCTTGAACCCGCGACCTCACGATTATGAGTCGTGCGCTCTCACCAACTGAGCTACCCTGCCGCAGGGCATCCGATCGAAATGCGAATGCTGCGAGCCCCGAGTCAGGATTGAACTGACGACCCCTTCCTTACCATGGAAGTGCTCTGCCACTGAGCTATCGGGGCGTGCTGCCCGTCTCCGGGCAACCAGATGAGATTATCACCTCACGGTGTCTCGCGCGAAATCGAGGCCTAGTACTCGTAACGCCCGGCATTTCGCTGCATCCACGGCAGCGGATCGACGGTCGAGCCGTTGATGATGATCTCGAAATGCAGGTGCGCGCCGTACGAACGGCCGGTGTTGCCGACCTTGCCGATGACGTCGCCCACCTTCACCTTGTCTCCGGTCTTGACCTGCATCGAGCCGTGCTGCATGTGCGCGTAGTGGCTCGTCACGACCTGACCGTCGATGACGTGGTCGATGTAGATCGTCACGCCGTATGCGCCACCGGATTCGGTGGCGGTGCGCACCGTGCCGTCGGCGATCGCCTGGATCGGGGCACCTTCGCCGGGCACGAGGTCGATGCCGGCGTGCAGTCGGCCCCAGCGCGGCCCGTAGGGCGAGCTCATCGCCACGCCGACCTTGAACGGCCACTGGATGGCCGCCTCGGGGTCATTCGTGTACAGGCTCTCGGAGAACTTGATGCCCTCTTCGGCCGCGACCTGCGCGAGCGAGATCGTCGAGTACGAGTCGGAGCGGACGAGCGACTCGCCCTGCACGTCGGCGGGGGCGACGAACGCCTGGATCTCGCCATCGGCCTTCTTCGTCGAGGACGAAGCGGCAGACGTGCCGGCGACGAGGGATGCCGATGCGCCACCCTGCGTGGCGGCGACGGCCGAGACGGGCAGCGTCATCGACACGGCGATGAGGCCGGCGACGCCCATGATGCCGAGGCTCGCGCCCGCGGCGACGAACCGCGAGACGCGCGGCCGCCGCGGAGCGACATGCGAGACCACGACGCCCGCAGACACGGGCTCAGCGGCGACGGGAACCTCGTCGACGGGCTGGTCATCGACGGGACGGAAGCCGAAGGCCTGCGATGCGGCCGCGAACGGGTCGGTGCCGGTCGGGGCTGCTCCGGTCGGGGCTGCGCCGGCGGATGCCGCAGCGGACGAGTTCGTGGGGGCCGAGACGGCGACGGGATCGACGATCGCCGCCGGCTCCTCGCGCACAGCGGGCGCGGGGGCGGGTGCGGCGGCGGATGCCACGGATGCGACGACCTCGGCGATGACCGCAGCCGGCGCGGCGATGACGGTCTCGGGCTCGGCGATGGTCTGCGCCTCGGAACTTCCGCCCGCGGCCATCCGGCGGGCGCGGCGGCTGGTAGCGGCGGCCGAGACGGCGGCGGCGGTCACGGCCGCAGCGGCGGCGACAGCGGATGCCGAAGACGGGACGACCTGGTCTGCATTCGGAGTCGTCGAATCCGCGGGGACCACCGAAGCGGCGCGAAGTCGATTCGAACGACGCGTCGGGGCAGCGGCGTTCTCTGTGTGCTCAGGGGGCAAAACGGATCTTTCGGGTTTCTGGTCAAGCTGGGGAAGGGCTTGGTCACTCTCGCCGTTCGGGCGGCAAAAGTAACGATCGGGTAAACGCTATCGTGCTCAGGCTGAAAAAGCCATGAGTCCGAACATACCGTTCAGCCGCGCGGGTCGGAGATCAACTCGCACAGCCGACGGTGGACATCGGGGCCGCCTGCGACCAGCATCGGCCTGGCGGCGGCGGGATCGAGACGGGTGACGACTCCCCCGGCCTCCTCGACGAGGAGCGCCCCGGCGGCGAAGTCCCAGGGCTTCAGACCGCGCTCGAAGAATCCGTCGAGGCGTCCGGCCGCGAGGTAGGCGAGGTCGATCGCCGCAGAACCCATGCGTCGCACGTCGCGAGCCATGGCCATCGCGCGTCTGACCGTGGCCAGGTCGCCGTCGTGGGTGGACGGGTCGTATCCGAAGCCGGTTGCGAGAAGCGCCCCTGCCGGGGTCTCGGTGGTGACGGCCAGACGGGCGCCGTCGAGCCATGCGCCCTCGCCGCGGACCGCGGTGAACAGCTCACCCAGCGCGGGCGCGCAGACGGCTGCGGCGACACCCTGCCAGCGCTCGGGGTCGGGCTCACCCTCGACCACGGCGATGCTCACCGAGTATCCGGGGATGCCGTACGCGTAGTTGACCGTGCCGTCGATCGGGTCGACGACCCAGGTGCACCCGCTCGAAGAGCGCTCGGCGCCGGTTTCCTCACCGAGGAACCCGTCGTCCGGACGCTCGGCCCGCACTCGCTCGCGGATGAGCTGCTCGACCTCGCGGTCGGCCTCGGTCACGATGTCGGCGATCGTGGACTTGGTCGCGGCGAGCGCCACACCCTCGGAGCGCCGACGGCGAGCCAGCTCACCGGCTTCGCGGGCGATCTCCGCGGCGAGCGCCCCCAGATCGGCTGCGATCACCGCTGATCCTCGGAGCTCTGCGGCGCGTGCGGCTCAGGGGCCGGCGGATGCTGCGCGTCGGCGGACGGCGCCGGAGGCACCGGACCGGCAGACGGAGCCGCGGGGGTCTGGTGCCCAGCGGCCGGCGGGACGGGGGGCGCCGGGGGAACGGGCGGCGCGGGCGGTGCCGCCGGAACGCCAGGTCCGCCGTGCGCTGCACCCGGCACCGGGTGCGTCCCCGGAGCCCCCGGCGCGGAGTGCGCACCCGGAGCACCCGGCCCCGACGGCATCCCCGGAGCGGCGGGCGCAGGCCACACCGGCGGCGCCGGCGGAGCAGGCGGAGCCGAAGGCGCACCCGCTGCGGGCGCGCCCCCGTGGCGCCCGGGAACATGCGCGAACGGCGCGCTGTCGTCCCGCGTCTGCTCGACGCGCGGCGCCACGGGCGGCGACCCCGCCGGAGCACCGGCGGGAGCAGCCTGCCCGTGCGCGTGATGCGGATCCTCGAGCTGCGGGAAGGTCGACGACGCCTGCTGCGGCGCGTACGTCGGGCGGCCCGTGTAGTACGCGTTGACGTCGGGGCTGCCATCGGGAAGCGCAGGCAGCGGCGTGCGACCGTCGGCGTAGGTGGGCCACATCTGCTGCGGAGCGACCGCGACCACGGGACGCGCGGGGCGAGGCGCACGGGGCGCGAACAGGGCGTTCAGCAGCGGGATCAGCGTGGTGCCGACGGCGGTGAGGATCGCCAGCGCGACCACGATGCGCCAGTACAGGTCGTCGTACCTGAACTGGTCGGGGAAGGTCAGGTGGAACACCAGCAGCGCGACCAGGCCGGCGAGCATCGCGAACGTGACCATGACGATCACCCGCGTGAAGGTCGTGACGTAGCGGCGGGATGCCTTCGTGAACAGGCGCACATGCACGAGCGCGAGCTGCAGGATCGCGATCACGAGCAGGAACTGGAAGAACCTCGCGCCCGCCCAGCCGAAGGTCTCCGACATGTCACGCGGCAGCCAGATCTTCACGGCGCCGACGAGCAGAACGATGATCCAGCTGATCATGCTCGACAGGGCGAGCCAGTCGGGGCGTCGCTCGGCCAGATGCGCCTCGGCGATCGCGACGCCGGCGAACAGGGCGAGCAGCAGGATCGTGAGGAACGCCCGCCCGATCAGGCCGTCCTGGTCGCCGACGAGAACCCAGACCACGCACACGAGGGCGGCGGCGATCAGAGCGCCGATCGCGATCCAGATGGCGCCGCGCAGCAGCTTCGACGACATGGGCTTGTTCGCATCGGCGGTCACCGGATGCTCGGCTGACGGTGTGGCGTCGGACATGGTGAGATCCTCCCCGGTCGGTGGTCTCATCCTCCCACGCGCCCGTGGGGACGATCGGATGCTGTGGATAAGCCTCAGCGCTTGCGCGAGGCGGCCGCGAATCCGGCGATGCGCGCCTGCGCATCGGCCGTGTCGAAGGCCGCGCCGATGGAGTCGGCCTCGGCGCTCAGCTGCTGCTCGAACGAGCGCGACGGCTGCGAGCGCACCAGGCGCTTCGCCTGCCCGTACGCGGCGGATGCACCGGCCAGCCAGAAGCGGGCGACCTGCTCGGCGCGCTCGCGCACAGCATCCGCCTCCGCCTCCGGGTCGGCGCCGGAGACGGCCTCGGCGACGAGGCCCCAGTCGACGGCCTCCTCGGCGGTCAGCATCCGGTCCTGCAGCAGCAGCTGCAGCGCCCGACGTTCGCCCACCGCGCGTGCGAGCTGCGCCGAGACCGACAGGTCGGGCGTGAGTCCGATGTTCGCGTAGCGGCTGCCGATCTTCGAGCTCGCGCCGACGACCGCGTAGTCGCTGCACATCAGGATGCCCAGTCCGCCCCCCGCCGTGGTGCCGTGTGCGGCCGCGACGACGGGGATGGCCGAGGTGGTCAGCGACAGGATGCCCGCGTTGATGACGTGCGCGAGGGCGGTGATCTCGTGGCCGCCCGACATGCTCGCCGACATCGCGACCACGTCGCCGCCGGCGCAGAAGGCGCGGCCGTTGCCATCGATGAGGATGGCCCCGACATCGTCGCGCGCGACGGCCTCGGCCGTGGCATCCCGCCAGGCGTGGGCCAGGTCGGCGTCGAAGGCGTTCAGGCTCGCCGGGCGGTTGAGCGTGAGCCGGGCGAGGCCCTGGTCGATCGTGAGCTGAAGCGGCTCGGACATGGCTCTCCTTCGATGCGCAAGACGGGGTTTCAGCCTAGCTGGTACTGAGCGTCACACCGCTGGTGCCGTCAGTCCTCCGACAGGACGCGCACGACGAAGTCCTCCATGCGGTGCTTCGTGCCGTCGAGCCGCTGGTCGATCTGGCCGGGGGCGCGCACTTCGCTCGGCGCGAGCGGATGCGCGAGACGCACGTTGTCGTGGCACGACAGGTCGGCGCAGATGTACGTGCCGGCGCTGTCGCCGCGGCGCCCCTTCGCCCCGCCGCGTCTCGCGGTCAGCAGCGCCACCTGGCTGCCCGGCTGCATGGTACGGCAGATGTTGCACATGCCCGAGCGCACCCGCGCCGGGTCGGTCGAGCGCAGCACGATGCCCATCGGATGCCCGTCGTGCTCGACGATCACGACCGCGCGACGGCTCGATTCAGGGTCTCGCCAGGCGAGGAAGTCGATGTAGTCCCAGTCGGTCAGGACGAAGTCGTGGGGCATCCCGATCTGCTCGATCTCATCGGCATCGGCGTTCTTGATCGCCTCGCGGACCTGGGCCTCGGTGAGTGGTCGCATCGATCCAGTCTAAGAAGACTGGCGCTCGGCGAGGCGTCGCTGCAGCTGCTTCACCTCGTCGACGAGGTCGTCTACGGGCCCGTCGACCGGGATGCCGGGGGCGACCGTCTGCACCGGCAGCGCCGCCACCGGCCCGGGTCCGAGCCCCCACTCCTCCCGCCACTGCGACAGCTGCGCAGACGACGTGGCGTACGCGATGCGCCCGAGGCCCACCCAGGCGTGCGCGGCCGAGCACATCGGGCAGTGCTCTCCGGAGGTGTACACCGTGGCATCCGCCCGCTCCTGCGGGGTCAGATGCGCCGCCGCCCACCGCGCGATCTCGAATTCCGGATGCCGGGTGTGATCGCCGCCGGCGACCCGGTTGCGCTCCTCGAAGAGCACGTCTCCGTCGGCGGAGACGAGCAGCGAGCCGAACGGCTTGTCGCCGGCGTCGAGCGCCTCACGCGCGAGGTCGACGCAACGGCGCAGGTGGGTCAGGTCTGTGGCATCCATGGCACTCATGGCTCCACCTTCTCATCCGGCTGCGCCGCTGCACCGGCTGCACCGCTTACACTTCGGGGGCCGACACTCCAGATGTCGGCCCGATCCCCGTGAAACGTCCGTCATCTGGAGTGTCGGCCCCCGATTCGTAACCCCGGGAACCCCGGGAACCCCGGGCCGCCCCGAACCCCGGGCCGCCCCGGCCGCCCCGGTCGCGGCGGGCGCGGTGCTAGTCGCGCACCGCGAAGCGGCCGTGCGCTCCCCGCTCGGCGTCGATCATCAGGTGCGACACGAACGGGTACGTGCCCTTCTCGGGGAACGTCAGCTCGACGAAACCGCCCTGCGCCGGCTGCAGCGCCAGAGCCTGCGACCCGGTGTCGGCCGAGCGGTCGAGCAGATAGGCGCCCTCCGACCAGACGGTGTCGAACTGGCCGCCGATGACGTGGAAGCTGCTCGGGCGCTCGATCCCGGCATCCAGAACCCACACCCGCACGCGCTCGCCCACCGCTGCCTGAAGCGGCGCGTGGTCGTATTGGTTCGCGTATCCGTTGAAGGTGACGAGGTCGGGGTCGCCGGTGGCGATGCGATCGGGATCGGCCGTGCCGCCGTCGTGGTCGCCGAGGTAGTACTCGCCCTGCACGAGCACGTAGCTGCGATCGACGGCGGGCAGATCGCGCGGCTCGATGACCACCGCGCCGTACATCCCGTTCGCGATGTGCGCGGTCATCGGCATCGTCGAGCAGTGGTACATCCAGATGCCGGCGCGCGTCGCGGTGAACGTGTAGGTGAGGCTCGCACCGGGAGGGATGGTGCGCATCGGCCGGTCGGGGGCGAGGGAGCCTGAATGGAAGTCGATCGAGTGCCCCATCGTGGCTTTGTTCTCGAGGGTGATCACGAACCGGTCGCCGACCCGACCGTGCAGCAGCGGCCCCGGGGCGGTGCCGTTGTACGTCCACAGCGTCTGCGTCACCCCCGGCGCCACCTCGCGTTTCTCGTCGCGGACGGTGAGGGTCATCTCGCGCGTGACCGGGGCATCGGATGCCGGAAGGGCGGGCAGCACGGCATCGCGGGGCGTGAATCCGGGCCCGGGCTCTGCCATCAGGTCGGGAGCGGCACGGGTGGGATCGGTCGCCCCGGGTGCCGAGCCGGAAGAGCTGCCGCCCATGTGACTCATGTCGTGCGCACCTGCATCCGGCGTCGCGTTCGAGTCGCCACCCGCCTCGGCACCGGTGGCGACGATCTGCAGGGTCATGCCCATCTGCCGGTGCCCGAGGATCGAACACCACCCGTCGAGATCGGCGGTGATGACGCCGACGTCGATCGTCTGCTTCTCGCCGGGGGCGAGTCGCCGGCCGGCGACGCCGTTGGCGAAGACGAGATCGTGCACCTGCTCGTCGTCGGTGTTCGCGACCTCGATCACCAGGCGGGTGCCCACGGGCACCTCGATGCGATTCGGGGTGAAGCGCATGTTCGCCGCTTCGACCCGAACCGTCTGCACGGGTGCATCCGCGGCTCCGGGGGGAGCTGCGCTCCAGCCCAGACCGACCGGATCGATCGCGGCGAGACCGGCCGAGACGAGCACCACGGCGAGCAGTCCCGCCACCGCCTGACCGGCACGCCGCCCCGGCGCCTGCTCCCCCTCGGGAACGATCGGACCGCGGCGGCGCGGGCCCTCGCCGGCGTCGACCGGCTCGGCCGTCTTCGCGTGCCGCTGGGCGCGCATCGCGCGCCACATGACGATCAGGAACGATGCCATCGCAACCAGGTACAGCACCGAGGCGACCACGCGCATCAGGCTCGACACGGGTAGGGCGCACACGGCGAGCGCGGCGTTGGCCACGGTGACCCGCAGCACGCCGGCCGTGTCGAACGCGGCCGTGCCGACGCGCACCGGGGTCGGGCCTCCGCCCAGCACCACGGGGACGAGGTAGCTCAGCGCACCGACGAGCACCTGCGCAGCGAATCCCGCGGCCAGGTACGGCACGACCTGGCCGACGAGCGCGCCGAGTGCCGTGAAGCCGCCGTCCAGCGCGGCGGCGACCGCCCCGACCGCGATCATGGCCACCGCGCCTGCCCACCAGATCAGCGCCGCCCCGACCGACAGCGCGGCGAACGTGCGCGGAGCCTTCTGCCGCGCCGCGCGGAACAGCGAGACGAAGATGATCACAAGCCCGACGACGTACCCGGCGAGGCCCGCGGCGACGACGAGCATCTGCGCGACGGCGGCGCCGGCCGCCGCGACGAGCACGCCGCCGGCGAGGACGGGAAGGGCTCGGGATGCCCCGGCCGCGGCGCCCTCGTCGGCGCGGGTGCGCAGGATCGTGGGCCAGAGCGTCACCACGGTGCCCGCCACGGTGAGACCGATCCAGCCGAGTACGTTGATCAGCGCATGCGCGACGACGACGTGAGGTTCGGAGTCGCCGCGGGCGAGCCACGCACCGAGCGCGGCGCCGATCGTGAGCAGCGCGGCGGAGGCGATGTAGTACCGGATCGTGCCGCCGAAGCGGCCCGGCATGCTGCCGCGCACGCGCCGCACGAGCGACAGGGCGTGCCAGCCGACCGCGACGATCAGCACGGCGGCACCGACGACCGTCACCGCCCAGACCCCGCTGAGCACGCCGGCGATCACCAGCACCGTGGCCGAGTTCGACAGGATCAGCCGGATGCTCTGGTGCCGGCGGTCACGGTCGGTGGCGGCGCTGCGCAGCAGCGCGAACGAGAAGTACTGACTCCACACGAGGATCGCGTGCGTGACGGCGCCGAGCAGCAGAAGGTGGATCATCAGCCAGCCGGGCATCGGCAGCGAGCGGTGCGCGAGGGCGGCGGTCACCGTGAGCAGCAGCCACACCACCGTCGGTATGTCGCGCAGGGGCCAGAATCCGCGGTTCTTCGTCATGACGTGCTCCCCTCGCCTGCGCTCTGCCCACGCGTTCGGGAGGAGATCGCACGTGTCGGAGGGCCCCCGCGCAGCATCCCTCCGCCGTCGGCCGCGTCCTCCTCCCGAGCGGGAGCCGGAGCGTGGGCGCGAGCCGGAGCGGCGGGCCCGCGCATCGCGCTGTATAGAGCGGTCAGCACGAACAGCAGCAGGGCGACGACGCCCAGCACTCCCCCGATGCGCCAGGCCACCGGCATCCCGAGCCCGTCGCCCAGCCACACCCGCACGACGAGCGCGGCCTGCAGCAGGGCGATCGGCGCCCAGAACGCCGGCCGGTACGGCAGGCGCACCCGCAGCACCGCGGGAAGGATCGTCGTGGCGTGCGCCATGATCATCGAGAACGTGTAGCCGAGGAAGACGGCGTGCACCACCGCGTCGTACGCCGGCTGCGCGGCGGGCATGCCGAGCAGCAGCACCAAGCCGGCGATCGCGAGCCAGACGTATCCGGCGAGGATGCACGCGGCCATGTACCGCGTCACACCCGTGCCGCGGATCGTGCGGCGAGCGACATCGTGCATGACGAGCCAGCCGGTGAGCGAGAGCAGAGTGCCGCCGAGCAGGATCGCCCCGGCGTCGGGGAGGACGAGACCGATGACGAGCGCGCCCGTCACCGCCCAGCCGTGCACGAGCAGCCGGATGCCCGCCCGCGGTCCCATCGTGATGCGGGCGAGCTCGACGCGCTCGGCGGCGATGGTCAGCACGAGGAAGCCGATCAGCCACGGGATGACGCGGGTCAGGGCATCCTGCCCGATCCAGATCAGCGCCCCGGCGAGCGCGAGACCCGCCGCGAGCAGCTGCGTGAGCAGCGCGTGGTCGTACTGCCGACGCCACAGCGGGGCGTAGAGCGCAACGAGACATGCCGCGCCCGCGGCGAGCACGATCTTCGCGGCGACCAGCGGCACGACCGGGACGACGAGCACGACCCCGCCGGCGCCGAGCAGCGCGGGCGCGGCGTAGCCGAGCGGCCGGGCGAGGGCGGTCGCGCGCTCGAGGCTGACCAGCGTGCCCACGAAGCCGAGCACCAGAAGCATCCCGTGCACCGCGGGCAGCCGCTCGGCGGTGACCGGGGCGGGCAGCCCGAGCAGCAGCAGCCCGGCGTCGAGCCCGGCGAGCAGGGCGACCCCGGCGGGCACCATCCACACCAGCCGCGCCCCCGGCCGGCGACCCCGTGCCGGGCGTCGTGAGAAACCACGTTCGGCATGAGAAACCACGTGCGGCGGGGTTTCTCTCGCAGAATCCGGGTTCTCGGCGGGAGCGGCCGGGCCGGCGGCGGCCGGGCGCGGGCCGGCGGTCACGAGGCGCTCCGCAGGTGCAGGGCGCAGGCGCCATCGGCCCGGAACGGCAGCAGCTCGGCATCCGCCGTCTCGTCGCGGGAGCGCAGGATGCCGGCGATCATCCCCTCGTGCACCGCGCAGACGACGTCGGCGCGGCGGGCGGCCGCGGCGAGCAGCGGGCACCGGTGCAGCAGGATCTCATCGCCGTCGTCGGTCGGCGAGAAGCCCTGCTCGCGCATGACGTCGAGGATCATCGCGCGGGGGGAGGCTGCGGCATCCGGATGCCGGGTCGCGATCTCATCGCCCCACTGCTCACCCGAGGCGCGGGCCTCGGCGACCGGGTCGGCGGCGACCCGGGTGAGGGTGTCGGCGAGCGCGAGCGCGAGGCCCGCGTACGGATCGACGGCGTCGGCCGGAGGCGTCTGCCAGCGCCACGCCGGTCGACCCCGCCCTTGCGCCTCGGCGCGCACCCGGCGCACGCGTCCGTCGCGGCGGAGCCGATCGAGGTGCTCGCGGACGGTGTTCTCGTGCAGTCCGGTCGCGACGACGATGTCGGAGATGGATGCCGAGGTGCGCGACTCGACCTCGCGCAGGATGCGCTCGCGCGTGGACGAGTGCCGGCGGCCGTCCGCGCCGCGGCGCACGGGTTCGTCTCCGGCAACCTCTACATTTTCCACGGTCTCCAGTGTAATAAAATCGGGGACGTACCCCCACCCTCGGAACGGAGAACATCATGGGAAGCATCGAGATCCACCGGTCGCGTTCAGAAGCCACCTCGCAGACCGCCGGCGGCACCGGCTGCGCCTGCGGCGCTCACGACGAGCAGCTGCCCGAGCTCGACGCGCAGGCCATCCCGCACGCGGTGCGCCACGCGGCGATCTTCGGCGCGATCGAGTCGCTGCAGCCCGGCGCGGCACTGGTGATCTCGGCCACGCACGACCCGGTTCCCCTGCTCACCCAGCTGCGCGGAAAGCACGGTGACACGTTCCACACCCGCTACCTCGACGAGGGGCCGGAGCGCTGGCGGATCCTGGTGCGCAACGCCGGCTGATCGGCGGCGGCGCGTTCAGCACCCGGGGAAAGACGAAGGCCCTCGCGATGCGAGGGCCTTCGGTCTGGATGTGGCAAGTGAGGGATTCGAACCCCCGAAGCTTACGCGGCTGATTTACAGTCAGCTCCCTTTGGCCGCTCGGGCAACTTGCCAGTGCACACCCGTCCGGCTTTCTCAGCCAACCGGGGGCGCGAAGATCAAGCATACCGGTCGTCGGCGGCGGTGAGAAATCGAACGGTCAGCTGCCGAACACGCCCCGTTCCGACTCCCGCAGCGACTCCGGAGTGCGCAGCAGGCCGCCCTCGGCGCGGCAGGTCGCCGCGGCGATGAGCATCGCGCCATCGAGCAGCTGCTGCCACTCGTCATCCGTCTTCGGCTCGCCCTGCGACAGCCCTGCAGCGACCGCCGCGAGGGTCGCATCCCCCGCGCCGACGGTGTCGATCACCGGGCCGGGAAGCGTCGCGATCGGCGCCCGGAACACGCCGGCGTCCGACTCGAGCACCGCTCCGTCGGCGCCCGCGGTGGCGAGCACGGCGCCGGCACCGAGCCGACGCAGACGCTCGCGCAGCGCGTCGAGACCTCCGTCGTACAGCATCGCCGCATCGTCGGCGCCCACCTTCACCAGGGCCGCCCTGGCGGCGAGCCGCTCGAACCCGCGCACGAACTCCGCGACATCGCCCATCATGCCGCTGCGGGGATTCGGGTCGACGGCGATGCGGGCATCCCCCAGCGCGTCGACCAGCGCATCCACCTCGACGGTCCGATCGAACGGGAAGCAGCTGATCGCGACCACGTCCGCCGCCGAGATCGCCTCGCGCGCCTCGTCGCCGTACCGGATGCTGCGGCCGCGAGCCGCATCGTTGAAGTCGTACTGCGGCTCGCCCGCGGGCGACCACGTCACGACCGCCCTCGACGACCCGAGCGGAGATGGGCTCTCGATCAGTCGCACGCCGTGGTCGCGCACGTACTCGCGGATGTGGTCCCCTGCCTCGTCGTCGCCGACCATCGCGATGAGCGTCGTCTGCACGCCCAGTCGGCGCAGCCCGACGGCGACGTTCAGCGCCGCTCCGCCGACCAGTTCGCGCACGCCCGAAGCATCATGGATCTCATCGATCAGAGCATCCCCGATCACCACAGCAGTCATGCTGCGAGGTTACCGCGGGCGGTCGGCCGACGGGACCCGCGGTACGGGAAAGGCCCCGGCCCTCCGAAGAGGGGCCGGGGCCTTCAACTCACTCAGGACCTATCAGTTGTAGGTGCCGGGGGTGATGTCGTCCGTCGAGAACGCGTCGAAGTCGACGTAGCCGAAGTCGCCGTCGGCGTACGCCCCGTCGGATGCGAAGATCCGGTTCGGGTAGCGCTCGCTCTTGGCCTCTTCCGTCGCCTCGACCGTGATGTTGCGGTACTTCGACAGACCGGTTCCGGCCGGGATGAGCTTACCGATGATGACGTTCTCCTTGAGACCGACCAGCGGGTCGCGCTTGCCCTCCATGGCGGCCTGCGTGAGCACGCGGGTCGTCTCCTGGAAGGATGCCGCCGACAGCCACGACTCGGTCGCAAGCGACGCCTTCGTGATACCCATCAGCTCCGGGCGACCCGACGCGGGGCGCTTGCCCTCTGCCACGGCCTCACGGTTGATCTGCTGGTAGCGCTTCAGGTCGACCATCTCACCCGGAAGCAACGTCGTGTCAGCGTGGTCGACCACGGTGACCTTGCGCAGCATCTGGCGGACGATGACCTCGATGTGCTTGTCGTGGATCGGCACACCCTGCGAGCGGTACACGCCCTGCACGCCGCCGACGAGGTACTTCTGCACCTCGCGGGCACCCATGACGCGCATGACCTCCTTCGGGTCGAGCGTGCCGACCTGCAGCGGCTGACCGACGGTGACGTGCTGGCCGTCCTCGACGAGAAGCGTCGCACGCTTCAGCACCGGGTAGACCACCTCTTCGTCGCCGTTGTCGGGCGTGAGGATGACCTTCTTGGCCTTCTCGGTCTCCTCGATCGTGATGCGGCCGTCGGCCTCGGCGATCGGGGAGGCACCCTTCGGGGTACGAGCCTCGAACAGCTCCTGCACACGCGGCAGACCCTGGGTGATGTCGTCGGCCGAGGCCGAACCACCCGTGTGGAAGGTGCGCATCGTCAGCTGGGTACCGGGCTCACCGATCGACTGAGCGGCGATGATGCCGACGGCCTCGCCGATGTCGACGGTCTTGCCGGTCGCGAGCGAACGGCCGTAGCACTGCGCGCAGACGCCGACGGCCGAGTCGCAGGTCAGCACCGAGCGGACCTTGATGGTCTCGATGCCGGCCTCGACGAGCTTGTCGATCAGCACGTCACCCACGTCCTCACCGGCGGTGGCGACGACCTCGCCGGCCTCGGTGACGACGTCGGATGCCAGGGTGCGGGCGAACACCGAGTTCTCGACGTTCGCGTCGCGCGTCAGCACACCCTGCGAGTTGGGAGCGGCGATCGGGAGCTCGAGGCCCTTCGACGTGCCGCAGTCCTGCTCGCGGATGATGACGTCCTGCGAGACGTCCACCAGACGTCGGGTCAGGTAACCCGAGTCGGCGGTGCGCAGAGCGGTGTCGGCCAGACCCTTGCGGGTACCGTGCGTCGCGATGAAGTACTCCGCCACCGACAGTCCCTCGCGGTACGAGGAGATGATCGGACGAGGGATGATCTCACCCTTGGGGTTGTTCACCAGACCGCGCATACCCGCGATGTTGCGGATCTGCAGCCAGTTACCGCGAGCACCCGACGACACCATGCGGTTGATGGTGTTGTCCTCGGGGAAGTTCTCGCGCATCGCGGCCTGGACCTCGTCGGTCGCCTCGGTCCAGATCTTGATGAGCTCCTGGCGACGCTCGGCGTCGGTGGTCAGACCCTTGTCGTACTGCGACTGGACCTTCGCTGCCTGCTTCTCGTAGGTGGCGACGATCTCGGCCTTGTTCGGCGGGGTGAGGATGTCGCTGAGCGCGACGGTGACACCCGAGCGGGTCGCCCAATGGAAACCGGCATCCTTGATGCGGTCCAGCGTGGCGGCCGTCTCGACCTTGGGGTACTCCTCGGCCAGCTTGTTCACGATCTGCGACAGCTTGCCCTTGTCGGCGACACCGCGCACGAAGGGGTAGCCCTTCGGCAGTGCGTCGTTGAAGATCGCCTGACCGAGCGACGCGTCGACGAGACCGTGACGCTCGTAGCCCTCGGGTGCCTCGCCCTCGAGGAAGGTGAGCCCCGGGATGCGGATGCGGATCTTCGCCTGCAGGTCGAGGGTGCCCTCGTCCTTGGCCAGGATCGCCTCGGAGACCGAGCCGAACGCACGACCCTCACCGGCAGCGCCCTCCTTGACCGTGGTCAGGTGGTGCAGACCGATGATCATGTCCTGCGAGGGCAGGGTGACCGGGCGGCCGTCCGACGGCTTGAGGATGTTGTTCGAGGCGAGCATCAGCACACGGGCCTCGGCCTGAGCCTCGACCGACAGCGGCAGGTGCACGGCCATCTGGTCACCGTCGAAGTCGGCGTTGAAGGCCGCGCAGACGAGCGGGTGCAGCTGGATGGCCTTGCCCTCGACGAGCTGCGGCTCGAACGCCTGGATGCCGAGACGGTGCAGCGTGGGTGCGCGGTTGAGCAGCACCGGACGCTCGCGGATGATCTCCTCGAGCACGTCCCAGACCTCGGGGCGGGTGCGCTCGACGGCGCGCTTGGCAGCCTTGATGTTCTGCGAGTGACCGAGGTCGATCAGGCGCTTGATCACGAACGGCTTGAACAGCTCCAGAGCCATCTGCTTGGGCAGACCGCACTGGTGCAGCTTCAGCTGCGGGCCGACGACGATGACCGAACGGCCCGAGTAGTCCACGCGCTTGCCGAGCAGGTTCTGACGGAAGCGACCCTGCTTGCCCTTCAGCATGTCGCTGAGGGACTTCAGGGCGCGGTTGCCGGTTCCGGTGACGGGGCGACCACGGCGGCCGTTGTCGAACAGCGCGTCGACGGCCTCCTGCAGCATCCGCTTCTCGTTGTTGACGATGATCTCGGGGGCGCCGAGGTCGATCAGACGGCGAAGACGGTTGTTGCGGTTGATGACGCGGCGGTACAGGTCGTTCAGGTCACTGGTCGCGAAGCGGCCACCGTCGAGCTGAACCATCGGACGCAGCTCCGGCGGGATCACCGGCACGACGTCGAGCACCATCGCGGCCGGGCTCATGCCGGTCTCGAGGAACGAGTTGACGACGGTCAGGCGCTTGATCGCGCGGATCTTGCGCTGGCCCTTGCCCTCCGAGATCTGCAGGTGCAGGCTCTCGGACTCGGCCTTCAGGTCGAAGGTCTCGAGGCGACGCTTGATCGCCTCGGCGCCCATGTGCGCCTCGAAGTACTGGCCGAAGCGGTCCTGCAGCTCGTGGAACACGTCGTCCTCGGGGCGCAGCACGCCGACCTCGAGGGTGCGGAAGTCCTCCCACACGCGCTCGAGCTTGGCGATCGCCTCGTCGGCACCCTTGCGGGTGAGAGTCATCTCCTTCTCGGCGGCGTCCTTGACCTTCTTCTTGGCGTCGGCCTTGGCACCCTCCGCCTCGAGAGCGGCGAGCTCCTCTTCCAGCTTCGCCATCCGCTCCGCGATCTTCGCGTCGCGGCGGTCGCCGAGCGTCTTCAGCTCGAGCCGGATGTTGTTCTCCTGCGTGGCGAGGTCGCGGTGACGAGCATCCTCGTCGACCGAGATCACCATGTAGGCGGCGAAGTAGATGACCTTCTCGAGGTCCTTCGGCGCCATGTCGAGCAGGTAGCCGAGGCGCGAGGGAACACCCTTGAAGTACCAGATGTGCGTCACGGGAGCGGCGAGCTCGATGTGACCCATGCGCTCACGGCGGACGGAGCTCTTGGTGACCTCCACGCCGCAGCGCTCGCAGACGATGCCCTTGAAGCGGACACGCTTGTACTTGCCGCAGGCGCACTCCCAGTCGCGGGAGGGTCCGAAGATCTGCTCGCCGAAGAGGCCGTCCTTCTCAGGCTTCAGCGTGCGGTAGTTGATCGTCTCGGGCTTCTTGACCTCACCGAAGGACCATCCGCGGATGTCGTCAGCGGTGGCCAGGCCGATTCGAAGCTCATCGAAAGTGGTTGATTCGAGCACTAGTTCTCCTGTGTAGAAAAAATCTGTCGCTTGTCGATTGCCGAGATCAGATCTCGTCGATCGACGCGGCTTCGAAGCGGCTGGAGATGTTGATGCCGAGCTCTTCCGCTGCGCGGAAGGCCTCGTCGTCGGTGTCCCGCAGGTTGACGGCGGTGCCGTCAGCCGAGAGCACCTCGACGTTCAGGCAGAGCGACTGCATCTCCTTCATGAGCACCTTGAAGGACTCGGGGATGCCGGGCTCCTGGATGTTCTCGCCCTTGACGATCGCCTCGTACACCTTGACGCGGCCGAGGATGTCGTCGGACTTGATCGTGAGCAGCTCCTGCAGTGCGTACGCGGCACCGTAGGCCTCGAGAGCCCACACCTCCATCTCACCGAAGCGCTGTCCACCGAACTGCGCCTTACCGCCGAGCGGCTGCTGGGTGATCATCGAGTACGGGCCCGTCGAGCGAGCGTGGATCTTGTCGTCGACGAGGTGGTGCAGCTTCAGGATGTACATGTAGCCGACCGAGACGGGAGCCGGGAACGGCTCGCCGGAGCGGCCGTCGAACAGCAGCGTCTTGCCCGAAGAGTCGATCAGGCGCACACCGTCACGGGTCGGCAGGGTCGAGTCGAGCAGGCCCGAGATCTCGGACTCGCTGGCACCGTCGAACACGGGGGTCGCGACCTTGGTGTTCGGGGCGACGTCGCGACCGTTCTCCGGCAGCTGGGCGGCCCACTCGGGGTTGCCCTCCACCTTCCATCCGGTCTTGGCGATCCAGCCGAGGTGGGTCTCGAGCACCTGGCCGAAGTTCATTCGACCCGGGATGCCGAGCGGGTTCAGCACGACGTCGACCGGCGTGCCGTCCGACATGAACGGCATGTCCTCGACGGGCAGGATCTTCGCGATGACGCCCTTGTTGCCGTGGCGGCCGGCGAGCTTGTCACCCTCGGTGATCTTGCGCTTCTGAGCGATGTAGACCACGACGCGACGGTTGACGCCCGAGCCCAGCTCGTCGTCGCCCTCTTCGGCGTCGAACTCCTTGACGGCGATGATGGTGCCCTGCTCACCGTGCGGAACCTTCAGCGAGGTGTCGCGGACCTCACGGCTCTTCTCGTTGAAGATGGCGCGCAGCAGGCGCTCCTCGGCGCTCAGCTCGGTCTCGCCCTTCGGCGTGACCTTGCCGACGAGGATGTCGCCGGGGCGGACCTCGGCGCCGATGCGGATGATGCCGCGCTCGTCGAGGTCCTTCAGCAGCTCGGGGCTGACGTTGGGGAGGTCACGGGTGATCTCCTCCTTGCCCAGCTTGGTGTCGCGGGCGTCGACCTCGTACTCCTCGATGTGGATCGACGAGAGGGTGTCGTCCTTCACCAGCTCCTGGCTGAGGATGATGGCGTCCTCGAAGTTGTGTCCCTCCCACGGCATGAACGCGACGAGCAGGTTCTTGCCGAGTGCGAGCTCGCCGTTCTCGGTGGCGGGTCCGTCGGCGATGACCTCGCCGACCTCGACGCGCTCACCGGCGCTGACGATCACGCGCTGGTTGTAGGACGTGCCCTGGTTCGAGCGGTCGAACTTGCGCAGGTGGTACTCCTGCGTGCCGCCCTCGTCGAGCATGACGACGACGCGGTCCGCCGAGACCTCGCTGACCACACCGGCCTTCAGCGCGGTGACCACGTCACCGGCGTCGATGGCGGTGTAGCCCTCCATGCCGGTGCCGACGAGCGGCGAGTCCGAGCGCAGCAGCGGCACGGCCTGACGCTGCATGTTGGCGCCCATCAGGGCGCGCTGCGCGTCGTCGTGCTCGAGGAACGGCACGAGCGAGGTCGCGACCGACACCATCTGGCGCGGCGAGACGTCCATGTAGCCGATCTCCTCGGGCAGGAACAGGTCGACCTCACCCGATCCGCCGCGGGGGCGTGCCAGCACGTGGCTCTCGCGGAACTTGTTCTTCGCGTCGAGCGGCGCGTTCGCCTGGGCGATGTTGAAGTCGACCTCCTCGGCTGCCGTGAGGTAGTCGATCTGGTCGGTGACGACGCCGTCGACGACGCGACGGTACGGGGTCTCGATGAAGCCGAACGAGTTGATGCGCGCGAACGTCGCGAGCGCACCGATCAGACCGATGTTCGGGCCTTCCGGGGTCTCGATCGGGCACATGCGGCCGTAGTGCGAGGGGTGCACGTCGCGCACCTCGACGCCGGCGCGGTCACGCGAGAGACCGCCGGGGCCGAGGGCCGACAGGCGGCGCTTGTTGGTCAGGCCCGCGAGCGGGTTGTTCTGATCCATGAACTGCGACAGCTGCGAGGTGCCGAAGAACTCCTTGATCGCGGCCACGACGGGGCGCACGTTGATCAGGGTCTGCGGGGTGATCGCCTCGATGTCCTGCGTGGTCATGCGCTCGCGGACGACGCGCTCCATGCGCGACAGACCGGTGCGGACCTGGTTCTGGATCAGCTCGCCGACGGCGCGGATGCGACGGTTGCCGAAGTTGTCGATGTCGTCGGTCGCGATGCGGATCTCGGCCTTCTTGCCGCCGCGGATGCCTTCGAACGTCTCGTCGCCGCGGTGCACGCGCACCAGGTACTTGATCGTCGCGACGATGTCGTCGACGGTCAGCACCGAGTCGGTGAGCGGAGCCGCGAGACCGAGCTTCTGGTTGATCTTGTAGCGACCGACCTTCGCCAGGTCGTAGCGCTTCGGGTTGAAGTAGAAGTTGTCGAGCAGCGAGCGCGCGGCCTCGGCGGCGACCTGCTCGCCCGGACGCAGCTTGCGGTAGATGTCGCGCAGCGCGTCTTCCTGGGTGAGGATGGTGTCCTTCGCCAGGGTCTCCTCGATCGAGGGGAAGCCGGCGAACTCGGCGAGGATCTGCTCGCTCGACATGCCCAGCGCCTTCAGGAAGACGGTGACGGACTGCTTGCGCTTGCGGTCGATGCGCACGCCGACCTGGTCGCGCTTGTCGATCTCGAACTCGAGCCACGCGCCGCGGCTGGGGATGACGCGAGCGGTGACGATGTCCTTGTCACTGGTCTTGTCGGGGGTCTTGTCGAAGTAGACGCCGGGCGAGCGGACGAGCTGCGAGACGACGACGCGCTCGGAGCCGTTGATGATGAACGTGCCCTTGTCGGTCTGCAGCGGGAAGTCGCCCATGAAGACGGTCTGCGTCTTGATCTCACCGGTGAGGTGGTTCATGAACTCGGCCTCGACGTACAGCGGGGCGGCGTAGGTCTTGCCGCGCTCCTTGCACTCGTCGATCGAGTACTTCTCGGGCTCGAGGTACGGGTTCGTGAACGAGAGCTGCATCGTCTCGCCGAGGTCCTCGATCGGGGAGATCTCCTCGAAGATCTCGCCCAGACCCGAGACCTCGGAGACATCGCTGCGTCCGGCCTTCTTGGCCTCGGCGACGCGCGCCTTCCAGTCGTCGTTGCCGACGAGCCAGCCGAACGACTCGGTCTGCAGCGCGAGCAGGTCGGGGACCGTCAGCGTGTCGGAGATCTTGGCGAACGAGAGGCGGGAGACTCCGCGGCCGTTCTTGTTGGTGGTGGATGTGGATGCGTTGCGAGCAGCAGCCAAGGGAGTAACCTCCGTGAGCCCGGGCAGGGGCTGGTCGATTCCTAGACGTCGGTGGAGAACGCGCTCGAGAGCTCAACGGATGCCGACCACCATATGAGGGCACGGAGAAGCGAGCGCAACTACCGACTATACGCACGATTTCACGACATGGCAAGCGGAATCCTTGACCAATGCCGGATGCTGGGGTATGAGCGACACTGCAGTATGCGCATCGTGCTGAAGTTCACCATAGACTGCGACGCCGACACCGCCTGGCGGGCGCTGCATTCGCCGCGCGTGGTCGGCGAGCTGTACGCTCCCCTGCTGCAGATGCAGCCCCTGTTGCCGCAGGGGCTGCCGGAGCGGTGGACGCCCGGCGACGAGGTGCCGGTGCGGCTGGCCGCGTTCGGCCGCATCCCGGTCGGGACGCAGCTGATCCACATCAGCGATCGCACGGTCGATGCGCCGGACGGCGCGGTGCGCATCCTCCGCGACAGCGGCATCCCCCTCACCGGCCCTCTCGCTGGGCTCGACGTGTGGGACCACCAGATGGCGGTATCCGCTCAACCCGGACGACCCGACCGCACGCTGTGGCGGGACCGGCTCACCTTCGGCGGACCGACCGCAGCGCTGCTGTGGCCGGTGCTGTGGGTCTCGTGGCAGGCGCGCGCTCTTCGCGTGCGCGCGCTGGCTCGGCGCTGGGCGCGCGACCCTGCGCTGCGAGAGTGACCCGCCGCCGCGTCAGGACGCGATGCCCAGCTCGTTGCCGGGGATGGATGCCAGCAGCCGGCGCGTGTACGGATGGCGGGGGTTCGTGAAGATCTCCTCCGAGCTCGCCGCCTCGACGAGCGCGCCGTCCTTCATGACGCACACGTAGTCGCTGATCAGACGCACCACCGCGAGGTCGTGCGAGATGAACAGATAGCTGAGTCCGTACTCCTTCTGCAGGTCGCCGAGCAGCGTGAGGATCTGATCCTGCACGAGCACGTCGAGCGCCGAGACCGGCTCGTCGCAGACGATGAGGTCGGGCGAGAGCGCGAGGGCCCGCGCGATGGCGACGCGCTGACGCTGACCGCCCGACAGCTCCGACGGGTAGCGCTGCAGCATCGAGTGCGGCAGCGCGACGTCATCGAGCAGCGTGCGCACCCGCGCGCGGCGCTCGGCCCGGTTGCCGCGCTTGTAGAACTCCAGCGGCTCGGCGATCAGCCGCTCGATGGTGAACATCGGGTTCAGGCTCGAGTACGGGTCCTGGAAGACCGGCTGCACGCGCTGGCGGAACTCGCGCGACTGCGCGCGGTCGAGCGTGGCGATGTCGTTGCCCTCGAAGCGGATCGTGCCGGCGGTCGGCTCGATGAGCTTGAGCAGCATGCGAGCCGTGGTGGTCTTGCCCGAGCCGGACTCCCCCACGATCGCCACCGTCCTGCCGCGCGGGATCGCGAGCGAGACGTCGTCGACGGCGACGAAGTCCTCGGCCTGCCCGCGGATCGGGTAGACCTTGCGCAGCCCCTCGATCTCGACGATGTTGTCGGCTGTCCCGCCCTGGGTTGCTGAGCCTGTCGAAGCACCTGTCGAAGCACCCTTCGACAAGCTCAGGGACCCATCGACATCCTGGGCCGCTGAGCCTGCCGAAGCGTCGTACGCCTCCGGCTGCAGGCGGGCTGCGGCGATCGACGGCGCCGCCTTCACCAGGCTCTGCGTGTACGGGTGCTGCGGATCCTCGAGGATCTGCCGCGCCGGGCCCTGCTCGACCGCCCGCCCGCGATGCATGACGACCACACGCTGCGCGCGTTCGGCGGCGAGGCCGAGATCGTGCGTGATCAGCAGCACGGCGGTGCCGAGCTCTCGCGTCATCTCGTCGAGCTGGTCGAGGATCGTCTGCTGCACCGTCACGTCGAGCGCACTGGTGGGTTCGTCGGCGATGAGCAGGCGCGGGCGGCAGGCCAGACCGATGGCGATGAGGGCCCGCTGGCGCAGACCGCCCGACAGCTCGTGCGGGTACTGCTTGGCACGACGTTCGGGGTCGGGCAGGCCGGCGGCCGAGAGCGCCTCGATGACCTTCTGCTGCACGTCGCCACGGGTGGCGAGGCCGTGCGCGAGCAGCGTCTCGGCCACCTGCGTGCCGATCTTGGCGACGGGATTCAGGTTCGACATCGGGTCCTGCGGCACCATGCCGATGTCGCGTCCGCGGATCTTGCGCATCTCGCTCTCCGAGATGCCGACCAGCTCCCGCCCGTCGAGGGTGATGCTGCCGCCCGTGACCCGCCCGCCGGAGGCGAGCAGGTCGATCACGGCCATCGCCGTGGTCGACTTGCCCGAGCCGGACTCGCCGACGATCGCGACGGTCTCGCCCGGGGCGATCTCGAGGTCGACACCCTCGACCGCGTGCACGACGCCGTCCATGGTGCTGAAGTCGACCGCCAGGTTCGACACCTGCAGCAGCGGCTGGCGCACGGCATCCGGATTCGTGTTCATCTTCTCGTTCCTCATCGCGCACGCGTCCGGGGGTCCATGGCCTCGCGCAGCGCCTCGCCGAACAGCGTGAAGCCCAGCGCGGTCACGGCGATGCAGATGCCGGGCAGGAAGGCCAGCTGCGGTGCGATCGCGAGCTCGTTCTGCGCGTAGGTCAGCATCCGCCCCCACTCGGCGGTCTCGGGTCGTCCGCCGCCGAGACCGAGGAACGACAGCGCGGCCGCGTCGATGACGGCGGTGGCGAGGGTCAGGGTGCCCTGCACGATGACCGGGCCGATGGCGTTCGGCAGCACGTGCGACATGGTGATGCGGCCGCGCCCGAGACCGAGCGTCTGCGCCGAGAGCACGTACTCCGCCGAGCGCTGCTGCAGCATCGACGCACGCAGCAGGCGGGCGAAGATCGGCACCTGGGATGCTCCGATGGCGATCATCACCGCCGACGGCGTCTGCCCGAGGATCGCGGCGATCGACACCGCCAGCAGCAGGTTGGGCACCGAGAGGATGATGTCGACGATGCGCATGATCAGCGTGTCGACCCAGCCGCCGAACGTGCCGGCCAGGAGTCCGAGCAGCATGCCGCCGACCAGTCCCAGCGCGGTCGAGACCACGCCGACGAGCAGCGACGCCTGCGCACCCCAGATCAGCTTCGACAGCACGTCGCCGCCGAAGCGGTCGAGGCCGAGCGGGAACCCGTCGATCTCTCCGATGCCGGGGATGCCGGTGGGGGTGATGTACTCGGTGCCCGGCAGCGCACGCTCGGGATAGGGCGCGAGCAGCGGCGCGAGCGCCGCGACCAGCAGGAACAGCAACACGATCACGGCGCCGAACCACGCCGCAGGATTGCGTCGCAGGCGCCGGAACACGTCGTGCCAGAAGCCGCCGCCGGACTTCAGATCGGCCTGTGCGACGGCGACGGTGTCGAGCACCTCGCCGCCCTGTGCGGGTGGGAGCACTGCGCTCATCACTGAACCCTCACTCTCGGATCGATCAGGCTGTACGACACGTCGACAGCCAGGTTGATCAGCGCGTACGCGATCGCGATGAAGATGATGAAGCCCTGCAGCACGGGGAAGTCGCGCGCGAAGATCGACTGCGCGAGGAACGACCCGATGCCGGGATAGGCGAACACCGTCTCGGTGAGCACCGCGCCCGAGATCAGCAGGCCGGTCTGCAGGCCGATCGTGGTGATCACGGGCAGCATCGCGTTGCGCAGGATGAATCGGTTGCGCAGGGTCGAGGGGGCCACGCCCTTCGCCTTGCCGGTGCGGACGTAGTCGGCGTTCTGCACCTCGAGCACGCTGGCCCGGGTGATGCGCACGATGATCGCCAGCGGGATGGTGCCCAGCGCGAGCGCCGGCAGCAGCAGGTGCAGGATGGCATCCCACGACGCGTCGAACTCGCCGGTGATGATGCCGTCCCAGACGTAGAACCCGGTCACGTGCGTGGCGTTGATCCGCGGGCTCTGGCGGCCGTCCGACGGCAGCCAGCCCAGCTGCACGGCGAAGATGTACTTCAGGATGAAGGCCAGGAAGAACACCGGGATGGTGATTCCGATCAGGCTGAAGATCACCGCGCTGTGGTCGGTCCACCTGCCGTGGCGGCGAGCCGCCCAGTAGCCGAGCGGGATGCCCACGCCGACCGCGAAGATGAGCGCCGCGACGCTGAGCTCGATCGTGGCAGGGAAGCGGCGGAAGAACTCCTCCACGACGGGCCGGGAGGTGACGATCGATGAGCCGAAGTCACCCTGCAGCAGTCTGCCGATCCAGGTGACGTACTGCTCGATGAGCGGCCGGTCGAAGCCGTACAGCTGGTTGACCTGCTCGATCGCGGAAGGTGTGGCCTTCTCGCCGAGCAGGGCGACCGCGGGTCCGCCGGGAAGAGCGCGGACCCAGGCGAACAGCAGGATGCTGAGGCCGAAGAGCGTGGGGATGAGCAGCAGCAGCCGCTTGCCGATAGTTCGCAGCACGAGTTCTCCGTCGGTGCACGTCGTCCGCGCTCACGGGCCCTTCGACAGGCTCAGGGACCCAGGTTGGGACGCTGAACCTGCCGAAGCGCATCACGTGAGGGCGGACGACGCGGCGGGCATTACTTGGTGAGGACGATCTCCGAGAAGACCTCGTCGTTCACCGGGCTGGCCGGGTAGCTCTTCACCCGCTTGTCGAACGCGAGCGTCGGTGCCGGGTGCGCCAGCGGGACGCCGGGGATGAACTCCGCCACATCCTCGTTGATCTTCTCGTACGCCTTCGTCTGGTCGTCGATGTTCGAGATGCCACGGGCATCCGCCAGCTCCGAGAACAGCTCGGGGTTGTCGAAGCCCCACTCCGCGCTCTGCTGTCCGAAGAAGACGCCGACGAAGTTGTCGGTGTCGTTGTAGTCGCCGGTCCAGCCGAGCAGGTGGATGCCGTGGTCGGGCGTGCTGGAGATCTTCTCCAGGTAGTCCGGGCTCCAGGCGTCGGTCTGCGGGTTGACCTTCACACCCGCCTCCTCGAGCTGCTTCGCCAGCACGGTGAAGATCTGCTCGGGGTTGGGCATGTACGGACGCGACACGTTGACCGGGTAGTTGAAGGTCAGCGTGAGCGGCTTGTCAGCCGTGTACCCGGCCTCCTCGAGCATCGACTTCGCCTTGGCGGGGTCGTACTCGAAGGTCGTGACGTCCTTGTTGTAGCCGGTGACCACCGGCGGCACGAACTGCGTGGCCTTCTCGGTGCCCTCGGGCAGCACCTGCTTGATGAGCGCGTCCTTGTCGATCGCGTACGAGAGAGCCTCGCGCACCTTGATGTCCTGCAGCTCGGGCACGGCCTGGTTGAAGCCGAGGTAGAGGATGGTGAACGGCTTGCGCGACACCATCGTGAAGCCCTTCTCTTCGAGGGCCTTGGTGTCGGCCGGGCCGACCAGGTCGTAACCGTCGATGTCGCCGGCTTCGAGCGCCTGGCGCCGAGCGGTCGGGTCGTCGATCACGCGGAAGATGACCTCGTCGATCTGCCCCTGCTCACCCCAGTAGTCGCCGAAGGCCTTGAGCGTGACGTTCTCGCCCGGAGCCCACGAGTCGAATTGGAACGGCCCGGTGCCGGCGGGGTGCGCTTTCGCGTACTCCGACAGCGTCGGCGCCGCAGCCGTGCCGCCGACCTCGTCGGCCTTGAACTCCTTGAGCGCCGACGGGCTCTGGATGCTGAACGCCGGCAGCGACAGCGACGCGATGAAACCGGCGAACGGCTTGTTCAGCTCGATGGTGACCTTGTCGTCGCCGTCGGGCGTGCACGACTTGTAGACGGCGTCGGCCGCGTTCGACGCGTAGCCGCGGAACAGCTTGTTGTAGTAGTAGCCGAGCGCCTCGGAGGCGAGCAGGTCGGTCCAGTTGTACCAGCGGTCGAAGTTGAAGCACACGGCTTCGGCGTTGAACGGCGTGCCGTCGTGGAACGTCACCCCCGTCTTCAGGTCGAACGTGTGGGTCATGCCGTCTTCGGACGACTCCCACGACTCGGCGAGCAGCGGGGCGGGGTCTGCGGTGCCGGGCTTGGTGCCGACCAGTCCCTCGAAGATCTGGCGCGAGACGCGGAAGGTCTCACCGTCCTGCGCGAGCGCGGGGTCGAGGCCCTGCGGGTCGGATGATGCGGCGAAGACGAAGGTGCTGTCGACGTCACCGGAGGACTTCGAGCCGTTGTCGTCGTCGCGCTGGCTGGCGACGCAGCCGGTCAGCAGCATTGCTGCGACGGCGGTGCCGGCGGCGAGTGCGATGCCTCGCCTGCGGGTGCTGTGGAGCATGGTGTGCCTCTCTGTGAATGCTTCCTCGCATGAACCGGATGCCCCATCGCATCCGCACATGATGTCTTGACGCTACTCAGCGCCCCGGCCGATCGCCAAACTTTCGCATGTTGCGATCCGGTATCGGGTCGGCCCGGGGTGAGCGCTGTAGGGTCGGATGCCATGACGCGCACCCCCGTCGCTCAGCACGCCCCGCACCGCACACCCTCGGCATGGGGGTCGGCGCTGCGGATGCTGGGCATCGGCCTCGCCGTCGTGTCGGTCTCGGCGCTCGGGATCGGCGGGTTCATCGCCGCGGACCTCACTCTGCGCGTGAATCAGGGTGCGGTCGATCTGGAGGACGCACCGGAGGTCGCTCCCCCGTCGCTGGCGGCGTACCCGGGCGAGTTCGCGATCCTCCTCGTCGGAACGGACGAGTGCGGCGAGGTGTCGACGCAGAAGCTCGGTCCCCGGTGCGTCGGCGAAGACGGCATCCGCAACGACGTCAACCTGCTCGTGCACGTCTCAGCCGAACCGCGCAAGGTGAGCGTCGTCTCGCTGCCTCGCGACCTGATGCTCGAGGTGCCCGAGTGCACCCGGGAGGACGGCTCGGTGGCATCCGCGTCGTCCGCCGCGGCGATCAACACCGTCTTCGAGCGGGCCGGGCTGTCGTGCGTGGTGAAGTCGGTCGCCGCGCTGAGCGGAATCGACATCGGCTTCGCCGCGAAGCTCAGCTTCGACGGCGTCATGAAGATCACCGACGCGATCGGCGGCGTGGAGATCTGCATCGGCGGCACGGGCATCCGCGACCGCGACACCGGGATCGACTGGCCCCCGGGGCTGCGCACCGTGTCGGGTTACGACGCGCTGCAGTTCATCCGCGTGCGCAAGGGGATCGGCGACGGCAGCGACCTCGCCCGCATCTCGAACCAGCAGCAGTACATGTCGCGTCTGGCCAAGAAGATCCTCAGCAGCGAGACCCTCACCGACGTGCCCAAGGTGCTGCGCCTGGCGAACGTCGTCGCCGACAACGTCGAGCCCAGCAGGGATCTCGCCAACCCGGTGCGGCTCGCACAGCTCGCACTCGCGCTGAAGGACGTCCCGTTCGAGGAGTTCAAGTTCCTGCAGCTGCCCACCGTCGAGGCGCCGTCCGACCCGAACCGTGTCGTGACCGACGAGAGCGCCGCGGAGCCGATGTGGGCGGCGATCCGCGCCGGCGAGTCGATGCAGATCACCGGCGAGGCCAGCAATCACGGCGGTGTGGTCGCCGAGGAGGCGACGGCTGCGCCCGCGGAGCCGTCAGCCCCCGCCTCCGAGGCGCCGAGTCCCGCCCCGTCTGCGACCGAGGGCGTGGTGCTGTCGGAGCAGATCAGCGGCATCGACCTGAACCAGCAGACCTGCTCGGGTGGCAAGCGGCGCTGACGGATATTCTTCGCCACGACGACGACCAGGCGATCTGCACCCCACAGACCGCACGACACAGGAGATGAGCATGGGACGAGCACGCGCGCGGGATGCGGCGAACCCGCAGGTGCGCCTCGAGCACGGCGGCATCGCCGAGGTGGCGCCGAGCGAGTTCGCCGGCGGATTCGAGCTGATCGTCGACGGAACGCCGCAGTCGCACGTCGACCTCGATGATCCGACCCACCTGCACTTCGAGTACATCGTGCGGATGGGCGCGGTGATCGATCAGCTCGGCTCGTCGGCATCCGCCCCGCTCAGCGTCGTGCACCTCGGCGCGGGGGCCCTGACCGTCCCCCGCTACATCGAGGCGAGAAGGCCCGGGTCGCGCCAGCAGGTGATCGAGCTGGAGGGCCCGCTGGTGACGCTCGTGCGCGAGCACCTGCCCCTGCCGCGGTCGGCGGCGATCCGCATCCGGATCGGCGACGCGCGCGACGGTCTGCGCCGGCTGCCGCCCGCACTCACCGGACGCTGCGATCTGGTCGTCTCGGACGTGTTCTCCGGCGCGCAGACGCCCGCACACCTGACCAGCGTCGAGTTCTACCGCGAGATCGCCGACCTGCTCGCGCCGTCGGGCGTGCTGCTGGTGAACATCGCCGACGGGCCGGGCCTCGCGTTCGCGCGCCGCCAGGTGGCGACGGCCATGAGCGTGTTCGACGAGGTCGCGCTGCTCGCCGACACGCAGGTGCTGAAGGGCCGCCGGTTCGGCAACCTCGTGCTGGCCGCGTCTCGCACGCCGATGCCGACCGAGTGGCTGCCCCGGCTGCTGGCCGCAGGCCCGCACCCGGCGAAGATCGCCCAGGATGCCGAGGTCGCGGCGTTCGCGAAGGGCGCGGCGATCGTCACCGACGCGGATGCCGTGGCATCCCCCCGCCCCGACGCGAGCATCTTCCTGCGCTGAGGCTCGTGGGCCGGGTCGATCCCGCCGTCTCAGGGCGAGCCTCGACCCGGTTCTCAGGTCGGCGAGGCAGACTGGGACGACGGTCGCAGAAGGGAGCCAGCAGTCGTGAATTTGATCCAGGGTTACGACCCAGAAACCCTCCGGGAACTGGTGGATCCGCGCGAGTGCCTGGCCCGCCTGACCGAGATCGAGAACCAGCGCAGCCTGCCTGTGCTGCTCGAGCGCGTCTGGCTGCTGAAGGTGCTCGACCGGCTCGACGAGGCGCTCGAGCTGGCCGCTGAGACGGTGCGTCAGGCTCGCATGGCCGGCACCCGCAAAGACCTGCTGCGCGCCCGCGTGCTGCATGCCACCGTGCTGCAGAACCGGGGCGCGCACGCGGCGGCGGCGCAGGAGCTCGCGACGTGCGCCAACGAGGCCGAGGGGCAGGGCTGGGCGGGGATCGCCGCCTTCGCGCATCAGCACCACGGCAAGAACGCGTACGAGGTGCGCGACTTCGAGCAGGCGCGGGAGAGCTTCAAGCGCTCGCTGTTCCTGCGCCGGGAGGCAGGCGCCGACGACTCGGATCTCGAGAAGGCGCTGCGCGCCATCGAGGCCGCCGAGCGGCGCAGCGCGATGGAAGCCGACGCGTTCGTCTAGAGCCGATGTCGGCGCCTGGTCTTACTCTGATCACATGGCCGATCTGAATCGCGTCCGCGTCTGGGGAGACGCGCTGATCCGGATGCACCTCGACGAATCGTGGTCGTTCGACTTCGACAACGCCAAGCGCCGTGCGGGGCTGTGCGACTACCAGCGGCGACGCATCTCGGTGTCGCGCTATCTGGCCGCGCGGTTCGACGACGACGAGATCCATCAGACCCTGCTGCACGAGGTCGCGCACGCCCTGGCGGGTCACGCGGCCGGGCACGGCCCGGCGTGGAAGCGAGTCGCCCGGTCGCTGGGCTACGTCGGCGGCGCCACTCACCAGGGCGAGACGGCGACCGAGCTCGCCCCGTGGATCGGGCGGTGCCCCGCGGGTCACGTCGCATATCGTCATCGCCGCCCCGCGCGCGAGACGTCGTGCGCGAAGTGCTCTCGCCGCTTCGACCGGCGCTTCCTGTTCGAGTGGCGCCGTCGCGAGATCACCGACGCCGATCGGCTCGCGGCGCAGCTGCCCCGCTGAGCGGGTTCAGTCCGCGGGCCGCGATGAGCGGTAGCGTCGCGCGAGAAGGGCGATCAGCCGCCAGCCGAGCAGCAGGGCGGCGAGCACCAGCGAGGCGACGATGATGAACGGGGTCTCGGCGGTGTCGCCGGCGGCGATGCGCAGCAGCATCCCGCCGGCCACCGTCACGATCCAGACGATCACGCCCCAGCCGAGCGACCACGGTCGCTGCGGGCGGGCGGGAACGAGCGCCGCGAGGGCGTGCCCGACGACGAGCGCGATGAGGAACGGCCACGCCGTGAGCAGGAATCCGAGCGGATTCTCGTCGTGCGATGCCCGGCCGATCGCCGCGAACACGAGCACGAACACGGCGTCGACGATGACCGCGGGGAGAAACCTCATACTCCGACCCTATGCCGCCGCATGTCGGCGCCGCCGATGGCGCGCGCGGCTCCTGCGTGTCGGGAATCCCAGACCGAACCGGATGCCCGCGGCGAGCCGCTCCCGCGACACGCCGGCCACGACCGAACGGCCTGAGATCGCCGACGGCCCGGTCAGCTGAACTGCTCGAACACGCCTTCGCGCAGCACGGGGACGGTGTCGACGGCATCCAGTTCCGCCGCCTCGGCCGTGGTCGTCGGGCGCACACCGGCAGCCTCCATGCGGGCAGTGGATGCCACGCCGGAGACCAGCTCGCGACCGGAGCCGCTGCCGATGAGCATGTGCCGCAGCCCCGGCCTCAGCGCGCGGAACGCCTCGGCCGCCGCAGCCGCCTCGGGCGACGAGTGGTCGATGCCGAGGTCGCACAGAGCGGCGATGATCGCCCCGGCGCCGAGCTGATCCTCCACCGCGAAGCGCAGCTCGCCGGTGGGTGCGAGCTCGCCCGCCGCGATGATCGACACCGAAGCGCGCGCGCCCTGGCTCTCCTGCACGCTCATCACCGCGTGCGCGGTGGCCGCCGCGTTGCGGATGCCGCCGACCAGGACGGTCGCGGGACGGGCATCCGGAGCAGCCGCCGCCGAGGCGACCGCCGCGCCGTTCGTCGACCACGACACGGCATCCGTCAGCGCGATCCGCTGCCCGGCCGCCACCGCGTCGGCGAGTGTGGACGAGAAGCGGAGCACGTCGACGACGATCACGACGTCGGCGGGCGCGAGGCGGGCGAGCCCCTGCGCTCCCCAGTCGAGGCGCACCTGGTACGAGGACTGGTCGAACGGGGAAGGCATCCGCCAAGCCTAATCCGGGAGCTCAGTCGGCGGCGAGCGCCTCGACCGGAGCCACCCGGGTCGCCAGCCGAGTCGGAGTCACGGCGGCGACGACGGTCAGCACGGCGGTCGCGGCGACGATGATCGCCACGGGGATCCACGGCACCGCCGGGTACACGAGCCCGGCCGGCTCGAAGTCGGGCAGCACCGGCACCGATCCGAGCAGCGACTGCGCGGCGATCCAGCCGTAGGCCACACCGAGCACGAGGCCGGTGAGAGTCGCGGCGACCGTGATGTGCACGGCCTCGAGCAGCACCATCCGGCGCACCTGCGTGGAGGTCAGGCCGATCGCGCGCAGCAGCCCCAGCTCGCGGCGGCGCTGCACCACCCCGATGGTGAGCAGGTTGACCAGGCCGACGGCCGCGATCACCGCCGACACGGCGACCAGCACCATCATGATGCTCGCGAACGCGTCCATCGGGGCGAAGAACCCCTCGACGAACTCTCCTTCGCTCTGGCGCAGCAGCAGCGCCTTCACCGACTCGAGAGCGACGGCGAACATCGTCACGAGCGCCACACCCATGACCACGCCGATCGCCATGCGGCTCGACCGCTCGGGATGCCGCAGCGCGTTCTCCGCCGCGAGTCGGGCGGTCGGCCCGGTGCCGAAGAGACGCCCGACCAGGCGCAGCACGGGCGGCATGAACAGCGGCGACGCGGTCGCCAGGCCGGTGAACGAGAACAGTCCGCCGAAGAACGCCACGACCACGCCGAGCGGTGTGACGAGACCGAGCAGCACACCCGCGACGAGCAGCGCCACTCCGGCCACGATCAGCACCAGGGCTCCGACGTGCTTGCCGCGCCGGCTCGCCTCCTCGTCGTGCGTGCGCTCGACCGAGCCGCCGAGCGCCTGCAAGGGTGTGACGGTGAGCACTCGGCGCGATCCGATCCAGGCCGCCAGCCAGGTCGTCAGCGCGACACCGACCACGGGGAAGAGCACGCCGGGCTGCACGAGGGTGACGTCGGCCGGAGCGCCGGCCAGCACGGCATCGCCGACCAGCATCCCGACTGCCGAGAAGCCGACGCCGATCACCAGACCGATTCCCGCGCCGATCAGGCCGACCACGAACCCCTGTCCGGTGACCTCGGCACGCTGCGAGCGGGCTGAGGCGCCGATCAGGCGCAGCAGAGCGATGCGCCGGGTGCGGCCGGCGATGATCGTCGAGAAGGTGTTCGCGGTGACGATCGCCGCCACGTACATCGCGACCCCGACCAGCAGCACCGACAGGATGGACACGACGATCGCGAGCACCTCGCTGTCGCCGATGAACGGGTCGGACTGCAGCACCACGCCGATGTAGGCGGTCACCTCGACGAGGATCACGCCGAAGGCGGCGGCGAGCGCCGACACCAGGATGCTCGCTCCCATCCCCCGCTCGCGCAGCCAGCGGAGGCGGCCCGCGGCCGGGCGGTTCTGCTCGAGAGGCGACATCGTCGCTGCGGGCGCGCTCACGCCGCCACCTCCGCGGCGAGCATGTGCGCGGCGATCTGCTCGGCGGTCTGCTTCGGGTGATCGGCGGTGATGCGGCCGTCGCCGAGGAACAGCACACGGTCGGCGTGGCTGGCGGCGATGGCGTCGTGCGTGACCATCGCGATCGACTGGCCGTGCTCGCGGCTCGCGTTCGCGAGCAGCCCGAGCACCTCGCGTCCGCTGCGCGAGTCGAGGTTTCCGGTGGGCTCGTCGGCGAACACGAGGTCGGGTGCGGTGGCGAGCGCGCGGGCGATCGCGACGCGCTGCTGCTGGCCGCCCGAGAGCTCGTGCGGGCGGTGGGTGAGGCGGGATGCCAGCCCGAGGCGCTCGACGAGTCCCTCGACGCGCGCCCGTTCGATGGCCGTCGGCCGGCGCCCGTCGAGCTCGAACGGCAGCAGGATGTTGCCGAGGGCGTCGAGGGTCGGCACGAGGTTGAACGCCTGGAAGATGAACCCCACGCGCCGGCGGCGCAGAACGGTCATCTCGAGGTCGCCGAGGCCGGTGATCTCGGTGTCGCCGATCCAGGCGCGACCCTCGGTGGGTGCGTCCAGCCCGGCCATGATGTGCATGAGCGTGGACTTGCCCGATCCGGACGGGCCCATGATCGCGGTGAACTGGCCGCGCCGGATGCCGACGCTGACGTCGTCGAGCGCGCGGACGCCCGCGGCGCCCGCCCCGTAGGTCTTGGTGAGGTGCTGGACGCGTGCGGCGAGGCCGAGGTCCGAGGTCGTGATCTGCATGCTTCGACGCTATTTTCCGCGCCCGCCCCGGCACATCGGCCCGAGGGTGGCATCCGGATACATCGAGAGGATGATCTGCGGCGGCCGTCGGCGCACGTCGGGTCAGGCCAGGCCGTGCTCGAAGGCGAACACCACCAGCTGCACCCGGTCGCGCAGGCGCAGCTTGCCGAGGATGCGGCTGATGTGCGTCTTCACGGTCGCTTCGCTGAGGAACTCGCGCGCGGCGATCTCGGAGTTCGACAGCCCCCGTGCGGCAAGGGCGAAGATCTCGCGCTCGCGGTCGGTGAGATCGGCGTACTCCGGGGGCACCGGTTTCGTCTCGGGGGTGAAGTGCGCGAACAGTTCGCGGGTGGCGGATGCCGCGATCACACTCGATCCGGACTCGACTGTGCGGATGGCTGCGAGCAGGAACTCGGGATCGGCGTCCTTGAGCAGGAAGCCGCTGGCTCCGCGCTGGATCGCCCGCGCCGCCGCCTCGTCGAGGTCGAAGGTGGTGAGCATGACGACCCGCGGCGGGTCGGGCTGGGCCAGCAGCTCGGCGGTGGCCGTCAGTCCGTCCATCACGGGCATCCGGATGTCCATCAGCACCACGTCGGGACGGGTGCGGCCGATGACCTCGAGCGCCTCACGGCCGTCGCCGGCTTCGCCGACGACGTCCATGTCGGGCTGCGACGAGACGAGCATCCGCACTCCCGCGCGGAACAGCGCCTGATCGTCGACCAGCGCGACCCTGATCATCCGGACCTCCTGGTCGTCGTCGGCCACTCAGTTCGCCGAGGGGCCGATCGGAAGCGTAGCGCGCACCGTGAACCGGGTCGGCTCATGTTGCACCGTGATCCACCCGCCGACCAACTGCGCGCGCTCGCGCATGCCGATGAGTCCGTGCCCACCGGGATTCGCGGGCGGGGCTCCCGGGACGGCCTGCTTCGACGGCGGGATGTGGTTGCGCACGACGATATCGACCCGATCCGGGAACCACGACAGACGCACATCGACGTCTCGGCCACCGTGGCGGATGGCGTTGGTGAGCGCCTCCTGCAGGATTCGGTACACGGCGAGCTGGATCGCTCCCGGCGGCTCGCTCGGCGGCATCGGGTCGACCGTCACCCGCGGCTCGACGCCGGCGTGACGCACCTGGGCGAACAGCGCTTCGAGGTCGGCGAGCGTCGGCTGCGGACCGTCTCCCTGCCGATGTCGCAGCTGGGTGAGCAGCATCCGCACGTCCGACAGCGCCGACCGCGCAGTCTGCGCGATCGTGACCAGCGCCTCCTGCGCGAGCTCGGGCTTCGCGGCCGCGGCGTAGCGCGCCCCGTCGGACTGCGCGATGACGACGGCGAGGGAGTGCGCGACGATGTCGTGCATGTCGCGGGCGATGCGCACCCGCTCCTGCTCTTCGGCGGCGGCCCTCTCGGCGCGCTGCTGCGCCTCGCGGTTCGCGCTGCTCTGCCGCACCAGCCGCCACAGCAGACCGGCGCCCCACGACAGGGCCAGCGACAGCAGGATCGTGAGCCCCATCGTGACGCTGAGCAGCAGCAGGCGGATCTCGAGCTGGGCGGGGGCGGTGACCACGGCGAGGTCGTACTGCATCAGGCCGATGTACAGTCCGCCGAGGATGCCGCCGCCGAGAGCAGAGGCGCCGCCGAGCCAGAGCATCCGCTTCGTGCCCCACGCCGACGTCGCGAACAGCACCCCGAAGATCGCGATGTCCATCGGCAGCGGGGAAAGGCCGGCTCCCATCTGCAGAAGGGCGCCCGCCCAGGCGAGGATGAGGGCTATCGGGGGTGACAGCCGGCTGACCGCCGCGGCTCCCCAGATCAGCAGCGACGTGACGACGAGCATGAGCGTCGCCGACATCTCAGGCAGCCAGAAGCTGAGCTGCCCCGTGCTGAAGGCCAGCGACAGCGGGATCGTGACCAGCGCGCCGACGACCGCGCCGACGATGTCGAGCACGAGCCAGGTCGTCGGGATGCGGCGGATCACCCCTTCACGCTACGGGAGGGCGTGGCGAGGCGCGTCCGTCTGCAGATGTATCCCGGATCGTCGCTGCGCAGGGCAGCCAAGTGGGCCCGAGTGGCCGCATCCACGCATCCGACGCAGCCATTCGGGACCAGCCGGCGTGCTCCCGGGCCCCTGCGAGTTGCCGAGTGGGCCCGAGTGGTCGCCTCCCGGCATCCGACGCAGCCATTCGGAACCAGCCGGCGTGCTCCCGGGCCCCTGCGAGTTGCCGAGTGGGCCCGAGTGGCCGCCTCCCGGCATCCGACGCCGCCATATGGGACCAGCCGGCGTGCTCCCCAGCCCCTGCGAGTTGCCGAGCGGGCCCGAGTGGTCGCCTCCCGGCATACGACGCCGCCATATGGGACCAGCCGGCGTGCGCCCGGGCCCCTGCGAGTTGCCGAGCGGGCCCGAATGGTCGCCTCCCGGCATCCGACGCAGCCATTCGGGACCAGCCGGCGTGCTCCCGGGCCCCTGCGAGTTGCCGAGCGGGCCCGAATGGTCGCCTCCCGGCATCCGACGCCGCCATTCGGGACCAGCCGGCGTGCGCCGGCGCGCGACCCGGGCGTCGGGGCACGCGGTCAGTCCCGCGCCATCCGGCGCAGCGCCTGCCGGTCGGGTTTGCCGGATGCCAGCAGCGGCACGTTCCCGGTCTCGAGACGTGCGGGCCTGGCGTGCCGGCCGATCTCGACCTCGACTCGGGCGCGGGCGGCGTCGAGCAGGCGCCGCGCGTCGTCGGCTGCCACGTCGGCGAAGATGACGGATGCCTCACCCCAGCGTTCATCCGGGACACCGACGATAACCGCATGCTCCAGCCCCGGGATGCTGCGCACGACGCGCTCGACCCGATCGAGCGACACGTTGATGCCGCCGGAGACGATCACGTTGTCGACGCGGCCGGTGACGGTGAGGCGTCCGTCCGGCGCGAGCGTGCCCGCGTCTCCCGTGCGGTACCAGCGGGTGCCGTGCATGTCGTTCGTGAAGGCGCGTGCGGTGAGTGGGTCGTCACCCAGGTAGCCGTCGGCGAGCATCGGTCCGCTGATGCGCACCTCGCCGTCGACCGCCGTCAGGCGCACGCCGTCGAGCGGCATGCCGTCGTAGACGCACCCGCCTGCGGTCTCACTCGAGCCGTAGGTGCGTACGATCCGCGCGCCCGCACCGGACGCGCGCTCGCGCATCGACTCGGGCAGAGCCTGCCCGCCGACGAGGATCGCCCGGTATGCGGCGAGCGCGTCGCGCACGGCCGCACGGGAGTCCGCCGCGTCGAGCAGCGTCGCCAGCTGCGCGGGCACCAACGAGGTGAACCCGTCACCGCTCATCGCCGACGTGGCATGCACGAAGGCATCCGGGGTGAACCGGCCCTCCAGCAGCACGGGCACCAGGCCCGCGAGCAGCGAGCGCCCGAGCACCTGCACGCCCGCGATGTACCCGGCGGGCAGCGCGAGCATCCACTGCCCCGAACCGATCCGCACCGCGGTCGCCTCGGCGCTCGCGCGCAGGGCGGCGGCGCTGAGCACCACGCGTTTGGGGATGCCGCTGGATCCCGATGTCGCGATGACGACGGCGGTACCCGCCGGCACGATGTCATCGGGTGCAGGGTCGAAGCCGAGGGCGAGCGGGCGAGCGCCGTCGAGCGCGGCGGGCAGGGCATCCCGCACCGCGCCGGGATCGGCGCTCTCGACCGGACGCAGTCTCATCAGAAGTGATACGGGAAGGGCGACCAGTCCGGGTCGCGCTTCTGCAGGAACGAGTCGCGCCCCTCGACCGCCTCGTCGGTGCCGTACGCGAGGCGGGTGGCCTCGCCGGCGAACACCTGCTGGCCGACGAGTCCATCGTCGACAGCGTTGAAGGCGAACTTCAGCATCCGGATGGCGGTGGGCGACTTGGTCAGGATCGTGCGCGCCATCGCCAGCGCCTCGCGCTCGAGCTCGACGTGCGGCACGACCCGGTTGACGGCGCCCATCTCGTAGGCGCGCTGCGCCGAGTACTCCTCGGCCAGGAAGAACACCTCGCGCGCGATCTTCTGTCCGGTCTGGCGCGCCATGTACGCCGAGCCGTACCCGGCGTCGAAGCTGCCGACATCGGCATCCGTCTGCTTGAACCGGCCGTGCTCGGCGCTCGCGATCGTCAGATCGCACACGACGTGCAGCGAGTGCCCGCCGCCGGCGGCCCAGCCGGGCACGACCGCGATGACGACCTTCGGCATGAAGCGGATCAGCCGCTGCACCTCGAGGATGTGCAGGCGCCCGGCGCGCGCGGTGTCGTGCACCTCCGTCGTGGAGTCGCTGTACTTGTACCCGTCGCGGCCGCGGATGCGCTGGTCGCCGCCCGAGCAGAACGCCCAGCCGCCGTCCTTCGGACTCGGGCCGTTGCCGGTGAGCAGCACGGCGCCGATGCGGGGATCCTGCCGGGCGATGTCGAGCGCGCGGTACAGCTCGTCGACCGTGTGCGGGCGGAACGCGTTGCGCACCTCGGGCCGGTCGAACGCGATGCGCGCGACGCCTCCATCGCGCGACACGTGCGCGGTGATGTCGGTGTAGTCCTCGGCACCGGGGGCGAGCTGCCACTCGGACGGGTCGAAGATGTCAGAGACGAAGTCGGCGGTCACGGCTCTCAGCCTAATCACCCTGAGGGTCCGCTCGTCCGGCTCGCACGGCCGGCTCGCGTACGATCGTGGCGTGCGCCTGACAACTCGCCTTCGCCGTTCCGTGCTCGCCCTCACCGCCGCCGCGGCGCTCGCCCTGACGGGCTGCGCGTCGAATCCGGATGCCGCAGAGCCGAGCTCATCGGCCCCCGCTCCGTCGTCGGCGACGGACGCATCCGGAACCTGTTCGTACCCGACCGGCGGCCGCCCCGCGTCGAAGGACGTCGAGACCCCCTCGGCCGAACCCACCGAGACCGACGAGGTGCCTGTCAGCGTCGCGACGGGCGTCGGCGAGCTGAAGATGACGCTCGACGCGGCGAAGACGCCGTGCACCGTGAACAGCTTCCTCTCGCTCGCCGAGCAGGGTTACTTCGACGGCACCACCTGCCACCGCCTCACCACCGACGGCATCTTCGTGCTGCAGTGCGGCGACCCGAGCGCGACGGGAACGGGCGGCCCCGGCTACTCGTTCGCCGACGAGCTCGACGGCTCCGAGACGTATGAGGCCGGCACGCTCGCGATGGCGAACGCCGGCCCCGACACGAACGGCTCGCAGTTCTTCATCGTCTACGCCGACAGCCGGCTGGCGCCTGACTACACCGTGTTCGGTCACCTCGACGAGGCATCCACCGCGGTCGTGGCCGACGTCGCCGCCGCCGGCACCGTCAACGGCGGATCCGACGGGGCACCGAAGACGCCCGTCGTGATCGAGAGCGTCATGACGGGCTGACCCCGGCCTCCGCCGCCCCGCCGCGCTCAGACGGCGAGGCGGGCGCGGGCGGCCTTGCGCCAGCCGTCGATCATGTCGCCGAGCGTGATGCCCACGATCGCGAAGCCGGTGAGCACCGCGAGCACCATCAGCGCATCGTCATTCACGCCGTTGCCTGCGAACACCTCGTCGACGAAGCGCGGGTTGTACAGCGCCCCCTGCACGAGAGCGGTCAGTCCGAGCACCATCACGACGGCGGCGAGCGCCGCGTTCATCCAGGCGAAGATCATCGTCCAGTGCCCGCGGGCGTAGACGGCGACGGCAAGAGCCGCCTCGGCGACCAGCAGAACGAGCAGAGCGCCGATGCCCCAGGGCCACAGCTCGGGGTTCAGGATCGACAGCGGTGCACCATCTGACGGTGCCCAGCCGCGCAGCTGATCCCACAGCACCGCTCCCGCGAACAGCGCGAGCATGACGAGCGAGACGATCAGGTCGGCGCGACCCGTGCCGTCGTGCGCGTCTTCGGGCAGCTGGTCGACGCTCCACTTCACGCCGGTGTCGGCGCCCGTGAGCTCGAGCACGAAGAACACCAGCGTCGTCCAGAACGACACGTGCACGATCACCGACAGCACCACAACCACGACCTGGCCGATGATCTCGCCGATGCCGGCACCCGCCAGCGCCTGCGCGATCGCGACTCCCCCGGCTGCGCAGGCGGGCACGACGGCGAGCAGGATCTTCAGCAGCCGCCACCAGGTCAGGTAGTACTTCGGCCCGATCAGGTGCAGCGGCCGGTCGGCGTAGCCGGCGGCGAGCGCCGCCGGGTCGCCCAGCTCGGTGAGCACGGCGCGCTCGGCGTGCTCGAGCGGTTCACCGTTCTCGGTGCGCGCATCGACGGCATCCGCGATCGAGGCGCGCAGTTCGTCGCGCACCTCGGTCTGCAGCCCTGCGGGAAGGCTGCGCACGGTGGCGGCGATGTACCGGTCGGTCAGTGTGGCGGTCATGTCAGTTCTCCTCGTCGCGGAGCGCGGCGGTCGCGGCGGCGATGGCCGCGACCTCCTGAGTCAGTGTCGTGGCGAGACGGATGCCCGCCTCGGAGGTGCGGTAGAACTTGCGAGGCCGCGCCTCGTCGGTGTTCCACTCGCTGTCGAGATAGCCCTGCTTCTCGAGTCGGCGCAGCAGCGGGTAGAGCGTGTTCGCGTCGGTGGGGAAACCGGCGGATGCCAGCTGCTCGAGCAGCCCGTACCCGTATCCGGGTGTGCGCAGCAGCTGCAGGCTGGCGAGCACGATCGTGCCGCGCCGCAGCTCCTGCAGGTGACCGTCGAACTCGTTCTCGCCCATGTCGGTCACTATATTGTGCGACACACACCATTGTCAATGGCACAGTCATACCCCAACGTCTCGAGAACGCTGCCGGTCGAGACCCGGGCGGGCATGATGGACGCATGAACCCGCCGCTCGCCGACCTGCTCGCCACCGCCCGGGTGGTCGCCCTGCCGATGAACACCCGCTTCCGCGGGGTGGACGTGCGCGAGGCGGTGCTGTTCGAAGGTCCGCAGGGCTGGGCCGAGTTCTCCCCCTTCGTCGAGTACGCGGATGCCGAGGCCGCGACCTGGCTCGCCGCGGCCATCGACTTCGCCTGGCACGAGCAGCCCGCAGCTCTTCGCGACCGGATCCCGGTCAACGCCACCGTGCCCGCCGTCGAGGCGGCGCGCGTGCCGGAGGTGCTCGCCAGGTTCGACGGATGCCGCACCGCCAAGGTGAAGGTGGCCGAACACGGCCAGGTGCTCGCCGACGACATCGCCCGCGTGCGCGCCGTGCGCGAGCAGATGGGACCCGAGGGCCGGATCCGCATCGACGCGAACGCCGGCTGGAACGTCGACGAGGCCGAGCGCGCGATCCACGCCCTGGCCGAATTCGATCTGGAGTACGCCGAGCAGCCCTGCGCGTCGGTCGACGAGCTCGCGGATCTGCGTCGACGCGTGAAGCACATGGGCATCCCGATCGCCGCCGACGAGAGCATCCGCAAGGCCGACGACCCACTGGCGGTCGCCCGCGCCGGCGCCGCGGACCTCGTCGTCATCAAGGCTCAGCCGCTCGGCGGCATCCGGCGAGCGCTCGACATCGTCGCGCAGGCCGGCCTGCCCGCTGTCGTCTCGAGCGCGCTCGACACCGCAGTGGGCCTGTCGCAGGGGGCCGCGCTCGCGGCATCCCTCCCCGCACTCGAGTTCGACTGCGGGCTCGGCACCGCCTCGCTGTTCGTCGATGACGTCGCCGACGCCCGCCCGGTCGGCGGGTCGGTGTCGGCCGCGCGAGTGACTCCGCATGCCGATGCGCTGACGCGCCTGAACGCACCGGACGACCGACGCGAGTGGTGGCTGGCTCGTCTCGGGCGCTGCCACGCGGTGCTGGCTGCCCGCGGCGACGACTAGACCCGGATCAGCTCGACCATCCGGCCGAGGGCCTCGCTGCCCGCGCGGCGCAGTCGGTGGGAATCGTCGCCGTTCATGGCGCTGCGCACGCTCATCCCCTCCCACACGATCATCAGCAGCCGGGCCGCCGCTTCCGCATCGATGCGCAGGGTGATCTGCCCGGAGTCGACGATGTCCTGGATGATCGCGACGATGCTCTGCATCATCTCGTTCTCCTGCGCGAGGTAGGCCGCGGCAAACGACGGGTCGCGCAGCGCGCGGATGCGGATCTCGCTCATCATCATCACGCCCATGCGGTCATCGGCCCCGGAATCCATGATCTGCTGCACGAGATCGGCCGGGTCGCAGTCGTCGATGGCGTTCTGGCCGACGAGGGCCGAGACGCGCTCGCGGACGGCCTGCAGGCGGGCCTCGCCGACCGATGCCGCGAGCTCGAGGAACAGCGCGTCCTTCGACTCGAAGTTCGAATAGAACGCGCCGCGGGTGAATCCGGCGCGCTCGCAGACCGCCTCGACGGTGGCCCCCTCGAGACCGACCTCGGCGAACACCTGCGCGGCCGCCTCGAGCAGGCGCGCGCGGGTGTTCTCACGGCTCCGCGTCGTCGACATCGACTCCTCCTTCACATCGGGCGCACAGCATCCGGCATCCCGATGCCCTTACGATACATCTACGTATTCAATACATCTGTGTATCGAGATTCTGCGGAGGCCGCGTGTCCACCCTTCTCTCCTCGCTCGGCCGCTGGTCGTTCCGCCACCCCTGGCGTGTGCTCGTCTCCTGGCTGATCGTGCTCGGCGTCGCCGGCGGCGCTGCGGTGGGGCTGGGCGCGGGAACCGACAACACGTTCTCGATCCCCGGCACGGAATCGCAGGCAGGCCTCGAGCAGCTGCAGCGCACCTTTCCGCAGGTGAGCGGCACGAACGCGCAGTTCATCGTGGTCGCCGCCGACGGCGATGACGTCACCGACGCCTCCTACCGCGACGAGATCGAGAGCACTGTGCGCAGTCTCGGGCGCATCGACGGCGTGCTCGCCGTGACCTCGCCCTATGACGAGAGCATCACCGGCATGGTCAACCAGGAGAAGACCGCCGCGATCGTGCGCCTGCAGTTCGACGGGCAGGCCACCGATGTGCCCGAGAGCGTGACGGACGATCTGCAGCAGCAGGTCGACGACCTCGCCGCGGCGCTGCCCGAGGGATCGCAGACCGCTCTCGGCGGCGACCTGTTCGCGACCTCGATCCCCACCGTCACGATCACCGAGGCGATCGGCCTGCTCATCGCCCTGCTCGTGCTGATCGTCACCTTCCGCTCGTTCGTCGTCGCAGGACTCCCGCTGCTGACCGCCGTGCTCGGGGTGGGCATCTCGATGGCCGGCATCTTCGCGGCCACCGCGTTCGCGACCGTCTCGTCGACCACTCCGCTGCTCGCGCTCATGCTCGGCCTCGCGGTCGGCATCGACTACGCGCTGTTCATCGTCGCGCGCCATCAGGATCAGGTGCGCGACGGCATCGATCCCGAGGAGTCCGTGGCCCGCGCCGTCGGCACCGCAGGCTCGGCGGTGGTGTTCGCCGGTGTCACGGTGCTCATCGCCCTGATCGGACTCGGCTTCGCGGGCATCCCGTTCCTGACGACCATGGGCATCGCCGCCTCGGTCGCCGTCGCGATCGCCGTCGCCATCTCGGTGACGCTCACCCCGGCGATGCTCGGCTTCCTGAAGGGTCGCGTCGCGGGGCGCCCGCGTCGCGCGCGCCGGAAGCCGGATGCCGCATCCCGGCCGACCTTCTCCCGCCGCTGGGTCGATGCGGTCACGAAGCGCCCGGTCGCCGTCGCGACCGCGGTGATCGTCGGCCTCGGCATCGTGGCGATCCCCGCCCTCAGCCTCGATCTCGCGCTGCCCAACGCGGGCGTGCTGCCGAAGGGGTCGGAGGCGCGCGTCAACTACGACCTCACTGCGGAGGAGTTCGGCCCCGGCTTCAACGGCCCGCTGATCCTCACCGGCACGATCGTCACCTCCACCGATCCGCTGAACCTCATGCAGGATCTCGGCGACGAGGTCGAGAAGCTGCCCGGCGTGCGCGAGGTCGCCCTGGCCACGCCGAACGAGACGGCCGACACCGGCATCGTGCAGATCATCCCCGAGACCGCCCCCGACGACCCCGCCACCAGCGACCTCGTGCGCGAACTGCGCTCGCACCACGACGAGTGGCTCGACGAGTACGGCATCGACCTGAAGGTCACCGGCTTCACCGCCGTCGCGATCGACATCTCCGATCAGCTCGGCTCGGCGCTGCTTCCGTTCGGCATCTTCGTGATCGGCCTGTCGCTGATCCTGCTGGCGATCGTCTTCCGCTCGATCTGGGTGCCGGTCACCGCGGCGGTCGGCTATCTGCTCTCGATCCTCGCCGCGTTCGGCGTCGTCGCCGCGGTCTTCGAATGGGGCTGGTTCGCCGATGCCCTGCATGTCGCCCGCACCGGTCCGATCATCAGCTTCATGCCGATCGTGCTGATGGGCGTGCTGTTCGGCCTGGCGATGGACTATCAGGTGTTCCTCGTCTCGCGGATGCGGGAGGACTTCGTGCACTCCGGCGCCCTTCGCCAGGTTCAGGGGCCCCGGGCCGCTGCCGTCGAGGCCGTGCGCTCCGGGTTCGCCGGCACCGCCCGCGTGGTCACCGCCGCGGCGCTGATCATGTTCGCCGTCTTCGTCGCGTTCGTGCCCGAAGGCGACTCGTCGCTCAAGCCGATCGCCCTGGGCCTCGCGGCGGGCATCGCGATCGACGCGTTCGTCGTGCGCATGACGCTGATCCCCGCGGTGATGGCGATCCTCGGCGACCGCGCATGGAGCATCCCGCGGTGGATGCAGCGCATCCTGCCGCACGTCGACATCGAGGGCGAGGCGGTCGAGCGCGAGCGCGCGCTCGACGCGTGGCCGGGTGACGACAGCATCCTCGCCGCCGACGACCTCGTGGTCGACGACGTCGGCATCCGCGGCGCGCACCTGCGGCTCGCGCCCGGCGGCGCGCTGATCGTCGCCGGCGGGTCACCCCGCACCCTGCGCACCCTCGCTCTCGTGCTGGCAGGGCGCGTGAAACCGGATGCCGGAAAGCTGCGCGTCACCGGTCATCTGCTGCCGGGCCGCGCGGCCTGGGTGCGCGCGCACGTCGGCGTCGCGCTGCTCGACGGACCGGACGCCCGCGCGCAGCTCGGCGAAGCACTGCGCGGACGGACCGGCCTGGTGATCCTCGACGGAGTCGAGCGCATCCCGGCATCCGATCGCGACCAGCTCACCGCACGGCTGCGCGACGCCGGCGACGACCTCGCGGTCGTCTTCACGACGACGGACCCGGATGCCGCGCAGCGCCTGCTCGCCGACGCCGGCCGATCCGTGGCATCCGTCTCGGATCTGCGCGAGAGCACACACATCCCGACCTCCGACTCGACCGAGGTGACCGCATGACTCTCCCCATCGAACGCGCACGCTCGCGCCGGCCGATCACCTGGCTGACGCTGATCGGGGTGCTGCTGCTGCCCGCGATGATCGGCGGGATCCTCGTGGCGGCCCTGCACAATCCGACCGACCGGCTCGAGGAGATGACCGCCGCGGTCGTCAACCTCGACAAGCCGGTCACGATCGACGGGCAGTACACCCCGCTCGGCCGCCAGCTCGCCGCCGGTCTCGTGGAGGGCTCCGACGAGCTCGACTCGAACCTCACATGGGTCATCTCGAACGAGGACGACGCCGCCGAGGGCATGGCCGACGGCCGTTATCAGGCGGTCGTGACGATTCCGAAATCGTTCTCGAAGGACGCGACCTCGGCGGGAGCGGCTCTGCAGGAGGGCGACGGAGCCGCTGATCAGGCCGAACAGGCCGAGATCAGCGTCACGACACCGCCGGACGGCCGCGTGGCCGACGGGCTGATCAGCCAGCAGATCGCCTCGGTCGCCGCGTCGACCCTCGGCACGATGCTGAGCGAGGCGACGGTCGGCAACGTGCTGATCGGCTTCAAGACCATCGGCGACCAGATCGGCGATGCCGCCGACGGCGCCGACCAGCTCGCCGACGGTGCGCGTTCCGCAGCCGAGGGCGCGGCCGAGATCCCCGGTGGCGCGGCGCAGCTCGCCGACGGCGCGGGGAAGCTCGCGGACGGTGCGGGCGAGCTGGCGGGTGGGCTGAACACGATCGCCGGCAAGGCGCGCGAGGCCGGCACTGGCGCGACGCAGCTCGGGCAGGGTCTGATCTCGGGTGCGGCGGCGCTGGAGAGCGGCGGGTTGGTGCCGAGTCAGCTGCTGGATGCCGCGAACGGAGCGAAGCAGGCCACCGCCGGGGTCAAGCAGGCGGCCGACGGTGCTGCGGAGGCGGCCGCCGGTGTGCAGACCGGCGTCGGCGGACTCTCCCAGCAGCTCGCCAGCCTCGCTGCGCAGTGCGATCGCACAGCGAGCCCTGACTTCTGCGGCGACCTGGACCGTGCCGCTGGAATCGCGGGAGGTCTGGTCAAGCCTGCCGGACTGGCCGCACAGGCCGCCGGCGCCGCGTCGCAGTACGCCGGGCCTGCGGCGCAGGCAGCCGAGGGAACAGCGGACGGACTCACACAGCTGAGCGCCGAAGCGCCGAAGGCCATCGCCGGGCAGCTGCGCACGGCCGGCACGGCGGCATCCCAGCTCGGCGGCGGACTCGGGCAGCTCGCCGACGGCGTGGGGCAGTCGGCGACCGGGGCATCCGGCCTCGCCTCGGGCGCATCGCAGCTTCAGGAGGGCATCACCGCACTCGGCGACGGGGCGACCGAGCTCACCAGCGGACTCGATCAGCTGGCATCCGGCACCGGCGATCTCGCCGAGGGCCTGCACACCGCCGCGACCTCGCTGCCGTCGTTCGACGACGAGCAGTCGACGTCTCTCGCCGCGGTGATCGCCGACCCGGTCACCTCGAACTCCGACTCGGAGGGCTTCTTCGGACCGGCGACGGTGCCGCTGCTGTCGGCGGTCGTGCTGTGGTTCGGCGCGCTCGCCACCTTCGTCGTGCTGCGAGCCGTTCCGGGCAGCGCCCTCACCTCACGCCGCTCATCGGGCGGCATGGTGCTGCGCGGCTTCTGGCCCGCGGCCGCGATCGGCGCAGCGCAGGGTCTGCTCGTGGCGCTGGTGGTGCAGTTCGTCGTGGAGTACGACGCCCCGACATGGTGGGGCTTCGCCGGGTTCGCGCTGGTCGCCGGGGTGACGTTCGCGGCGATCAACCAGGCGCTCGTCGCCGTACTCGGCGGCATCGGTCGCTGGATCAGCGCGCTGGTCGGCGTGCTGGCATTCGCGACGAGCCTCATCTCGACGGTTCCCGACTGGCTCGCGGGTCTCGGCGCCGCGATGCCGACAGCACCCGCGCTGAGCGGCCTGATCGAACCGAGCGGCGCCGCCTTCGCCGGCCTGATCGTGTGGGCGGTGCTCTCGCTCGTCGCCGCGACCATCGCCGTGGCGACCCGGCGCACGACGTCGGCGAAGGCCGTGCTGGCCGCGGCCTAGCATCCGGATGCTGTCCGCCTGGCTCTTCGTGTGCAGGCGAACACACGAGGGTAGGACGGATCCCCGGATTCCCGTCCTACCCTCGTGTGTTGACCTACCTGCGTGCGGCCTCGCGCTCGGACTCCCGCCTCCTGGGAAAGCGGGTTGCGCGGAGCCGCACTCATCCGGGGTAGGCGAACGCGCCCAGGTAGGACGAATCAGTGGATATCTTCCGACTCCGCGTGTTCGCCTACCTCCGCGCGAGCGGGGCCGCCATCAAGTGGCGCCAGGGCTCAGCTCAGGCCGGAGTACGCGTGCAGTCCCTTGAAGAAGACGTTCACGATGGCGAAGTTGAAGATGACGGCAGTGAAGCCGGTGATCGACAGCCAGGCCGAGGGGTTGCCGCGCCAGCCGCGCGTCGCACGGGCGTGGATGTACCCGGCGTAGAGCACCCAGATGATGAACGTCCAGGTCTCCTTCACGTCGAAGCCCCAGTAGCGGCCCCACGCGTCCTGCGCCCAGATCGAGCCGGCGATCAGGGTGAAGGTCCAGAAGATGAATCCGACGACCGTGAAGTGGTACGCCATGTTCTCGAGGCGCACCGTGTTCGGCAGCGTGCGCAGGAACCCCGGGCCGGCGTTCTCAACTCCCTCTGCGATGCGACGCTCGCGGCGCGACTGCATGAGCTGCATGACCGAAAGCGCGAACGCCAGGGCGAACAGCGCTGTCGACAGCGACGCCACGAACACGTGGATCACCAGCCACACCGACTTCAGCGGGTCGACCAGCGGCGTGACCGAGACGTAGAAGTTCGCCGCGGCGGCGCCGAGCAGCACAACCACGAGGCCCGAGATGAACGTGCCCAGGTAGCGCAGATCGATGCGGGTGAGCACCACCAGGTACACGGCCATGATCAGCAGCGTGCCGACCATCGCGAACTCGTACAGGTTCGCCCACGGCACGCGGCCGGCGGCGAAACCGCGGGTCAGCGTCGAGACGAGGTGGAACAGCCATCCGAGGATGGCCAGCGCCGTGCCGATGCGGGCGAAGATGTAGCGCGGCGCGCCGCTCTTCCCTGTTCCGCCCGCGGCGGTTCCGGATGCCGGTGAGCCGGCGCCGCGGGCATCCGCTCCGCCGGCCGCGACCAGCACCGGCGTCTCGACCTCGGCGGTCGTCGCCGAGGAGCGACGAGCGAGGTCGAAGGCGTAGGCGATGAACGAGCCGGCGTAGACGGCGATGGCCGTCCACAGCGTGAGGATCGAGATCGAATCGAGGTCGGGCATTGTCATGCTCCCTGTGCGGGGGTCGAGCCTTCGGGCACGGCCGCTTCGAGAAGCCGCTCGTGTCCGCGGACGAGGTCGTCCACGGCGGCGGCGAGGGTGGGATCGTCACCGCGCGCGAGCGCGGCGTACTCGAGGTGGATGCCGTCGTCGGCGGCGGTGGCCTTCACCCACATGCGCCGACGCGGCACGAACAGCGCGAGCCCGAGGCCCGCCATGGCCAGCAGCGCGAACGCGAGCACCCACGGCGCCGAGGCGTCGTGGTGGATCTGCAGCGAGACGTAGCGCTTGACCGACTGCAGGGTGTCTTGCGCGCCCTCCGGCGACACGTTCTCGAACGTGACCGTGCCGAGGCCGTTGGGCAGGTCGGCCGTCTCGCCGGGCTGCAGCTCGATCGACTTCGTGTCGGTGGTGCGGCCGTTGAGCTTCTCGAGGCCGTCGGTGTTCAGCTCGAACACCGAGACCGGCTTGCCGCCGTCGACGCCGAGGTCTCCCTGGTAGACGTCGAGAGTCAGCAGCGGCAGGTTCAGTGCACCGTGCACCGAGGTGTACGCCCCGCTCTTCATCTTCAGCGGTGTCGGATAGAGGAAGCCGATCATGCCGAGCTGCTCAGGCATGCCGTCGGTGATCTTGACCACGCCGAGCGAGGTCATCGCGCTGTCCTGCGGCAGGAACTCCACCGGGCCGCTGAACACCTTCTCGCCCTCGGCGTTGCGCACGGTGATGGTGGGCGCGTAACCGTTGCCGAGCAGGTAGATGCTGTCGCCGCCGATGTGCAGCGGGTGGTTGACGCGCACGGTGCCCTTGCTCGTCGATCCGTCGACGTTTCGCACCGAGAGGTTGGCCGCGAAGTTGCCCGCCTGACCGGCGCCGGGGGTGCCGAAGTCCTCGTAGGTGACGTCGAACGAGTCGAGGGTCAGCGCGTACGGCTGGAACGAGTCGTCGGCGACGAAACGGCCCCGGTTGATCGAGTTGTAGTCGATCAGGGTGTTGACGTAGCTGGCGCCCTCGATGACCACGCGCTGACCGGTGTACGCGAACCCACCGCCGACGCCGACCGTGACCAGCACGCCCACGAGGGCGATGTGGAAGAGCAGGTTGCCGGTCTCGCGCCAGTAGCCGCGCTCGGCCGAGACCGACCACGTCCGGCCGCGGTCGTAGCGCGCGACGCGGTAGCCGAGGGACTTCAGCTGCTTCTCGGCGACATCGATCGCGGCGGCCGCGTCGCCCGTCTCTTCGGCACGCTCAGTGGCCCAGACGGTGGCCCGGTGGTGCTCGAGCCGGCCGAGCCGTGCCGGGGTGCGTGGCGGCAGTGCGCGCAGCGCCTTGGCGTGGTGCTTGATGCGCGGGATGATGCAGCCGATCAGCGAGATGAACAGCAGCAGGTAGATGGCCGAGAACCACGGCGACGAGTACACGTCGAACATGCTGAGAGCGTCGAGCGCCGGGAAGATCTCGGGGTTGTTCTGCTTGTACTGCACCACGCCGTTGGGGTCGGCGGTGCGCTGCGGGAACACCGATCCGGGGATCGCCGCGATCGCGAGCAGGAGCAGCAGCACCAGGGCGACGCGCATGGATGTCAGCTGACGCCAGCCCCACCGCAGCCAGCCGACGACACCCAGCCTGGGCTGGGTGATCTCGTCGTCGACCGGGGTCGAGTCGATGTGGTCGGAGGGACGCAGCGGGTCGGACGCCGCCGTCGTGCCCTCGGAGCGATCAGAGGGGGAGGATGACACTGCTCATCACCGCCGTGAGTCGAGACATGATCTGGGTCCACACGCCGGTGACCATCAGCAGGCCGAGCACGATCAGCAGCGCGCCGCCGACGATGTTGACGGTGCGGATGTGGCGGCGCATGAACGCCGTCGCGCTGGTCGCCCAGCCGAAGCCGAGCGCGACCAGCAGGAACGGGATGCCGAGGCCGAGCGAGTAAGCGACGCCGAGCAGACCGGCACGCCACGGATCGCCCAGAGTCCAGCCGACGCTGATGATCGCGCCGAGCGTGGGGCCGGTGCACGGCGCCCAGCCGATCGCGAGGGTGAACCCGAGAAGGGGGGCGCCGATCAGGCCCGTCGTCGAGTCGACCTGCATCTTGAACTGCCGCTGAGCGAAGCCGAACAGTCCGAGGAAGATCAGGCCCATCAGCACGACGACCCCGCCGAGGATGCGGGTGATCAGGTCGCCCCACTCGAGGAAGAAGACGGATGCCGCGCCGCCGATCACCGTGTAGGCGACGAAGACCACCGTGAACCCGGCGATGAAGAGCAGTACGCCGAGAAGCATCCGGCGGCGCTGCGCCCGGGTCCCTGAGCCCACCTGGGCCCCTGAGCCTGCCGAAGGGCCCCCCACGCCCGCCGCTCCCCCGAGGAATCCGAGATAACCCGGCACGAGCGGCAGGATGCACGGCGACAGGAACGACACGAGCCCCGCGAGGAGGGCGAGCGGGATGGCGATCCAGAGCGCTCCCGCTCCGATCACGGCATCCGGGGTCACGCCTTCTCCTCGAGGGCGTCCTTGATGAGCGTCGACAGGATCGAGGTGCCGTCGATCGGTCCGATGATGCGCGCGGCGACGCGGCCCTGCCTGTCGAGCACGAGGGTGGTGGGCGGCGCCTGGATCGGCGTCACCCGGGCGAAGGCGAGCTTGGCCTCGCCGGTGGTGGCGTCCATGAGGCTCGGGTAGGTCACGCCGTACGTCTTCGCGAAGGCCTTCGCGGTGTCGGCCTGGTCGTAGATGTTCACGCCGATGAACTGCACGCCGTCGTCTTTGTGCTTCTGCCACGTGGCCTCGAGGTCTTCGGCTTCGATGCGGCACGGGCCGCATCCGGCGTACCAGAAGTTGACGACGGCGACCTCGCCGCGGATGTCGTCGCTAGAGAACTTCTCGCCGTCTTCGGTGACTCCGCCGAACTCGACCGGCGCTTTGCGCTCGGCTGCGGGGATCGACTCGACGCGGAAGTCAGCCGAGGTGTACGCCTTCTGATCGCCGTTCTTGTACGCCTCGACCATGGGGTCGGGCGCGCACGCGCTCAGACCGATGGTGAGCGTCGCGGCGAGCGCTGCGGCGCCGATACGCCAGGCGCCGCGAGGAGAACGAGCAGGCACGGACACGCTGGGAATCGTACGCGCGGTTCCTATGCGCGCTCTGAAACGCCGGGCGGGTCAGACCGCGCCGAGGTCGATGCCTTTGGCCGCCGGCTCTGCGTAGTCGACCTCGCGCCACACGTCGCCGACGCGCTCGAACGAGGTGACGCTCGACAGCGCGCAGCGGCGGGTGCGCGGGTCGTGCTGCAGCCTGATGCCGGCGACCGAGAGGTGCGTGATCCAGATCGGCGCCTGGTGCGAGACGAACACGATGTCGCCGTCGTGCCCCGGATTGGCCCGCTCGGCGGCATCCCACGACTCGTCCATCGCCGCACGCATGCGCGTCGCGATCGACGAGTACGGCTCGCCCCAGCTGGGCACCGACGGTCGGCGCAGGTGGCGCCAGTTGAACGGGTTGCGCAGGGCGCGCGACATCCGCTGCCCCTCGAAAACGTTGGCAGGCTCGATGATGCGCGCGTCGTGCGTCGCGTCGAGGCCGAACAGCTCGGTGAACGGCTCGGCGGATTCCTGGGTGCGCTCGAGCGGCGAGCAGCGCAGCTCGCTCACGGGCCGGCCGGTGGATGCCAGATACTCGGCGGCATCACGCGCCATTCGGCGCCCGGCCGTGCTCAGGTGGTAGTCGGGAAGGCGCCCGTAGAGCACCCGCCGGGGATTGTGCACTTCGCCATGGCGCACCAGGTGGAGTCGTCGTGCCGTCACCCGCCCACCGTATCGCGGCAGTTCCACGACATCGCACTTCGCGAGACTTCTGTTCCAGCACGACACTTCGCTCTATGCATCCGGTCTCGTGCTGGAACGGAAGTCTCGCGGTATCTGGCGCCAGCCCGGTACGGATCGGCCGTCGCGACCCGCCACGTAGACTGGGCGGGTTCACATTTCCCCGATCAGAAGGACTCTCCGTGCTTCGCACACACACGGCAGGCTCATTGAGAGCCGAGCACATCGGTCAGACCGTCACCCTCTCGGGCTGGGTCGATCGTCGCCGCGATCACGGAGGCGTCGCGTTCATCGATCTTCGCGATGCGTCGGGCATCGCGCAGGTCGTCATCCGCGACGAGGAGGTGGCGCACCCGCTGCGCTCGGAGTTCGTGCTGCAGGTGACCGGCGAGGTCTCGCGCCGCCCCGCGGGCAACGAGAACCCGAACCTGCCGACCGGCGAGATCGAGCTGATCGCGGCTGAGGTGGTCGTGCTCAACGAGTCGGCGCCCCTTCCCTTTCAGGTCTCGAGCGGCCTGGCCGAGTCCGACCCGATCGGCGAGGAGGTGCGTCTGAAGCACCGCTACCTCGACCTGCGCCGCCCGACCCCGGCTGCCGCGATGCGCCTGCGCTCGGACGTGTACAAGGCGATCCGCGACGAGCTGCACGCACGGGACTTCGTCGAGGTCGAGACGCCGACCCTGACGCGGTCGACGCCTGAGGGCGCCCGCGACTTCCTCGTGCCGGCGCGCCTGCATCCGGGCAGCTGGTACGCGCTGCCGCAGTCGCCGCAGCTGTTCAAGCAGCTGCTGATGGTCGGCGGCGTCGAGAAGTACTTCCAGATCGCGCGCTGTTACCGCGACGAGGACTTCCGCGCCGACCGGCAGCCGGAGTTCACTCAGCTCGACATCGAGATGAGCTTCGTCGAGCAGGAAGACGTCATCGAGATGATGGAGTCGCTCATCGTCGCGATGTGGAAGACCATCGATGTCGACGTGCAGACGCCGCTGCCGCGGATCACCTACGCCGACGCGATGGCCAAGTACGGCTCCGACAAGCCCGACCTGCGCTTCGGGCTCGAGCTGGTCGAGGCGACCGAGTACTTCGTGAACACCCCGTTCCGGGTGTTCCAGTCGGAGTACGTCGGCGCCGTGCTGATGCCCGGCGGTGCGTCGCAGCCGCGCAAGACGCTGGATGCCTGGCAGGACTGGGCCAAGCAGCGCGGTGCCCGCGGCCTCGCCTACGTGCTCTTCAACGAGGACGGCACGCTGGGCGGCCCCGTCGCCAAGAACCTGTCGGAGGCCGAGCAGGCGGGCCTCGCCGAGCTCGTGGGAGCCAAGCCGGGCGACTGCGCGTTCTTCGCCGCGGGCGAGACGAAGGCCAGCCGCGCGCTGCTCGGCGCCGCCCGCGTCGAGATCGGCCGCCGACTCGAGCTGCTCGACCCGGACGTGTTCGCGTTCACCTGGGTCGTCGACGCACCGATGTTCGAGCCCGCAGGCGACGCGGTGGCATCCGGTGATGTCGCGGTGGGCTCCGGCGCCTGGACGGCGGTGCACCACGCGTTCACCGGGCCGAAGCCCGAGTTCGAGGCGACGTTCGACACCGATCCGGCATCCGCTCTCGCCTACGCGTACGACATCGTCTGCAACGGCTCGGAGCTGGGCGGCGGATCGATCCGCATCCACCGCGAAGACGTGCAGAAGCGCGTGTTCAACGTGATGGGGATCACCGAGGAGCAGGCCGAGGAGAAGTTCGGCTTCCTGCTCGAGGCGTTCCGGTTCGGCGCTCCCCCGCACGGCGGCATCGCGCTGGGCATGGACCGCGTCATGCAGCACCTGACGAAGACGGAGTCGATCCGCGAGGTCATCGCCTTCCCGAAGTCGGGGGGCGGCTTCGACCCGCTGACCGAGGCGCCCGCGCCGATCACGCCCGAGCAGCGCGCCGAGGCCGGCGTCGACGCCGAGCCGGAGGACGCCTGACACCGAGGCCCCGCCTACCGTCGAGACCTCCGGCTGCTGATGTCTGCAGCCGGGGGTCTCGACGTAAGAGCAGGGCAGCCGGACTCTCACCGATTCGCCCTCAGGACACCTCGCGTTCACCGGACTCCCGCCACCCCGTAACTCGCGCTCCGTAGCTTCCTCTCGTAACCCGACTCCTGCGCGCGAGCGCGGGAAATCCGAGAGGAAACCCTGATGACCAGCATCACCCGCCGTGCGCGCCTCGTCGCCGGCATCGCCCTCGTGGCCACGGCCGCCTTGGCCCTGACCTCCTGCGCCGCCGACAGCAGCGCGGGCGACAGCGACGGCGGCTCGTCCGTCGACGCGGCGACCGCAACGTCGCTTGCCGACTTCGGCACCCTTGAAGATCTCGAGGCGGCGGCCAAGGCCGAGGGCGCCCTGAACGTGATCGCGCTGCCGCGCGACTGGGCCAACTACGGCGAGATCCTCGACCTGTTCGCCGAGCGCTACCCCGAGATCACCATCAATGAGGCGTCGCCCGACGTCTCCAGCGCCGAGGAGATCCAGGCCGCAGAGACCAACAAGGGTCTGGACACCGCCCCCGACGTGTTCGACCTCGGACTTGCCGTCGCGCTGCAGAGCACAGACACCTTCGCGCCGTACAAGGTCGAGAACTTCGACGAGATCCCCGACGCACTGAAGGAGCCCACCGGGCTGTTCGTCGGCGACTACGGCGGGTACATGTCGATCGGCTACGACTCCTCGAAGTTCTCCGAGCCCACCTCGCTCGACGACCTCAAGGGCGCAGACTTCAGGGGCGCCGTCGCCATCAACGGCGACCCGACCCAGGCTGGCTCCGCCTTCGGCGCCGTGGGCCTCGCCACCGTGCAGTCCGGCGGGGACCTGGACGACTACACGCCCGGAATCGAGTTCTTCGGGGAGCTGCAGAAGGCGGGCAACTTCCTGAAGGTCGATGTGACCCCCGCGACCATCACCAGCGGCGAGACCCCGGTCGTCTTCGACTGGGACTACCTGAACGCCGCGGCGGGCAAGGACAACCCCGACTGGGAGGTCGTCGTGCTCGACGGCGTCGGCTATGCCTCGTACTACAACCAGGCCATCAACAAGGACGCCCCGCACCCGGCTGCGGCGCGCCTGTGGCAGGAGTTCCTCTACAGCGACGACGTGCAGAACCTGTGGCTGAAGGGCGGCGCCCGTCCGGCCCGCATGGAGGCCATGACCGCAGCGGGCACGATCGACGAGAAGCTCGCGGCCGCGCTGCCCGAGGTCCCCGCCGAGACGGTCGTCCCTGCTGAGAAGCAGTCGACGGACGCCGGCACGCTGCTCGGCGAGAAGTGGGCCGTGGCGGTTCAGTGACCGCGTTGATCACGGGGGCGGATGCCGCGGCGTCCGCCTCCACCACCGCCGGGCCGTCTCCGACGGCCCGGCGGTCGGGTCTGTCTTGGGCGTGGCTGGGACTGGTTCCCTTCGGCGTCTACGTGGTGCTGTTCCTGGCCGTGCCGACGCTCCTCGCGATCGGATCGGGCTTCTTCGACGGGGATGGCGTCTTCACCTGGACGAACATCACGGCGCTGGTCGACCCGGTGGTTCTGAACACGTTCGCGAACTCCGGATGGCTGTCGCTGCTGACCGCCGTCGTCGGCGCACTGGCGGGCGCCGTGGTCTGCTACGCCATGCTGGGAATGAACCCGCAGGGCGCCGTGCGCCAGACTGTGGATGCCGCGGCGGGCGTCCTCGCGCAGTTCGGCGGCGTCATGCTCGCGTTCGCGTTCATCGCGACGATCGGCCTGCAGGGCGTCGTGACCGTGCTGCTCGAAGACGCCTTCGGGGTGGACATCTTCGCGGACGGCGTGTGGCTCTATGACGTCCCCGGCCTCGTCCTGCCCTACATCTACTTCCAGGTGCCCCTCATGGTGATCACGTTCATGCCGGCTCTCGCGGCGCTCAAGCCGCAGTGGGCGGAGGCGAACCTCACTCTCGGCGGCACCCGGCTCGGATTCTGGGTGCGCGTCGGCATCCCGGTGCTCGCCCCGTCGTTCCTCGCGAGCCTGCTGCTGCTGTTCGCCAACGCGTTCTCGTCGTACGCGACCGCCGCGGCGCTGGCCAGCCAGGGATCGCAGATCGTCCCGCTGCAGATCCGCGCGGCGCTCACCAGCGAGACCGTGCTCGGCCGCGAGAATCTCGCCGGAGCGCTCGCGCTCGGCATGATCGTCATCGTCGGAGCCGTGATGGGGCTGTACTCGCTCATCCAGCGCCGCGCGGCGAGGTGGCGATCGTGAACCGCATCGCGCCCTCCCCCGCGATGCGGTGGATCATCGCCATCCTGATCGGCGCTTTCTTCGCGATCCCGCTGGTCGCGACCTTCTTCTACACGTTGCGCGACGGCGAGGGCGGCCTGTCCTTCGCGCGCTGGGCGGCGGTGGTGGATCCTGCAGCGTCGGCAGCGATCAAGCCGATCTGGACCGGCCTGGGCAACTCACTCATCCTCGCGATCGTCACCGTGGTGATCGTGCTGGTGCTGCTCGCGCCGACGATGATCCTCGTGAACCTGCGCTTCCTGAACCTGAAGCCGGCCTTCGAGTTCACGGCGCTCCTGCCGATCTCGATCCCCGCGATCGTGCTCGTCGTCGGCCTCTCTCCGATCTACCTCCAGATCGGTCGCGCATTCGGCACCGGCACCTGGACGCTCGCTTTCGCCTACGGCATCACCGTGCTGCCGTTCGCGTACCGCTCGATCCAGGCATCGATCGACGCCGCCGACCTGCGCACGCTCTCCGAAGCCGCCCGCTCGCTCGGCGCGAACTGGCCGACGGTGGTGGTGAGGGTGCTGGCGCCGAACCTGCGCCAGGGGCTGCTCTCGGCATCCCTCATCTCGATCGCCGTCGTGCTGGGCGAGTTCACGATCGCGTCGCTGCTGAACCGGCAGGTGTTCCAGACCGCGATGATCGTCGTGCAGAAGCAGGATGCCTACGTGCCGGCGATCTTCACGCTGCTCGCGCTGCTGTTCTGCTTCCTGCTGCTGCTCATCATCGGCCGCGCCGCGCGCGGCAACCGAAAGGCTGACCAATGACCTCCCCGAGCCCCCTTCCCGCCACCGCGGACAACGTGCTGCTCGCCGAGGCGGGCGAGGGCACGCGTGTGCAGTTCCAGGGCATCGAGAAGCGCTACGGTGCGCACCGGGTGCTGCACGGTGTCGACCTCGACATCGCGCCCGGCGAGTTCGTGTCGCTGCTCGGGCCTTCCGGCTGCGGCAAGACCACCGCCCTGCGGGTGCTGGCAGGTCTGGAGCATGCGGATGCCGGCGCCGTGCTGCTGGGCGGTCAGGACGTGTCGCGCGTCCCCACCAACAGGCGCGACATCGGCATGGTGTTCCAGGCGTACTCGCTGTTCCCGCATCTCGACGTCGCCGGCAACACCGCGTTCGGGTTGCGTCGGCGCGGCGTGGGCAAGGCCGCGGCCGAGCGCCGGGCGCTCGACGCGCTCGCCCTCGTCGGTCTGGAGGCTTTCGCCGACCGGTTCCCGCACCAGCTCTCCGGCGGGCAGCAGCAGCGGGTCGCGCTCGCCCGAGCCCTCGTCACCGAGCCGCGCGTGCTGCTGCTCGATGAGCCGCTCTCGGCGCTGGACGCCAAGGTGCGAGTGCAGCTGCGCGACGAGATCCGCCGCATCCAGCTGCGCCTGGGAATCACGACCGTCTTCGTGACGCACGATCAGGAGGAGGCCCTGGCCGTCTCCGACCGGATCGCAGTGATGGATGCCGGTCGCATCGACCAGATCGGCACACCGGAGGAGCTGTACCTGCGCCCCGCGACCGCGCACGTCGCGTCGTTCATCGGGCTGTCGAGCCTCGTCTCGGGTGTGGCCTCGGGCGACACGGTCACCGTGTGGGGGCGGTCGCTTCCCATGAACGTGTCCGCCACCGGCGCTGTTGACGTGCACCTGCGTCCCGAGAACCTGCGGTTCACCGGCGAGGCGGATGCCGCGACCGCCGGCGTCGTCGAGGAGAGCACATTCCTGGGCAGCATCCGCCGCACTCTGGTTCGAACCGACTCGGGCGAACGGGTGCGCGTGCAGCACGATGCGCACGCGCATGCGTCCTTCGGCGAGCGGGTCTTCCTCACCGTCGATCCCGTCCCCGTCGCCATACGTGCGAAGGTCTGACCCGGCCTGCCCGCTGACGCCTCACTTCCCGCCGGGCGGCGGCGCGGAGCTGCGGGGAGGGGATGCTGGGAGACTGGCTGGATGCTGGCTTCCATCCTCCTTCCCCACCCGATCGACTCGCGCGCGGGGCATGCGGTGCTGCGGCGTGCGACCCGGGCCGACGCGGACGGGATCATCGCGCTGCTCGCCGACGACCCGATCAGTGCATCCCGCGGGGATCAGGCGTCGGATGCCGACCGCCCGGCCTACCTGACCGCTCTCGACGACATCCTCGCCGAACCGTCGAACGACCTGCTCGTCGTCGAGCTCGACGGAGCGATCGTCGGCACCCTGCAGCTCACCTCGATCCCCGGGATGGCCAGGCGCGGAGCGCGCCGGCTGCTCGTCGAGGCGGTGCGGGTGCACAGCGATCTGAGATCCAGCGGCATCGGGTCGGCCGTGATGCGCTGGGTGGCCGACGAGGCTGCCCCCGCGCTCGACGCGGCGATGGTGCAGCTGACCTCGGATGCCGCGCGCGCCGGCGCGCACCGGTTCTACGAGCGCCTCGGCTACACCGGCTCGCACGTAGGGTTCAAGTATCACCTGCCTCGCTGATCGCGTTCACCGCGAGAAAGCTCACTTCAGCGATCCGGCGACCATCCCCCTGATGAAGCTGCGCTGCAGGAACAGGTAGGCCAGCAGCACCGGCACGACCGAGAGCACGGATGCCGCGGCGGCGGCACCCGGGTTGCTGCCCTGCGCCGCGAAGAACCCCGCCACGGCCGGGGCGATCGTGCGGGTCTCGTCGGTGCGCAGGAAGTACGTGCTCAGCGCGAACTCGTTCCAGATGCCGATCCCGGCGAGGATCGCGACGGTGGCCGTGACGGGTCGCAGCATGGGGAAGACGATCCGGAACAGCACCTGCAGCGGGCCCGCACCGTCGACGGTCGCCGCCTCTTCGATCGACACGGGCAGGCTGCGCATGAACGCCGTGTACAGGAACACGGCGAGCGGCAGGTTGCCGGTGACCATCAGCACGATGATGCCCCAGTGCGTGTTCAGCCCGCCGAGGTCTTTCATGAGCGTGTACAGCGGCACGAGCACCGACAGCGGCGGGATCATGATGAGGCTGATGATGCACGCGTAGATCAGCCTGTTGCCGCGCGTGACCCGTCGCGCGAGGGGGTACGCGGTGAGCGCGCCGAGCAGGCACACCAGCACCGTCGACACGACCGTCACCAGTGCGCTGTTGCCGATCGCCTGCAGGATGTTGCCCTGCTGCATCGCCGTGGCGAAATTGGCCCAGTGGATCTCGCCGGGCAAGATCCAGGGCGACGACAGGTCGGTCTTGGGCTTGGATGCAGTGGTGAGCCCGAAGTAGAACGGCAGCAGCTGCAGCACGGCGATGAACGCCAGGCCGGCGTAGATGAACGCTTTCGACGGCGCGGAGGTGTTCTTCACAGCTCGACCCGCTTCCGGTTGAGCAGCGAGTTCAGCACGAACGTGACCGCGACGATCAAGACGAACAGCACGACGCCGATCGCGGCCGAGTAGCCGGCCGCCTGATTCGAGAAGTACGTCTCGCCGATCAGCGTCGACACCGAGTGAGTGGATTGACCCGGCCCGCCGCCGGTGAGCACCTGCACGATGTCGAACAGCTTCAGCCCGCCGATCAGGTTCAGCACGATGCTCGTGGCGAAGGCGGGCTGCAGCAGAGGAAGCGTGATGCTGCGGAAGCTCTGCCACCAGGTCGCGCCGTCGAGCTGCGCTGCCTCGTAGTACTCGGTCGGCACGCTCTGCAGACCCGCGAGGTAGATGACCATCGAGATGCCGACGAACTGCAGGGAGTTGACGATGACGATCGCGGTGATGGCGAACCCGGCATCCGACAGCCACGCGACCTTGTCGGCGCCGAACAGCGCCCGCGCATCGTTCAGGGCGCCGTTGTTGTAACGGAAGATCAGGTAGTACATCGTGCCCAGCACCACCGGAGACACCATCACCGGCAGGTAGATGACCGCGCGCAGCAGCGCCGCCCCGCGCACGATCCGGTCGAGCACGACGGCGAGCCCCAGACCGAGCACCTGCTGGATGACCGTGCTGCCGACACCGTAGATCAGCGTGTTAACCAGGGCGGTGCGGAACACCTCGTCGTCGAGCAGGCGCAGATAGTTGTCGAACCCGACGAACGCCTTGCTGCGGCTGTACCCGTTCCAGTTGGTCAGCGACAGGCTGATGCCGCTGATCAGCGGGTAGATCGAGAACACCGCGAACAGCACGAGCGCCGGCACGTAGAACCAGTTGAGTCGGCGCGGGAAGATCCCCGTCGAGCGTGAAGCCACCTCTCGCGTGACCTACTGCTGCCCGTACAGCGTGCCGAACTCCGCCTCGACCTGCTTCACAGCCGAGTCGACCGTGTTCTGCCCGGTGACGATACCCGACGTCGTCGAGATCAGCGTGTTCCACATGCCGTTGGGCAGGTACGCCCGGTCGAAGTACGGCACCATGCGCACCTCTCCCGGGGTGAAGAACTGCTCGTAGCTGTCGGACAGGTCGCCGAGATCGACGTCGATGTCGGTGAGACCAGCCGGGTTGCCGTCCTCGCTGGCGAACTGGCTGATGTTCTCCGGCTCGGCGAGGAAGGCGAGGAAGTCGAGCGCTTCCTCCTTGTTCTCCCCGTCGCGCCAGGCACCCAGCGCGACGCCTTCGCCGCCGATCAGGTACTCGTCGTCGCCGTTGATCGCGGGCACCGGGATGAACCCGATCTCCGCGTCCGGCACGAACTCCTTGGCGCTGAGCGCGAGGGTGTTCTGGATCATCACGAACGCGGTCGTGCCCTGCCCGAGCGCGGTGGCGATGTCGTCGCTGGTGGCCGATGAGAAGTCGGGGTTGAAGTAGCCTGCCTTGGCCCACTCGTCGAGCGTGGTGAACATGGCCTCGAAGCCGCTGTCGACGAACTCGCCGTCGGCCAGCTTCTCAGACTGCGCCTCGTCGTACGAGCCCGAGCCGAGCCAGTCGGCGACGTTGCCGGCGAACCAGTCGTCCTTGCCCGAGCTCGAGATGGGCACGACTCCTGCCTCTTTGATCTTGGCGAGCGCAGCGTCGAACGCTTCGATGGTGCCGAGCGATGCGGGGTCGATCCCGGCATCCTCGAGCACGGTCTTGTTGTACAGGATGCCGGCGACGTCGGTCGTCAGCGGAAGCGCGAAGAACTCGCCGTCGCCGTTCTTCATGGTCGAGTCGAGCACGGGGTTGAGCTGGTCGGCCCACGGCTGCGTGTCGAGCGGCTCGAGGAACTCGCTGTAGCGCAGCAGCGACCATCCGTGCGTGGCCCAGATGTCGGGCAGATCCCCGGACCCCATCCGCACCTTCATGTCGCCCTCGTAGTCGCTGCCCATCGCCACGACGTCGACCTTGACGTCGGGGTTGTCCTTCTCGTATGCCTTCGCGAGCGCGCTGAGCGCCTCGTAGCGGGGCGTCCCCTCGGCCATCGCCGACTGCACCTCGAGGGTGACTTTGTCGCCGTCGCCCGGATCCCCGGATCCCGAGCATCCGCTCAGCGCGACCGCTGCCGCGGTGAGACCGGCGAATCCGACCATGATCCGAATCGTGCCTAGTGACCTCATCGTCCCCTCCTCCGTTGGGAGCACTGGCGCGCCCGATCGAGCGCAATTCGGAGTCTACGCGGGAAGACCTCGGTCGTGGCAAGGGTCGCATCCGTTGGATCTGCCGGATGACCGGTTTCGCGCCTGGGCATCAGCGGGGGGCGAGCAGGGGCGCGACGTTCTCGTTCCACACGTCGATGCCGAGCTTGGCGATGAGCACGATGACGACGACGAGGAACACGACGCGGATGAAGCCCGATCCGCGCGAGATCGCCATGCGGGAGCCGAGGTAGCTGCCGGCGGTGTTCGCGACGCCGAGGATGAGGCCCAGCACCCACAGCACCGCGCCGTGCGGGATGAACAGGATGAGCGCACCGGCGTTGGTGGCGAAGTTCACGATCTTCGCCTTCGCGCTGGACTGCAGGAAGTCGTATCCGAGCAGCGCGACGAGGGTGATCACGAGGAACGTTCCCGTGCCCGGCCCGATCAGCCCGTCGTAGAAGCCGATCACCAGGCCTGCCACGCCGGCTGTGATGTGATGGCGATGGCCCGAGAAGCGCAGCGCGGTCGCCGCGCCCAGCTGCGGCTTGAACGCGGTGAACAGCGCGACGGCCAGCAGGGCCACCACGATGATGGGTTTGAAGGCGGATGCCGGAAGCACGGTCGCCACGGCGGCTCCGCCGAACGAGCCTGCCAGGGCGATCGCCGCCATCGGCAGTGCGGTGCGGATGTCGGGCCTGGCGCGGCGGTAGTACGTGACGCTGCTCGTGGCCGTGCCGAAGATCGAGCCGAGCTTGTTCGTCGCCAGTGCCTGCACCGGGGTGATGCCGGGGATCAGCAGCACCGCGGGCAACTGCAGCAGGCCGCCGCCGCCGACGACCGCATCGATCCATCCGGCGCCGAATGCGGCGATGACGACGAGGATGAGCATGCCCCAGGTGAGCTGCTCGAGGCCGAGGAACGCGCCGATCTCCATCACCGTTCAGGATGCCAGATCGGAGCGCCCTCGCCCGACACGACCGACTCCGCTCCGCAGCTCAGAGCACGCGCGAGAGGAAGTCCTGCGTGCGCGGGTGCTGCGGGTTCGCCAGCACCTCGCGCGGGTCGCCCTGCTCGACGATGTGCCCGTCGTCCATGAAGATCAGCCTGGAGCCGACCTCACGGGCGAAGCCCATCTCGTGCGTGACGACGAGCATCGTCATCCCCTCGTCTGCCAGCGTGCGCATCACCTGCAGCACTTCGCCGACCAGCTCGGGATCGAGAGCCGAAGTCGGCTCGTCGAAGAGCATCATGTCGGGGTTCATGCACAGGGCACGCGCGATGGCCACACGCTGCTGCTGACCGCCGGAGAGATGGCTCGGGAAGGCATCCGCCTTCTCGGCCAGTCCCACGCGATCGAGCATCTCGCGGGCGACCTGCTCGGCCTCCTCCTTGCTCCGCTTCTTCACCCGCCGCTGCGCGATCGTGAGGTTGCCCAGCACCGACATGTGAGGGAAGAGGTTGAAACTCTGGAAGACCATGCCGATGCGCTGGCGCACACGGTCGATGTCGGTGTCCTCGTCGGTGACGTCGATGCCCTCGATGAAGATGTGACCGCCTGTCGGCTGCTCGAGCAGGTTCACCGACCGCAGCAGCGTCGACTTCCCCGACCCGGACGGACCGATGATGCACACGACTTCACCGCTGTGCACGGTGAGGTCGATGCCCTTGAGCACTTCGTTGTCTCCGAAGCTCTTCGCCAGGCCCTGGATGTCGATCGCCGGTGCGTGCACATCGATCAGATCCGTACTCATCGTTCCCTCGCCATCCGCCGCTCCAGCCACGCCGTGAAGCGTGTGAGCGGGATCGTCACAACCAGATACAGCAGCGCCGACATGATGAGCGGCGTCGCGTTCGCGTACATGGTGTTCGCGTCACGGGCGAAGCTCGTCAGCTCCTTCGACCAGATGAAGGTGCCGGCGATGAACAGCAGCGAGGTGTCTTTCAGCAGCAGCACGAACTCATTGGTCAGCGGCGGGATGATGATCCGGAACCCCTGTGGAAGGACGATCCAGAACATCGTCTTCATCGGCGACATGCCCAGCGAGCGCGCCGCCTCGGCCTGCCCCTTGGGAACGGCCTGGATGCCGGCCCGGATCACCTCGGCCATGTACGCGGACGCCACCAGGATGAGACCGATCAATCCCGCTCCCACCGGGCCGCCTGGTGGCTTGACGCCGAAGGCGATCGGGAGGATGAACGCCATCGCGAAGATGGTCAGCAGGGCGGGAAGCCCACGGAACAGCTCGATCCACGCCGTTGCGAACCACCGGAACGGAGCGATGACCGACAGCTTCATCAGCGCGAAGAGGATGCCCAGCAGCAGCCCTCCGGTGAACGCGATGAGCGTGAACAGGATGGTGTTGCGCAGCGCCAGGACGATGATGTCCGGGAACAGCTTCGCCGCGACCTCGAGGTTGAAGAACTGCTTGCCGATCTTCGGCCAGTCGGTGAGCAGAACCACCAGCAGCACGGCGACGAGGAAGATCCCGTACATCGTGTAGCGATAGATCTTGCTCTTGGTCCTGCGTTTCAATGCCATCGCCACGGGCTCCGATCAGGTGCGGCGATCACTTCGCCGTGAAGTAGCTGTCGTAGATCTTGTCGTACTCGCCGCTGTCACGCAGCTCGGCGAGCGCATCGTTGACCGCCTTGCGCAGCTCCTTCTTCTCGCCCTTCGCGAAGGCGAAGCCGTAGGACTCGTCGGTGTCGTACTCTTCGACGATCTTGTACGTGTCGTCTGCCTTCTCGTGCTCGAGATTCACCGGCTGGTCCTGCAGGATCGCATCGATCTGGCCCGCCTGCAGTGCCGGCCAGAGCTCCGCGTCGCCGGGGTACTGGACGAGGGTGGCGCCCGTGGCGTTCTCCTGCGCGTAGCTCTCGCCCGTGGTGCCCTGCTGAACGCCGACGTTCTTGCCCTTGAGGTCGGCGATGCTCTTGATGCCGGAATCCGTGCTCGTGAGCAGGGACTGCAGCGAGTCGTAGTACGGGTCGGAGAAGTCGATGTTGGCTTTGCGCTCATCGGTGATGGTCATCGCCGATGCGCCGAAGTCGCATGTGCCCGCCACGAGCGTGGTTCCCGACTGCAGTCCGTCGAAGCCGACGTCCTGCACGCTCAGTTTGAGGTCGAGCTTCTTCGCGATGGCGGCGGCGAGATCGATGTCGAAGCCCGTGTAGCCGCTTCCGTTGTCGCCGCCCTCCATCTCGAACGGCGGGTACGGGACCTCAGAGCAGATGGTCAGCGTGCCGTCGGCGACCAGGCCGTACTCGGAACCGGATGCGGAGTTGTCGCCGTCCGAACTGCTCGCGCAGCCGGAGAGAGCGAGGACGGCAGCGGCGGCGATTGCGGTGCCGAGGATCAGTGGACGGCGCTTCATGGCCACTCCTTCGTGACAGGGGCTTGCGCCCGGGTGCGGGTTGAACTCATCTTGGCACGCGACCCGAGACCCTGCGGTGAAGGACGGCACGTCGCGCGATCACATTTGCGTTGCACTGTCGGTGCGCTCAGATCTCGAAGTCGACGGCGACCCGGGACGCGACGACCGACTTGATGTACGCGCCGGCCTCTTTGTGGGCCGGATGCACCTGGTACGCCTCGAGCGCGTCGAGGGAGTCGACATCGGCGACCAGCGTGACATCCCAGTTGACATCGGAATGCGCGACGTTGGCGCCGGCCGACACCGCGCGCAGCTCGGGGACAACGCCCATGAGCGCGTTCAGGCGACGAGCGACCTCGGCAGCCTGTTCGGCGCGCACGGCGGCATCCTCCGCGGCCAGCTTCCAGCTGACGACGTGACGGATCACTTCATGGCCTCCTCGAGTGCGTGGCGAAGCCGATCCGGCGAGACGCGCCAGTGCGCGTGCAGTTCACCGTCGATCAGCACGACCGGGATCTTCTCCCACCAGCGCTCGTAGAGCGCGGGATCGTCGACGATGGAGCGCTCGACGATCTCGAGCTGCTCGGCGGCAGCATCCGGCATCTCGGCGACGACGGCGTCGACCACCTCGCTCGCGACGTCGCACAGGTGGCAGTCGGGTTTGCCGATGATCGTGAGCGTGGTCACTGCGCGACCGGGCGCCCCTGGGCCACCCAGGCGGCGGTGCCGCCCTCGATGTTCGTCGCGTCGTGACCGCGGTCCGACAGCGCCTCGACCACCCGCGCCGAGCGTCCGCCCAGCTCGCAGATCACGTCGAACGGCTCGCCGGGCAGCTCGTCCAGGCGCCCGCCCAGCTCCGACATGGGCAGATTGATCGCGCCGGGCACGTGCCCCGCGTCGAACTCATCGCGCTCGCGCACGTCGATGAGCGGCACGCCCTCACGCTGGGCGAGCTGCTCGACGGTGATCGTCTTCACGGTTCTCCTTCTGTCGGCGCAGACACGAAGCGCCCCTGCGACAGGCTCAGGAGCCAAGAGGGGCGCTCGGTGTCGTGCCGCTTACTTCTTGTTGCGGCGCTGGTGGCGAGTCTTGCGAAGCAGCTTGCGGTGCTTCTTCTTCGCCATGCGCTTGCGGCGCTTCTTGATGACTGAACCCACGGAAACCTCACTAAGTCAGGGGTTGGGTGCCAGGAAACGACACCCGGGTACGGGCAGGGAAAAAATGCCTCGGACGATTCTAGCAAACGGTCGCACCCCGCCCGAACCGACCGTCAGCCGACGTCGGCGTCGGGGGTGCGCAGGGCATCGGCGACCGCGGATTCGGGTACGCGGTAGCTGCGCCCGAAGCGGATAGCCGGCAGCTCGCCCGCGTGCACGAGCCGGTACACGGTCATCTTGGACACACGCATGATCTCGGCGACCTCGGCCACCGTCAGGAATCGAACGTCGTGAACGTCGGGCATCCCCAGCACCCCTTTCTGATAAAGCACAGCATATGGGGTTGCTGCGACGGCTGTAAACACGTGGGACGGATGTGACTCGCGGCCAGGTGCCGCGCTTCGTCAGGTGCCGAGCTTCTTGAGCGCCGAGGTGACGACGTGCTTCGCCGAGGCTGCGGCCCGGCCGACGACCTCTGCCGCGTGCGCGGTCTTGGCCGGCAGGGGCGCGAACGGGATGTCGACGAGCGGCGCCTGGTCGCCGTAGGCATCGATCAGGAACGGCACGAGCCAGTCGTCGACCTCTTCGAGCGGACCGACCGACAGACTGTAGAAGCGGCGCTGGCCCTCTTCGCGCACCGTCACCAGGTTCGCTTCCCGCAGCACCTTGAGGTGCTTCGACACGGTCGGCTGGCTGATGCCCAGACCACTCACGATCTGCGTCACGCTCGTGCCGCCGTCGCCCTCGGCGGATTCGCTCAGCAGCAGCCGGAGGATGTCTCGCCTGGTGCCGTCCGCGATCACGTCGAAGATGTCGGTCATGCCCTCAGGGTAGTAGGCACCGCACGGGAGTACCATGACGAAGGCTCGGCGAACGGCGCCGGCGGAGAGGGGAGCGATGTCGGGCATCGTGTCGGCATCGTCCCCGCAGGACACGCTACGCGGCTTCGGCCGGCGGGCGAAGCACCTGGTGACCTCATCGCCGTCGCGCTTCGCGATCATCATCTTCGCGTCGCTGATCCTGCTCTTCACCGTTCTGCTGTCGCTGCCGCTCTCGTCGGCCGACGGCACGATCACACCGCTGAGCGATGCGCTCTTCACGGCGATGTCGACGATCTGCGTCACGGGGCTCTCGACGGTCGACATGGCCAGCCACTGGTCGCCGTTCGGCAACGTGCTGCTGTTCATCGGCGTGAACATCGGCGGCATGGGCGTGCTGACCCTGGCGTCGGTGATGGGCATGGTGATCTCGAAGCGCCTCGGACTGCGTGCCAAGCTGCTCGCGGCCGGAGACACCAACCCCATGCGCGCGCACGGCGGTCCGGTGAACGAGAGTCAGACCGTGCGGCTCGGCGAGGTCGGCCAGCTGCTCACCACGGTGGCGCTGTCGACACTCGTGATCGAGCTCAGCGTCGCGATTCTGCTCTACCCCGCGCTCGTGTGGGCGGGCATCGACCCGTTCGCCGCCCTGTGGGAGGCGCCGTACTACGCGGCCATGTCGTTCACCAACACGGGCTTCACACCCAACGCCGGCGGCGTCACCATCTTCGCCGACGACTACCTCGTGCTGACCATCCTCATGATCAGCATGTTCCTGGGCAGCATCGGCTTCCCGGTGATCTACACGCTCGCCAAGCACGTGTGGCATGTGAAGCGCTGGTCGCTGCATTCCAAGCTCACGCTCATCACCACCGGGCTGCTCTTCGTTCTCGGGGCCGCGGCGTTCCTGCTGCTCGAGTTCGACAACCCGGCCACGTTCGGATCGATGGATGCCGGCGAGACGACCATGAACGCCCTCTTCCTGTCGGCGATGACGCGCTCGGGCGGGTTCAACGTCATCGAGATGTCCGACCTGAACGGGTCGTCGATGCTCGTGGCGTGCATGCTCATGTTCGTCGGCGGGGGCTCGGCATCCACCGCCGGCGGCATCAAGGTGACCACCCTCGCCGTCCTCGCCATCGCGGTGTGGTCCGAGGCGAAGGGCCGGCCGTCGGTCGAGGTGTTCGGCCGCCGCATCCCGTCGGACGTGCAGCGCGTCGCCCTGTCGGTCGTCGCCTGGGGCGCGACCGTCGTCGCCCTCTCGACGGTGATCATCGCCCAGATCACCAAGGCCGACATCATCGACGTGCTCTTCGACGTGATCTCCGCGTTCGGCACCGTCGGCCTCTCGTCGGGTCTCACCGCCCAGCTTCCGGACTCGGCCAGCTACGTCCTCGCCGCGACGATCTTCATGGGACGCGTTGGTACAGTGACACTCGCCGCGGCGGTCGCCGCGACGTCCCGCTCGCAGCTCTACTCGCTGCCCGTCGAAAGGCCGATCGTTGGTTGAGATGGTGCGGGGCGACGCCCCGGTGCTCGTGATCGGACTCGGCCGCTTCGGCGCCGCCTGCGCCGGGGAGCTCGACCGCCTCGACCGCGAGGTGCTCGCGATCGACGGCGACCTCGCCCTGGTGCAGAAGTGGTCGGAGCGGGTCACGCACACCGTGCAGGCGGATGCGCGCAACATCGACGCTCTGCGGCAGATCGGCGCGCAGGACTTCCAGGTCGCGGTCGTCGCCGTCGGGTCGCTCATCGAGGCATCCGTGCTGATCACCGCGAACCTCGTCGACCTGAAGGTGCCGCAGATCTGGGCGAAGGCCGTCTCGCAGTCGCACGGCAAGATCCTCGCCCGCGTCGGCGCGAACCACGTCATCTACCCCGAGCGCGAGGCCGGCGAGCGCGTCGCGCACCTGGTCAGCGGACGGATGCTCGACTTCATCCGCTTCGACGACGACTTCGTGCTCGCGAAGATGTACCCGCCGAAGTTCATCCGCGGCGTGGGGCTGAACGAATCGGGCGTGCGCACCAAGTACAACGTCACCGTCGTCGGCGTGAAGAGCCCAGGCAAGCCGTTCCGCTACGCCGAGGCGAACACCGTGGTGACCAACCACGACCTCATCATCGTGTCGGGCACCAGCGTCGACATCGAGCGGTTCGCGGGCCTCGACCGGTAGCGGCGAGTGGGTTGCTGAGCCTGTCGAAGCAGCGTGACCCTTCGACAGGCTCAGGGACCCAGGAGAGCAGGCTCAGGGACCCAGGAGAGCAGGCTCAGGGACCCAGGAGAGCAGGCTCAGGGACCCAGGAGAGCAGGCTCAGGGGCCCAAGGGGACAGGCTCAGGGACCCAGGAGAGCAGGGTCAGGTACCCAAGGAGAGCAGGCTCAGGGACCCAAGGGGACAGGCTCAGGCGCCGGCGGCGAGCTCCTTCGCGCGCGCCAGCGCGGCGGCGGTCGCCTCTGCGAAGACGTCGTCGAGGCGGGCGTCCTGCAGCACGGCCACTGCCCGCTCGGTGGTGCCCTTCGGGCTGGTCACGCGCCGGCGCAGCTCGGCCGGGTCCTCGCCGGATGCCGCCAGCAGAGCGGCCGCGCCGATGAAGGTCTGCTCGGACATGAGCCGGGCGTCGACATCCGAGAATCCCATCCCGCGCGCAGCCTCGGCCAGCTTCTCGATCAGCAGGAAGACGTAGGCGGGGCCGGAGCCGGAGACGGTCGACAGCGCGTCGATCTGCGACTCGGGCACCTCGATGACCGCACCGACCTTCTCGAACAGCGCACGCACGAGCGCCATGTCGTCGTCTGTCGCCGCGGGCCCCGCGGCGATGCCGGTCACGGCCCGGCCGACCGTCGCCGGGGTGTTCGGCATCGACCGCACCGTGTGCGCCGTCTCGCCGAGCGCCTCGGTGAAGGTCGCGAGGGTGACGCCGGCGGCGAGGCTCACGACGATCGCATCGTCGCGCAGCGCGGGGGCGATCTCGCGCAGCAGATCGGGAACCATCGCCGGTTTCACGCCGACCAGGATGATCCGCGCCGCTGCCGCCGCCTCGGTGTTGCCGGCGGGGTTCTCTTCGAGGGCGATGCTGGTCACGCCGGGCAGGGATGCCAGGGCATCCGCCTTCTCGCGCGTGCGGTTGGTCGCGACGATCCCGCCGTCGACCCGGACGCCGGACGCGACGACGCCCTGCAGGATCGCACCTCCCATCGAGCCTGCTCCGAGGAACGCGAGTGCGGGGAGGGAATCGGTCATGCCGCCATCCTACGAGCGCACCCGGCGGCGTGTCGTGCCCTCGCGACCCGCGCACGCCGTCGTCGTAGACTCGGGCCATGAGCGCATCCGGCGGCACCAAGGCGATCATCGCGGCTCTCCTGGCCAACCTGGGCATCGCGCTGGCGAAGTTCGTCGCGTGGGCGCTGTCGGGCTCGGCATCGATGCTCGCCGAGGCGATCCACTCGGTCGCCGACTCGGGCAACCAGCTGCTGCTGATGCTCGGCAATCGCAGGGCCACCCGCGATGCCGACCGCGCGCACCCGTTCGGGTACGGCCGCGAACGGTACGTGTCGGCCTTCGTCGTGTCGATCATCCTGTTCTCGCTCGGTGGCCTGTTCGCGGTGTACGAGGGCGTGCAGAAGATCGTCGACCCGCACGAGATCGACCAGACCTGGTGGTGGCTGCCGCTCGCCGTGCTGCTGATCGCGATCGTGCTCGAGTCGATGTCGCTTCGCACTGCCGTACGCGAGAGCAACGCGGTGCGCGAGCCCGGCCAGTCGTGGATCTCGTTCATCCGCCGGTCGAAGGCGCCCGAGCTGCCGGTGGTGCTGCTGGAGGACACCGGCGCACTCATCGGCCTGACCTTCGCGCTCTTCGGCGTGGGGCTGACCCTCATCACCGGCGACCCGCTGTACGACGCGCTGGGCACGCTGATGATCGGCCTGCTGCTGATCCTGATCGCGGTCGTCCTGGCGATCGAGACGAAGAGCCTGCTGGTCGGAGAGGGAGCGAACCGCGCGGATCACGACCGCATCGTCGACGCCATCGTCGGGGGCCCCGACGTCGAGAAGCTGATCCACATCAAGACCCTCTATCTCGGCCCCGACGAGCTGATGGTCGCCGCGAAGGTGGCTCTCACCTCCGACAAGACCGTGCGCGAGGCTGCGGCCGACATCGACGAGATCGAGAGCAGGATCCGGGATGCCGTTCCCGCCGCGCGCGTGATCTATCTCGAACCCGACGTGTACCGCCCGTCGCTCGACCCCGAGCCCTCGACCGACGCGTTCGTCTTCCCGTCGTCGGACTGATCCCGGCTGACATGATCGGTTCGGACGACACCGCGATGCGTCGCGCTCTCGAACTCGCCGCGGAGGCGGGTGCGGCCGGCGACGTCCCGGTCGGGGCCGTGGTGCTGGATGCCCGCGGCGCCGTCGTCGGCGAGGGACGCAACCTCCGCGAGCAGACGCACGACCCGACGGCCCATGCCGAGGTGCTCGCGCTGCGCGCAGCGGCCGAGGCGCACGGTCGCTGGAACCTCGAGGGCCACACCCTCGTGGTGACCCTCGAGCCGTGCGTGATGTGCGCGGGCGCGATCCTGCAGGCGCGCATCGGCCGTGTCGTGTTCGGCGCCTGGGACGAGAAGGCCGGCGCCGCCGGTTCGATGTACGACGTGCTGCGCGATCGGCGCCTGCCGTACCGCGCGGAGGTGATCGGTGGCATCCGGGCCGCCGAGGCGACGGCTCAACTGCACGCGTTCTTCGAGTCGCGGCGCTGAGGCGCGTCTGCGGCATCCGTCATCCGTCCGCCGCGAGGCGGAGGCCGCGATCTGGCGGCCCGTGCTGGTGCGCGGACGGTCGCCAAGTAATCTGTACCTATGCGCGTTCATGTGGCCGATCACCCGCTCATCACTCACAAGCTCACGGTGCTGCGGGATGAGAGGACCTCGTCGCCGGTCTTCCGTCAGCTCACAGAGGAGCTGGTGACGCTGCTCGCCTACGAGGCGACCCGCGACGTGAAGGTCGAGCCGATCGAGGTGAAGACCCCTGTCACGACGACGACGGGCGTGAAGATCGCCGAGCCGCGTCCGATCGTCGTGCCGATCCTGCGTGCCGGTCTCGGGATGCTCGAAGGCCTGGTCAAGCTGATCCCCACCGCCGAGGTCGGATTCCTCGGCATGCTCCGCGACGAGGAGACGTTCGAGCCGACCACCTACGCCGAGCGTCTGCCCGACGACCTCAGCGACCGGCAGTGCTTCGCCATCGATCCGATGCTCGCCACGGGCGGCTCGCTGGCCGCGGCCATTCAGTTCCTCTTCGACCGCGGCGCGAAGAACGTCACGGCGATCTGCCTGCTCGGCACGCCCGAGGGCGTCGCCGCGATCGAGAAGATGGTCGGCGATGCCGACGTGACCCTCGTGCTCGGCGCGCTGGATGAGCGTCTGAACGAGAAGGGCTACATCGTGCCCGGACTCGGTGACGCCGGAGACCGCCTCTACGGCACGGTCTGATCGCCGCCCGGCCCATCGCCCCGCTGAGAAACCACATCCAGCAAGGGAAACCGGTGGTGTGCGGGTTTCTTGAGCGCGACGTGGTTTCTCATTCGCGATCCGCGCCCACCAGGTGGGCGAAGGCACTCAGCCGTGCGACGCCCTCGGGAGTCCACGGCAGGTCGTCGAGCAGGGCGGGCGAGTGCACGAGGTAGGCGACGCTCTTCGCGCGTGAGATGGCGACGTTGAGCCGGTTCTGCAGCAGCAGGAACTCCGGTCCGCGCGGGGCGTCGCGCCCGCTGGATGCAGCGAGCGACGTGATCGAGACGACCGCCTCTTTGCCCTGGAAGTTGTCGACCGTGCCGACCGCGACAGCGCCGTATCCCGCCGCCGACAGTTCGTCGTGGATGAGCTGCTTCTGCGCGTTGTACGGAGCGACGACGATGATGTCACTCTGCTCGAGCGGGCGCGGCGGGTCGTCGCACATGCCGTCGACGTAGGTGCGGCCGATGAGCTCGCGCACGATGCGCACCACCTCTGCGGCCTCCTCGGTCGACTGGGTGGCATTGCCGCGATGCCGGACGGGCACGACGTGCAGGCCCGGGTCGACGCCGTCGACCAGGCGACGCTCCGCACCCGCCGCCGACGCCAGCCGGCTCGCGTACGACAGGCGCGAGACGGGCGCGGCGACCGCGGGATGCATGCGCCACGACTCGGCGAGGAAGTAGCCGTACCGCGGGTCGATCACCGACGAGCCGTCCATCACCCAGCCGAGCGCGGACGTGTCGACAGGCTCGGGATGCGTGCCCTGGCTGACCTGCGGCAGCTGCTGCGGATCGCCGAGCAGCAGAAGGCGCTTCGCGCCTGAGGCGACCGCGATGGTGGAGGCGAGTGAGAACTGCCCTGCTTCGTCGATCACCAGCAGATCGAGACCCTTGCGGTCGACCCGCCGGGTGTTGCTGAAGTCCCATGCCGTGCCGCCGACGACCGCTCCGTGGTGGGCGTGCTCGGCGAGGAAGGCCGCCATGCCGTCCTTGCGGATGACCGTGAACGCCGGTTCGGCAGCATCCGGATCCTTCGGCGCCTTCGCGACCTGCGCTGCCGGAACCCCGTCCGCCACGACGCGCTCGAGAAGGTTCTCGACGATGGCGTGCGACTGCGCAACGACCCCGATGCGGAAGCCGTGCTCGCGCACGAGGCGCGCGATCACATGCGATCCGGTGTACGTCTTGCCGGTGCCGGGTGGGCCCTGCACGGCGAGATAGCTGTCGTCGAGGTCGAGGATCCCGCGGACGATCGCGTCGACGACGTCGCCCGCACGCTCCACCGACGGCAGCGGGGAACCGGAGACGGTGCGCGGCGGGATGCGGCGCAGGATGTCGGTGGCGGCGTCATTCGGGAACACCGGCGCGGCATGATGCAGCGACGCCGCCCACTCCTCGATGGCGCCCTGCTGGGAGAGGACGTTCGGCGGCGCGGCCGGTGCGAGCGCGACGGGCAGCTCGTCCCACACCTGACCCTGCACGGTGCGCTCGCGCACCACGTAGCCGTCATCGAGCACCTCGATGATCTCGACCTCGTGCGGCACGTGGATGACACGCGAGGGCGCGGGCACGTCGAAGGGTGTCGGCACTCCGTACAGCGCGAACGGGCGGCCGCCGACGTTCAGCGTGCTGCCCGGTGCGACCTCGCCGCGCAGTCGCACGAGCCGGGTCTGGGCACGTCGCCCCTCGTCGACCGCCCAGTCGGCGTCGACGCGGCTGGCGGCCTGATCGACGCGCAGCACGTCGCGGGTCGACTCCCAGATCGACACCGGCTCGCGCAGTCGCTGGAAGTGCCCCTGCCAGAAGCTCTTCGCCTCACGCGGGTGGTAGTCGATCGCCGCGGCGGCGACCCGGTACGACGTCGCGGACGCCTCATCGCCGGCGCGGGCGGCCTCGGTCTGCAGTGCGAGCGACAGCGGCGACGGCTCGTACGCGCGGGTCTCGGGGTCGTCCGGCGGGGCGGGAACCACTCCGGCCTCGCGCGCGAGCCCGATCAGCCAATCGCGCAGTCGCCTGGTCGACACGCAGTCGTAGCGGTTGTAGTCGGCGAGGTCATCGAGGATCGCCTGCGCCTCGGCATCGCGACCTGACGCGCGCAGCTCGCGCGCCTGCACGTACTGCACGATCGAGTCGTCGCCCTTCTGCACCTCGCTCGTGCGCACCTCGTCGCCCATGTACAGCGGCTCGAGCTTCTTGATCGAGTACGAGCGCGACCCGATGCGCACCGAGCGCAGCACGATCGGGTACAGGTCGACGAAGACGCCCTCACGCAGCAGCCGGTCGACATCGGCCTCACCGGCCCCGTGCCGCGCCGCCATCGCCGCGAGGTGCGAGGTCTCGTACGGCGCGTAGTGGTAGATGTGCATGTCGGGATGCGTCTGCCGCCGCAGCTTCACGAACTCGAGGAAGTCGAGCAGCGCCGTCTTCTCGTCGGCGAAGGTGTGCGCCCACAGCGCCGAGTACTGCTCGGCGTTGTCGGTCCACCCGAACAGATAGTCGATGCCCCACCGCGGGCTCTCACCGGGCGCGGTGGCCTCGGTGTAGAGCGGATCGCCCTCGAAGTCGAAGAACAGATCACCCCGGCTGGGTCGCGGCATCAGGCCGATGGCGTTCGCCGACACGAGCTCGAACGGCGGAACGGCGCCCGGTTCGGTCGGCGCTCCGGCCTGCAGTCGGGCCTGCGCGCGCAGCGCGGTGAAGGTGTCGGCGTTCATGCCGTGGGGTGCATCCGCGGCGCCGGCGAGATCGTCGACCGAGTGGATGCCCGCCGCGCGAAGCCGCTGTCGCTGCACCGGGCGCATGCGGGCGACCATCAGCAGGTCGCGGTGCGCGGTCACCTGCTCGTCGCACGTCGTGCAGCGCCCGCACGCGGTGATCTGCAGGTCGCCGCGATCATCGCCCCACGCCAGCGGTGCGCCCGTGGCGCCGTCGGCGACACGGCGGTCGGCGATCAGGCTGCGCAGGCGCGCACGACGCACGTGGAACAGCGGCAGCAGGTCGTCGACCCGGTGCGTGCTGATCGAGCCGTCGCCGAGGATCAGATCGACCTCGTCGGAACGAGGGATGCCGAGCCGGTCGAGCTGATCGACATATGCTCCGAGCTGCATGAGCGCGGTCGCCCGCGCGGTGCGGGCGAGCTTCGAGTCCTGCACCCGCCAACGGCCCCCGCTCTCCCCCGGCAGCGGCTTGTCGCGGGCGATGAAATCCGCGAAGCCGACGAACTCCGGAGTCGAGAACGCGGCCTGGAAGACCAGCGACGCGTCCGAGCGCAGCGCGCGTTCGGTCGCGTCGACCGTGGCCGCCAGCTCACCGGCATCCGCCGACGAGACCTTCGGCAGCACCACCACGCCGGGGCCGCCGTCGACCGACTCCCCCAGCTCGCCGAGGTATCGCTCGAGGACCTTCTCTTCGTGGCGGTCACCGAGACGAGCGGCGCGTTCGAGCGTGGCGTCTTCGGGCTCTTCCACCGCGGGGACGCGGCCGAGCTTCGCGTCGAGCGCGCGCGCCCACGCGAACTCGCACTCCGCCGCCAGCTTCAGGTCGCTGGCACTCCAGACGACCCGGTTCTCCGCTGCGATGACCCGCACGATGCCCCTCTCCCTTGCCTGCTCTCGACACTATCCGCAGGCTCGGACATCACCCGGCGCGGGTGGGGTGCGCGCGTCAGCGCCACCACCCGTCGGCGGGTGTGACCGGCAGATGCCTCTTGTGACGGGATGCCAGGTACTTCTGCTCGATGATCGCCGCGACAGCGGGCTCGACCTGCCGACCCTCGAGGTAGTCGTCGATCTGCTCGTAGGTGAGGCCGAGCTCGTCTTCGTCGGGGCGACCCGGCATGCCGTCGAGCAGGTCGGCCGTGGGCACCTTCATGTACAGGTGCCTGGGCGCGCCGAGCTGCTTGAGCATCGCCCGGCCCTGCCGCTTGGTGAGCCCGGACAGCGGCAGCAGGTCGGCCGCCCCGTCGCCGAACTTCGTGTAGAAGCCGGTCACCGCCTCGGCGGCGTGGTCGGTGCCGATCACGAGCAGCCGGTCGTGACCGCCGAGCGCGTACTGCACCACCATGCGCAGACGCGCCTTGATGTTGCCGCGGTTGAAGTCGGTGATGCTCTCGCCCAGGCCCTCCTCGAGATCCCGCTCGAGACCCTCGACGCCGTGCTGGATGTTGATGGTCGCCGACCGGTCGGCGCCGACGAAGTCGATCGCGGCCTTCGCGTCGGCGGCATCCGCCTGCACCCGGAACGGCAGGCGCACCGCGACGAACGTCGCCTCGCCGCCGTCGGCGCGCACCCGCTCGACCGCGAGCTGCGCAAGGCGACCGGCGAGCGTGGAGTCCTGTCCGCCCGAGATGCCGAGCACGAACCCGCTCGCACCGGTGGCGCGCAGGTAGTCGACGAGAAAGCCGATCCTCTTCTCGTTCTCGGCCGCCGGGTCGATCTCGGGCTTCACGCCCAGGTCCTCGATGATCCGCTGCTGCATGCTCATGGTGCCTCCTTCGTCGGTACCAGTCTCCCCCAGCTGAGAGGATGGAGACGTGAGACTTCTCGTCGCCGCCCTGGCATCCGAACTTCAGGCCTTCCCCGCCGAGCTGCCCGGCTTCGACCGACTGGTGACCGGCCCCGGCAAGCTCATGGCCGCGTACGGGCTGACCCGGGCGCTCGATGCCCAGCGGTACGACGAGATCGTCGTGGTCGGCACCGCGGGCGCGGTGGACGACTCGGTCGAGTCGGGGATCTACGACGTGAGCGCGGCGATCCAGCACGACGTGCAGGATCTCGACGGCGTGATCGGGCAGCACGTGTCGCTGCCGTCGCGGGTAGAGACCGGTCGCGACGGGGTCACGATCGCGACGGGCGACATCTTCGTCGACGACGCCGATGCGGTGGACCGGATCCGCGGCCTCGGCGGCGTGCTGGTCGACATGGAGACGTTCTCGTTCGTCTGGGTGGCGCAGCAGTTCGGTGTGCCGATCCGGGTGATGCGCGTGGTCTCGGACCGTGCTCAGGACGGCGCGACGCAGGTGTGGGACGACGTCGTCGCGGCGTGCAGCGCGCAGCTCTGGGAGCACATGCGCACCGAGTACCCGGTCTGATCAGCCCGCGCGACGCGGCGCGTCGATGACGCTGTGCCCGTCGGGAACCGTGCGCACGCTCAGCTGGGCGGGGATCTGCTCCTGCATCGCCTCGACGTGACTGATGACCCCGACCGTGCGCCCGCCCTGGCGCAGCTCGTCGAGGGTGCGCATCGCCGTCTCGAGCGTGTCGGCGTCGAGTGAGCCGAATCCCTCGTCGATGAAGAGGGTGTCGAGCCGGATGCCTCCGGCTCGCGCCGTGACGACCTCGGCCAGCCCCAGGGCCAGCGCGAGCGACGACAGGAACGTCTCGCCGCCGGAGAGGGACTTGGCGGGTCTGGTCTGCCCGGTGAACGCGTCGAACACGACGATGCCGAGGCCGGAGGCCGCGCCGCGCGCCGCGAGCGCGTCGGAGTGGCGCAGCTGGTAGCGGCCATCGGACATGTCGTGCAGGCGCAGGTTGGCTGCGGCGACGATCTCTTCGAGCTCGGCGGCTAGCACGAACGTCTCGAGGTTCATCTTGTGCGTGTTCCCCGACCGGCCGGCGAGCGCATCGGCGAGGCCCCGGATCACCTCGAACTCGGCGGCCTGCTCCGCCGACGCCTCGTGGGCGCGCGCGGCGGAGTCGACGGTCGCTGTGAGGCTCTGCTGCACGCTGCGCGCGCGGCTGTGGGCGTCGACGGCACTCTGCCAGGCATCGCGAGCATGCTGCGCGGCCTGCTCGGCGGGCGCGAGGTCGATCGGCTCGTCGGGAAGCATGCGCATCTCGAGGTCGAGCAGCAGCGCGCGCTCTTTCTTCACGTCGACCGCGTACGCCGTGATGCGATCGTCGAGAGCTGAGAGCTCGGTCGGGCTGAGCATGGCCTGCTCGGCATCGGCGACGTCGTCGAAGACAGAGGCATCGAGCGCCTCGGTGAGCTCGGTGCTAGCCGCGCGGTCTCGCCCGGCGGCCTCGGCGTGCGCCTCGATCGCCTCGGCCGCAGCGGTGGCGAGGGCGATCTGCTCTCGCGCCGCCGCGAGCCGGTCGGCGACCGTGTCGTGCTCGCCCCGCGCCCGCGCCACGGTTGCGTCTGCGTCGGCGTTGCGCTGCTCGATCAGGGACAGGTCGGTGCGGCTGGTGGCGAGTGCCTCGGATGCCGCCGCTCGGCGCTGCTCGAGGTCGGCGAGGCCGAGCCGCAGCTCGTCGAGCCTGGCGGTGAGCTGCCGCGCACGAGCGGCAGCGGTGTCGGCGGCATCGCGGGTGGCGACGGCCTGGGTGAGACGTTCACTCGCGTCGTCGGCGCTGAGACCGCCGGAGCGCTCGACGGCGGCGGCGAGTTCGGCGGTGCGTTCGGCGAGGGTGCGCGATGCGGCGCGCTCGGCGGCCGCGGTCGCGTCGCGTGCGACCTCGGCGGCGTCGATGTCGTCGGCCGACACCGGGTCGGCGTGCGCGGCCGGCGCCGGATGCGCGGTCGAGCCGCACACGGCACAGGGCTCGCCTTCGACGAGAGCGGTCGCGAGTTCGCCGGCGTACCCGTCGAGACGGCGTCGCCGCAGGTGTGCGAGCTCAGCCTGGGCACGGGTGTGCGCATCGGATGCGTCGGACTCGGCGGAGGCCGCTGCGACCACCGCCGCAGTCAGGCGCTCGGCATCCAGGGCACCCGCGTGCTGCTTCTCGGCGAGCGCAACGCCCTGCGCGGCGCTGTCGAGCCGGTCGCCGTCGCGACGTGCGAGGTCGCGTTCGGCGGTCAGCTCGTCGATTCGCGCGGGGAGCGCCTCACGCTCGGCGTCGAGGGCGGCGAGCGCGTCGGATGCCGTGCGCACTGCGGTCTGTGCCGCCTGGAGCTCGGTGGCGCGTAACGCTGCGCCGGCTTCGAGTTCGGCGGCCTGCTGCCAGGCACCGCTCTCGCGCGTGCGCTCGGACGCCAGGTCGCGGTAGACGGCAGCGCGCGAGCGGTCGGGAGCCGTGCCGTCGGAAGCCGTGCCGTCGGAAGCCGTGCTGTCGGGAGCTGTGCTGTCGGGATGGGCGCTCGACGTCGTCGCATCCGCGCGAACGAGGCCGGCGCAGGCGATGACGGCGCCCGCCTCTACCTGCGCGGCGACGGCGCGGGCGGCGGATGCCCGGGCCGCGGCGGCGATGAGGGTGCGCAGCGCGTCGGCCGCGCGGGCGCGGTCGCGTCGGGTCGTGGCATCCGCGATCTGGCCGGCCTGCGCATCCAACGCGGCGAGCGCCGAGCGCGCGCGGTCGCGGTCGGACTGCGCCTGACGCTGCTCCCTGAGCACGGTGAGCGCGCCGTCGGCCGACGCGAGCGCTTTCTCCGCGGCAGCCCGCTCGGTGCCGAGCCGCTCGACGCGGTAGTCGGCGCGGGCCATCGCGCGGCGAAGGCGTTCGATCCGGGCGTCCGTCGTATCCGGAACGTCGTCGGCGTCGTCGCCCCACAGCTCGGCGTCGCCGATGATCCGCTCGGCTTCGTCGAGGCGCGCGTCGACCGTCGCCCTGCTGCCGCCCAGCGCCTGCTCGGCCTCGCGGCGGCGCTCGTCGAAACGGGCCTGATAGTCGGCGAACCGCTCGGTGCCGAACAGGCGGCGCAGCAGCGCCTGACGCTCGCGACTGTCGGCGAGCAGGAAGTCGGCAAACCGGTTCTGGGCGAGCAGGATGACCTGCAGGAACTGCTCCTGGCTGAGCTGGAGGATCTCGTCCATCTCGTTCGCGACGTCGACGGCACGGGCCGCGACCCCCACCCACCCGGCATCGGTGAGCTCGTCCAGCGAGACCGCCGCCGGCTGCTTGGTGAGCCCGCCACCGCGCTTGGCCGGGCGCTGGTACTCCGGCGAGCGCGTCACGCGATACCGGCCGGCGACCGTGCTGAACTCGACGACCACCTCGGTGATGTCGTCGGGCTCGCAGTGGTCGCTGCGCAGGCGCTTCTCGCCGCCCTTCTCGTAACGCGGCACTCCACCGTACAGACCGAAGCACACGGCATCGAGGATGCTCGACTTGCCCGCGCCGGTGCGCCCGGCGATGAGGAAGATGCCGTCGTCTGCGAAGGCGTCGAAGTCTATGCTCTGCCGCTCGCGGAACGGCCCGAACCCTTCGATCTCGAGGCGGTGCAGCTGCATCAGACGAGCGCCTCGGCGCGCACCCGGTCGTCGAGCACCTCACGGATCAGCTCGGACTCGCGCTCGGTCGCACCCTGGCCCGCGCGCACGTGTTCCAGGAACGCCTCGATGCGGTCGGCGTCGCTGACGGCGCCCCGCAGCCGCTGCGTGTACGAGCGCTCGTCCGCGGCATCCACCCCCTCGGGCTGGTGCTGCACGAGCGCGCAGAACGGGAACCGTTCGCGCAGCCGACGCATCGGCTCGTGCTGCGGCACGGCATCGGTGTAGACCGCGCACACCCAGTCGTCGTGGTGACGGGTCGCGTTCTCGTCGCTGAGGATCTCGTCGAGGGCGCCGGTGAGCGTCACGAGACCGCGCGGGATCGGAAGATCGAGCCAGGTGACCGCCGCGAGGCCGGCCGCGTCGAGGTCGACCAGCCACGATCCGCGCTGCTTGTGCTGCTCGCCGAAGCTGTAGTGCAGGGGTGCGCCCGAATAGCGCACCCGGTCGCTCAGCTGCTGCCGGCCGTGGATGTGCCCCAGTGCCACGTAGTCGGGCCCGTCGAAGCCGGCCAGCGACACCATGTCGAGCCCGCCCTGGCGGACCTCGCGCTCGAGCCCCGCCGTCGGGTCGACCCCGGCTGCGAAGCAGTGCGCGATCGCGACCGACCGGCCGGTGTGAGCCGACATGCCCTCGCGCACCAGATCCATGGCGTGCTGCATCACCTGAGCCTGCGTGCGCAGCGGGCGCTCGTCGTCGTTCCAATGCTGGCGGACGATGGCGGGCTCGAGGTACGGGATGCCGAAGAAGTGCACCGGGCCGTGCTCATCGTGCACGGTGACGGGCGTCGAGATCGCGAGTGGATCGGTGAGCACGTGGATGCCGTCGCGCAGCAGGCGGGAGTGGAAGCCCAGGCGGGCGGCGGAGTCGTGGTTGCCGCTCGTCATCACGACGGTGGCGCCCGTCTCATGCAGCGCCAGCAGGGCGTCATCGAGCAGCGTGTATGCGGATGCCGCGGGCGTGGCGGAATCGAACACGTCGCCCGCGACGATCACCACGTCGACCGCGTGCTCGCGCACCTGTGCGACCAGCGCGTCGAGCACCTCGGCCAGCGCCGCGAGCGTGGAGTGCCCGTGGAACGTGCGGCCGATGTGCCAATCGGAGGTGTGCAGGATGCGCATATCCACACGGTATGCGGGGCCTCCGACATCGCGTCCGAGGCGTGCCGCGCTCCGGCGCACTGCCCCGCATCGCCTCAGCGGTGGCGCAGCAGATGCCGCCTGTCGGGATGCGCGTCGAACCAGTCGGCGACGTACCAGCACACCGGGTCGATGCGGCGGTCGCCGCGAGCCTCGATCTCGGCGACCGCACCCGCCACCACACGGGCAGCGTACCCGTGTCCGCGATGCGCGGGAATCGTGTAGGCGCGCGTCATCGCGACGGTCGTGCCGTCATCGCGGTAGTCGAGCACGCTCAGCAGCTCGCCGTCGCGGGTGAGGGTCCAGCGCCCGGCATCCTGGTCATCGCGGAACACGAAATCAGCGGCATCGGCGGGTGAGCTCATCTCGTCAACGTTACGTCGTGTTTCGCACGCAGGAGCGTCACGTTTTGACACGGCGGGTCACGGTGGGAAATAATCACCCCCATGACCACCAGCGCAAGCCCTCTGTCCGCCCAGGAGGCGAACGGGACTGCCGGGATGATGATGCCCGGTCGCGTTGGCATGTGTTGCCGAATGTGTTGCTAAGGCGCAACCACCCAGCCTGACTCGCTGAATTCTCCTCGATCTGAGGACGAGTCTCTGAGCGCGCCCACCCTTCGCGCGCATCACCCCACCGGCTCCGACCGGTCATTCGTGCAACGCTCTCCGAGTTCCTCGGCTCACGCAAGGATCCATCATCATGTCGACCACCGCTCTTCTCGACCGTCCCGTCACCGCTCCCGTCCGCGCCATCTCAGCAGCTGACGCCGCCGCCGACCTCCCCTCCGTCCGCTCGCCGCGCGGCTTCGCCCTCTACGTCGGCATCGACGAGATCAAGGCGGCGTCGGCCGGTGTCAGCCTTCCCGTGCTGGTCGACGCGCTGCGCCGCACGCTCGCCGAGCTCGCGCCGACCGCCGAGACGCACGCCACCGTCGCCCTCGCCCCCCAGTCGGCCGGCGGCCGCGACCTCGACGTGGTGCGCCTCGCACTGCACGAGCCCGGCGCGATCGCCCGCGCCAACGCCGCTGTCGAGGAGGAGAAGGACGAGGAGTCGGGTGTCGTCGTCGACATCTCCCGCAAGCGCGTGCTGCTCGACGGCGAGTCCGCCTCGTTCACCTACAAGGAGTTCGAGCTGCTGCAGTACCTGGTGCTGCGCGAGGGCCGCACGATCGAGCGCAGCGAGCTCGTCTCGGCCCTGTGGCAGGCGTCGTCCGACGAGGAGGCCCCCGGCGAGCGCACGATCGACGTGCACGTGCGTCGCCTGCGCGCCAAGCTCGGCCGCCATGAAGACATCGTGCGCACCGTGCGCGGCGTCGGCTACCGCTTCGACCGTCACGCAGACGTGTCGATCCGCTACGGCCACGGCACCCCCTCGCCCGACCGCTTCTGAGCCCACCTCTTCCGCCGTCGACCCTTTCGCCGAGACCCCCACTTGCCGCCGACACCCCCGGATAAGAACGTACGCAGACAGGGGTGTCGGCAGCAGATGGGGGTGTCGCCGGCCAGAGGGACTCATCCCGGAGGAGATGTCAGGGACGGCACGTAGAGTTCCTGCATGACCCTGATGACGGATGCCGCCGCGCCCGCACCGGCGCGCGAGTCCGTCTATCGTCCGCCGCATCCGCTCCATCTCGGCCGCACGGTCGGGATGCTGCGACGTGGCGGCGGCGATCCCACGATGGTCATCGACGGCGGCCGGATCTGGATGGCCTTCCGGACGGATGCCGGGATCGCCACGCTCTGCCTTCGTCAGGGCGCCGACGGGATCCACGCTTCGGCCTGGGGCCCGGGTGCTGATGAGGCCATCGACGCCGTTCCGCGGCTGTGCGGCGCCGACGACGATAATGACGGTTTCGTCATCGGGCATCCGCAGCTCGAGGACGTGGCGCGGCGGCATCCGGGCATCCGGATGGCCCGCACCGACCGCGTCTTCGACGCTCTCGTGTGCGCGATCATCGAGCAGAAGGTGACGGGGATGCAGGCGTTCGGCGCCTGGCGGTATCTCGTCAGCCGCTTCGGCGAACGCGCACCCGGCCCGACTCCGCGGCCCATGTTCGCCTCACCCTCGCATGAGGTGTGGCGGGGCATCCCGTCGTGGCAGTGGCACCGCGCGGCCGTCGAGCCGCCGCAGTCGCGCACGATCGTCGCCGCTGCACGCCGCGGCGCGAGCGTCGAGCGCGCGACGCTCGGCGCGGTCGACGGGGCAGACCGGGATCGCGTGCTGACGAGCCTGCCCGGGGTCGGCGTGTGGACCTCCGCCGAGACGCGCATCCGGGCCCTCGGCGACCCCGACGCCGTGAGCGTGGGCGACTACCACCTGGCGCACGAGGTCGGCTTCGCGCTCACCGGTCACCGCACCGATGACGACGGGATGCTCGAGCTGCTCGCCCCGTGGAGCGGGCACCGGCAGCGCATCATCCGGCTGATCTGGGCATCCGGCTCACGCGAGCCGCGCCGCGGCGCCCGCCTCGCCCCCGAGGATCACCGCGACCGCTGACGACTGTGCCGTCATCCGCGCCCCTCCGGAAGGGGTGCCGGCGTGCCGCGGCACGGATGTCGGCGGACCGCACGAATGTCGGCGGAAACAAGCGGTTCGGACCGACATCCGTGATTCTCGCCGACATCTGCCCGGGACACCACGCGGGGAGCGCGTCAGTAATACACGGCGAGCGGGCCGTGCGGGCCGTCGATCACCTGCACCGGCGTCTCGAACACCCGGGTGAGCACCTCGTCGGTCATGATCTCGGCGGGGGTGCCGAACTCGACGACGCGGCCGTCCTTCATCGCGCAGATGCGGTCGGCGTAGTGCCCGGCGAAGTTGATGTCGTGCAGCACGATCACGATCGTGCGACCCAGCTCGTCGGCCGCGCGGCGCAGCTGCGCCATCATCGTGACCGCGTGCTTCATGTCTAGATTGTTCAGCGGCTCATCGAGCAGCACGACATCGGTGTCCTGCGCGAGCACCATCGCCACGTACGCGCGCTGACGCTGACCGCCTGAGAGCTCGTCGAGGTAGCGGTGCTCGAGCATACCGAGGTCGAGGAAGTCGATCGCGCGACTGATGATGTCCTCATCGGCCCTGCTCAGCCGTCCCTTCGAGTGCGGGAAGCGCCCGAAGCCGACCAGCTGGCGCACGGTCAGCCGGGTGACGAAGTGGTTCTCCTGCCGCAGGATCGACACGACTTTCGCGAGATCGGCCGACTTCGTCGATGCGACGTCGAGTCCCGCAATCGCGATGGAACCGGCATCCATCCCCATCAACCGCCCCACCATCGTCAGCAGCGTCGACTTGCCGGCACCGTTCGGCCCGATCAGGGCGGTGATACCCCCTTCGGGGATGACGAGGTCGACCGGCCCGATCGCGACGTCGGTCGCGTACTCGCGGCGAACCTTCTCGATGGTGATCACAGGCGGCCCTTCTTGAGGATGACGATCAGGAACACGACCCCGCCGACCAGCTCGATGATGATCGAGACGACGCCCTGCGCGTAGAAGACGTTGCGCATCACGAAGTACGCGCCCGACAGGATCGTGAAGGCGGTGAGCACGGCGACCGGGAACACGAGGCGGTGGTCGTCGGATCCGGCGAACTGGTACGCCAGCGTCGCCACGAGGAAGCCGAGGAAGGTCATCGGCCCCACCAGCGCCGTCGACGTGGCCATCAGCACGGCGATGAGGAAGAGGGTGATCATAAGCTCGCGCCGGTGATTCACCCCGAGCGCGTTCGCGGTGTCGGCACCCAGCGACATCACGTTGAGCCGGCGGGCGCGCATCCAGAGCAGAGCGGATGCCACGACGCACAGCGGCACGGCCAGCGGAAGGTATGAGGCGTCGGCGTTGGAGATGTTGCCGAAGAGCCTCGCGGCGAGCACGTCGAACTCACTCGGGGTGAGCAGACGCTGCATGAACGTCGCGACGGCGCCGAGTCCCCCGCCGATCACGATGCCGATCAGCAGCATGATCTGCAGGTTGGCGTAGCGTCCGGTGAGCAGCCAGCCGTAGAGCAGCATCGCGAGAGCGACCATGACGGCGATCTGGATGCCGAACTGCAGCAGGCCCTGCATCGCGACGAGGCCGGCGATGCCGAACAGGTAGACCGACGAGGTCTGCACGGCCCGGTAGAGCGACTCGAATCCGAGGATCGAAGGCGTGACGATGCGATTCGTCGCGATGGTCTGGAAGCTCACCGTCGCCACCGCCTGGCACACGGCGACGATGACCATCACCACCACGTTGGTGAAGCGCAGCTCGGCGATGCGCCAGAATCCGTCGCTGCCGAACGGCATCGGGTTGTCCCAGGCGAGCAGTCCGATGCCGAATCCGCTCGAGAGGACGATCAGGATCGTGAGGGCGATCAGATAGCGGCGCCGGGCACGGGCATCCGCGAACCAGCCCGCGGCGGCACGCACCGGCGCCGGCTGCACCTCGTCCGCCCGCTCGTGCATCGTCACCCGCCTAAGCACGGCGACGCTGCCTGAGCAGGAGAAGCACGAACACGACGGCACCGACGATGCCGAGGATCAGTGAGACCGGCACCTCGAACGGCATCACGATCGTGCGGCCGATCAGGTCGCAGACCGTGACGATCCCGATGCCCAGCAGGCACACCCAGGGCAGGTTGCTGCGCAGGTCGTCGCCGCGCAGCATCGAGACGATGTTCGGCACGATCAGCCCCAGGAACGGCAGGTTGCCGACGACCACGGTGACGACACCCGTGACGACGGCGATGAGCGCCGTGCCGAGCAGCATGATCCGGTCGTAGTCGAGCCCGACGTTGGTGGCGACCTCCTCGCCGAGGCCGGCGACGGTGAGTCGATCGGCGACGACGAAGACGATGACGCCGACCACGGCGACGATCCACAGCATCTCGTACTGGCCGCGCAGCACCGAGGTGAAGCTGCCGGCGAACCAGACGCCCAGGCTCTGCAGCGTGTTGGTCGCCAGCGCCAGGTAGGTCGACACCGCGCCGACGACGGCGCCGAGCATGATGCCGACGATCGGCACGATGAGCGACGAGCGCAGCGAGACCCTCTTGAGGAAGAGGAAGAAGATCATCGTGCCGATGAACGCCGCGACGACCGCGCCGGCCATGCGCAGCGGCAGCGAGGGCTGGGGCACGAGCACCATGACGGCGAGCAGGCCGAGCCCGGCCCATTCCGTGGTTCCGGTCGTGGTCGGCTCGACGAAGCGGTTCTGCGTGAGCAGCTGCATGACGAGTCCGGCCATGGCCATCGATGCTCCGGCCAGCACGAGCGCGATGGTGCGCGGGATGCGCGTGATCTGGAACATCGCGGCCCCGTCGGGGCTGCCTGAGATGTCGTAGACGCCGGTGAACAGCGAGGCGACGAGCAGGGCCGCGACGACCAGGATGCCGATCAGCAGCCTGCCGTCGAAGAGACGCCCGCGGGTCGCCGCGCTCCCGCGCCCGGCGCGAGCCGAGGCGGGTTCAGAAAGAGGAGGAGTGCGTGTCATGGTGCGAGTGCGCGGTGGCATCCGGAATCGAGCGGATGCCACCGCGCTGGTGTCACTTCGCGGACTTCTCGAGCGCGTCGGCGAAGTCGTTGAGGAATGCCGTGTACGTCTGGATGCCCTCGTTGAGGTACGTGTCGGTGGGCATGTAGACGATCTGGTCGTCCTTGACCGCCGTGACGGATGCCAGCGCCTCGGAGCTCTCGAGGATCTCGGCGGCCTGCACGTAGCCGGGCTCCCGGTCGGCGAACACGGCGTCGCGGTCCATGACGAGGATCCAGTCGGGATTCGACTTCGCGATCGCCTCGACCGAGATGTCGTCTCCCTGGTGGTCGTCGGTGGCGCCCTCGATCTCGAGCGCGGGGGTGAGGCCGAGGATGTCGAAGATCGGGCCGAGCGTGCGGCCTGCGGTCGGGGCGATGTAGCCGATCTCGCCACCGGACGTGGTGACGGCCATGACCGAGTCGGCGGCGTCGTAGGCGTCCTTCACGCGGGCGACGGCGGCGTCGAAGTCGTCGACGAGCTTCTTGGCCTCCTTCTGCTTGCCGAACACCTCACCGAGCACGGTGACCTGACGCTTGAGCTCGTCGTCGAACGGCTCGCCTTCGCGGGGATCGAGCTCGAGAATGGTGGCGTCGGGCACGAGGTTCGCGATCTTGTCGTGGTGCTGGGTGAAGCGCTGACCGTTGATGATCAGATCGGGCTCGACGGCGACGATCGACTCGAGGTCGGGCTCGTTGTGGTTGCCCAGGTCGATGATGCTGTCGTCGGTCTTGTAGTCGACGGTCGTGGGCATGAGGGCGACGGCTCCGGCGCTGAGCTCGATGCCCCAGTCGCTGAGCGTCTGAAAGGTGCGGTTGTCGGTGGCGACGACCGACTTCGGCGGGGTGGAGATCTTCTGCGTGCCGTTGTTGTCCTCGATGGTGACGGTGCCGCTGGTGGGCATGGCCTCTTCGGCTTCGGCGGCCGGGCCGGCGGCGCAGCCGGCGAGCGCGAGGACGCTGACGAGACCGAGGGCGGTTCCGCCGAGGATTCGGGGCACGGACATGGAGAAGCTCCTGTTCTGCGGGGAGGGTGCGCGAGTTGCGCGACGGCGAAACGATCTCGCCGCGACTTAGGTTAGCCTTACTTTATGAGCGATGTGAAATCCGATTTCTCGATCCAACGCCAGGGACTCGATCTGCGCTTCCGTGCCGCGGCCCTCGCATCGCGCGAGTGGCTCGCCCCCGATTACGTGCGCGTGCGGCTGACCGGCGACCAGCTCGCCGGTTTCACATCGCTCGGCGCCGACGACCACATGCGCCTGTTCTTCGCATCCGAACCGACCGATTCGGTTGACGAGCTGCGCGCCTCGCCGAGCCGCGAGTACACCCCGCTCGTGTGGGGTGAGGACTGGCTCGACGTCGAGTTCGCCGTGCACGGAGGCGAGGGCGTGGGCGCCCGGTGGGCGGCATCCGCTCCGATCGGCTCGTTCGTGGGCGTCGGCGGACCGCGCGGCTCTGCCGTGCTGACCGGTACGCCTGACTCGTGGCTGCTGGTCGGCGACGAGACCGCGATCCCGGCGATCCGGCGGTTCGCGGCGATGATCCCCGCCGATGCGCCGGCACGCATCGTCGTCGAGGTTGTCTCGGATGCCGACCAGGTCGAGATCGACGCGCCGGTCGCCGTCGAGTGGCTGCATCGCGGCAACGCGCTGGCGGGCTCATCGCTGATCGCCTTCCTCGACACCCTCGACGAGACGGATGCCGTGGGCGCCGACCCCTTCGTGTTCATCGCCGCCGAGCAGCAGATCGTCAAGCCGGGCCGCGCACTGCTCGCCCGCTGGGGCGTCGACGTGTCGAAGGCCGTTGTGAAGGGCTACTGGAAGCGCGACGAGGCGGAATACCACGCCCCGCACTGATCGCGCTGCCCCACCGTCGCGCGAAGCGCGGGAGATCTCGCGAAAAGCAGAAGGGTGCACGGGATCCCTCCCCCACCCCGGCGCGCCGGGACGGATGTCGGCGCGCGCCGCACGCCGGGCTGAAGCCGCGCCGCGGCGCCCGCCTCGCCGCGAAGACCACCGCGATCGCTGACGACGCCACGACCCGTTGCGGATGTCGGTGGTGCGGCGAAGACTTGTCGGCGCCGGGGCGTCCGGCATCCGCCTGTGAGAGGTGAACCATGCCCATTCTCAACCCGTACATCTCGTTCCGCGACAACGCCCGCGAGGCTCTCGAGCGCTACCGCGACGTGCTCGGCGGCGAGCTGCAGATCATGACGTTCGGCTCGATGCCCGACCTGCCTCAGGACCCGAGCGAGAGCGAACTCGTCCTGCACGGCCAGCTCACCACCGACGACGGCCTGATCCTGATGGCCTCCGACACGCCGGCGCACATGGAGCACCAGCAACCGCAGGGCGTCTCCATCTCGATCAGCGGCGACGAGGTCGACCGGCTGCGCGCGATCTGGGACGGGCTGCTCGACGGCGGCGCGGCGACCGCGCCGCTCGGTGACGCCCCGTGGGGCGGCGAGTTCGGCATGCTCGTCGACCGGTTCGGCGTCGCCTGGATGCTCTCGATCGACACCTGACGACCCTCGCCGACCCGGTGAGACGTCGCTTTCAGCACGAGACCGACGTTTCTGAGCTTCGTCTCGTGCGGGAAGAGAAGTCTCGCGGCGGCGCAGACGGGAAGGTCAGCGCAGCGCGTGTTCCGCGACGAAGGCGCGCAGAGTCTGCTCGTCGTCGGCCATCTCGGTCACCCGCTGTGGGGCGGCCATCATCGCCCGCAGCTCGGGCGAGAACTCCAGCTCGACGCCGATCGCCTCGGTGATCGTCTCGGCGAACTTCTCGGGCTTCGCCGTCTCGAGCACGAGCATCGGCACCTCGGGCTCGACGTACTCGCGGGCCACCTTCACACCGTCGGCGGTGTGCGGGTCGATGATCTCGCCGGTCTCGTCGTACACCGAGCGGATCGTGGCGAGCCGGTCGTCGTGGGTCGACGTGCCGCTGACGATGCCGAACTCGCTCTCGAAGCGAGCCTGCTCGGCCGAGAAGTCGATGGCACCGACGGCGTCGAGGGCATCCCACGCCGCGACGACTCGAGCCGCGTCGCGGCCGACGAGGTCGAAGATGAACCGCTCCAGGTTCGACGCCTTCGAGATGTCCATCGACGGGCTCGACGTGGCGTGCGTGTCGGCGGCCGAGCGCGGACGATAGATGCCGGTGCGGAAGAACTCGTCGAGCACGTTGTTCTCGTTCGCGGCGAGCACCAGCCGGCGGATCGGCACGCCCATGCCCTTGGCGAAGAAACCCGACAGGATGTTGCCGAAGTTGCCCGACGGCACGGTGAACGACACCTCGAAACCCTCACGGAACTCCGGTTCGACGGCATCCGTCACCCGAAGCCACGCCCAGAAGTAGTAGACGACCTGGGCCGCGATGCGGCCGAGGTTGATGGAGTTGACGGCGCCGAGGTTCTGCGCCCGCTTGAACTCGAGGTCGCCGGCGAGCTTCTTCACGAGGTTCTGGCAGTCGTCGAAGACCCCGTCGACCGCGATGTTGTGCACATTCTCGTCCTGCAGCGAGTACATCTGAGCTCGCTGGAACGAGCTCATCCGCCCCTGGGGCGAGAGCATGAACACCGACACGCGCTCCTTGCCGCGCAAGGCGTGCTCTGCCGCCGAACCGGTGTCGCCCGAGGTCGCACCGACGATGTTCAGCACACGGTCCTTCTTCTCGAGCACGTACTCGATCACCTGGCCGAGGAACTGCATCGCCATGTCCTTGAACGCCAGCGTCGGCCCCTCGGAGAGCCCGACGAGCGTGAGACCGCCGCCGATCGACCGCAGCGGCACGACCGCGTCCGGGAAGTCGGCGTAGGCGGCCGCCGTCATCCGCGCGAGGTCCTCGCGGGGGATGTCGGTCGCGAACAGCGAGAGCACCTCGGTGGCGAGCTGCGGGTAGGTGAGGGCCCGCCAGCGCTCGAGTGTCTCGGCATCGACCTGGGGCAGCTGCTCGGGCACGGCCAGGCCGCCGTCGGGCGCGAGCCCCTCGAGCAGCGTCTCACTGAACGGCTGCGGCTGCATGCCGCCGCGGGTGGAGATGTAGCGCACGGGGGCTCCTCGGGTCGTCGCGGGTTCTCCATTCTCGCAGGGTCGCCACGGCGGGAGAGCCGGATGACGCCTGTCACACTTCGGCGGGCGGCTCCGACACACAGTCAGAGGCGTCGAGCGGATGCCCGAAGAGAGGACATCATGACCAGGATCGACATGACCCGCACGAACAAGCTCGGCTACGCCGCGGTGATCGGCATGGAGGCGTATGCGAGCAGAAGCGTCGAGAAGCGGCTGTACGAGCTCATCAAGCTGCGCGCGTCGATCCTCAACGGCTGCGGGTTCTGCGTCGATATGCACGCCACGGCGGGGGCGAAGCACGGCATCCCGCAGCGCATCCTGCACGCGGTCGGCGCCTGGCAGCATGCGAAGAACCTGTTCGAGCCGAAGGAGCTCGCGGCTCTCGGCCTGACCGATGCGCTGACGAAGCTCGGACCGGACACCGTGACGGATGAGATCTGGGATGCCGCCGCGCAGCACTTCAGCGACGGCGAACTCGGCGGACTCGTCATGGCGATCTCGACCATCAACGTGTGGAACCGCATCGCGATCGCGACCGAGATGGCCCCGCCGGTCGACGACAAGCACCCGATCGCGTGACGCACCCGTCGGAGCCGGTAGCGTGAGCGTCATGACCGCCGCCTCCCCCGCCGCACGGGCGTGGGAGGCGGAGCGGGGCAGGCTGATCGGGATCGCGTACCGGATGCTGGGAGAATTCGGCCACGCCGAGGACGTCGTCTCGGAAGTCGCGATCGAGGCGCTGAAAGCCGAGCGGGCGGATGCTGCTGCAGTGCGTTCGTGGCCCGCGTGGCTCACCACCACGTGCGTCCGCCGCTCGATCGACCGCGTGCGGGCGCTCGTCGCGGTGCGCGAGGAGTACACCGGCCATTGGCTTCCCGAGCCGGTCGCCACCGAGCGCCTGCCGGAGGACGCCGTCGCCGACCGGGAGATGCTCTCGCTCGCACTGCTGCACCTCGCCGAGCAGCTCTCCCCCGAGGCGCGAGCGGCGGTCGTGCTGCACCGCGCCTACGCGATGACGGCGGTCGAGATCGGCGAGATCCTCGAGAGATCGCCCGCTTCGGTGCGCCAGCTGATCTCGCGCGCGGAGCGTCGGCTGCAGATCGACGAGCACTCCCCCGCCCCGCATGCGGCCGACCCCGAGGCTCTGGCCGCGCTGATGTCGGCCGTGCAGCAGGGCGATCTCGACACGCTGCTCGACCTGCTGACTGACGAGGCGATCCTGTGGACCGACGGCGGAGGGGTGGTCGCCGCGACCCGCAACCCGATCTTCGGTGCCGACAAGGTGCACCGCTTCTACGTCGGCGTGCGGGAGAAGACCGCGAACCTCGCCCCTGACCTGCCCTTCGCGATCAGCCCGATCGAGGTCAACGGCGAGTTCGCGCTGGCGCTCACCCACAGCGGACGCACCGACGTGCTCACGCTCGAGTTCGATCCGGAGGGCCGGATCCGCGGCATCCGGCAGGTGTCGAATCCGCACAAGCTGACCCGCGCCTTCCCGCCGGCGATCGCGTAGCCGTTCGATCGAGCACGTGCCGCAGGCAGCGATCCGGGTCGCCGACGAACGATCGCCGCGATTGTCGCAAAGGGCGTGCGTCGGGGGAACCCCCTTCCGCCACGGCCTGCGAAGGTGTCGGCTGAGCAGGGGACGGAGGAGGTGATCGGGATGCGCCCACGGAGATTCGAAGGGTCCATGAACCGGGTGCGGTCGTCGCTGAGCGCCCTTCAGCCCTCCGTCCGCGGCGCGCTGACGCGCGCCCGCCTGCTGTTCGCCGCGAAGGCCGCATTGGCCGTCGGAGTCGCATGGCTGATCGCCCCGCACATGCCAGGGGTGACGAACGACTACCCGTACTACGCGCCGTTCGGTGCGCTGATCAGCATGTACCCCACACTGATGACCTCGGTGCGGTCGGGCCTGCAGACGCTGCTCGGGCTCGCGGCCGGGGTCGGCCTGGCGGCGCTCGTGCTGCTGACCGTCGGCCCGAGCCTGTGGTCGATCATCGCGGTCGTCGGGGTCGGCGTGCTGGTCTCGGGCACGGGGTGGTTCGGAATCGGGCGCGAGTACATCCCGATGGCGGCGCTGTTCGTGCTGATCATCGGAGGGGCGGATGCCGAGGACTACTCGCTCGGGTACGTCACCCAGACGGCGGTGGGCGTGGTGGTCGGACTCGTCGTGAACGCGATCATCCCGCCGGCGCCCCTGGTCTCAGACGCGGCCGCCCGGATCGACGCCTTCCAGCAGCGGCTGGCCGCGCACCTCGATGACATCGCGGCCGCCCTTACCGAGAAGTGGCCACCGGAGCGAGACGGGTGGATGCAGGATGCCGGTGCGCTCGCCGACACCAGCCGTTCGCTGCGCGACGCGCTCGCCGAGGCAGACGACAGCCTGCGCGGCAATCCGCGGGCGTGGCGGGGTCGAGCCGACACGAGCGCGGAGCACGCCCGCCTCGAGCTGCTGGTCGAGGTGGCGCACCAGATCCGTGACGTCTCAGGGTGCCTGAGCGACACCATCAACGAGCGGCCCTCGGCTTTCCCTCTCGACCCCGATCTCGTCGAACCGCTGTCGAACGCCTGCAGCGCGGTCGCCGACGTCGTCGGCCGCGGTCCGGAGGAGATCGATGATCTGCACGCCCGAGCGACCGAGGCCGTCGGTCAGCTGTATCGCGCCGTGCACGCCCGATCGGTCGAGACGGACGCCGTCGCTGGCCCCGGCGTTCTCAGCGCGATGCACCTGCAGCGCATCCTCGGCATGCTCGAGCCGGTGCCGGCCGACGAAGAGGCCGAGGCCGAGGCCGAGGCCGACGTTCAGCGCAGTCAGCCGCCGGAGGCGAGCGCTCAGCGCAGCACGTAGTGCAGCAGCAGCTCGTCGCCGGCGCGCAGCACCGTCTCGAGCCGGGCCCCGACCGGGAGCGCCCCTGCTGCATCCCCGCGGACGATGCGCCCGGCATCCCCCGCCTCCAGCGTCGGCGCGAGGGTGAGGTGCAGCGCGTCGACGACGCCGGCGGCCAGCAGCATCCCGAACACGTGCGGGCCGCCTTCGGCGTGGATCCGCCGCAGGCCACGCGCCGTCAGGTCGTCGCGGATGCGCCGGGGATCGGCATCCATCTCGCCGACGGTCACCACGTCGGCGACCTGCTGCAGCGCCTGCCGGCGCGCGGCGGGAGCGGATGCCACGGTGTAGACGATCGGCCGCACGGGCGCGTCGGCGAGCAGCGGCGACTCCGGGTCGACCGACAGGCTGCGGCTGATCATCGCGAGGGTGGGATGCGCGGGCATCCCGGCCGCTTCGCGCCAGGCGACAGAGGCGTCGTCGACACGCAGTCCGTCATACCCCTCGTCGCGCAGGGTGCCGGCGCCGACGAGAACGACATCGGACGCGCGGCGCAGCAGGGCGAAGAGGCGACGGTCGGCATCGTCGCCGAGGCCACCGGAGACGCCGTCGCGGGAGGCCGCGCCGTCGAGACTCGAGACGAAGTTCGCCCGCATCCAGGTGCCCTCGGCGGGAAAGCGGGTCGCGTCGAGCAGCGCCTCGTCGTCGAGGGCGGCTGCCGGGTCGGGCCAGATGCGGTCGATGGGGGTGTGCATGCTCGGGATGCCTTTCTCAGACGTTGCGGGTCGGGTGGGTGTTGTGCTCGAGGCGGGCCGGAGCACGCCAGCCGAGGATCGCCTCGATCATGCGGACCGCGTCGACGGTCTCGGCCACATCGTGCATCCGGACGATGCGCGCGCCGGCGAGGATGCACGCGGTCATCGCCGCGAGCGAGCCTGCCAGCCGCTCGCCCCGCAGCCGGTCGATCGCCTCACCGATGAAGTCCTTGTTCGACACGGCGACGAGCAGCGGCGCCCCGAGCGACGCGATCTCGTCGAGTCGCCTGGTGAGCTCGAGGGAGTGCAGCGTGTTCTTGTCGAGGTCGTGGCCCGGGTCGATGATCAGGCGCTCCCGGGCGATGCCGGCGGCCTCGGCCCGCTGCAGGCGCTCGGCGAGGAAGCCGCGCACCTCGGCGACCACGTCGTCGTAGGTCGCCGCGGGCTTCTCGACCCGCGGCGGGCCGATGCTGTGGGTGATGACGATGTGCGCCCCGCCGGCGGCGATGACCTCGGCCATGCGTGCGTCGCCGAGACCGCTGGTGTCGTTGATCACCGCCGCGCCGGCCGCGATCGCCCGCTCGGCGACATCGGCGCGGTTCGTGTCGACCGAGATGACCAGCTCGGGTCGCTCGGCGGCGACCGCTTCGACGACAGGAACCACGCGGTCGATCTCCTCCCGGATGCTGACCGCCGGTCCGCGGCCGAACGGCACACCGCCGATGTCGATCCAGTCGGCGCCGAGGTCGGCGGCGCGCAGCGCGCTGGCGACCGCGCGGTCGAGGACGAACGTCGCTCCCCGGTCGTGGAACGAGTCGGGCGTGCGGTTGACGACGGCCATGACCGCGACCTGCCGTGCGAAGTCGAATTCACGGGCGCCGATGCGGCGGCGCATCGCCGCGGTCACCGGCCCGTCACCGCTCGCTGCCCACGCTGTCGCGCACCGCGTCGGAGGAATCCCAGTCGTTGGCGTGCATGGCCGCGAGCACGGTGCCGTCCTTCACCCAGTACGCGCGGAACGCGCCGCCGTTCGCGACGTCGGTGTCGCCCTCGATGTCGACGCGGTCGCAGCCGTCGGGCCCGACACTGCCGAAGTACTCCATGCCGAGATCGTATTGATCGGTGAAGAAGTACGGCAGGTGGGTGTACGGCTCGTCGCCGCCCATCAGGTTGTGCGCGGCGACCTTGGCCTGCTCGATGGCCGTGTCCCAGTGCTCGACGCGGATGCGGCGCCCGAGCACCGGATGCCGGTGATTCGCGACATCGCCGATCGCGTAGATGTCGGGGTCGGACGTGCGCAGCCGCTCGTCGACGAGCACGCCGTTGTCGACGTCGAGGCCGGCCTGCTCGGCGAGCTGTGTCGACGGGATCGCCCCGATGCCGACGACCACCACGTCAGCGTCGGCGAGCGCGGCCTCGTCTACGGCGGTGCTGAGCCGCAGATCCACGCCGTGCGCACGGTGCAGGTCGGCGAACAGCCGTGCGATCTCGGGCCCGAGCACGGCGACCAGGGGCAGTTCGGCCATCTCGTAGACCGTCACCTCGGCGCCCTTCTGCCGGGCGGCGGATGCCACTTCCAAGCCGATCCACCCGGCGCCGACGATCACGACATTCGCCCCGGGCCGCAGCGCCGCGCGCAGGCGCGTGTTGTCTTCGACGGTGCGCAGGTAGACCGGATCGGCCACCCGGTCGGCCAGCGGGAAGTGGCGCGCGGTGGCTCCGGTGGCGAGCAGCAGTCGGTCGTAGTGGTGCTCGGTGCTCTCACCGCCGCCGGTCGGCTCGGTGCGCAGGGTGTGCGCCGCCGGATCGATCGAGGTGACCGAGACGCCGCGTTCGAGACGCACGCGGTTAGCGGCGTACCAGGCGTCGTCGTGGACGATCGCGGTATCGATGTCCTTCTTGCCGAGCAGCACGTCCTTCGACAGCGGGGGACGCTCGTAGGGCAGGTGGTCCTCGCTCGCGTAGATCACGACGTCGCCGTCGTATCCGCGCTCTCGCAGTTCCGCGGCCGCGGTGGCGGCGGCGAGGCCGCCGCCGACGATGGCGATGCTCATGGTGTTCCTTCCTTCGACGTGGATGGTTCTCAGCGGCTGCGGTCGGCGGTCAGCGCGAAGAACTCGGCTCGCGAGCGGGCGTCTTCGCGCAGCGTGCCCCGCAGGGCGGACGTGGTGGTGGTCGAGCCGACGGCGCGAGCGCCGCGCAGCGTCATGCAGGTGTGGGTGGCCTCGACGACGACGCCGATGCCGCGCGGCTGCAGGCGCGCGGCGAGGGCGTCGGCGATCTGCACCGTCAGGCGCTCCTGCGTCTGCGGGCGGCGTGCATAGTGATCGACCATGCGCGGGATCTTCGACAGCCCGACCACGCTCTCACCCGGAAGGTAGGCCACGTGGGCGATGCCCGTGAACGGCAGCAGGTGGTGCTCGCACACCGAGCGCACCGCGATGTCGCGGATGAGCACGAGCTCGTCGTAGCCTTCGGTGTTGGCGAACGTGGTGAAGTCGAACGGCTGGGGTGAGAGCAGCTCGGCATACGCCTCGGCGAAGCGCCGCGGTGTGCGCGCGAGGTCGGGGGTGTCGATCGCGTCGGGGTCGACCCCCAGTGCCGTGAGCAGCAGATGCGCCGCACGCTCGGCCGCGACGAGATCCACGGGCTGCGGAGCCGCCTCGATCCGCACTCGCCGGGGCGCCGGCGGCACCGCCGCGAGCTCGCCGTGGTCGTGGATCGCTGTCATCGTCATTTCGACCTCCTGTGCCGCCTCCTTCCATGAGACACCCGACGCACTCTAAAAGCAAGCATCACGTCTTTTAGAATGCGTCCGTCTGCTCGCTACCCCGAACGTCGCCGTGTGACAACCCCGTAGCCGTACGGGCGCCATCCGCGTAACTTCTTCTCCGACAGCAGTGACCTCGAGGCGCTTCGCCGGAAGGCAGTCGAGACAGGAGTCCTCATGTCTGCCGCACGCACACCCACCGGACACGCGATCGATCGGCCCGCCGCGCCGACCTCCCCGCCACCTCCCGCCGGTGCTCCCTCCGCACCCGCATACGAACTCGTCGACATCGATCGCTACGAGGTGTTCGACGACGGGCCGGTAGGCTACGTCGAGGTGATCCCGCCCCTGTTCATCTGCTATTCGGGTCACCCGTACCCGAAGGCGGTCGAGGTGGCGCAGATGTTCGACTTCGAGCAGGCCGTGCGCCTGGTGCGCGAAATCGCATCGCACTCGTCCGCCCCGAACGGCAACGGGCGTTCCGCGGCATGACCGTCGACGTGTGGCCCGGATCCGCCCATCCGCTCGGTGCGACCTTCGACGGTCAGGGCACGAACTTCGCGCTGTTCAGCGAGTGCGCCGAGCGAGTCGAGCTGTGCCTGTTCGACGATGCCGGCGAAGAGACCCGCGTCGATCTCGTCGAGGTCGACGCGTACGTGTGGCACGGCTACCTGCCGTCGGTTCAGCCGGGGCAGCTGTACGGCTACCGCGTGCACGGCCCGTACGACCCGGCGAACGGCAAGCGCTTCAACCCCAGCAAGCTGCTGCTCGACCCGTACGCGAAGGCCGTCGCCGGACAGGTCGAGTGGGGGCAGGCGCCGTTCTCGTACGACTTCGGCGACCCCGACTCGTACAACGAAGACGACTCGGCGGCCAGCACGCCGAAGAGCGTCGTGATCAACCCGTTCTTCGAATGGGGCGGCGACCGGCTTCCGAAGACCCCCTATGCGCAGACGGTCATCTACGAGGCGCACGTGAAGGGCCTCAGCATCCGGCATCCCGACGTGCCCGAAGAGCTGCGGGGCACCTACGCCGGCGTCGCTCACCCGGCCATCATCGACCACCTCACCCGGCTCGGGGTGACCGCGATCGAGCTCATGCCCGTGCACCAGTTCGTGAACGACAGCACGCTGCAGGAGAAGGGGCTGTCGAACTACTGGGGCTACAACACCCTGGCGTTCTTCGCACCGCAGAACACGTACTCGTCGAGCGGCGAGCACGGCCAGCAGGTGCAGGAGTTCAAGGCGATGGTGCGCGCGCTGCACGCCGCCGGCATCGAGGTGATCCTCGATGTGGTCTACAACCACACTGCAGAGGGCAACCATCTCGGACCCACTCTGTCGATGCGCGGCATCGACAACGAGGCGTACTACCGCCTCGAAGAGGACCGCCGGTATTACACCGACTACACGGGCACCGGCAACAGCCTGAACGTGGGCAACCCGCACGCGCTGCAGCTGATCATGGACTCGCTGCGCTACTGGGTCACCGAGATGCACGTCGACGGGTTCCGATTCGACCTCGCTTCGACCCTCGCCCGCGAGTTCTACGACGTCGACCGGCTGGCGACGTTCTTCGAGCTCGTGCAGCAGGATCCGGTGGTCTCGCAGGTCAAGCTGATCGCCGAGCCGTGGGACATCGGCCCCGGCGGATACCAGGTGGGCAACTTCCCGCCGCAGTGGTCGGAATGGAACGGCAAGTACCGCGACACGGTCCGCGACTTCTGGCGCGGCGAGCCGCAGGCGCTGGGCGAGTTCGCCTCACGACTCACCGGATCCGCCGACCTCTACGAGCACTCCGGGCGCCGTCCGGTGGCATCTGTCAACTTCATCACCGCCCACGACGGCTTCACGCTGCGCGACCTCGTCAGCTACGCCGAGAAGCACAACGAGGCCAACGGCGAAGACAACAACGACGGTGAATCGCACAACCGCTCCGACAATCTCGGTGTCGAGGGGCACACCGACGATCCCGATGTGAACCGCCGCCGGGCGATGCGGCAGCGCAACATGCTGGCGACGCTGCTGCTGTCACAGGGTGTGCCGATGATCTCGCACGGCGACGAACTGGGGCGCACCCAGAACGGGAACAACAACGGCTACGCGCAAGACAACGAGATCACGTGGATCGACTGGGAGTCCGCCGATCTGCCGCTCGTCGAGTTCACTGCGGCGATCACCCGCCTGCGCGCCCTGCACCCCACGTTCCGGCGCAGCCGATTCTTCGACGGCAAGCCCGTGCGCACCGAGGAGGGCTCGCCGGTTCCCGACATCGAGTGGCTGCGTCCGGACGGGCGCACCATGCAGCCGGAGGACTGGGAGTCGGGCTTCGGACTGTCGATCGGGATGTTCCTCAACGGCCGAGGCATCCGCGAGAAAGACCGCCAGGGCAGGCCCGTCGACGACGTGAACTTCCTGGTGTACTTCAACAGCGGCGACGACCCCGTCGACGTCGTGCTTCCGGATGCCAGGCGCGGCGCCGCCTGGGAGGCCGTGGTCGACACGGCCGGCGAGCTCACCCGGGCCGACCCGCTGCCGGCCGAGGCGAAGGTGAAGCTCGAAGCGGGATCGATGCTCGTGCTGCGCGAGGCCGACACCGCCGACGAGCCGACCGACGACTCCGTCGAGGCGTCGCTGCGAATGCAGCTCGAGAACGCCACGACCCGCTCCCCCGCCCCGAAACCCGAGGTGTGAGATGACTAGCCGGCCGGACTCCACCTACCGACTGCAGATCACCTCGCGCTTCCCCCTCGCGGAGGCGGCGCAGGTGACCGACTACCTGCATCGACTCGGCGCGGACTGGGCGTATCTGTCTCCGCTGCTGGCGGCGACCGAGGGCTCCGACCACGGCTACGACGTCGTCGACCACTCCCGTATCGACGAGTCTCGAGGCGGGGCGGCAGGCCTCGCGGCCTTCTCGGCCGCGGCGCGCGCGGCGGGCCTCGGCATCCTGGTCGACATCGTGCCGAACCACGTGGGAGTGGCCGCGCCGCGGCAGAATCCGTGGTGGTGGGATGTGCTGCGCCTCGGTCGCGGCTCGACTCACGCGATCGCGTTCGACATCGACTGGGAGCGCGGGCGCGACAGGGTGCGCCTGCCGATCCTCGGCGGCACACCCGCCGAGGTGATCGCGCGTGGCGAGATCGCGGTCGACCCGACCCCGGCACCGGATGCCCCTGACGGCACGCTGTCGTACTTCGAGCACGTCCTCCCGCTGGCGCCGGGCACCGCACGGCTGCAGGACGACCTCGCGGCTCTGCTGGAGCGGCAGCACTACGAGCTGCGCCATTGGGAAGACCAGAACGACGAACTGAACTACCGGCGATTCTTCGCCGTGTCCGAGCTCGCCGCCCTGCGCGTCGAGCTTCCCGACGTCTTCGCGCGGTCGCACGAGGAGATCGTGCGCTGGATCCGCGACGGTCTCGCCGACGGCATCCGGGTCGACCACCCCGACGGGCTCGACGACCCGGGGGGCTACCTCGAGCGGCTCGCGGATGCCACCGGCGGCGTGTACACGCTGATCGAGAAGATCCTCGAGCACGGTGAGGACCTGCCGCCCTGGTGGCGCACCGACGGCACCACCGGGTACGACGCGCTCGGCGAGATCGATCGGGTGCTGATCGACCCGGCGGGCGTCGACGAGCTCGACGCACTCGACGCCACGCTGCGGGCCGAGAGCGGCCTTCCCGCGGCGCAGGACTGGCACGACCTCATCCACGACACCAAGCGCGCGATGGCCGACGGGCTGCTGCAGTCGGAGGTGCGCCGTCTGGTGCGCGACCTGCCGTTCGGCATCGTGCGGGCGTGGGATGCGCTGGCCGAACTGCTCGCCTGCTTTCCCGTCTACCGCTCGTACCTGCCCGCCGGTCGCGAGCACCTCCGCCTTGCGTCCGTCGAGGCGAGGCGTCGACGCCCCGACCTGGCATCCGCGATCGACGAGCTCGAGCCGCTGCTCGCCGACCCGACGCTGCCGGTCGCCCGGCGCTTTCAGCAGACCTCCGGCGCGATCATGGCGAAGGGCGTGGAGGACACCGCGTTCTACCGGCACACGCGCCTCGGCACGCTGACCGAGGTCGGCGGCGACCCGTCGGTCGCCTCGCTGAGCGTGGCGGAGTTCCACGCCGCGCAGCAGCGGCGTCTCGCCGCCTGGCCGTGCTCGATGACGACACTGTCGACGCACGACACCAAGCGCTCCGAAGACGTGCGCGCCCGCCTCGCCGTGCTCGCCGAGGTGCCCGAGCGCTGGGCCGAGGTGCTCGGCGAGCTGCGGGGGATCGCGTCGACCGGGCACGGCCCGCTCGACGCCCTGCTGTGGCAGGCGACCGTCGGCGCCTGGCCGATCTCGTCGGAGCGGCTGCTCGCGTACGCGCAGAAAGCCGCCCGCGAGGCGGCGGAGTCGACCGCCTGGCAGCATCCGGATGCCGAGTTCGAGAAGGGTCTCACGGCGATCGCCGACGCCGCGAACGGCGCCGCGAAACCGGTTCTCGAGCGCTTCGTGGCGGAGATCATGGGCTACGGGCGGTCGAACTCGCTCTCGGCGAAGGTGCTGCAGCTCACCGGCCCCGGCGTTCCCGACGTGTATCAGGGCACCGAGCTATGGGATCTGTCGCTCGTCGACCCCGACAACCGCCGCCCGGTGGACTTCGCACGGCGTGGGCGCATGCTGGCGGAACTCGACGCGGCCGTCGCCGAGGGCGACCTGCCCGCGATCGACGATTCGGGCGCGGCGAAGATGCTGGTCACGTCGCGCGCGCTGCGGCTGCGCCGGGACCACCCCGAGCTGTTCACCGTGTACCGCCCGCAGACGGTCGCAGGTTCCGCGGCATCGCACGCGGTCGCCGTCGACCGGGGCGGGGTGACCGTCGTGGCCACGCGCCTGCCCGTCGGGCTGGAACGACGCGGCGGGTGGGGCGAGACGATGCTGATGCGGTCGGAGATGCCGTCGGTCGACGTGCTCACCGGCCGGCGCTTCCCCGGCGGCCCCGTGCGCCTGGCCGAGCTGCTCGAGCACTACCCGGTCGCGCTGCTGCGGGAGGTGCGGTGATGGAGGTCTGGGCGCCCCGCGCGTCGCGGATGCGGTTGCGCCGCCTGCACGACGACGGCTCCACCGCCGACGACCGGGAGATGACGGCGGGTGCCGGCGGCTGGTGGCAGGCCGACGTCGAGCTCGCCGACGACGAGCGCTACGGGTTCGTCATCGACGACGGCGACCAGCTGCGGCCGGATCCGCGATCTCGTCACCAGCCCGATGGCGTGCACGCCGCATCGGCCGCGTTCGACGAGACGGCGTTCACCTGGACCGACAGCGGGTGGACGGGAAGGCAGCTCGCGGGCGCGCTCATCTACGAGCTGCACATCGGCACGTTCACCCCGGCGGGCACCTTCGACGCGGCGATCGAGCGGCTGGGGCACCTGGTCGACCTCGGCGTCACGCACGTCGAGGTGCTGCCGGTGAACGCGTTCAACGGGCAGTGGAACTGGGGTTACGACGGCGTGCTCTGGTACGCGGTGCACGAGGGGTACGGCGGCCCGCGCGGCTACCAGCGGTTCGTCGACGCCGCCCACGCGCACGGGCTCGCCGTGATCCAGGACGTCGTGTACAACCACCTCGGTCCGAGCGGCAACTACCTGCCGGAGTTCGGTCCGTATCTTCGCGAGGGCAGCCGCAACACGTGGGGCGACTCGATCGACCTCGACCAGACGCCCGTGCGCGAGTACATCATCCAGAACGCGTTGATGTGGCTGCGCGACCGGCACGTCGACGGTCTGCGGCTGGATGCCGTGCACGCGCTGCACGACGACAGCCGCGTGCACATCTTGAAGGAGCTCGCCGAGCGCGTCGACGCCCTCTCGGCGCACGAGCGCCGGCCGCTCACGCTCATCGCGGAGTCGGATCTGAACGATTCGGCTCTGATCCTGCCGCGTGAGGCGGGAGGATATGGACTGACCGCCCAGTGGTCCGACGACTGGCACCACGCGGTGCACGTCGCGCTCACCGGTGAGACATCCGGCTACTACGCCGACTTCGCCGCCCCGGATGCCCTCGAGAAGGTCACCGACGGCGGCTTCTTCCACGACGGCACGTTCTCGTCGTTCCGCGACCGGGTGCACGGCTCGCCGATCCCGCACGAGGTGCCCGCCTGGCGACTGGTCACCTTCGCGCAGGATCACGACCAGATCGGCAACCGGGCCACCGGCGACCGGCTCAGCCAGTCCCTGTCAGACGACCGGCTCGCGGTCGCGGCCGTGCTGACGCTCACCGCGCCCGGCACGCCCATGCTGTTCATGGGCGAGGAGTGGGGCGCGTCCACACCGTGGCAGTTCTTCACCTCGCATCCCGAACCCGAGCTCGGCCGCGCGACGGCCGAGGGGCGCATCGCCGAGTTCGCCCGGATGGGGTGGGACGCCGCGGTCGTCCCCGATCCGCAGGATCCGGAGACCTTCGAGCGATCCCACCTCGACTGGGATGAGCTCGCGATCGCCCGCCATGGGCGGCTGCTCGATCTCTACCGTCGGCTCTCGGCGCTGCGACGGGAGCTCCCGGAGCTGACCGAGCCCGGCATCCGGGAGCCGTCGGTGCATCTCGTCGTGCCGAGCGACGAGCCGCAGCGGCGTGCTTTCCGCATCGACCGCGGCGGGCTGAGCATCCTGATCAATCTGACCTCCGACGATGTCGCGTTCGACGTCGCGGGCGAGGTCCTGCTCGCGACGCGAGAGACCGCAACGACCGCAGAGCGCACGACTCTGCTCGCAGAGTCGGCGGCGATCATCCGGCGCTGACCGCACCTTCGCGGGGCGACCGGTACCCAGGTACCGGTCGCCGGGGAAGGGTGCACTCACGTCCGATGTGAGGGAGGGAGCGCCGTTCGTACTGTCGATGACATGCGAAAGGGAAACCAGTGATCTCCGCCGAAGCGCTCGTCAAGCGCTACGGCTCCAGAACCGCCGTCGACAGCATCGACTTCATCGTCGAACCCGGTCAGGTGACCGGGTTCCTCGGCCCGAACGGCGCCGGCAAGTCGACCACCATGCGAATGATCGTCGGCCTAGATCGTGCGACCTCGGGGTCGGTGCGCGTGAACGGTCGCTCCTACGCTCGGCACCCGGCGCCGCTGCACGAGGTGGGCGTGCTGCTCGACGCGAAGGCGGCGAACCGTGGCCGTACGGCCTACCAGCACCTGCGCGGCATCGCGGCGACGCACGGCATCGGCGCCTCACGGGTACGCGAGGTGCTCGAGCTCGCCGGCCTGGAGTCCGTCGCCGGCAAGCGGGTGGGCGGGTTCTCGCTCGGCATGGGCCAGCGGCTCGGCATCGCTGCGGCGCTGCTCGGCGACCCCGGCACCGTCATCCTCGACGAGCCGGTCAACGGTCTCGACCCTGAGGGCGTGCGGTGGGTGCGCACCCTGATGCGCACGCTCGCCGCCGAAGGACGCACCGTGCTGCTGTCGTCGCACCTGATGAGCGAGATGTCGCAGACGGCCGATCGGCTGATCGTGCTCGGCCGCGGTCGGATCCTGGCCGACGGCACGGTCGGCGACGTCATCGGCTCGTCCGGCTCGCTGGAAGACGCCTATCTCGCCCTCACCGCAGGCGACGTGGAGTACCGCTCGGCCTCGACCTCGACCTCGACCGAAGGAGCCGTCCGATGACCGCCATCGATCACAAGCGCACGACCTTCATCCCCTCCCGCGCCGGGCTGAGCTTCTCCGGTGTGCTCCGGTCGGAGTACATCAAGCTCCTGAGCCTGCGCTCGAACCGGGCGATGCTCGCGTCGATCGCCGTGCTCGGCGTGGGGGTCAGCCTCGCGCTCGCGATGACGATGGCCGATGCGGGGGTGCCGGATCAGCCATCGGCGGCTTTCATGCTCGACCAGGTCACCATCGGCACCGTGCTGTTCGGCCATGTCATCGCCGTCGTGCTCGGCGTGCTGGCGATCAGCGGCGAATACGCGAGCGGGTCGATTCAGTCGACCATGACCGCCGTCCCCACCCGCAGCCCGGTGCTGCTGGCGAAGGCCTGCGTCGTGTTCACGACCGCGACTGTGGCCGGACTCGTCACCACCCTCGGGTCGTGGGCGTCGAGCTATCCGCTCTTCGATGCGCTCGGGCTCGCCGTGGGGCTCACGGCGCCCGGCGTGCTGCCGGCCCTGCTCGGCGCCCCGGTGTACCTCGGCCTGTCGGCTATCCTCGGGGTGGGCATCGGCGCTCTGCTGCGGGGGGTGGCACCGAGCATCGCCGGCGCGATCAGCCTGAGCATGCTGGTGCCGATCGTGCTGTCGGCGCTGCCGGCGTCGCAGACGGTGCGCAACGTGCAGCTGCTGACGATGTCGAAGGCGGGCGATGCCATGAGCAACGCCCCGGAGAGCCTGGGAGGGTTCGTGAACCTCATCGACGGATACATCAGCTGGGGCGCCGGCTGGACGATCGCCGCCGCGTGGGCGCTCATGTTCCTGCTCCTCGGTCTTCTGCGCCTGCGACGGGAGGACGTCTGAACAGCGCACCGGCCGCCGTGCGCGGCGCCTCCTCCGAGGCGCCGCGCGGGGCGCGCCGTCTGTGGATGGCGGATGCCGTGCTGCTGGGCGGGTACGTCATCGTGGCCGCCGCGATGGCGGTGCTCTCGCTGGAGCCGCCGTACGTCACGCCGCTGGGGGCGCTCATCGCACTCACCCTCGGCGGGATCGTGGTGGTGGTCGTGCGCCACCGACATCCTCGTGCGGCGTTCGCCGGTGCGCTCGCGCTGGCGCTGGTATCGGCCGCGCTTGGCTCAGGGGCCGAGGGGATGCTTCCCATCGGCGCGATGTACCTGGTGGGGCTGCGCGCCCGGGCGAGCGTCGCCTGGTCGGCGCTGGCCGCCGCACTCGCGTGCGCGGCCGCAGCTGCACTCGTGCTCACTCAGCGCGGCACCCGGCTGCCGCACATCCTCGGGCTGCAGCCGCCGGTCGAGGCGCGCGACTCGCTGCTGGACTGGCTGAACTTCTTCAGCCTGATCGCCGCGCTTCTGCTGATCGCGACCCTGCTCGGCATCAACGCCGGACACCGTAGACGTCAGTTGCGCGAACTGCAGCATCGTGCCGAGCAGCTCGCCCGAGAGCGCGATCAGCAGGCCGAGACGGCGCGTGCCCGCGAGCGGGAGCGCATCGCAAGGGAGATGCACGACGTGATCGCCCACAGCCTGACCGTGATGATCGCCGTGTCCGACGGCGCGCGGCTGGCGGCCGACGAGAACCCGCAGCAGGCGAAGGAGGCCATCGCCCGCGTCGCGGAGACCGGGCGCCGAACTCTCGGCGAGGTGCGGCGGCTGCTCGGCACGGTGCGCGACGGCGAGAGCGAGGGCATCGTCGAGGCGTCGCACGGCACCGCCCGCGAGGCAGAGCTGCAGCATGCGCCGCAGCCCGATGCGGGCCGACTGCCGGCGCTCGTGCAGGAGTTCGCAGACGCGGGTCTGCCGGTGCGGCTGACCGTCACCGGGCGGCCGCCCGCCGATGCCGCCCTGGGGCTGACGGTGTACCGGATCGTGCAGGAGTCGCTCACCAACTCGCTCCGCCACGCCACGGACCTGCAGTCTGTCGAGGTGCACGTCGACTGGCTCGAAGAACGAGTCGAAATCGTCGTGCAGGACACATCGCCGTCCCCCTCCGCACCTGCGATCACCGACGCCGTCGGCCGAGGGCTGCTCGGCATGCAGGAGAGAGTGGCGCTGTACAACGGCACGCTCGAGGCGGGTCCGCGGCGCCTCGGGTGGCGGGTCGCCGCCCGACTGCATTGGGACGCGAGCGAAGGGAACGAGAGTTGAGCGACGACATCCGCGTGCTGCTCGTCGACGACCAGGAGCTCGTGCGATACGGCTTCCGGCTCATGCTCGACGCGACGCCGGGCATCGTCGTCGTCGGTGAAGCCGACGACGGGGAACGTGCGGTCGGGGCGACCGAGCGGTTGCAGCCGGACGTGATCCTGATGGACGTGCGGATGCCGGGGATGAACGGCATCGAGGCGACCAGGCGTGTTCTCGCCCGACGTCCGGCCACGCGCGTTCTCGTGCTCACGACCTACGATCTCGACGACTACGCCTTCGGCGCGCTGCGCGCTGGCGCCGCCGGCTTCCTGCTGAAGGACACCCGCCCCGAGCAGCTCGTGGCCGCGATCGAGGCCGTGCACGCCGGCGACGCCGTGGTCTCGCCGCGGATCACCGCGCACCTGATCGCCACCGCGGCGCCGCACCTGGGTGGCCGGCAGACGGCCGATGCCGAGCGCGCCCTCGCTGATCTCACCGCGCGAGAGCGCGAGATCTTCCAGCTCATCGGCCAGGGGCAGACGAACGGCGAGATCGCGGCCACCCTGCATCTGAGCGATTCGACCGTGAAGGCCCACGTCGGACGGGTGCTGTCGAAGCTCGAGCTGCGCAACCGCGTGGATGCCGTGATCCGCGCCTACGAGCTCGGAGTGGTCGGGCGCTGAGGTGCGCACCGACCGCACGGCGGTCACTTTCCCAAGACACCCACCGCAGCGTCAGCCGATGTCCTTCTGCAGCTTCGAGACCGTGTCCCCGTAGTTCATGCGGATGACGGGAAGCTGGAGCTTGTTCGTCCCCACCTGCACGTACCCGTGCTCGATCGTGCGCGCGAGTAGGTATCCGGCCTGCGTGACGCCCTGCTCGGCTGTCGGGCTGTGGTGACCATAAGGGTAGGCGACGACCTCTCTGCTGCCGAGGATGCGCGCTGATTCCTCCAGGTCGGCCGCGACCTCATCGGCTGACAGGTTCACCATCCGCCCTCGGCCATCATCTCCCGCTCGATGCATGTCGTTCGTGTGCGACCGCTGCAGGACGAACGGTGACGGCGTGGGGTCTTGGCGGGCAGATGTGATGACGAACGACGTCGTAAGGAGCTGCCGCTCGGTCACGACGGGCACGGCGAGTTCGAGCCACGTCGGATCGGCGTCATCGTCCGTGATGATGAGCGAATGCCGCGGCAGGAACAGCCTGCCGTCGATGAACGCATCCAGCTCGTCCCACGTGGGCAGGTAGAACTCCTGCGCTGCCACGTAGTCCATCTGCGCTCTGAAGTCTTCGACATACACGAAGTTGCCGCGCAGCCATCCGGACTCGCCTTCTGGCTTGGTGGTGAACTGGTGGTACATCAGGATCGGGATCTTCGTGGCTGTCGCAAGATTCTGCTCGGGTGTGGTCCACGCTGCGTACAGAGCGCTCTCGTGGTTGACGCAGACGGCAGGCCGCGATCCGTTGACCCGGTCGGTCTGCGCCTGAGCCTGCGCCGTCTCGAACGTCGGATACCAGCCGGCGAACACCGCCCCGGCACGCTCAGGGATCGGCAGCCCGGAGTACAGCATCCCCTCCGTCTGCAGAATCGGCGCCAGCTCGACACCCTCGCCGAAGAACGTCACAGCGCAGGCGGTTGCCGGGTCAGCGGCGTCTTCCAGCAGCTGCTGGGCTGGCGTCAGCGGGCTGGGACTCGGGGTCGGAGCGACGCTGACGGTCGGATCGATCTCTGCGGGCGGCTCCTGCGCCTCGCCGGCCAGCGCGCGCACGAACGGGACCGCGATGATGGCGACGAGCGCGATCGCGAGAATCGCGACGAGGCCGATCAGCAGACGACGGACGGCTTTCGACGACGTTCGAGATCCTCGACCGTTCGATGGTGCTGCGCTCACGGTTCCCGAGTGTAGCGACGGACTCGCACGCCGCTGAGATCCTGCCGCACACGGCCGATCCTTGTGGCCTTCCCTCCTGGGATCCCCGTCGTTCAGATCGTCAGGCCGTCCACCACGGAATCTTCGTAACCAAACCGTTGCATTCGTTACCTCGCCGTTATACACTCATCGCACGGTGAATGTTTGCTGTGGCATCCACCGCATGTGATTGCAGGACTCTCTTTGGTGCAAGGGACAAGGGCCGGTCGGAAGCCTCTCCGACCGGCCCTTACTGCTGCCATCCGAGGTCGGCGCGCGACAGTACGCTGAGAACATGACCGACCGCGAGCTCGCCCTGCAGGCGTGGGAGAGCCTGTTCCGCGCGCAGCACCAGCTGCTGGCGGAGATGGCCGTCGACTTCGAGGGATCGGACCTGGCCCAGGGCGAGTACGACGTGCTGCTCACCGTCGTGCGTGCTCCCGGAATGACCTCGCGACTGCGCGACATCACCGCGAAGTCGCTCATCAGCCAGCCGAGCGTCTCGCGGCTCATCGATCGCATGGTGTCGCGCGGGCTCATCACGAAGGCGATCGATCCCGACGACGGGCGCGGTGCGCTGATCACCGCGACGGACGCCGGGGCCAAAGCGTTCCGTCAACTGGCGACGGTGCACGGGCGCACCATCGCCGAGAAGATGTCGCCCCTCGACGACGCCGAACTCGCGACGCTGCTGCAGCTGACGAAGAAGCTGCGCGGGGTGTGACCGCCGAGACTCTGGCAGGGTGTACCTGAAACCTACAAGGGGGAAGGAAGGTCACCATGGAGATCGCCGGAGCAATCGGCATCCTGGTCGTCATCGGAATCGCGGTCGTCGCCGCCATCGTCATCGCGCTGATCCTGCTGCTGTTCGCCCGCAGCTGGATCAAGGTCGCTCGAGCCGATGAAGCGCTCGTCATCTCGGGTCGCAAGCAGAAGGTGCAGCGCGCCGTCATCAATGCCGACGGCAGCACCAGCTCCGAGATGGCGGAGTCGCCGGTGACGGTGATCGTCAACGGCAAGTCGCTCGTCAACCCGATCACGCAGCGTCACGAGATCATCTCGCTGCGCTCGCGCCAGGTGTCGCTGAACGCTGAGGCGCAGTCGCTCGACAGCGTCACGCTCAACGTCGACGGCGTCGCGATCGTCAAGATCGGCTCCGACCCCCTGTATGTGCGCCGCGCCGCCGAGCGCTTCGCCTCGCAGGACAAGGCGATCGAACAGTTCACCACCGAGCAGCTCGAAGGCGCACTGCGCGGCATCGTCGCCACCCTCTCGGTCGTCGAGCTGATGCGCGAGCGCAAGAAGTTCTCCGACCAGATCGCCGCCGACGTCTCGCAGGAGCTCGCCGAGCAGGGCCTCATCCTCGACTCGTTCCAGATCAAGGGAATCACCGACAAGGTCGGCTACATCCAGTCGCTGGGTGCGCCCGAGATCCAGGCGAAGCGTCAGGCGGCCGAGATCTCGCAGACCAACGCTGACCGCGCGATCAACCAGAAGTACATCGCCAACCAGGAGGCGAACCTGATCGAGCAGACCGCGCTCGACACGAACACCGCCAACGCGAACGCCGGCATCGGTCGCGCTCGCGCCGAGGCCGAGCAGGCCGAGCAGCTGGCCCGCGCCCAGGCCGAGCAGGCCGTGCTGCAGCAGCAGGCCGAGAACAAGCAGGCTCAGCTCGACGCCGACGTCAAGCGCGTGGCCGACGCACAGCGGTACGAGGCCGAGACCCGCGCCCAGGCAGACCTGTTCACCCGCGAGAAGGCGGCGGAGGCCGCCGCGATCGAGCAGGTCAAGCAGGCCGAGGCCCGCACCCGCATCGCCGAGCAGCAGGCCCAGGCCGACCGGGCCCGCGCTGCCGGTGAGGCGGCCGCCGCCGAGGCGAAGGCCACCGGTGACGCGAACGCGCTGCGCGCTCAGGCCGACGCCGAAGCCGAGGCCCGCCGTCTGCGCGCCAACGCCGAGGCAGAGGCCATCCGCGCCGAGGGAGAGGCCCGCGCCGCGGCCGTCGAAGCCGAGGCCAAGGCCATCGCCTCGAACCAGGAGGCCTTCCTGTCGCAGCGCGTGCTCGAGGTGCTGCCACAGATCATGGCGGAGTTCGCCAAGGGATACTCCGCGATCGGCAACGTGTCGATCATCGGCGGCAACGGCGATGACGGCGCATCCAGCGTCGTCGGCGGCGACAACGCCAAGGCGATGCGGTCGGTGTTCGACAGCGTGAGCGCCGCGACCGGTCTCGACCTCGCCGCGATCATCCAGGGTCAGGCCGTCGGCCGCGGCTTCGGCGCCGGTGTCGCCCAGGCGACGGATGCCTCGCCTGCGGCATCCGCTGCCCCGGCCACCTCCACCGCGGTCGTCGAGCGCACCCTCGACGACCCGGCGGAGCCCCCGGTCGGCGAGTAGCCCGCCGCCCTCGGCTGCCGGCGCGATGCCCGCCGCCGCGGCGCCCGTCGCCCAGGCCGCCTCGAAGAGCCGTCTCGCCGTGCGAGGCGGCTCTTCGCGTCTCCTCCAGCGCACACACATCGGGGGCCGACACTCCAGATGTCGGCCGGATGCACGGGATCCGGCCGACATGTGGCGTGTCGGCCCCCGTTTCGTCTCGCCGCCTCGGGAGGCACCGGCCACACGGGCGCACCTCGGGACGCGGGCGCCCCGGCACCCGGCACCCGGCAACCGGCACCCGGCATCCGGCATCCGGCATCCGCGTTCCGTCGTCCGGGGTCACTTTCGTACGGTTCCCGCTCCGCACACGTACACGATCGACCTCGCAGGCCCGGTGGGTTCACCGACCCGACGCGCACATCATCCGGGGTCACTTTCGTACGGTTCTCGCCCTGTACGCGTACACAGTCGACCTCGCAGCGGCCGGGAGGGTCCCGAACCGACGGAATCGAGCGGGCAGACTGGAACCGTGACCTCCCGCTCGTTCGACCTCGCCCGCATCAGCGCGGGGCTGTCGTTCGCGGCAGCGCTCGACGACGTCGACCGCACCCTCGACACGAGCACGGCGCTGGTCATCAGCGCCCCGCCGGGCACGGGCAAGACCACGCTCGTGCCTCCCCTGCTGGCGACGCGCACCCGCGGCCGGGTGATCGTCACGCAGCCGCGCCGGGTGGCAGCCCGCGCCGCCGCCCGGCGCCTCGCCGAACTCGACGGCTCAGCGCTCGGCAGCCGCGTCGGCTTCACCGTGCGCGGCGAGCGCCGAACGAGCCCCGAGATGCGCGTCGAGTTCGTCACGGCGGGAGTGCTGCTGCGCCGGATGCTCGATGACCCCGGCCTCGACGGCATCGATGCCGTGATCATTGACGAGGTGCACGAGCGCGCGCTCGAGACCGACCTGCTGATCGGGCTGCTCGGCGAGGTGCGCCAGCTGCGCGACGACCTCACACTGGTCGCGATGTCGGCCACGCTCGATGCCGAGCGGATCGCCGCCGTCATCGGCACGCACACCTCGCCCGCACCGGTCGTCGAGCACGCCGTTCCCGCGCATCCGCTCACCGAGCGGTGGGCGCCCAGCCCGGCACCGCGGCTCGACGAGCGCGGCGTCACTCGGTCTTTCCTCGACCATGTCGCCGGCACCGCGGCATCCACTGCTCGCGATCTCGTCGGCAGCGCCCCGGGCGCCGACACCCTCGTCTTCGCCCCGGGTGCCCGAGAGGTCGCCGAGATCGCCCGCCGCATCGCCGACATGGCGCCGGACTTCGATGTGCGGGAACTGCACGGGCAGCTGTCGTCGGCAGCCCAGGATGCGGTGATCCGCGGCCGCGACGCCGGTGGCCGACCGCGCATCATCGTCACGACGTCGCTCGCCGAGTCGTCGGTGACCGTGCCGGGCGTGCGCCTCGTCGTCGACAGCTGCCTCGCCCGCCAGCCGCAGCGGGATGCTGCCCGCGGCATGACCGGACTCGTGACGGCGGCGGCGTCCCGGTCGTCGTGTGTGCAGCGCGCCGGACGCGCCACCCGGCAGGGTCCCGGCACGGTCGTGCGGTGCGTCGACCAGCGCACCTACGCCACCGCCCCGGCTCGCCCTGCTCCCGAGATCGCGACGGCAGACCTCGCCGACGCCGCGCTGCTGCTCGCATGCTGGGGCGCCCCGGGCGGCGTGGGGCTGAGGCTCATCGACCCGCCGCCGGCCGACAGCCTGAGCGACGCGACCGCGGTGCTGCACGCCCTCGGCGCGATCGACGACACGGGCCGCGCCACCGACGAGGGGCGCGCACTCGCGCGCATCCCGGCCGATCCGCGCCTTGCCCGAGCGCTGCGCGACGGCTCGAGCCTGGTCGGCGCACGAGCGGCCGCCGAGGTCGTCGCGCTGGTCGGCGGTGACATCCGCGTGCGGGATGCCGACATCGCCGCCGCCATCGGCGCGCTGCGTCACGGCCGAAGCCCGGATGCCCAGCGCTGGGCTCGCGAGGTCGACCGTCTCGTGCGTCTCCTGCCACCGGAAGGGTCTGCCTGTGGACGCGCAGACGACGTCGGACTCGTCGTCGCGCTCGCCTTCCCCGCACGGATCGCCAAGCGGGTCGAGCGCTCGTCAGACGGGGCGACGTTCCTGCTGGCATCCGGAACCCGAGCGGGGATCAGCGGCCCTCTCGCCGACGCCGAATGGCTGGCCGTGGCCGATGTGGCGCGGGCTTCCGGTCGCGTCGCCGCCGGCTCGGGCGCGGTGATCCGCGCGGCCGCGGCCGTCACCGAGCAGCAGGTCGAGCGCGCCGCCGATCACCTGATCACCGACCGCGTCGAGGCGCAGCTGATCGGCGGCCGTGTCAGCGCCCGCCGCGAGCGGCGCGTCGGGGCGATCGTGCGCTCGTCCGTCCCGGTGCGTGCGTCGGCTGCTGAGGGCCGGGATGCCGTGCAGCGCGCCGTGCAGGCAGACGGTCTCGACGTGTTCACCTGGTCGGATGCCGCCGAGGGGCTGCGCCGACGGATGGCCCTGCTGCACCGTGAGGCGGGCGAGCCCTGGCCCGACGTCTCAGACGCTGCCCTGCTGGCCCGGCTCGACGAGTGGCTCGATCCCGAGCTCGAGGCCCTCGCGGACGGCGCTCCGGCCGATCGCATCGACCTCGTGGCGCCGCTGCGCCGGCTGCTGCCGTGGCCCGCCGCAGGCGAGTTCGACGCGCTCGCTCCCGAACGGCTCGAGGTGCCCAGCGGCTCGCGCATCCGGATCGGGTATCCCCCGCTCGACGAACCCGATGCGCAACCCGTGGTGTCGGTCAAGCTGCAGGAGTGCTTCGGCTGGGCGCAGACGCCCCGACTCGTGAGCGGGCGCGTGCCGGTGCTGTTCCACCTGCTCTCGCCCGCCGGGCGGCCCCTCGCCGTGACCGGCGATCTCGCCTCGTTCTGGTCGGGGCCGTACGCGCAGGTGCGAGCGGAGATGCGCGGCCGGTATCCGAAGCATCCGTGGCCGGAAGACCCCTGGGCCGCCGCACCCACCCGGCACACCACGAAGCGCGCCGCCCGAGCGTGACGGGTTCAGGGCGTGCGTCGGCGCAGCGTCAGGGGCGCAAGCACCAGGCAACCGACCGCGAACGCCCCGACGATCAGCAGCGGCGAGCCGACGTCCCACCCCTCGTCGCCCGCCGTGACAGCCTGGATCGCGTCGATCGCGTGGCTCAGCGGCAGCCAGTCGGAGATCGCGTACAGCACATCGGGCATCTGGTCGCGCGGCATGAACAGCCCGCCCAGGATGATCTGCGGGAACACGAGCACCGGCATGAACTGCACCGCCTGGAACTCCGTCTGCGCGAACGCGCTGGCCAGCAGCCCGAGTGCCGTGCCGAGAACAGCGTCGACCACGGCGACCAGACCCAGCTGCCAGAGCGGGCCGTCGACCTGCAGACCGCACGCGTACACGGCGAAGGCCACCGTGATGACCGCCTGCACGACGGCCATCAGCCCGAAGGCCAGCGCGTAGCCGATGATCACGTCGGCTTTGCCGAGCGGTGTCGTCATCAGCCGTTCGAGCGTGCCGGAGCGACGCTCGCGAAGGGTGGTGATCGAGGTGATCAGGAACATCACGATGAACGGGAAGAGCGCGAGGATCGCTCCGCCGAACCGGTCGAAGACACCCTCCTGATCGGCGAACAGCCAGGCGAACAGCCCGACCAGCAGGCTCGGCGCGATCAGCATGAGAGCGATCGAGCGGGGGTCGTGGCGCAGCTGGTGCAGCACCCGCCCGGCGGTGGCGATCGTACGGCGGATGCTCATCGCTCGACCCCTCGCCGGGAGCGACGCGTCTCGGAACCGGCGTCGCGTTCGATCAGGATGAGGAACGCGTTCTCGGCGTCGGTCTGCCCGGTGTCGTCGAGCAGTTCTTGTGGCGTGGTGTCGGCGATCAGCCGTCCGTCCCGCATGAGCAGCAGCCGGTCGCAGCGCAGCGCCTCGTCCATGACGTGACTCGAGACGAGCATGGTCGTGCCCGCGTCGGCGATCTGCCGGAAGAGCCCCCACAGCTCGGCCCGCAGCACGGGGTCGAGACCGACGGTCGGCTCGTCGAGCACGACCAGCTCGGGCTCGCCGAGCAGCGCGACCGCGAGCGACACGCGGTTCTGCTGACCGCCGCTGAGATCGGCCACCCGCTGCTGCGCGTGATGTGCGAGCCCCACCCGATCGATCACGCCGGTGACCTCAGAGCGCGATGCCCCGACGACGGATGCGAAGTAGCGGAGGTTCTCGCGCACGCTCAGGTCGTCGTAGACGGCCGAGCCCTGCGTGCCGTACGAGACGCGGTGCCGCAGCCCGGGCGAACCGGCCTGCTCGCCGAACACGGTCACCGTGCCGCCGTGGATGCGCTGCACGCCGACGATCGAGCGCATCATCGTCGTCTTGCCGCACCCCGACGGCCCGAGCAGGCCGATCACCCGGCCACGCGGAATGCGCAGCGACAGTCCATCGAGCACCTCGTGGTGTCCGCGTCGCACGCGCAATCCGTCGATGACGACGGCGTCGGCCGGGTTCATCATGCGTCGATTATTCACCCGCGCACGCGCTCACGGGTGAGCGATCATCAGCACTCGATGACGTTCACCGCCAGGCCGCCCTCGCTGGTCTCCTTGTACTTCGTCGACATGTCGAGACCGGTCTGCCGCATCGTCTCGACCACGGCATCCAGCGAGACGTAGTGGTGCCCGTCACCGCGCAGCGCGAGACGCGCCGCCGTCACTGCGGTCGACGCGGCGATCGCGTTGCGCTCGATGCACGGGATCTGCACGAGGCCGCCGATCGGGTCGCAGGTGAGCCCCAGATGATGCTCCATCGCGATCTCGGCAGCGTTCTCGATCTGCCGCACCGTGCCGCCCATCACCGCGGTGAGACCGCCGGCCGCCATCGCGCAGGCCGAGCCGACCTCGGCCTGGCAGCCGCCCTCGGCACCCGAGATCGACGCGTTCGCCTTGAACAGCGAGCCCAGCGCCGTCGCGGTGAGCAGGAATCGCCGGATGCCGCGGCGCCGATTCGCCTCGGCTACCGCGTCCTCGCCATCGGGGGTGGTCGGGCCCTTCGACAGGCTCAGGGACCCATCTGGGCTCAGGGACCCATCTGGGCTCAGGGACCCAGCTGGAGAGTTCATCGATTCAGCGGGGGCGGTCGGGCCCTTCGACGGGCTCAGGGACCCATCTGGGCTCAGGGACCCATCTGGGCTCAGGGACCCATTTGGAGGGGTCGTCGATTCAGCTGCGGGCGGGCGGAAGCCGAGCAGGGCACTGCCGACCAGCTCGCCGTGCGGGGTGACCGCGTTGCCCACGCCGAGGCCGGAGTCGGCGAGGAAGCGCCACCAGTACATCGCCACCGCGGGCAGGATGCCGGCCGCGCCGTTCGTCGGGGCGGTGACGACGCGACCGCCCGCCGCGTTCTCCTCGTTCACGGCGAGTGCGAAGGCACCCAACCACTCGCCGGGAAGCGCCGGATGCCCGTCGGCTTCGACCGCCTCGAGCTGCTGACGGATGTCGCCCGCGCGGCGCTTCACCTTCAGGATGCCGGGCAGTGTGCCCCCGGAGTGCAGTCCCGCATCGACGCACGACGCCATGGCATCCCAGATCGCGTCGAGACCCGTCGCGACCTGCTCTTCGGAGCGCACCGCCATCTCGTTCCCGCGGGCGATCTCGGCGATCGACATGCCCGTCTCGTCGCACAGCGCGAGCAGCTCTTCGGCGGTGTCGTACGGGTACGGCTGCGGGGCCGCGGCCACCCGCGCCTCCTCGCCGTCGCGGCGGATGAAGCCGCCACCGATCGAGTAATAGGTCTGCTCGAGCACCGGCGCGCCTTCGGCGTCGAGCGCATGCAGGGTCATCGCGTTGGGGTGGCCGGGCAGCCGCGTGCGCGGCACGAACGCGATGTCGTCTTTCGCGAACGGGATGCGGTGCTCCCCCGCCAGCATCAGCTCGCGGCCCTCGGGCCAGCGGCTCCACAGCTCGCGCACCTCGTCGGGGTCGCAGCTCTCGGGGTGCAGTCCCTGCAGACCGGCGACGACGGCATCCGGAGTGCCGTGGCCCAGCCCGGTCGCTCCCAGCGAGCCGAACAGCTCGCACCGCACGCGGGCGACGCGACCGAGCAGCCCTTCGGCCGTCAGACGATCGGCGAAATCGACGCCGGCGCGCATCGGACCGACGGTGTGCGAACTCGACGGTCCCACACCGATGGAGAACAGGTCGAAAGCCGAGACGTACGCAGTCACGCCTCCAGCCTACGTCCGTCCGGGCTCTTCCGGGCCGCCCCCACCGGGAGCCGGCTCAGCCCCAGAGCTTCCAGAAGGGTCTGCGCTGCCGAGCAGCCGCCCGGTCGGTCACCCTCTGCAGGTACCGCTGCCGGGCCGGATCGAACGCGCTGGGCGGCAAGGTGATCGGTGCGCTCTGCAGGTCCAGCTCGCCGAGCGCCGCGCGCAGGTGCACGCGTCGTCGAGATCCATACCGACATCCTCTCGCCCCGCGCTGCGCGGAGGATCCCGCAGGAAAGGCGAAACCCCCGCCGCTCTCGCGACGGGGGTTTCACTACTGTCTCAACACAGTGCGCGCCCCGAGGGACTCGAACCCCCAACCTTCTGATCCGTAGTCAGATGCTCTATCCATTGAGCTAGGGGCGCACGACCCGCTCAGCGGGCCGAAGAACAGCCTACAACACGTTTCGACGAGAAGCGAAATCCGGGCAGGGCGGGCTCACGCCCGGCGCGTCCAGAGCGCGCGCTTGCCGTCTCGCTCGGCGCGCGAGTCGTCTTTCTCCGCCACTTTCTCGGCCGCCTTCTCGCGCTTGCGGCGAGCGCGCTGCTCCGACGAGAGCGCCTGCAGGTCGACGAGTTTGAGGGCCTGCATCCGCGCCTCGCGCATCTGCTCGTACTCGGGATCCTGATCCGCCCGCATCCCCTCGACGCGCAGCCGGCGATCGAGGTTGCTGCGCACGTCGGTCCACGCCGCCGCCCTCGCCTCTTCGACAAGGGCGCGCAGCCTCTCGGGGTCTTCGGTCATCTCGCGCAGGTGGTTGGCGACCCCGAGCGACTGCTTCGCGCGACGACGCAGATTGCGCACGTCGCGATCGCGGTAGTCGTGCGTGCCGTGCGGGTCGGAGTGCCGACCCCGGGCCCGTTTGCGCAGGGCCGTGAGGTGCTCGGCGGCCTGCTCGGATTCGTCGGCCATGGCACGCAGCGCGGCACGTGCCTCGTCCATGTAGTGGTCGATCTCGAAGGCACCGCCCTGTGCGATCGTACCGACCAGGATCTGGTTCTTCACGGTCAGCCGAACGGCCGCCGTGGCGATCGCGACGCCCTCGGCGACGGCATCAGCTGTTCGTCCCACGAGTACCTCCCGAGTCGAGCGTACCGGCACCCCACCGACAGCGGTGGGGTGGGTTCATTCGCGCGGAGCGGATGCCCCGAACATGCGCTCGTGAGCGGCTGTCCGCCCTTCCGCCAGGTGCGCGGGAACCAGCCGCCGCAGGGCCTCGATGTCTCGCGCGCGGATCGCGTCGAGGATCTCACGGTGAGTGGATGCCATGTCGGCGAGGTCGTCGTGCTGCCCGAACAGCCAGCGCAGCCTGGTGAGCAGAGAGCCCGCCAACTCGACCAGCATGGCGTTCTGCGACAGCCGGACGACGGCCATGTGGAACGCCGTCGACGCGTGCCGCGCGGATTCGACGTCGTCGAGCGCCGCGGCAGCGGCCTCCTGCGCGACGAGCGACTCGAGCAGCGCGATGCCGACCTCGTCGACGCGCTGGGCGGCGAGCACGAACGACAGTGTCTCGAGCGCCTCTCGGACTTCGAAGAAGCCCTGCAGGTCGTGCGGTGAGAACTCGCGGACCGTCGCCCAGCTGCGCGGCCGTGCCACGACGATCCCGTCAGCCACCAGCGCTTTGATCGCCTCGCGCACCGGCAGGCGAGACACCTGCAGCTCAGCGGCGATGTCGCGCTCGACCAGTCGGGAGCCCGGAAGGCGTCGACCCGACATGATGTCCTCTCGGAGCGCATCGGCGACACGCTCCGATTCGAGGCCCGACGTTGCATCTGACGGCATGATCGGATTCAACCACCACCAGGCCGATTCAGCCAGTGTTCCGGCATTCTGCCTGTTCCGGCGGATCCGTCAGAGCTCAACCGGCGGCGCCGGCTCGTCTTCCGCCACTTCGGGGTGACGCACCAGGTTCACCACGGCGACGGCGAGCCCACCCCACACGGTGACCATCGCGACGATCATCATGACGACAGCGGTGGGGGTCATGGTCGTGCTCCCTTCGGTCGGGCATCCGCCACGGCGATGCTCGCGGTCTCGGCATCCGGCTCGTAGTTCTCCACGTCGAGGAACTCGTCGTACTCGGGATCGTCCTTCGCATGCGAGCGTCGGCTCCACGGCAGCAACGACAGCAGGATCGCGAACACGATGATCGCGACCACCGTCCCCCAGCCGAAGATCGCCAGGAACCACAGCGGGTAGCCCTCGTACGGCGCGGCGACCTTGGCGACGATCTCGCTGACGAACAGGTAGCCGAGCACGATCGGGGCGAGCGCGCCGACCAGCAGCATCCAGGCCCAGCCGAGCCGGAAGCTCGACCGACGGTTCAGGTGCTCGCGCAGCACCGGCAGCTTGCGCAGGATCCATGCGACGAGGATGACAGCGACCAGGGCCACGGCCATGATGCCGAACGCGTTGATGAATGCGTCGGTCGTGTCGAGCACCTGCAATGCGGTGGTGGTCGAGAAGAACGCGATCGAGATCAGCGCCACCGGGATCGCCACGGTGAGGGTGGTACGCACCCGGCCCCACCCGAGCTTGTCCTGCAGCGCGGCGACGACCACCTCCAGCACGGAGATGAGCGACGTGATGCCGGCGAACACCAGGGCGCCGAAGAAGAGGACGCCGAAGATCGAGCCGCCGGTCGCCTGCGAGACGATCGTCGGGAAGGCGATGAACGCCAGGCCGATGCCCGAGGATGCGACGCCGGAGACGTCGGTGCCCTGGGCCTGCGCCATGAAGCCGAGAGCTGCGAAGACGCCGATGCCGGCGAGGATCTCGAAACCGGAGTTCGCGAAGCCGACGACGAGACCGGATCCGGTCAGATCGGTCTTGCGCTTCAGGTACGACGAGTAGGTGACCATGATGCCGAACGCCACCGACAGCGAGAAGAAGATGTGGCCGTAGGCGGATGCCCACACGCCCGGGTCGGCGAGCGCCTGCCAGTTCGGGGTGAAGAACGCGTTCAGCCCGTCCATGGCGCCGGGGAGGAACAGCGCCTGCACGACGAGGGTGACGAACATGAGCGTCAGCAGCGGCATGAGGATCATGTTGGCCGCGCCGATGCCGCGCTTGACGCCCAGCGCCATGATGGTGATCACGACGAGCCACACGCCGATGAGCGGGATGCCGACCTGCGGCACGAACTCGAGCGAGATGCCGTTCTTGATGTTGCCCATCTCGAGGAAGTCCGAGAAGAAGTAGTCCTGCTCGTTGCCCTTGCCCCAGCTGATCTGGGCTGAGAACCAGGTGTACATGGCAGCCCAGGCGATGATCACCGCGTAGTAGGTGGCGATGACGACGCAGATGAGCACCTGCCACCAGCCGAGCGGCTCGGCTGCGCGGCTCATCCGCCGGAAGGCGAGCGGTGCCGACCCGCGGAAGCGGTGGCCGATCGCGTAGTCGAAGAAGAGCAGCGGGATGCCGGCGGTCAGCAGCGCGCACAGGTAGGGGATGAGGAATGCCCCGCCGCCGCCCTCGTATGCGACGTACGGGAACCGCCAGATGTTGCCGAGCCCGACCGCAGATCCGATCGCCGACATGATGAAGACGTTGCGCGACCCGAAGGCCTCGCGCTTCTTGGTCTGCGTCGTTGCATTCGCCATGTTCCGAGGCTACCGGAGCCGCGCGACGGTGATGGGATGATGCCGCCGACCGGCCCCGCCGGTGGCGACCCGGCGCGGGTCAGGTGCCGCGCAGCTCGCCGCGCACGATCGAGTCGCCGGAGTGCGCGGGGTCGCCGTCCGCCGGTTCCGCGGAGATGTCGACGAGGCGGTACTCGGCGAGGTCGATGTCAGCGGGAACGGCGAAGGTGCCCGTAGTGCCGTCGAGAACACCGAGGCTGATGAGGGCGCCGCCGTCGCTGCGGATGAGCCACACCTCGCGGAAGCCATCCGTGGCCGGCGCGATCGTGGCCGTCACGACGAGGCTGAGCGCTCCGTCTCGTGCACGCTCGAGATCGGCAGACCCGCTCGCCCCGGCGTGGGCGGGAAACGCCGACAGTGTGGCATCCGCGAGCACGGTCGGCGCGCTCATGCGCGCCACGCCCCACGCCGTCAGTCCGATGCCGGCGATCAGCACGATCGCCGCAGCGAGCGCGAACACAGCTCGCGGCCGCGGGCGCCGCGGACGGCCTCCGCCGGGGTCGGTCTCGGTGCGCCCCGCGGGTGCGGCGAGTTCGCCGTCCGCTGCGTCGTCCGGCGGAGGCACCCCCGATCAGGATGCAGGCGACTACGACATCCTCGTACAGGCGGTGCTGGCGACCGGGCTCGACGGCGCGCTCGCCGACACCTCGCAGACCTACACCGTCTTCGCCCCCAACGACCGCGCGTTCCTGCGGCTGGTCACCGATCTCCCCGGCACCGCACCGGCGAGCGAGGCCGACGCGCTGAACACCATCACGACGGCGTTCTCGGCCGGTCAGATCAAGAACATCCTTCTGTACCACGTTGTGGCGGGCAAGAAGCTCGCACCGCTGGCCGTGCTGAAGTCGCGCTCTCTGACCATGGCCAACGGGGGCACGGTGCAGCCCCGCGGCATCAAGCTTCGTGACGAGAGCCCGCAACTGCGCGATCCGCGCCTGGTGTGGTGGCAGATCGACATCCAGGCCACGAACGGCGTGATCCACACCATCGATCGCGTCCTTGTTCCCGCAGGCTGATGCCCTGCGGATGACGTCCGCCCCGTGCGCGCCCTCCCCAGTCGCGACGGGGCGGACCACCCTTCAGTCGGTGTGATCCACGCCGTCGGCCCCATCCATGCCGGGGCCGGGGCCAGGCCGTACAGCCGCGGTCTCAGCTATGTCGATGCGCACGTTCCCGTCGTGCTCCGACACGGCGATGCGCGGGGCGGCGTCGACCTCGGTGGAGTGCTCTGCACGCAGGAACTGATCGCGCAGCTTCTGTTCGTGCGACATGTCGCCGGGTTCGTGTGTGCTGTCAGACATGGTCAGGATGATGGTCGCACGGCGTCGCGGCCGGGAGACCCTGGCCTGTCGTCCTCGTGAGTGGTAGGGACCAGCTCCGGGGCGGGCTGCGCGGGGTGCGGCTCGTCGCCGAGTGAGGCCTGCAGCTTCCACAGCTTCACCTTCAGCTGCTCACGGATCTCGCGGTAATCGGGATCGTGATACACGTTCACCAGCTCATCGGGATCGGTGTGCATGTCGTACAGCTCCCACTCCGGCACGTACGTGAACGGAGACGTGCCCGGCAGGCCCATGCCGTCGCTGTAGAAGTAGATGAGCTTGTAGCGCTCGGTGCGGATGCCGTAGTGCGCGAGCACGTGATGGTTCTCGTCGTCGTTCTCGTAGTACCGGTAGTAGAACCCGTCGCGCGTGGGCTTGTCGGGCTGTTCGGTGAGCTGCGGCAGGAAGCTCATCCCCTGCATGCGCTCATGCGGTTCGACGCCGGCTGCGTCGAGGAACGTCTGCGCGAAGTCGACGTTCGTCACGATCTGGCGCATCGGCTCGCCGGGGGCGATCCGATCCGGCCACGAGATCAGCAGCGGCATCCTGATCGATTCCTCGTACATGAACCGCTTATCGAACCAGCCGTGATCGCCGAGGAAGAACCCCTGGTCGGAGCTGTACGCCATGAGCGTGTTGTCGAACTCGCCGCGGTCGCGCAGGAAGTCGATGACCCGGCCGACGTTGTCGTCGACGGATGCCACGCAGCGCAGGTAGTCCTCCATGTAGCGCTGGTACTTCCACAGCGCCAGCTCGTGGGGAGCGAGGTCTTCCGGCGGGGCGGCCTTGAGGTCCTGCATGGTCAGATGCTCGGCGATGCGCATGGTCGCGTGCTTGGCTGCCGCGGACCGACCGGCGTAGTCGTCGTCGAACGTGGCGGGCACCGGGATGGGGTCGCTGTACATGTCGGCGTGCGCCTCGTCGGGCTCCCACGAGCGGTGCGGGGCCTTGTGGTGGATGAGCAGGCACCACGGCTCGTCGCCTTCCAGCGACTCGATCCAGCGCAGCGACAGGTCCGTGATGATGTCGGTCGCGTAGCCCTTCTCGATGTGCACGCCGTCCTCGGTGAGGATCTGCGGGTCGAAGTACTCGCCCTGATCACGCAGCACCGCCCAGTAGTCGAAGCCCTGCGGGTTGTGGCCCTCACCCTCGCCCATGTGCCACTTGCCGACGATGCCCGTACGGTAGCCAGCATCCCGCAGCAGCGAGACGAAGGTCGGCTGGCTCGCGTCGATCGGCGTGACCAGCGTCGTCACGCCGTTGACGTGGCCGTACGTGCCGGTGAGGATGCTCGCCCGGCTGGGCGTGCATAGCGAGTTCGTGCAGTAGCAGTGATCGATCCGGCGCCCGGCCGCCGCGATCTCATCGATCCGGGGCGTCTCGTTGACGATCGACCCGTACGCCCCGATCGCGTGACTGGCGTGGTCGTCGGTGAGGATCATGACGATGTTGGGGCGCTTGTGTGCGGTGGTCATGGCGTCCTCTCCTCCGCGAGAGCGTCCAGGGCTCCCGCTGATCGGAGCGCAGCGTGTTCCTGCGCGATGCGAGCACCGGCATCCGCCGGGTCGAGGTCGGGGTTCCACAGCCGCTCGGCGACCGCCAGCAGCCGCGGGAAGAGCATCGACATCAGGTCGTTGCCGTCGAGCACGAACTCCGACCACACGCCCGCCTGCACGCCGATGCAGCGCGGGTTCTGCGCCTCGTCCCACGGCGCGGTGAGGATGTCGGTGACCGAGATCCCGGGCACCATGCCCTTCTGCGATGGCTCGGCGTCAGGGTCGATGCGGTTCAGATACAGGGTGCGCGCGTCGGCGAACACGAAGCGCTGTCCGGCCGCAGCGATGCGCTGCATGCCGCGCGACTCATCCCATGCCACGACGAGCGCGTCCTGGTCGCCCCAGATCTCGCACGCCTCGTCCCACACGGCGACCCGCTTGCCGTTCTCACGCAGCACCCCGGCGGCGATGTCCATGAACCAGTTCTGCAGCTGCTCGACCCGCGAGACGCCCCGCAGTCGCATCCACTCCCCGATGTCCGGATCCGACGCCCACTGCTGGAAGGCGCACTCGTCGCCCCCGATGTGCACGTACGGACCGGGGAAGAGCTGCGCGATGCGCCGCATGATCGCAGCCACGAAGTCGCTTGCCTCGTCGGTCGGCCAGAGCAGGTCGTTACGTGCGGGCCACCACATGTGCTCGCGCATCGAGCCTTCAGGCAGCGGCAGCTCTGCGGGCCGCCCCAGATGGGGGTACACGCCGATGGCGGCCATCATGTGGCCCGGCACGTCGACCTCGGGCACGATCACCACACCGTGTTCTTCGGCGTGGGCGACGACCTCGGCGATCTCGGCGTCGGAATAGAAGCCGTTCGTCCACTTCTCGTCCTGCTCGGCGATCGCGCGCTCACGGGTGTCGCCGAGCAGCGAGTCGTAGTCGTCGAATCGTCCACGCGGGAGGAAGGCCGCGTCGGCTGTGAGCAACGGGTACTCGGGCACCTCGAAGCGCCATCCCTGGTCGTCGGTGAGGTGCCAGTGCAGTCGATTAAAACCGTACCGGGCGGCCAGTTCGATGACGCGCTTGATCACGGCCACCGGGTAGCAGGTGCGCGCCGAGTCGATCAGCAGTCCCCGCCACTCGGCACGGGCGGAGCGCCCGGGGACGGGACCGACGCCGACCTCGGGGAGATTGTGCAGACTCATCCCTTGACCGCCCCCGCGACCATGCCCTTCGAGATCTTGTTCTGCACGAGCACGAAGATGATGATCACCGGTACCGCGATCAGCGTCGCGCCGGCCATCACGCCACCCCAGTCGGTGGCCTTCAGACCCTGCTGGAAGGACTGCAGCCAGATCGGGAGGGTGACCGACGAGTCCTTCGAGAGCACGATCAGGGCGAGGGTGTACTCGTTCCAGGCGAACAGGAAGCCGAACACCGAGGTGGAGATGATCCCGGGCACCAGCAGCGGCAGGGTGACCCGGCAGAAGGCGCCGACGCGGGAGCAGCCGTCGACCATCGCCGCCTCTTCGAGCTCGATCGGGACGCCGTCGACGAAGCCGCGCATCATCCAGGCGATGAACGGCACGATCGTTCCTATGTAGAGGATGGACAGGCCGAGGACGGAGTTCAGCAGGCCCCAGCCGTCGAGCATCCGGTACTGCGAGATGAACAGCGCCTCGGCGGGGATCATCTGCACGACGAGGATCGCGATGATCATCGCCGTGCGACCGCGGAAGCGGAAGCGCGAGAGGGCGAAGGATGCCAGCAGCGCGCCGCCCGACGCGAACACGACGGTCAGCACTCCGGCGGTGAGGGACGCCCCCAGCGCGGGCCAGAAGTTCTTGTTCGTGAACGCGGTGAAGAAGTTGTCCCAGGTGAACTCCTGCGGCAGCAGGTGCGGCGGCCACGACATCAGCTCGGACTCGGACTGGAAGGCGGAGTTGACCATCCAGTACACGGGGATGAGCCAGAGCAGGGCGAGCAGGACGCCCCCGACGTTCGCGAGCGGGTGGGCGAAGAACGCCTTGCGCTTGGCCGCGCGCCGGGTCCGCCTGGCCTCGGCCTGTGCGGTGGCGGCGAAGTCCTGCGTGGTGAGGAGCTGGGTGGTCATCAGTCCATGCCTCCCTGGCGGTAGAGCATCTGCAGATAGCGGCCGGTGAGGATCAGGGTGAGCAGCAGGATGACCATGGCCAGCGCAGATGCCACGCCGTAGTCGCCCTTGGCGATGCCGGTCTCGTACACGTAGGTGCCGAGCAGGTTGGTCTCGCTGGCGATGCCGCCGGCCTGCTGCAGCACGTAGATCTGCGTGAAGACCCGCAGATCCCAGATCACCTGCAGCACCCCGATGAGCGAGATGACGGGGGCGATCATCGGCAGCATGATGCGCCGGATCTGCTGGAAGCTGGAGGCGCCGTCGATCTCGGCGGCCTCGAGCACGTCACCGGGCACCTGCGCCAGCGCGGCGTAGATGGTGATCGCGACGAGGGGAAGGGATGCCCAGACGATGACCGCCGAGGCGATCAGGTAAAAGGTCCAGAAGTTCTCACCCAGCCAGTGGAAGTTCTTGAAGCCCTCCAGGCCGATCGAGGTGAGGAAATAGTTCAGCAGCCCCGAGCGCGGGTCGACCAGCCACTGCCACACCGTCAGGGAGGCGAGGGCGGGCATCGCCCACACGACGATGAGGGTCGTGTTGAAGATGGCTCGCACCAGGGTGTTCAGGCGCAGCATCAGCACGGCGAAGGCGATGCCGAGCAGCATCGTCATGCCTGCGGTGACCGCGCAGAACAGCACCGACTTCAGGAACACGCTCCAGAAGTACGGGTCGGTGAGGATGGTCTGATAGTTGGACAGGCCGGCCCACTCGGCGGGTTTGCCGAACTGCTGTTCCAGCCCGAAGTGCTGGAATGACATGATCAGCTGCCGGATGAGGGGGTATCCGAGAGCGACCAGGACCATGATGCTCGCGGGGGCGAGCAGCATCCAGGGCGCGAGCCCGCGGCGCTTGGTGCGCACCGTGCGGCTCATGGGCTGGCTCCACAGCGAGCGTCGGTTCGACGCGCGAGTGGGCCGGTCTGTCGTCTGTGTCATCTTCTTGCGTGCGCCTCGGTTCGCGGAGCGGTCGTCACTTGTTCAGCGCGGTGTCGAGCTGCTCGTCGAACGCCTTAGCGACGGCGGCGACGTCTTCGCCCTTGGCGATCCGCGTGAAGAACTCGTTGAGCTGGGTGCTGCCGAACGCGACGCCCCACTCGGGGCTGTTCGGGGTCAGCTTGGAGTTGGCGACGATCTCGGCGGCAATCTCAACGAAGGGGCCCGAGACCGCGTCGCCGTACGAGGTGTTGCCGGGCACCCAGCCCTCCTCGGCCAGACGCGTCTGGAAGCCCTTGCTGAAGACGGTCTCCAGCGCCTTCTTGGCCAGCGCCGGGTTCTGCGAGTTGGTCGCCAGACCGATGTTCGAGCCGCCCGCGAAGGTGGCTCCGGGCACGCCGGGCTTCTCGGACGGGATGGCGAACACGCCGACCTTGTCCTCGTCCCACAGCGCCTGGTCGATCTTGGTGCCGATGTTGCCGGTGCCGATGAGCACGCCGGTCTTGTTCTCGTTGAAGTAGCGCTCGAACGACTTCTGGCCGGCCTGCGAGTCCAGACCGTAGGTGGTGCCGCTCTGGAACAGCTTCTGGAGGTTCTCCAGCGCCGCGAGCGAGTCCTTCGACGAGGCCTGGCCGACCCACTTGTCGCCGTCCTTCTTCGCGTACTCGAAGCCCTGGGCGAAGAGGTACGACTCCACGCCGTGCGGGTCGACGGCGGCGAGGTACATGCCCGAGAAGTCCTCGACGGCGTCGGGGTTCTTCGCCTGCAGGTCGATGACCGCGTCGGTGAAGTCGCCGATGGTGTTCGGCACCTCGATGCCGGCCTTCTCGAACAGGTCGGTGCGGTAGTAGACACCGCGGGCGCCGGCGTAGAACGGGTAGGCGTAGATCTTGCCGTCGACGGTGGAGGCGTCGACGAACGAGCCGATCAGGTCGTCGCCACCGAGAGCCTTCTTCATGTCGGTGACGTCGGCGAAGGCGCCCACCGTGGTGAACGTGGTGGTCTGCGTGTTGCCGATCTCGACGAGGTCGGGGCTCTCGTTCTTGGATGCCAGGGAGGTCTGCAGCTTGGAGACGATGCCGTCCCACTGCTGCACCTCGATCTTCAGCTCGCTGCCGGGGTTCTCCTTCGCGAACTCGTCGGCGAGGTACTGCTGCGATTCCTCGGAGAGCGAACCCTCCATGACCCACATGCGGACGGTGCCGGTCTCAGCCTCGTCGGTGGTGGCGGCGTCTCCGGCCTCGGAGCTGCACGCGGCAAGTGCGAGGACGGTCGACGCTGCTGCCGCACCTGCCAGGATTCTGCGAAACTTCATGATCCCTCCGATGGAATCGTGCTCCGTGAGGCTCACTGCCGGTGTGGAGCGCTGTGTAGGGTCTCGGCGTTGAGATTGTGAGCCGTCCCCAAGAATGCCTGCAGAAATCGAAAGTGTCAATATTCTGAACAGTATTAGACTGGCACCGAGCGTGGCGCTGCGGCAGGCGGCACCGGTGCGCTCAGCCCAGGCCAAAGGAGTGACCTCGCGTGACAGCATTGACCCCCAATGCGCAGCGACTGCTGCGCACACTCGTCGCCGACGGGCCGGCCTACCGCGCCGACCTCGCCCGGACACTGGGCGTCTCCCGCGCGACGGTGACCAACCTCGCCAATCGCCTGAGCTCCGACGGACTCATCGAAGAGACCGATCCGGAACCCGGCGCACTCAAGAACCTGATCGGCACGACGCCGAAGCTGGGCGTGCTCGCCTCGGTGATGTTCCTCGTCGACACCTGCACTGCCAGCATCGCAACTCTCGATGGCACTGTGTTAAAGAGTTTGACACTTGGCCAGTTGATCGACGTCACCGCCGACGCCCGGCTCACAGCCGGCGCCGACCTCGTCGGCCGTCTGCTTGCGGAGCTCGGGCTCGAGCCGGCCGACCTGCGCGCACTGCACCTCGCCGTCGACACGCAGATGGATGCCCGATCCGGCGAGGTCTACGCTCAGCGCGCCTCGAGCCGCTGGTACGGCGTGAACCCCAAGCGGTACTTCACCGAGCGCTTCGCCGTGCCGGTGCACACCGAGAACACCGCCCGCCTCGAGGGTCTCGCGGAATACCTGTGGGGCGCGGGGCGCGGCCACGACAACGTGCTGTACGTCGAGGTCAGTCACGGCGTCACCTCGGGGCACATGATCAAGGGTCAGATCCAGACCGGTGCCAGGGGCGGATCGGGCGAGCTCGGTCACACCATCTACGACTGGAACGGCCCGCTGTGCACCTGTGGCAACTCCGGATGCCTGATGCAGTACGCATCCGTCCCGGCGATGCTGCGCGACGCCGGCACCGGCACCGGCCGGACTCCCGACTGGGAGGAGTTCGTCGCTCTCGCACGCGAGGGCGACCCTGCGGTGGCGGCGATCACCCGCCGGGCCGCGACCGTGCTGGGCCGGGTGCTGATCAACGCCTGCCACATGATCGACCCCGAGATTGTGGTGCTCAGCGGCGAGATCCCGCGCGCGCTTCCAGGCTTCGCCGACGTCGTCGCCGAGCAGCTTCGAGACCACGCGCTGCCCCTCGTCGCTCGCAACATCTCCGTGCGCCTGGCCGAGCTCGGCTACGAGCACGCGGCCAGCGCGCGCGCCGGAATCGAGTCGCTGCGGGCGATCGAAGACGTGGTGACCGAGGCGATACACGTCTGAGCGTTGCGCGTCGCGCGAGCATGCAGGAATGTCGGTGGCGCGACGTAGCGTCGCGTCATGACGAACACTGATGTCCTCGTAGAAGGCGAACCAGCCGGGTTGCTCCTCGAAGCACTGAGGGCCCTCATGGAGAGTTCCGAAGAAGTCGACGGCATGATCAGGGTCGAAGGAGTGTTGGCGGGCGACAGCGGCGCGGCGCTCGTGCACGCGCTCGGGAGGGTCACGGCGGAGCTGCACGCCGACGACATGCGCAGTTTCCTCCCCGGCGCAGCGCCCAACAGACGCACAGAAGAGCAGCGGGCCGCCGACGCCCTCTCCGTCCTCGTCAACCGCCTCGGCGACGCCATGAGCGGAGGCAGCAGCTGACGACCAGCGATTCTTCACCGGAGACAGAGGGGATTTGATCCCCCGCTGCGGAAAAGTGCCACCCGTCGCCGGTGAACAAAACGAGCCCTGGACTTCGTCCGGGGCTCGTTTTGTTTTGCGGAGACGGAGGGATTTGAACCCTCGGTCCCCTTGCGAGGACTCCACCTTAGCAGGGTGGTGCACTAGGCCTGACTATGCGACGTCTCCAGGCATCCGGCTTGCACCGGATGCGCCTTGCAATCATAACGGTTCTGCGAGGCTCCCACGAATCGAGCCGACGCGTTCAGCCGATCGGCTGACCCGTCGCGCAGTCGAAGCGCAGCTCACACGCGAGCCCGAGTACGGGCACAGCGAACTGCGCCGTGACGACCCCCGCGGCGATGTCGGCGTCCGTCACGGTGAGCGCGGGGTAGGGCGCCGAGAACAGCGTCCGGCCGCCGGCGGGGATGTCCTGCGGCGGGGTGCTCCCGCCCGGATGCTCGAGCACGACGTTGCGTGCACCCGCACCCTCGGGCACGCGCACGCGCACGTGGAAGGCGAGGATGTCCCCTGCGCGCAGCCCCGGTCGCGGAGGCCCGTAGTTGCGCAGCTGCGCCTCGCGGGTGCCGAGGATCATGCCCCCGGCCGCCCCGTAGGCCTGGCCGACCTCCTTCCACGCACTCGCGGCGACGTCTCCGGCGTCGAGGGGATAGACGTGATATTCGCCGACGTGCACCCACTCGTCGGGCAGTCCGGGCGTGATCGAACGCAGGATGACCTCGAGGGCGGGCACGGGCGGTGCACCGACCCGGGCGGCTTCGGGGTCGATCGGGCCGGCGTCCTGGATCTGCGGCAGGCTCACGGTGGTGAAGACGATCTCGGAGTATCCCTCACGCTCGTACAGCACGCCGATGCGGCCGTGAGGCAGGGCGGCCGCGCACGAGTAACCCGAGCTGCCTTCGCAGATCACGTGCTGATGCGGCCAGGTCGCCCCACCGTCGAACGACAGGCTCACCGCGGTGTTGCGGCGCATCTCGGGGTCGAGGTTCGAGGTGACGAGCAGCGCTCCGGGCGCTGAGGACGCGTCCGTGAGGGCGAGCAGCGACCCGTTGTCGCTGGGGTCGGGCAGACCGGCGACCTGCTCGACAGCGCTCCACGTCGCGCCGCCGTCGGTCGAGCGCGACGCCAGCCGGTGCGGCGTGCCTCGGGAGTGCAGCAGCAGCGACCCGTCGAGCAGCGCCGCGATCGACGACTCGTTCGTGCCTCCGCCCACGGCGGCTCCCAGCGTCCAGGTGTCGCCGTGATCATCGCTGTACGCGGCGGCCGCGGTGATCTCACCGCCGTCCAGCAGCACCATGGGCTGCACGAGACGCCCAGCGTACCGGCCCTCGTCGACGCGCACGCCCGTGCCGGATGCGGCGAAGATGCCCGTGATGCCCGGCCGCTTGAGCTGCGCGGTGAGGCGCCGGTGCGTCCAGGTGAGTCCGTCGTCGTCCGACACCGACACGTCGACGTGCTGCACCTCGTCGACGGGCTCGGTGCCCTCGACGGCTTCGAAGAAGCCGGCCCGCGTGCCGGCGGCGTGGAACATGAAGATGCGCTCGGTCTCGGTGTCGACCAGCAGCGACGGGTCGCCGAAGCCCTGCAGCCCGGTGCCGGTGCGCACGACTTGCTGCGGCCCCCACGTCACGCCGTTGTCAGCGCTGCGCCGCACCAGCAGGTCGATCGGGCTGGGCAGGTCGTCGAGGTTCGGACGGCCGTCGTAGGCGGCGAGCAGAGTTCCGCGGGCGGTCACGGCGAGCGCGGGAATGCGGTACTGCGCGTAGCCGCCCTCGCCGCGGCGAGCGATGGAGAGGGTGGTCACCTGACGATCCTACCGACCGCGGTGCGCCCCATCCGCCTGGCGAGCGGGCTCGCGATCAGCGGCGCACGTTGCCGTTCGAGCAGGTCTGCACCGCGGCCGAGTTGCCCTTGATCGAGCTGGGCAGCTGGGCGACGTCGTCGGGCACCGGTGCCTCGGTCGCGGCCGGGTCGGGTGCGGCGGTCTCCGGAGCCGCGGGAGCCTCCGGCTGCTGCACGACCACGCCGTCGTCCGTCGTGTTCTCGTGCGTGATCTGCAGCTGCTTGTTGGCGGCGATCGCATCCCACAGCGCGGTGGCCGCCTGCTTGTCCGGCACGACCTTGTTGGGGTCGCTGGGGTCGGTCGCGGTCGGGTACTGCACGAAGACGATGTCCTCGAACGGCACGCTCTTCACGGCCAGCGCGATCTGCACGATCTTCATCGGGTCGGCCAGCGAGGTCGACGCCTCGAGGTTGTTGAGTCCGGTGTCGGCGAGGCGCAGCATGGTGGGCACGTTGCCCAGCACCTCGCCGCTGATCATCTTGCGAGCGAGGCTCGACATGTACTGCTGCTGATTGCCGATGCGGCCCAGGTCCGACCCGTCGCCGACGCCGTGGCGGGTGCGCAGGAACTGCAGCGCCTGCATGCCCTGGATGGTGTGCGTGCCGGCCGGCATGTCGAGACCGGTGTACTTGTCTTTGATGGGGTTCGCGAGGCACACGTCGACGCCGCCGATGGCATCCGTGATCTCGATCACTCCGCCGAAGGTGACCTTCGCGGCGAACTCGATGTCTTCGCCGGTGAGCTTCGAGATCGTCTGGGCGACGCAGTTCAGCCCGCCGCCCTCTCCGCCGTGCTCGTACGCGACGTTGAGCGGCTGCTTGCTCATGGCCGAGTTGGTGCGGCCGTTCGCGTCGGTGCAGGCGGGGATGGGAAGCATCAGGTCTCGGGGGAAGCTCACGGCGGTGACGCGGCGCGGCTCGGCCGAGACGTGCACGAGCAGGTTGACGTCGTTGAGCGTTCCGCCGGAGTCCTTGCCGGTGCAGCGCGCGCCGAACAGATGCGCGTACTTCTCTTCGCACGTGTCGACGCCGGCGAGGAGGATGTCGAATCCGCCCGGGTACGCGCCGATGTCCGGCGGAAGCTCCTTGCTGTCCTCGAGCTCGACCGCGTTCGCGCTCACCGTCGTCGTGAAGCTGCTGAGCACGTATCCGGCGACGCCCACGCCGCTCACGAGCACGACCGCGAGCACGACGCCGACGATCTTGAGCAGCTGCCCCACCGCACTCGGCGACCGCAGCTGACCATGGCGCGCCACGGGCTGGCGCCGTTTGACGGACGTGCTCACTCGGGTGGCCTTTCGACAGGAAGCGGAGGGTGTGGGATTCGAACCCACGGGACATTGCTGCCCACTGGTTTTCAAGACCAGGTCCATCGGCCGCTCGGACAACCCTCCCGACACCGGTTCGCACCGGACGGTCAGTCGTCGAGTCTATCGGTTTCAGCAAAGCCCATCAGGACGACTCATTGTTGCGCGGCCGGCTGGGGATCTTCTGGGGGGCGGTCGGGATCAGCGGTCAGAGCAGCGTGCGGAGGGCGGAGGCCAGACCGCCGTCCTCCACGGCGCCGGTGAGCTCCCCGGCGGCGTCCTGCACTTCCTCCACCGCCTGCCCCATGGCCACCGCCCGGCCGCCGCCGGCGAGGGCCCACGCGAACATGCCGAGATCGTTGCGGCCGTCGCCCGCCACGAGCACGTTCTCGCGCCGCACCCCGAGCTGTTCACGCACGCGCTCGAGTGCGGTGCCCTTGTCGACGCCCTTCGGGGCGATGTCGAGCCAGGCCGTCCAGCCGACCGCGTACGAGACCTCGTTCAGTCCGACCTCGGCGACGATGCGCTGGAAGTCGGCCTCATCGTGCTCGGGAGAGACCACCACGATGCGCGACACGGGCTGCTGCCTGAGCTCGGCGAACTCGACCCGACGACCGGCATCGAGGGTCCAGTCGTCGAGCACATCGGTATACAGCCGCTCACCGGATCCGAGCTCGACCATGTACCGCGCCTCGGGGAAGGTCTCGCTCAGCAGCGCGAGCACCGGAGCGGGATCGAAGACCTCGACGCGCCAGCGCTCCCATCCCTCGCCCGCACGGCGCATCACGACCGCACCGTTCGAGCACACGACGTAGTCGGCTGTCAGCCCGAGCTCGTCGACGTACCTCTTGGTGCCGCCCCAGCTGCGTCCCGTCGCGATCATGACCTCGTACCCGGCATCGCGCACCTCGGCGATCGCCTCGGCGACCCCGGGGCTGAGCGTCTCGTCCTGCAGCAGGATGGTGCCGTCGACGTCGAGCCCGACCAGGCCCCGCGACCTCACTCGGTGCCCTGCGCGGCGCTCGGCTGCTCCGACCAGCCGATGGGTCGCAGCACGTCGATGCCGCCGAGATACGGCCGCAGCACCTCCGGCACGGTGACCGAGCCGTCGGCCTGCTGATGCGTCTCGAGGATCGCGACGATCCAGCGCGTCGTAGCCAGGGTGCCGTTCAGCGTGGCCACGGTGCGCGTCTTCGCCGGCGCCGCATCGTCTGACTCCGGGCGGTACCGGATGTCGAGGCGGCGCGCCTGATACGTCGTGCAGTTCGAGGTCGAGGTGAGCTCGCGGAACGCGCCCTGCGTGGGCACCCACGCCTCGATGTCGAACTTGCGTGCGGCGCTCGAACCGAGGTCGCCCGCGGCCACGTCGATCACGCGGTACGCGAGGCCGAGAGCGGTGAGCATCTCCTCCTGCAGGGCGACGAGGCGATCGTGCTCGGCCTCGGCGTCTTCGGGAGTGGTGTAGACGAACATCTCGAGCTTGTTGAACTGGTGCACGCGGATGATGCCGCGGGTGTCCTTGCCGTACGAGCCGGCTTCGCTGCGATAGCAGGTCGACCAGCCGGCGTACCGGTGCGGCCCCTGGCTCAGATCGAGGATCTCGTCCTTGTGATATCCGGCGAGCGGAACCTCGCTCGTGCCGACGAGGAACAGGTCCTCCTTCTCGAGGTGGTAGACCTCGTCGGCGTGCTCGCCGAGGAACCCGGTTCCCCGCATGATCTCGGGCCGCACGAGGGTCGGCACGATCATCGGCGTGAAGCCGTTCGCGAGCGCCTTGTCGAGCGCGAGGTTCATCAGCGCGATCTCGAGGCGGGCGCCGATGCCCGTCAGGAAGTAGAAGCGCGAGCCCGACACCTTCACGCCGCGTTCCATGTCGATGGCGCCGAGCATCTCGCCGAGTTCGAGGTGGTCGCGCGGCTCGAAGTCGTATGAGGGCACCTCGCCGACACGTCGCAGCTCGACGAAGTCCTCCTCGCCGCCGGCGGGAACACCGTCGATGATGACGTTCTCGATGCGCTCGAGCGCTGCGGCTGCGGCATCCGCTGCCTCGTTCGCCGCCTGCTGTGCGGCTTTGACGCGGTCGGCGAGTTCCTTGGCCTGGGCGACCAGTGCCGCCTTCTCATCCTTGGGTGCCTTGGCGACCGTCTTGCCGAAGGCGTTCTGCTCGGCACGCAGCGTCTCGAAGGCGTTCAGCGCATCGCGGCGCGATCGGTCGGCCTCGATCGCCGCGTCGACGGTGTCGGGCGCGTTTCCGCGCGCGATCTGTGAGCGTCGCACGAGCTCGGGCTCGTCGCGGAGGAGGGCGAGATCGATCATGGGCCCAGTCTATCGAGCGCGTTCGACGCGCTCCGGAGGCGAGGACACATCGCGCACAGGTCGTAGAGTGGCGGCATGTCGGCATCCGGGAGCGATCACGCGCACGCGGCTCTCGTGCTCAACCCGGTGAAGGTGGACGTCGAGCGGCTGCGCTCCGGACTCCTCTCGCTCTCCCGGGCGCACGGGTGGGCTCCCCCGCGCTTCTACGAGACGAGCATCGAGGATCCCGGCCAGGGCATCACCCGCACCGCGATCGAGGAAGGCGCCGCCGCCGTCATCGCCGCAGGTGGCGACGGCACGATCCGGGCCGTCGCCGAGAGCATGGCCGGCACGGGCATCCCGTTCGCCGTGCTTCCGGGCGGCACGGGCAATCTCTTCGCCCGCAACCTGGGCCTGCCGCTGCTCGACATCGAGAAGGTGATGCAGGCCGTCTTCACCGGGTTCACCTACCCGGTCGACATGGGATGGGCTCGGCTGAACCGGCCCGACGGCACCATCACCGAGCACGGCTTCGTCGTGCTCGCGGGGATGGGGCTCGACGCCGACATGATCGCCAACACGCGAGCCGATCTGAAGCGATCGGTGGGCTGGGTCGCCTATCTCGACGGCGCCGCACGCTCGCTTCGGGGCGCGAAGCCGTTCCGCGTGGTCTATCAGGTCGACGACGGCCGGCTGCACTCGACCAAGGTGCACAGCATGCTGTTCGCCAACTGCGGTGCGCTGCCGGCGGGGATCGCTCTGCTGCCCGACGCCTCGCTCGATGACGGCGCGATGGACATCGCGCTCATCCAGGCGACGGGCCCGCTGGGCTGGCTGGGCATCTGGCGCAAGGTGTGGTGGGACAACTCCGTGCTGCGGCGCACACGCGCCGGACGGCGGGTGCTCGAGCGACGCGGCAGGGACGCGTCGATCCGCTACCTGCGCGGAGCCGAGGCCGAGGCCGCCATGATCGGGCCGACCTCGATCGAACTCGACGGAGACGAGCTGGGCGTCGCGGTGCGGATGGTGTGCCGCGTGCAGCGCGGCGGTCTCACGATCGTGCTGCCCGACGGACACGACACGTCCGGTTTCTGAGCGCGGGTGACGGTCAGCCCTCGACGGCGACCTTTCCGTCGAGACCTCCGCCGACCAGGGTCAGCTCGAAGGGGCCGTCGTCGTGAGCTTCCGGGATCGACAGGGGCGTCAGGCGCGGGGCGAGATCCATCGTGCAGGGGCGATCGATGTCCTGCAGAGTGACGGTCGCACCGGCATCGGTCGTCTGAACGTCGTTCACCACCGGCGGGCACGAGCTCGATCCCCACGTCAGCAGCACGATGCCGCCGTCGTCGTACCAGCTCGCCGACGGCTGATACTCGGTCTGGCCCTGCGGCGCCTCGGCGAGAGCGTGCAGGTCGGCGGTGTCGGTGCGCTGTCCGTGCACGATCTCGACCTCGACGTCCGAGGTGACATCGACTCCCTCGGGCACCGGAACCATCAGCGCTCGCGGTGCCAGGTCGTCGGTGCACGCCTTCTCGCCGCTCGCGGCGAGGGTCACCCGGATGCCCTGCTCGGCCTTCACGACATCGCCCAGCGTCGGGGCGCACGACGACGAGCCCCAGGTCAGCACCGCGATCGCGCGACCGCCGTCGAGCCACGCCACCTCGACCTCGCTGACACCGTCTGCGATCGGCGGGGTCGAGCCCACGCTCGGCGTGCGGGAGCTCGTCGGCGCGCCCGAACCGGGGGTTCCTGCGCACGCCGTGGCCAGCAGGGCGACGGCGGCGAGCGCCGCGACGGCGGAGGATGCGCGAAGAAGTCTCATGTCCTGATGGTGTCACGGCGGAGATGATCGTCCCAAAGCGACGTCATGCCGAAGCGCGCCCTACTGCAGCGCGGAGGTGAGCCGGGCGAGGTTGTCGAGCACCGTCGAGCGCAGCGGCTGCTGCATCCACTCGTCCAGCGTCAGCTCGCGACTGAGTGAGCGGTAGTCGTCTTCGACGACCCGCATCTCGTCGACGAACTCCTCGCCGCGCACGAGCATCGACACCTCCATGTTCAGGCCGAACGAGCGCATGTCCATGTTGCTCGACCCGATCACCGCGACCTGATCGTCGATCGTGAGGCTCTTGGTGTGCAGAATGTACGGCTTCGGGTACATCCAGATGCGGATGCCGGCGCGCAGAAGCGCCTCGTAGTAGCTGCGCTGCGCGTGGTAGACCATCGCCTGGTCGCCCTGCTCGGAGACGAACAGCTCGACCTGCACGCCGCGGTCCACGGCCGAGGTGACGGCCGCGAGAAGCGCCTCATCGGGCACGAAGTAGGGGCTGACGATCATGATCCGCTCCTGCGCGGCGTACAGCAGGCCGAGGAACAGGCGCAGATTGTTCTCGACCTCGAAGCCCGGGCCCGACGGCACGATCTGGCAGTCCAGGTCGCCGTGGCTGGTCTCGATGCGCGTGATGTCGATGCCCTCGGGCACGGTGTCGGTCTCGGCGTAGTAGTCGCTGAGGAACACGGCGTTCAGGCTCGCGACGACCGGCCCCTCGACGCGCACCATGAGGTCCACCCAGTGCAGACCCAGACGGATGTTCTTGGGCAGGTTGTACGAGGAGTCGGTGATGTTCTGCGAACCGAGGAAGCCGACCGTGCCGTCGATGACGACGAGCTTGCGGTGGTTGCGCAGGTCGGGTCGCTGGATGCGGCCGCGCAACGGCTGCACGGGCAGCATCAGGTGCCAGTCGGCCCCCATCTTCTCGAGGCGCCGGACGGTCTCGCGGTACTTCGGCTTCCACCGGTTGGCCCAGTAGTCGAGCAGCACCCGCACCGGGATGCCGCGGGCCGCCGCCTCTTCCATGGCTCGGAAGAAGTTGTCGGTCGAGGAGTCCGCCTGCAGGATGTAGAACTCGACGTGCACGTAGTCCTCGGCGCTGCGGATCGCCTCGGCCATGGCGTCGAGCGAGGTCTGGTAGTCGCTGATCAGATGCGCCGAGTTGTCACCCGAGAGCGGCAGCGCGCCCATCGCCTGGTTCATCGTGACCAGCGGCGGGAACCACTCCGGCGGGTCCGGGCGCAGCGAGCCGAGACGCAGATTGCTGGCGGTGTCGGCGATGTACTGGTTGATCCGCTCCTGCTTGCGCCGGCGCACCCGGGGCAGCTTCGGGTTTCCGATCAGGAGGAAGAGGAGGATGCCGAGGACGGGGATGAAGAAGATCGCCAGCAGCCACGCCATCGCCGCGGTGGGGCGGCGATTGCGGGGCACGACGATCACCGCGAAGACGCGGACGCTGAGGTCGATGATGACGTAGCCGAGCACCGCCCACCAGGGCCAGCTGTTCACGTCGAGCACAGACCCTCCCCTGCCGATAGCCTCGGCTCAGCGTAGCCGGTGCCTCAGACGCGCGGCGGCAGGCCGCGAGCAGCGCGCTCTTCGGCCTCGATCTGGGCGTGCACCTTGCGCTCCGTGCGATCGAAACGCAGGATGCCGCGGAGCACGATCACGAAGACCACGCTCACGGCGACGGTCGGCAGAAGTGACCACGCCACGGCAACCCAGAAACTCTCCACGATCCCAATCGTACCGCCCGCGTCTGTGAACCGGCCGCCCGGGGCGCATGCGCGGGCATTCTTCCTCCACCCCGTGGCGTCTGCCGGCACCTGTGCACCGCAGCCGGGGAGAGCGCACCAGCCGCCGATCGCGTGGTACGTCGCGTCGAGCACACTCCCGTTCATGACCACGATCATCCACGCCACAGATCCCGCCGAGTTCCTCGGCCTCGTACCGGCGCTCGCCGGCTTCACCCCGCGCAACAGCATCGTCATGCTGCCCTTCCGCGGCACACGCACCCAGGGCGCGATGCGCATCGACCTGCCGACGGGCGACGTCGATCCCGACGACTTCGCCGACGTCGCGCTGCGCGCCCTGCTGCAGGTGCCCGACACCGACGCGGTCGCCGTGGTCGCCTACACCGACGACGGGGCGGCGCAGGTGCCCGACGGCCTGCTGCTGCCGCACCTCTCCGTCGCCGAGGCGATCGTCGACGTGTGCGCCCGTGCCGGGCTGCGGGTGGTCGAGGCGCTGTGCGTCACCCCGCACGGCTGGGGCGACTACCTCGACGACGTCCCGCAGATCCGCCCGCTCGCCGACATCCCCGCCGCTCCCGCCGTGCCGGGCGTCGGCGACGTGAGCGGCGATCAGCTCGCCGGCGCCGAGCTGCCGCGCAGTGATCTCGTCGAGCGCGAGAGCGTGGGTCGGGCCCTGCGCGACCTCGGCGACGCGATCGAGCACAGAACCCACGGCACAGACGGCGGCACCGGGAATCCCATCGCGATCGTGGCCGCCGAGGTGATGCTCGACGACCTGCCGCACTTCGTCGAGCATCTCCTCGACTCGCCGCTCGACGACGACCCGTTCACCTGCGCCGCGCTGCTGTGGTGCCTGAGCCGCCCGCCGCTGCGAGACGCGATTCTCGTGCAGTGGGCCACCGACCTCGACTTCGGGTATCGCGCGTTCGACGCCCAGCTCGCCTTCTCGAGCGATCGCACGACGGTGCCGGATGCCATCGGCGAGGTGTTCATGGGCCGCGGCCCGCGGCCGGATCTCGACCGGCTCGGATGCGCGCTGCAGGTGGTGCGCTCGGCCGCCGCGCGTGCACCGCGTCACGCGAAGGCCGGGGCGCTCACCGCCGCAGCGTGGCTGGCGTGGGCCATGGGCCGCTCGTCGCACGCGGGCGCGTACGTCGACGAAGCGCTGCGCCTCGAGCCCGGCCACAGCATGGCGTCGCTCATCTCGAGCATCCTCGCGGCGGCGATGCTGCCCGAGTGGGCGCTGCGCCGGCCGTGACCGCCTGTCGGTCAGCGGATGCAGGCGCCGACCGGCACAGGCGCCGAGGCGGTGCCGAGCTGGGTGAGCACGGGCAGCAGCTCCTCGTTCGTCATCGCGTAGCCGACGTTCGGCGTGGCGGCGTCCTTCGCGAACACCATCCCGGCGACCTGCCCTCCGGCGGTGAGCAGCGGGCCGCCGGAGTTGCCTGGTTCGACCTGCGCCCGCAGCGCGTAGACGCTGCGCGGAGCCGTGCTGTCGCCGTAGATGTCGCTCACGGGTGCGCTCGACGACGAGACCACTCCGGCGGCCGTCACGCGGAACGGGCCGCCGAACGGGTACCCCATGACGGCACCGCTCTGGCCTGGAGCCAGCGCCTCGGCCAGCCCGAGCGGCGGCGCCTGCACGTCGGCGGCGATCACGGCGATGTCGTCGATCGGGTCGAAGTACACCACGGTGGCGTCACGTGCCGGCTCGCCCGGCACCTCCACGATCGGGGCCTGCACACCGGCGAGGACGTGCGCGTTGGTCATGATCCGGTCTTCGGCGATCACGAACCCGGTTCCCGTCGAGATGACCCCGCAGCCGTCCGCCGCGCCCGAGACCTTCACGACAGAGCCGGCCGCGCGCTCGAGCTCGGGTGTGGCGAGCTCGATCGGCGTCGCCTCGGGAGCGGCATCCAGCTGCCCGGGCTGCAGCAGCCCTTCGAGAGTGGGAAGCACCGTCTCGCCGAACGCGAACGCGTTGAGCCGGGCGGCCGCCTCCGCGAGAGGCGACGGGATGTACCGCTCGACGGTGCGCAGCACGCTCGACGACGCGACGGTGGCGGACAGCACGGGAACACCCGCCGACGCGATCGCCGAGCCGACCATCGTGATCGCCAGGGCGGCGGCGGCCAGGCCGGTGAGCCCGCCGAGCAGCCGCTCCGCCAGCCGCAGCCGCAGACGGTCGGCGCCCCGGCGCACGACACGGCCGATCGCCGCCCCGATGCTCGCGCCCACGACGAGCAGCGCGACGGCCGTGAGCGCGAGCAGGGGCCCTCTCGGCCCGCTCTCGGGAACGGCGCGCGCCACGAGAGGCAGCACCCACGGTGCGGCGAGCGCTCCGAGCACCAGACCGCACACCGACCCGAGCACGGCGAACAGCCCCGCGCCGAGACCTGTCGCGACCGACGCGATCAGCAGCACGGCGATCAGCAGGTCGACGACGTTCGGCGTCATGCCCGGGCTCCGGTCACTTCACCAGCGGGAAGAGGATGGTCTCGCGGATGCCGAGGCCGGTGATGGACATCAGCAGGCGGTCGATGCCCATGCCCATGCCGCCGGACGGCGGCATGCCGTGCTCGAGCGCGCGCAGGAACTCCTCGTCGACGGGCATCGCCTCGACGTCACCGCGGGCGGCGAGCTTCGCCTGCTCGATGAAGCGCTCGCGCTGGATGACCGGGTCGACCAGCTCGGAGTATCCGGTGGCCAGTTCGAAACCGCGCACGTACAGGTCCCACTTCTCGACGACGCCTGGGATCGAGCGGTGCTCGCGCACGAGAGGCGAGGTGTCGACCGGGAAATCCATCACGAAGGTCGGGCGGGTGAGATCGATCTTCACGAAGTGCTCCCAGAGCTCTTCGATCAGCTTGCCGTGCGTGGGGTGCGGGGGGATGTCGACGCCGTGCGCCTCGGCGAACGCGATGAGACCCTCCACATCGTCCTGGGGGGTGAACTCGCGCCCCGCGGCGGCCGACAGCGAGCCGTACATCGAGATGCGATCCCACTCCCCACCGAGGTCGTACTCGGTGCCGTCGGCCCAGGTGACCGTCGTGGAGCCGGCGACCGCGATCGCCGCATTCTGGACGAGCTCCTGGGTGAGATCGGCGATGCCGTTGTAGTCGCTGTACGCCTGGTACGCCTCGAGCATCGCGAACTCGGGGCTGTGCGTCGAGTCGGCGCCCTCATTGCGGAAGTTGCGGTTGATCTCGTAGACCCGCTCGATGCCGCCGACGACCGCGCGCTTGAGGTACAGCTCGGGAGCGATGCGCAGGTACAGCTCGGTGTCGAACGCGTTCGAGTGGGTGATGAACGGGCGCGCCGAGGCTCCGCCGTGCTGCACCTGCAGCATCGGGGTCTCGACCTCGAGGAACCCGTGCGAGGTGAACGTCGCACGCAGGCTGGCGTTCACGGCCGCGCGGGCGCGCACGGTGGTGCGGGCCTGGTCGCGCACGATGAGGTCAAGGAAGCGGCTGCGCACGCGGCCCTCCTCACTGAGCTCCGAGTACGCGTTCGGCAGCGGCAGGATCGCCTTCGACGCGATCTGCCAGGCATCCGCCATGATCGACAGCTCACCGCGACGGCTCGAGATCACCTCGCCGCGCACGAAGACGTGGTCACCGAGGTCGACGAGCGCCTTCCAGTCGGCCAGCGACTCCTCACCCACGTTCGCCAGCGACACCATGGCCTGGATGCGCGAGCCGTCGCCGGCCTGCAGCGTCGCGAAGCAGAGCTTGCCCGTGTTGCGGCTGAACACCACACGACCGGCGACGCCGGCGACGACCCCGGTCGCGGTGTCGGCTTCGAGCTCGCCGTACTCGGCGCGCAGCGCCGGGATGCTGTGCGTCACCGGCACCGACACGGGGAACGCGCCGCCACCGGCATCCATCCGCTTCTCGATCAGCCGCTCGCGCTTCGCGAGGCGAACCGCCTTCTGTTCGAACACATCGTCTTCGAGCTCGGCGGATGCGGGGGTCGGCGCGGGCGCGTCAGTCATGGGTGTGGCTCCTTGGAAGTCCTCTCGAGTCTACCGGCGCACGCCCCGCTGCCCTGAGAGCTGCCGACGGCTCCCGGGGTAGCCTCTCGACATGCGTGCTCAGCGAATCCCCGCCCTGCTCGATGCCCGGAGAGCGCTCGTCGCGCTCGCGCTCGCCGTCGGGCTGCTCGCCGCGCTGCTGCCGGTCGCCCCGGCCACCGCCGATGCGGACGACTTCTCCTACTCGTCGTGGGACGCGCGCTACGACGTCTCGCTCGACGACGAGGGTCGCGCGGTCGCGCAGGTCACCGAGACGCTGGTGGCCGAGTTCCCGCAGCACGATCAGAACAAGGGCATCATCCGCGGGTATCCGCAGCGGTACGAGGGCGCCGGGCTGAGCCTGCACATCGTCTCGGTGACGGATGCCGACGGGCAGCCGGTTCCGTTCGAGACCGAGACCGAGGACGGCATGCTGCTCGTGCTGACCGGAACCGACGACTACGTGCACGGCTCGACCACCTACGTGATCGAGTACACGATGCGCGACTTCATGGTCATCGGCTCGGCCTCGGGCAACGACGAGTTCTACTGGGACCTGCTGCCGCTGCGCAGCACGCAGCCCATCGGGCGCTTCCGCGCCGACCTCGCCTTCTCCGGCGAGCTGGGTGCCGCTCTGACCGGCGATGTCGCGTGCTATCAGGGGTACTACGGCAGCGACGATCCCTGCACGCTTTCCGGGCCCCGCTCCGAAGACGGCGCGCAGGTGTTCACCGTCACCTCCGGCGAGCGCGCGGCCGGCGACGGCGTGACCGTGGCGATCGGGTTCACCGCGGGCACGACGACCCAGCCGCCGGCCCGTCGACCCGACGCCCTCGCCGACTTCGGCCCCGCCGTCGCGAGCGCGGGCGCGATCGTCCTCGCTGCCGGCGCGTGGGTTTCGCTCAGCCTGTTCGTGCGGCGCCGTCGCAAGGCGACGGGCATCATCGTCGCCCAGTTCGACGTCCCCGCCGACATGCCCCCACTGCTCGTCGCGCCGCTGATTCCCGGCGCCCCGAACCCGGTGCCCGCGCAGCTGGTGCACCTGGCCGTGGGCGGCGCGATCCGCCTGGAGGACGAGCCCGGCAGTGCGCGACCGGTGGTGCGCCGGGTCGATCGCGACGCCGCCGTGACGACCTTGGACCGCGCGATGATGGATGCGGTCGTCGGCGGTCAGCGCACCGTGCGCACGATCCCCCGCAAGAGCACGAAGTTCGCCACGCGCATGGAGAAGCTGGTGCGTCGCGGCGTAAACGCGGCCGCTTCGCGCGGCTGGACGACCAAGGAGCGAAGTCGCGGTGCCATGGCGTTCGGGTGGGCCGCGATCGCCGGGTTCGTCGCTGCGGGCGCGCTGTTCATCTGGGCGATCACGCGTGATCGCGACCTGCTGCCGCTGGGCGTCGTCGCCCTGTCGCTCGCGTTCATCGTCGTGCTGTTCTCGTCGATCGTCGCCTTCAGCAGGCACACCGTGCTCACCCCCTCGGGTGCAGAGCAGCACGAGTACCTGCTGGGTGTGAAGGAGTTCATCCGCGTCGCCGAGGCCGACCGGCTGCGCATGCTGCAGTCGGCCGAAGGCGCCGAGCGCCGCAGCGACGGCACTGTCGACGTCATCCACGTGTACGAGAAGCTGCTGCCCTACGCCATGCTGTTCGGCGAGGAGAAGAGCTGGAGCCGGGTGCTCGACACCGCGTACTCGAACGCCGGCGGCGGGCCGGGATGGATCGACACGGCCGCGGGCGTCTCGATCTCGTCGCGGTTGTCGGGCTACTCGAAGTCGGTGAAGGCCTCGGCGACCTACACGACGTCATCGAGCTCCTCCGGCGGATCGACCGGCGGCGGGTTCTCGGGCGGCGGCGGAAGCGGCGGGTTCTCCGGCGGACGCTGACCGGTCCCCCGGACGCCGGTCAGTACTCGGCGGGTGGGGCGAGCGGGTCGGATGCCGCGCGCAGCGCCTGCTCGACGGTCGAGCCGACCAGCGCCGAGAGGTAGCCGCCGGGGTTGTCGATTCCCACGCCCCGCAGCAGGCTCGTCGCCTGCTGCACGATCGAGCGGGAGAACTCGGATGCCGTGGCGATCGCCTCGGCGTAGGCCGGGCGATCCTCCTCGGTGATGACGACCGGCTCGCAGCCCATCTCCACCGCCAGGGCCTGCGCGATCGGCAGCACGGCCGCGGGTGCGGTCACGGCGGCGAAGGCGGCCTGAAGCTGGCGCAGGTCGATCGTGGTGCCGGTGAACGAGATGGCCGGATGCACGGCGAGCGGGATCGCCCCGCGCTCCGCAGCCGGGCGCAGCACGTCGGTGCCGTACGCGGGGTCGGTGTGCAGCACGAGCTGGCCCATCTGCCATCCGCCCAACTCGGCGAGCCCGCCGACCAGTCGGGGAAGCTCGTCGTGCGGCACGGCGACGATGACGAGCTCGCTGCGCCGGGTGACCTCCAGGCCGTCGAGCACGGGCACGCCGGGCAGGACGGCGGCCGCGCGGTCGTCATCCGAGCCGGAGGTGATGCCGGTGATCGCGTGGCCGGCGCCGGCGAGCGCGGCCCCGATGATCGGTCCGACCCGGCCTGCGCCGATGATGCCGATGCCCAGCCGTCCGTCTCGCGTCATCGCTGCCCCCATCCCGGCGGCTGCACCGCTTCGACGTCGGCGCGCACGGCCTCGTCGCCCGGCCGCACGGTCGCGCCGTCGGCACGCACGGCCGCGTCGCGCGGCTGCTCCGCTTCGACGACGGACGACGCCGGTCCCGCGTCGTGCTCGGCCCAGCGGTGCGTGCGGTCGGCGGATGCGGCGAGCGCGGCCGCCCGGCTGACGCCGTCGAGCAGCGCAATCGCGTCATCCCGCTCGAGACCCGACAGGGTGCCCGTGACGGGACCGGCGACCGAGTGGATCTGCCCGTGCGAGACACGCTGCAGCCGGTCGATCGGCCCCTGCGAGATCGACACGCTCTGCAGCCGCGCGAGGGGGAACACCGACAGCCGTCGCCACAGGAACCCGCGGCGCACCAGCACGGCGTGCTCGGAGAGGCGGTATCCGTGCCGCTTCCACGACAGGGGGCGCCGCCAGGCGGCCCGCGCCGGAATGGTGCGGTACGGGTCGTCGGCCGCCGGACCCATGACCCCGCTCTCCCACAGCTCGGAGACCTCGGTCGGTGTCATCCCGGGCAGCACGAGAGCGAGCACGCGTTCCACGTCGGCGCGGCGGCCGACCGGCAGCACGATGTTGAACTGCTGCGCGTTGCTGGTGGACTGCTGCGCGGCGCTCTTGCCGGTCATGCGGTTGATCTTCACCGTCCACCAGCCGAACGGTCGCCACAGCAGCGACTGCGACACCTCGACGGCGAAGATCCGTCCCGGCGGCAGGGTCTCGGTGATGGTCGTCAGCAGACCGAAGGTGATGCGCACGCCGTCGGGCGTCGACGCGATCGAGTAGCGCAGGGATTTCGAGATCTGGGCCCAGGTGATGCCGACCACGGCGATGATCAGCGGGATGCCCATGCCGAGGCTGAGCGCGACGACCGCGAGCGCGATGTCGGCGGGATTCTCGCCGTCGGCCGTCATGCCGAGGTACATGGCGATGATCGAGACGACGTAGATGGCGCCGAAGAAGAGCACCCACAGCACCGCCGAGACGAGCTGCGATCCGATCAGCCGCCCGGCGGGGATCTTCACGACGCTCTCGGGTGCGACGTCGGCGAGGTCGACGCCCTCGATCAGTCCCGAGACTCCCGCGTTCATCGACCCGATGAGCGCCTCGCGAGCGGTGGGGGCGGGCGTCGCTCCGGATGCCTGCAGGCGCGCGCTGCGGGCACCGGCCGCCAGCCGCAGGATGTCGGCGCGCACGGCCTCGGCGATCCCGGTCGACAGGTACTCGAGCGGCACGTTGGCGTCGTTGCCCGCGCCGACGACCTCGAGCTTCGCCAGGCCGATCAGTCGCGCGGGGAACGGACGGGTGAGGTTGACGCCCTGCACACGGTCGAGCGGGGCGCGCCGGTGCGACCGGAACAGCAGCCCTTTGCGCATCTCGACATGCTCGCCCGTGATGCGGAACTGCTGGAAGCGCCAGAGGAACCAGAAGACGGCGATGAGCAGCACCACCAGCCCGAGCACGGCGAGCAGTGCCAGCAGCACCAGGTTGTTCTCGAGCACCCAGTCGACGGGGTCACCCCCGCTGGTGCGGAAGCCCGAGTCGGGAGCGAAGAGCCGCACGACCCAGTCGATCAGCTTGTCGCGCATGTTGGTGATGATGATGCCCGCCACGACCAGCAGCGTGAGGCCGCCCTTGAACAGGGGCGTGAGCGGATGCATCCGGTGCCAGTCGCCGTCGGCGAGCGACGATGATCCGCCCTGCGGCAGAGCGCCGGGCGCGGCTGCGGGATGCTCGGGAGTGCTCACAGACCGGTCCGTCGAGTCTCGGCGACCTCGATGAGGGCGTCGCGCAGCGCCTCGGCCGCGGCCTGCGTGAGCCCGGGGATCTGCACGCCGGTGGCGGCAGCGGCGGTGACCATCTTCAGCTGCGAGAGCCCGAAGACACGGTCGAGCGGACCCTGCGTGATGTCGACGAGCTGCATGCGCCCGTAGGGCACGGCCACCATCCGCTGCCACAGGATGCCGCGGCGGAAGACGATGTCGTCGGAGCGCATCATGTAGCCCAGTGCCCTGGCCTGGCGGGGCAGGATGGCGAGCGTGACGAGGTCGATCGCAATGACGACACCGGCGGGGATCCAGACCCACGTCATGTCGAGCGCGAAGGCGGCGACCGCCGCGGCGATCGCGACGAGGACGATGATGATCGCGTTCTGCACGAACTGCGACGTCACGTAACGCGGTGAGATCTGATGCCACGTGCCGTCGAGCGCGAGGGCACCGCGGCCGCGCGGGGTGCGGATGCCCGAGTACGTGCCCTCGTCGAGCACGTCGGCCGCCGCGGGAGCGGGCGGCGTCAGGCTCGGTTCACGAGGCGGTGTCATCTGGCTGTCGCTCATCAGGATCCTTCGGCAGGGTGCAGAACTGTTCCGCGATGAGGGCCGCCCCGACCAGCAGCGCTGCGCAGATGATGAGGGCGATCATCGCCACCACCGACCCTACCGGCGCCGGCACCGGGCGGGTGGAGAGGAAGAGCAGCAGGCCGGCTCCGAAACCGAGCATGATCGCACCGAGCAGGCTCGACGCGCGTGCGAGCGTCGCGGCGCGCAGCGCGCGGAACGGATCGATCCGCCGGCCGCCGCGGGTGCTGCGTCGCACCGGCAGGGCCAGCAGCAGCACGGTGACCGCGATGAGCGCGAGCAGCACGGGCAGGAAGCCGGAGGGGGTGAAGGTGGCGCGACCGGTGACGGTGAGCATGTGGTCGAAGGCGAAGCCCGCGCCGGTCGCCAGCAGCGCGAGCACGAGCAGCGACGCTGCGGAGGTGCGCTTCATCGATCGTCCGATGTGCGCAGCCTGCGCACCAGCTCGTCGACGCGTCCTGCCCCGGGGAGCACGGCGTCGGGGTCGATGCTGAGCCACGGCTCGAGCACGAAGAGCCGCTCGGCCGCCCGCGGATGCGGCACCTGCAGATGCTCGGCGTCGCTGGTGAAGTCGCCGTACGCGATGAGGTCGAGGTCGAGCGTGCGGTCGCCCCAGCGCGCGCGTCGCACCCGGCCCTGCTCCTCCTCGACCGCATGCAGCATGCCGAGCAGCACCTGCGGTGCGAGACGGGTGGTCATCAGCGCGACGGCGTTGAGATACGCAGGTGCGTCGGGGTCGGGACCGTCGAGCTTCACCGCCACCGTCTCGATGGGGTCCGACATCACGAGCTCGTCGACCAGCGGCAGACGGCGCAGCCGCTCGGCCGCGGCGCGCAGCATCTCCCCCCGGTCACCTTCGTTGGAGCCGAGTGCGATCACCGCGACCTGCGGCTCGCGCCCTGGCCGCGGGTCGGGCAGGTCGGAGAGGTGGGTGAGACGTCGATCCATCATCGCCTCCCCCGCCGGAGAGTGACCGACACGTCGGCGAAGGCCTGCTCGATCGGCGCGTGCGGCTTGTGCACGGTGACCGTGACGTTCTGCACCCGCGGGTCGTCCAGCGTCGCATCGGCGATGCGCTGAGCGAGAGTCTCGATGAGGTTCACCGGTTCGCCCGCGACGATCCCCGCGATCCTGTCGGCCAGCTCGCCGTAGTGCACGGTGTCGGCCACGTCGTCCGACGCGGCGGCAGCCGCGAGCGACAGCTGCAGCGTGAGGTCGATCGTGAACTCCTGGCCCTGCCGGCGCTCGAAGTCGAACACGCCGTGATAGCCGAACACGGTCAGTCCGGTGAGGGTGATCTCGTCGAGCTCGCTCATGTCAGGCTCCATCCCACGCACTCGCCACGGCGAGGGCGTCGCGGGTCGCGCCCACGTCGTGCACCCGCACCGCCCACGCTCCCGCTCGGGCGGCGAGGGCGCTCGTCACCGCCGTCGCGAGGTCGCGGCGCGATTGGTCGGCCTCGCCGTCGAGGGTCTCGGCGAGGAAGCGCTTGCGCGACGTGCCGATCAGCACGCGGTGTCCGAGCCCGACGATCTCGTCCAGCCCGCGCAGCACGTCCCAGTTCTGCTCCCCCGACTTCGCGAAGCCGATGCCCGGGTCGAGGATGACGCGCGACGGGGCGATCCCGGCGACGGCCGCCGCGGTCACGCGCTCGCGCAGTTCGGATGCGACCTCGCGGGCGATCCGCACGTACTGCGCACGGGCGTACATGTCGGCCGACGGTCCGCGCCAGTGTCCGATGGCGATGTCGGCATCGAGATCGGCGACCGTCGCGAGCATCCGCTCGTCGGCGAGCCCGCCCGAGACGTCGTTCACGATGCGGGAACCTGCGCGCACGGCCGCGGCGGCGGTGTCGGCGTTGAGGGTGTCGATCGATGTCGGGATGCCGCCGGCGGTGAGCGCCTCGATCACCGGAAGCACGCGCCGCTGCTCCTCGACGCTGCCGATGCGCTCCGCACCGGGCCGGGTGGACTCGCCGCCCACGTCGATCATGGTCGCGCCGAGCGCCCGCATGGTGCGGGCGCGGGCGATGGCGATGTCGAGCTCGACGTACCGGCCGCCGTCGCTGAACGAATCGGGGGTGATGTTCAGGATGCCCCAGATGCCCGTCATCCGTGCTCCCCGCCGCCCCGGTTCCCTGAGCCCACACCCTGGGTCCCTGAGCCTGCCGAAGGGCCGCCGATCAGCGCGATGAGCTCGGCCCGCGCCGCCGGCTCGACGAACTCGCCACGCGCCGCGATGGTCACCGTGGTGGCGAGCGGCTGCCGGCCGCCGCGCATCGTCACGCAGCCGTGCGAGGCGTCGAGCACGACGAGCACGCCGCGGGTGTCGAGGCTGCCGGCGATGGCATCCGCCACCTGCTCGCCCAGCCGCTCCTGCACCTGCGGGCGGGTGGCGAGCGTCTCGACGACCTTCACCAGCGCGCCCAGTCCGACCACCTGCTCGCCCGGCAGGTACGCGATGTGCGCGACGCCGGCGAAGGGCAGCAGGTGGTGCTCGCAGACCGAGCGGAAGCGGATGTCGCGCAGCAGCACCGCACCGGAGGGCAGCGTGTCGGGCGCCGGCCCTCGCGCGACGCTGATGGTGCGCGCGAGGTGCGCCGCCGGATCCTCGCCGACGCCGGCGAAGAACTCGGAGTACAGCTCGGCCATGCGACTCGGGGTCTGCGTGAGCCCGGGACGGTCGGGGTCCTCGCCGATCGCCTCGAGCAGCTCGCGGGTGAGCCGCTCGATGCGCGCCCTGTCGACGCTCACGTCACGCCGTCGCCGGTCGGGCCTGCCCGCCGGTCGCGGGCGCGCTGGAGGTGCGGGCCGAGTCGGTCGGATGCACGCTCTGCGCGGCCACGCCCTCCTCGACGCGACGGGGCACCGCGATCGGGGGCAGGGTCGACACCGGGCGCTCCTCGCTCGAGAGCCACAGCGGGCGCTCGGGGAGCTTGCGCACCTCGGTGAAGATCTCGGCGATCTGGTTGTGGTCGAGGGTCTCCTCCTCGAGCAGCGCCAGGGCCAGGCGGTCGAGGATGTCGCGGTTCTCGCTGATCACCTGGTACGCCTCGTTGTGCGCCTGCTCGATCAGCGCGCGCACCTCGGCGTCGACGCGCTCGGCGATCGTCTCGGAGTACTCGCGTCCGCGGCCCATGTCACGACCGGCGAACGGCTCGCCGCCCTCGGAACCGAGCTTGACCGGGCCGAGCTGCGTGGTCATGCCGTACTCGATGACCATCTTGCGGGCGATGCTGGTCGCCTTCTCGATGTCGTTCGACGCGCCGGTGGTGGGGTCGTGGAACACGAGCTCCTCGGCGACACGGCCGCCCATGGCGTAGGTCAGCTGATCCTGCAGCTCGTTGCGGGTGACGGAGTACTTGTCGTCGAGCGGCATGACCATCGTGTAGCCGAGCGCCTTGCCGCGCGGCAGGATGGTGATCTTCGTGACGGGGTCGGTGTAGTTCATCGCCGCCGCGGCGAGGGCGTGGCCGCCCTCGTGATACGCGGTGATGAGCTTCTCCTTGTCCTTCATCACCCGGGTGCGCCGCTGCGGACCTGCGATCACGCGGTCGATCGCCTCGTCGAGCGCGCGGTTGTCGATCAGCTGCGCGTTCGAGCGAGCGGTCAGCAGGGCGGCCTCGTTGAGGACGTTCGCGAGGTCGGCACCCGTGAAGCCCGGGGTCTTCCGCGCGACGACCTCGAGGTCGACCGACTGCGCGAGCGGCTTGCCCTTGGCGTGCACCTCGAGGATCTGCTGGCGGCCCTTCATGTCGGGCGCGTCGACGCCGATCTGGCGGTCGAAGCGTCCGGGGCGCAGCAGGGCGGGGTCGAGGATGTCGGGGCGGTTCGTCGCCGCGATCACGATGACGTTCGCGTTCGGGTCGAAGCCGTCCATCTCGACGAGCATCTGGTTGAGCGTCTGCTCGCGCTCGTCGTTGCCGCCGCCCATGCCGGCGCCGCGGTGACGTCCGACGGCGTCGATCTCGTCGATGAAGATGATGGCGGGAGCGTTCTCCTTCGCCTGCGTGAACAGGTCGCGCACGCGGGAGGCTCCCACGCCGACGAACATCTCGACGAAGTCAGATCCGGAGATCGAGTAGAACGGCGCTCCGGCCTCACCCGCGACGGCGCGGGCCAGCAGCGTCTTGCCGGTACCGGGAGGGCCGTACAGCAGCACGCCCTTCGGGATGCGGGCGCCGATGGCCTGGAACTTGGCGGGATCCTGCAGGAACTCCTTGATCTCGTGCAGCTCCTCGATGGCCTCCTCCGCGCCGGCGACGTCGGCGAAGGTGACCGTCGGGGTCTCCTTGTTGACGAGCTTGGCCTTGGACTTGCCGAACTGCATGACCTTGCTGCCGCCGCCCTGCATCGACGAGAGCAGCCACCAGAACAGCAGACCCAGCAGCACGAGCGGCAGCAGGAGGGAGAGGAAGCCGTCGAACCATGTCGCGCGCGGCACGACGTCGGTCACGTCCTTCGCCTTGATGTCGGCGCTGTCGATGGCCTTCACGACCTGGTCGGCGCGCGCCTCGACGTAGTAGAACTGCACGTTCTTCGCGCCCTCGAACTCCTTCGAGAGCGTGAGGTCGACCCGCTGGTCACCGTCGGTGTTGACGACCTTCGTCACCGTGTCGCCCTCGAGCAGCTGGAGACCCTGCTGCACGGTCACCTGCGCGGGCGCCGAGAGGTTCGAGATCAGCAGGAAGCCGGCGAAGAGCAGCACGCCGATCAACGCGATGTAGATCAGCGGGTTGCGGGAGACCTTCTTGACGTCCATGATGCGTTCAGCGTACCGCTCGGCACTCAGGCGTCCGCTGAACGTTCACCACAGGCGTACCGCCCTGGCTCCCTGAGTCCCCCTGGGTCCCTGAGTCCCCCTGGGTCCCTGAGTCCCCCCTGGGTCCCTGAGTCCCCCTGGGTCCCTGAGCCTGCCGAAGGGCCCGAGCCCACCCTGGGTCCCTGAGCCCACCGAGACTCAGCTGTAGACGTGCGGCGCCAGCACGGCGACATCGCGCAGGTTGCGGTAGCTCTCGGCGTAGTCGAGTCCGTAGCCGACGACGAACTCGTTCGGGATGTCGAAGCCAACGTACCGGCAGTCGATCTGCACCTTCGCCGCCTCGGGCTTGCGCAGCAGAGCGAGCACCTCGATCGACTCCGCACCCCGCGACTCGAAGTTCTCGAGCAGCCAGCTGAGCGTCAGACCCGAGTCGATGATGTCCTCGACGATGAGCACGTGCTTGCCGTGCAGGTCGGTGTCGAGGTCCTTGCGGATCTGCACCACGCCGCTGGACTTGGTGCTCGCGCCGTAGCTCGACACGGCCATCCAGTCCATCGAGGCGTCCATCGGCAGCGCGCGCGAGAAGTCGGCCATCACCATCACGGCGCCCTTGAGCACGCCGACGAGGATGAGGTCCTTGCCCGCGTAATCCTCGGCGACCCGGGCTGCGAGCTCATCGAGCTTCGCGAGGATCTCCTCCTCGGTGACGAGGATCTGGCTGAGGTCGTCCTGGATGTCGGCAGCGCGCATGGATCGATCTTAGGTCGATCCGCTTATGCGTCCCCACTACTGTGAGCGGTGAAGCGGGGCATCCGTCCTGCAGGGAGGGAAGACATGAACGTCGACGAGATTCTCAACCAGGTGCCGGTGGATGACATCGCGAAGCGCTTCGGCGTCAGCCCCGAAATCGCGCGGCAGGCGGTGAAGGAGGGCGGCGCGACTCTGCTGGGCGGACTGGCCAAGAACGCCGAGAGCGGGGAGGGGTCTGCGGCGATCGAGAAGGCGCTGAACCGGCACGGCGGCTTCGCCGGCGCGTCCACGGTCGACGATGTCGATCAGGCAGACGGCGAGAAGATCGTGAAGCACGTCTTCGGCGAGCGCAAAGGCGAGGTAGCTGAGAAGCTCAACAAGAGCGAGAAGACGGCGGGCGGCATCGACTTCGGCAAGCTGCTGCCGATCCTCGCGCCGATCATCATGGGCATCATCGCGAACAAGACCAAGGGCGGCTCGGGCGGGGGCGGCCTGGGCGACATCCTCGGCGGTCTGCTCGGCGGTGGCCGCAGCTCGGGTGGCTCGAGCGGCGGATCGTCCGGCGGCGGGCTCGGTGGCCTCGGCGACATCCTCGGCGGACTGCTCGGCGGCCGGAAGTAGCGGCTACCGCGCGCTGAAGACGATCTGCCCGCCCGCCCGCCGAGCGGTGCACGCGGGCAGATCGATCGGTCCCTGACCCGACCAGTCGATGGCCAGACGCGCCACCTCGAGCGTCTGCGTGCGGGTCAGGCCGACGCCGAACTCGCTGTCGACGACGAGGCGGATGATTCGGTTGCGCAGCGCCGCGGGGTTCGCGGCGAGCGCCGCGACGCTCACGGCGATGCCCGCCTCGGCGTGCTCGACGATGTCTTCGATGGTCTCGTGGATCATCTCCTCGAACGCCTCGGCATCCTCGCGCAGCTGCTCGGCCGTACGCGCGAGCGCCTCGGCGATGCCGGGGCCGAGCTCGGCCTCCAGCACCGGCAGCACGCGCTCGCGGGTGCGGACGCGCGCGTAGCGGCTGTCGAGATTGTGCGGGTCGTCCCACACCTCGACCCCGGATGCCGCGCAGGCCCGTCGCGTGGTCTCGCGGCGCACGCCGAGCAGCGGGCGCATCCACAGCATCCCGTCGTCGCTCGTGCGCACCGGCGCCATGCCCTGCAGGCTCGCCGCCCCCGAGCCGCGTGCGAGGCCGAGCAGCACGGTCTCAGCCTGGTCGTCGAGGGTGTGACCGAGCAGCACGGCGGCGGCGCCCTCCGCGCGAGCGATGCTTCCGATCGCCGCATAGCGGGCTTCTCGCGCGGCGGCCTCGATACCCTCGCCGCCACTGATGACCGAGACCTTCGTCTGCAGCGCGTCGTGCACGCCGATGCTCTCGGCGGCGACGGCTGCGGATGCGGCAGCCACGTCCGAGCCGTCCTGCAGCTGGTGGTCGACGGTCAGGCTCAGCACGGTGATGTGACGGGCTCGCGCCTCGAAGACGGTGGCGGCGGTCAGCGCAAGCGAATCGGCACCGCCGGAGAGGGCGACGATGACCGTAGCCCCGTCGGGCAGCACACTGAGGGCGGCGCGCACGGCGCGTCGGACTTCGGCGATGGCGGGATCGAGCGAGGGCACGACTCCACGCTAGCGGTGGCGCGCGCAGCGCGTGCGGACTTACCCTGGGGCCGTGAGCAAGGCGATGCTGCCGACCCGGTTCGCGCCAGAGCGCTTCACGGCGTTCACCGACGCGGTGGTCGCGATCGCCATGACACTGCTGATCCTGCCGCTGCTGGAGTCGGTCACGGACGCGGCCGGACGCGGCATCGGAACGGCTGAGTTCCTTCGTGAGACATCGGGACAGCTGATCAGCTTCATACTCAGCTTCGTGCTCATCGCGACCTTCTGGATGGAGCACCACCGGGTCTATCGCCGGGTGACGGCGGTCTCGCCGGCCCTGCTGTGGGTCAACACCGGCTGGCTGCTGACCATCGTGTGGCTGCCGGTGCCGACCGCGATGCTGGGTCAGCTGTCGATGGATGCAGCACAGGCAGCCGTATACATCGGCACACTGATCCTCACGCAGGTCACCACGCTCACCGGCAAGCTCTACCTGCTGCGCCATCACGACCTCGCCGACATCCCAGCCGAGGTCCTGCGACGCGGCTGCGCCGGAGACATCGCCGCCGTCATCCTGTTCTTCGTCGCGCTCGTCCTTGCGGCGTTCGTGCACCCGATCGGCTATCTCGCGCTGCTGCTGCTCGTGCTGGTCGGGCCGCTCGAGCGAGGGCTGCTGCGGCTGCGCGGGTAGGCTGGTGCCCGGCATCCGACCGTCATTCCAAGGAGAACAGCACATGGGCGCACACGACGCCGTCATCGAGATCCCGCGCGGCAGCCGCGTGAAGTACGAGGTCGACCACGAGACCGGTCGTGTCCACCTCGACCGCGTCCTGTACACCACGTTCGGCTATCCGGCCGACTACGGCTACTTCGACAACACGCTCGGCGAGGACGGCGACCCGCTCGACGTGCTCGTGCTGCTCGACCACGCCATCTTCCCCGGCGTCGTCGTGAACGTGCGACCGGTCGCCGTGCTCAAGATGAGCGACGAGGCCGGCGGCGACGACAAGCTCGTGGCCGTGCTGTCGAAGGACCCGCGCTGGGCGCACATCCAGGACATCGACGACCTGCCCGAGTACACGAAGAAGGAGATCGCGCACTTCTTCGAGCACTACAAGGACCTCGAGCCCAACAAGTGGGTCAAGGTCGACGCATGGGGCGACGCCGCGGAGGCGCAGCGCATCCTCGACGAGGCCATCGAGCGCTTCGCGAACGACGGTCACTGACCCTTACCCGGGTCGGCTGAGCCGTCCCCTGGGTCGCTGAGCCTGTCGAAGCGAGAACCCCCGGCCGCGCGGCCGGGGGTTCTGTCGTTCTCAGCTGCGCTGCGGATCAGATCGCGCCGCGGGCAGCCAGGAAGTTGTACGGGTTGGTGCGGCCGCCGTTGATGTACACCTCGAAGTGCAGGTGGCATCCCTGCGAAGCGCCGGTGTTGCCCGCGTACCCGACGACCTGACCGGCGCTGACCTGCTGGCCGTGCGAGACGGCGTAGCCCGACATGTGGGCGTAGCTGGTCGAGATGCCGCCGCCGTGCTGGATGCGCACCCAGTTGCCGAAGCCACCGTTGTAGAACGCGGCATCCACCCGCCCTGACGATGCCGCGTAGATCGGCGCGCCGCATCCGTTGGCGAAATCGGTGCCGCCGTGGTTGGTCGAGCGGCAGACGCCGCCGGTGCACACCGGCGGGCGCGGGCCGAAGTGCGACGAGATGTACCCGCCGTGCGGACGTCGCCAGGCACCGGATCCGGTCCCGCCGCCGCCACCGCCGCCGGTCCCACCGCCGCCACCGCCGCCGCCGCCGCCCTGGTTGTTCTTGGCGGCTTCCTCAGCAGCCCGACGCGCACGCTCGGCCTCTTCGGCGCGACGACGCGCTTCCTCTTCCTTCCGGATGCGCTCGCCCTCCTGATAGCCGGCGACCGTCGCGGTGGTGTTGTCCTTGAGCGCGGCGAGCTGCGCCTGCAGCGTCACGAGGTTGGTCTTGCGCTCCTCGAGCGCGGCCTCCGCCGCGTCGGCGGCGCGCTGCGCGGCCTGCATCTTCTCTTCGGCGATCTTCTGCAGCCGGTCGCGCTCGTCGCGGGCAGTGGATGCCTGGTTGCTCAGCGACTGGGCGGTGTCGCGAGCGGATGCCGCGCGCTCAGCGACCGTGCGGTTGTACTCGACGAGCTTGTCCATGCTGCCGAGGCGAGCGAGCAGGTCGTCGGCTCCGGTAGAGGACTCGGAGAGGAAGAGCTCGAGGGCCGCCTCGTCACCGCCGCTGCGGTACAGCTGGTTGGCGACCTGGCCGGCTTTACGGGCGCTGTCGGCGGCGATCTTCGCCTGCTCGTCGGCCTGCGCCTGGAGGTCGTCCGCCTTGGCGGCCTGGTCGAAGTACGCCTGCTGCGCGGCGAAGAACTCCTCGCCGGCGGTGCGGGCGGCGGCTTCGGCGGCGGCTGCCTGATCGGTGAGCTGCTGGATCAGCGCTTCGATGCGCGTGATCTCCGACGCCTTCGCCGCTTCGCTGGCCTTGGCGCGCTGCACGTCATCCCAGCTGGGGTAGCCGGCGGCGTAGGCCGGCGGCGTGGTCGCAGAGATGCCGAATGCCGAGAGGGCGACGGCACTCAGGGCGCCGACGGCCAGAGCGCTTCGGCGGGTGAGCTTCGAGCGCGACCAGAGGGCCTCGCGTTCTGCAGCAGTCGGGGCGCAGCCGCAGTCGGCCCCTGCGGACCGGGCATCCGCAGTAATGTCCTCGTTCACTCGGCTCCTTCCGCCGGATTCACAGCTGTAACAGTAACAACATTCGTCACAGTCGCACCAGGTGCCGGCCTCACCGCAGCCATGCGGGAAGACGAGACGCGCCTCTCGTCTGTCCATAGTCCTCCCGAAACGCCCGGGATGTAAGCCGACTCGCCCTCGATTTCGTTTTTCTCCGCGACAGCCCTTATGCTTGAGCGTCGGCAAGGGAAACCCCCGGGAATCTCTTCGGCCCCATCGTTTAGCGGCCTAGGACGCCGCCCTTTCACGGCGGTAGCACGGGTTCGAATCCCGTTGGGGTCACTCTTCCGATACAATTGAAAAGTTATGGCCCTGTAGCGCAGTTGGTTAGCGTGCCGCCCTGTCACGGCGGAGGTCGCGGGTTCAAGTCCCGTCAGGGTCGCTCTGAGCGATGAGCCTTCTTTCGAGGAGGCTCTTCGTCTAAGATGCGGCAGATCACGATGTGCCGCACGGCTCTGTAGCTCAGTTGGTAGAGCGTTCGACTGAAAATCGAAAGGTCACCGGATCGATGCCGGTCGGAGCCACACGGCTGATCATTACAATCAGCCCAGAAACCCTCGCCTAGCTTCTACATGGCGGGGGTTTTGCTTTGCCCTGACAGCACCCAACCGGCTGCCCGCCTCATCTCTCGCGGGGATAGACACCGCTACCTCTTCTCGGGCGTCTCGGGCGTGCTCAGCAGACCGGTGACTCGGTACGGGATGACCTCGCGCAGGAACAGACTCGTCGAGGTGCGCACGATACCGGGGCAGAGCCGGATCTCCTCGCTGACTCGGTACAGGTCATCCGGTGTTGCCGCCACGACGCGCAGAAGCAGATCATCATCGCCCGCAGGAGCGAAGCACTCGAGAACCTCCGGGATGTTCTTCAGCGCGTCGATGGCCTCGGCGATCTGGTGCTGGTCGAGTTCCGCGCGGACGGACGCGGCGACCGGTCGGCCGAGCGCCTCCGGGCGAAGGCGGGTGGAATGCGGGCGCAGCAGGCCGGCCGTCTTCATCCGCTCCAGCCGGGCATGGACGGTTCCGCGTGCGAGGTTCAGACGCTGCGCCAGGATCGCCACCGGCATCCGCGGGTCGTCATCCATTGCGAGAAGTATGCGTCGATCGGTCGCGTCGAGCGAAGCGGTCATGGTGTTCACTCCTGACGTCTGTTCGCTCACAACACTAGTCATATTGTCCAGCCGGTGACGCATCGGTTGCGCACGCATGGTCATCGGTCTTTACTGAGCAAACAGAACGTTCATCACAGAGGAGCGGAATGGTCGGGTCGGCCCACGAACGTCGCGACCCGATGCGCGCGGGTCACAAGCTCAGCACGCAGCACCATCCTCCACACAGCTCTGCGACGTCGGCGGTGCAGTGCGCTTCGCGCATCGCACCGCCGACGACGTCGCGCGTGAAGAAGTCGTCAACAGCGGCGTCATGGATGAGACCGTCGTAGTGTGGCCCGCATGGCCGATCCCGACTCCGCACACGTTCCGACATCCCGACCGATGGATGCCTGGCTCGACGCCCTCAGCCAGCCCAACGGCTCCCCCGGCGGCGGGGCGGCGACCGGCGTGCTGCTCGGAGTCGCCGCCGCCCTGATGGGCATGGTGGCGGGGTACACGCCCGACAGCGCTGCCGCGTCGGCCTGCGCGGCGCGGCTCGAGCGCCATCGCGCGGATGTGCTGCAGGCCGTCGAGGCCGACGGGGTGCTGTCGGTGCGATTCGGGGCGGCACTGGCACTGCCGTCCGACGACCCGCAGCGCGACGAGCAGGTCAGCGCCGCCGCCGTCGACGCCGCCGAGTCGGTGGCGAGGCTCGGGGCGATCGGCATCCTGCTCACCTCCGACGCGCAGGTGCTCGCCTCGGCAGGCAATCCGCACATCGCAGTCGACCTGGCGGTGGCGATGGAATCGCTCGCCGCGGGGTTGTCAGGGGCGGCGATGAGCATCCGTGCGAACCTGCACATCGCCGGCAGGCACGACGCAACCACCACACGGCTGGCGAGCCTCGAGACCGACGTCCGCCGGTTGCTCGAGGCCCGCCACCGCATCACGCAGATGATCGAGGAGATCTCCGCGGGGCTGGACTGACCGCAGCCTCAGCCGGGGTACACCCCGATCTCCTTGATCGAATAGCCGTACGTCGTCGTGCGCTCGGTGCACAGCACGCGCACGTGCCGCGTCGTCACCGCGTCGAACGTCGCCGTGTCGAGGCCGCCGTCACCGGTCGTCGTCGACCACACCGTGCGCCAGGCGGCGGCGTCGTCGGACACCTGGATCTCGTACGACTTCGCCACCGCCTTCTCCCAGTCGATGCTGACCCGGTCGATGCGGTGCTGCTCGCCGAGGTCGACGCGGATCCACTGCGGGCTCGCGCCCCAGTTGCCGCTCGCCCATCGGGTCGACGCCTTGCCGTCGACGGCGCGACTGGCGGCGTAGCTCGTGAACGGGTTGTTCTCGTTCGAGCTGGCGTACGCGCCCTTGCCGGTGGCGATGTTCGTCGCACTCTGGAACCCGCGCGTCGCCTCCCAGGTCTGCAGGTACGACTCCGCGCCGCCCATCATGCTGTCGACGATCTCGGCACCGCCGCCGGCGAGGCGCACCTGCTCGAGGTAGTCGGGCGTGAGACCGGTGTGGGCGAAGCCGTCGACGTTGATGTCGAAGGTGCGCTGCCCGCTGACCTGTCGCTCGACGACGGTCGAGCCGTCGGCCGCGGTGAAGGGATACTGCACCTCGACGGGCGCCGAGCCGCCGGCGGGGTGCCCGCCCAGCCCGTTGAAGTCCAGCCCGAATCCGTATCCCTTGTCGTACTTCTCGCGCAGCGCCTTCTCGTCGCGCCAGTCGGCGACGAACTCCTCGGCCGCATGCGGGTACGAGGTCTTGAAGCCACCGAGGCGGTACAGGCGCTCGGTCCATCCGGCATCCATCCAGCTGTGGCTGGACAGCACGCCGGGATACTGCTCGGCCTCGAGCACGTCGAGCGCCTGACCTGCCGCCTTCACGCTCATGTGGTCGAGCTCGACCATCATGTTGCGATCCATCATCGCGCGCAGCGCGTATTCGCCCAGCTTCGTCATGCCGCGCACGTTGCACTGCGCGCCGGACGGGTAGGTCGGCGGATCGGCGCCCTCGAGCCCGTCGGGCACCGGAGCGTTGCCGATCGGGTTGTCGTGCTGCGCCCCGCGGCACGCCTCGGTCTTCCAGTACGTGCCCGTCGAGTAGAACTGCCCGACGTTGATGATCGTGCCCATCGTGCCGGGATCGAAGCGCACGCCGCACAGCGCGTTGTCGAACTTGTGGCAGAGGAACATGCTCGAGATGCCGAGCCCCTGGAACTCGTCGAGCCCGCGGTCGATGTCGGCTTTCGAGCACTGCGCGACGTCGAGGATCATCTTGCAGCCGAACGGCTCGCTCATCTCGACGCCGAGCACCACCGCCAGCTTCCCCTGCTGGATCACCTCACGCGCCTGCGCGGGGTCGGTGACGATGCGGAAGAAGCCCTTGCCCTGCCCGCCGTAGAGGGCGTCGATGTACGCCTCCATCTCACGCACCTTCTTCGCCTCGAGCCGGATCGCCGTCATCTCATCGCACGAGCGATCCTTGGCCATGATCGGCAGCGAGCAGATCACGCCGTTGGTGACGAGATCGTTCACCAGCACGCGCTGTCCCGAACGCCAGGCGCGCTCCACCCAGGCGTAGTACGCGGCCTGATGGCTGAGCGAGGTGGTGCTCGGCCAGTGCGCGAACGTCGGCCAGCCCACCGGATCGTGCGTGCCGTTCGCACCCCCGGTGAGGTTCTCGAAGATCGCCAGCTCGCCGTTCGGGTAGTGGTCGGGGCAGTCCTTCAGGGCATCCGCGACGCCCGCTGGGGAGAAGGGTGCACCGCAGATCAGCCGGCCCCCGAAGCCCTCGTTCGAGTTCAGGTGCGTGTGCGAGTCGATGTACCCGCGCACCGGCTCGCCGGGGCCGGAGGTCGTCGGCGCGCCGGAGACGTTGAGCTCGACCTCCTCGGCCGGTCGATTCGGGGCATCCCACCAGCCGTCGGATGCCGAAGCGGATGCCACGGCGCCGGCGCCCGGCGCCGTCGTCACGGCTGTCGCATCGGGTGCGGCCGCGGCGGCCGGTGCGGCCGCCAGGCCGAGGACGACAGCCGCGGCGGCGAGCGCAGCGCCGACAGATCGGCGCCGTCGCATCCGGAAAGTCGGGGATCGCCACCCGCGCGGGGAGGGGGTTGGACGGACGGATGCCTGATGCACGATGAGCCTCCTTGCTCTGTGTCCAGCACCGTACTGTGGGACGAGCGTCCCAGTCAATCGTCCAGCAGTCTTCACCCTTGCACCGTGACGCCTCCGCGGCTTAGTATCGGTCGAAGTGGGACGAGTGTCCCACTTTCGCCCACCAGGAGACGACGATGCTCGCTGACGCCACTGACGCCGCCACCCCGCACGCCCTCGCCCGCGCGCTGCCCGAAGGATTCGTCCTCGGCACCGCCACCGCGGCGGCGCAGATCGAGGGGGCGACCACCGCGGGCGACCGCACCCCGAGCGTGTGGGACCGCTTCGCGGCCGACCCCGGCCGGGTCATCGACGGCAGCGACACCTCCCGCACCGCCGATCACTACCGCCGCTACGCCGAGGACGTCGGGCTGATGCGCGAGCTCGGCGCCGACGCGTACCGCTTCTCGTTCTCGTGGACGCGTGTGCAGCCCGGCGGCTCGGGCGGCCTGAGCCGCGAGGGAGCCGACTTCTACGACCGGCTGCTCGACCGCCTGCACGACGCCGGCATCCGCCCCTTCGCGACCATCTCGCACTGGGACCTGCCGGTGGAGTACGCGCAGGGCTGGCTCGATCGCGACACCGCCCAGCGCCTGGGTGACCTCGCCGGCCTGCTCGGCGAGCGCTTCGGCGACCGGATCGACTCGTGGATCACCATCAACGAGCCGGCCACGGTGACCCTCAACGGCTATGCGCTGGGTCTGCACGCCCCCGGGCACAGCCTGCTCTTCGACGCGCTGCCCACCGTGCACCATCAGCTGCTCGGTCACGGGCTGGCCGTGCAGGCGCTGCGCGCGGCGGGGGTTCCCGGCCGGATCGGGATCACGAACACGCACAGCCCGGTGATCCCGGCATCCGACTCCCCCGAGGATCACGCGATGGCCGCCCTGTTCGACCTCGTGCACAACCGGATCTACGCCGACCCGGTGCTGCTCGGCCGCTACCCCGAGGCTCCCGACTTCCTCGGCGACGCGCTGGCGGTCTTCGACGAGGTCCCGTCCGAGGACCTCGCGCAGATCCATCAGCCGCTGGATTTCTACGGACTCAACTACTACATGCCCACGCTCGTCGTCGCCGGCGCCGGCGACGGGGAGAGCCCCGACGGCACGAGCGCGGCGATGGCCGATCTGCCGTTCCGGCTGCTCGAGTTCGAGGGCGTGCCGACGACCGGCTTCGGCTGGCCGATCCAGCCCGCCGGATTCGCCCGCGCCCTCACCGAGATGCAGGAGCGCTACGGCGACGTGCTGCCGCCGGTGTACATCACCGAGAACGGCGCCAGCTTCCCCGACGAGGTCGGCCCCGACGGCACCGTCGACGACACCGAGCGGGTCGCCTTCCTGCGCGACCACCTCGCGGCGGCACTGGCGGCCGTCGCGCCCGGCGGGCCCGCGGAGGGTCTGGATCTGAGCGGCTGGTTCGTATGGTCGCTGATGGACAACTGGGAGTGGGCGGCCGGGTTCACGCAGCGCTTCGGCCTGGTGCACGTCGACTTCACCACCGGCGAGCGCACCCCGAAGTCGTCGTTCCGGTGGCTGCAGCAGCTGATCGCGGCGCGCGCCGAGGCGCGCTGACCCACGACCGCACGAGGCCCGGCATCCGCTGATCGGATGCCGGGCCTCGGCGTTCTCGTCTCCGCTGTTCAGCTGCCGAGCACCCGCTCCAGATGCCGGTTCGCGAACACCCGCTGCGGATCGAGGTCGTCGCGAACCGCGCGGAAGTCCGCGAACCGCGGGTACGCCTCGGCGAGGTCGGCCGCCGTGCGGCCGTGCAGCTTGCCCCAGTGCGGCCGTCCGCCACGCGCGCGCATGATCTGCTCGACGGCGTGGAAATATGGCTGCGGGTCCTCACCCACGGCCCGGTGCACCGCGATGTACGCCGACGGTCGCTGATACGCCGTCGACATCCACAGCTCGTCGGCCGCGGCGAAGCGCACCTCGACCGGGAACGTGATGCGCCAGCCGCCTCTCGCGATCGCCTCCTGCACCTCGACGAACGCGGCCACCACCTGATCGGCGGGGATCGCGTACTCCATCTCGGTGAAGCGGACGGTGCGCCGGGTGGCGAACACGCGAGAGGAGACGTCACTGAAGGTGCGCTCGCCCGAGAGCCGCGCCGCCGCGCGGTTGATGGTCGGCACCGCCGCGGGCGCCAGCCGCCCCAGTGCGCACGTGGCGCGGAACACCCCGTTGGCCATCAGGGTCTCGTCGAACCAGCGGCCCACCGGCCGCAGGGGCGCGCGGCCGTCGCCGGCGGGCAGACGGGTGTTCGTCTTGGTCAGGGCGATCTCGGTGTGCGGAAACCAGAAGAACTCGAAGTGATCGGCGTCACGCACCCGGCTCTCGATCGTGTCGAGCACGGCCGCGAGCGGCTCGGCGCGCTCGCGAGCCCGCAGATCGAACGCCGGGACACACCGCACCGTCACCTCGACGAGGATGCCGAGCGCCCCGAGCCCGAGGGCCACCGCAGGCAGCAGCTGCGGGCTGTGATCGGCATCCACCCGCATCACCTCGCCCTGACCGGTGACGAGCGTCACGCCGGCGATCTGCGCGGCGATGCCGCGGAAGCGCGCGCCCGTGCCGTGCGTGCCGGTCGAGACGGCACCCGCGATCGACTGCGTGTCGATGTCGCCGAGGTTCTCCATCGCAAGCCCCAGCGGTGCGAGCAGTGCGGGGATCTCGTGCAGGCGGGTTCCGGCGCCGAGCGTCACGGTCTGCTGCGCGAGGTCCGCGCTGCGCAGTCCGGTCAGCCCGTCGAGGCTCATCTGCACGTCGTCTGCCCGGGCGATCGCGGTGAAGCTGTGGCCCGCGCCGACCGCCTTGACCCGTCGACCCGACCGGGCGGCGGCGACGACGATCTCGCACACCTGCTCGACGGATGTCGGGCACACGACGTCGCGGGGATGCGCACGCACCGTGCGGCCCCAGTTCTGCCAGGTGGTTCGCGAGCCGGTACTGGTGCCGACGTTGTTGCTGGTGGTGGTCACAGGAAGGCCTTCCCTTCGCCTCGATAGGTGGGATGCCGGTCGACGACGCGCCCCGCGTCGACGACCAGGAACTCGTTGACGTGCTCGCTCAGTTCGCCGGACTTCGCGTGGCGCAGCCACACCACGTCGCCGACCGACAGGCTGCGCGCGGCGCTGCCCCGCAGCGGGGTCTGCACCTCTCCCGCACTCTCGCGCGGCAGCATCCGGAGCCCGGCCGGGTGCACGACCCGCGGCAGACGGTCGCGGCCGGGTGGTCCGGATGCCACCCAGCCGCCGCCGAGCAGGGTCACGCAATCGGCCCGGGGCTTGCGCACCACGCTGAGCGCGAAGCCGGTCGCCGGTCGCGGACGGAAGGCGGCGTAGTCATCGAAGTAGTGACCCGCGAACAACCCGCTGCCGGCGGCGATCTCGGTCACCGACGCGTCTGCCGCCGTGCTCTCGATCGACCCCGTGCCGCCGCCGTTCACGAACTCGAGGTCGGCGATCTCGCGCACCGCCGCCACGGCCCGCGCCCGTCGCTCGGCGATCTCGACGCGCGAGCGCCGCTTGACCCACGACACGATCGCGTTCATCGGCGCACGCTGCGGCACGCGATCGGCCACCCCGGCGACCTGCGCCTCGTACGCCATCACCCCGACCAGCTCGAATCCCGGCCGCCGCTGCACCGCGACGGCGAGCGCGCGCAGCTGCTGCGGCGTTCGCACCGGGGAGCGCAGCACGCCCAGGCCCCCCAGCGGCGGCGGGGCCTGCCACGCCGCGTCCAGCTCGAGGCAGACCCGGATGGGCGGGCGCTGCGCAGGAGGGACGACGGCGTCGATGAGGTCGAGCTGCGCGACGCTGTCGATCATCAGGGTGACCGCGCGCGTCGCCTGCTCGTCACGCGCGAGCGCGGCGATCGCGCGGCGATCGGCGGTGGGATAGCCGACGACGACGTCGGAGCAGGTGCGCGAGAGCCACAGTGCCTCGGCGAGGGTGAAGGCGAGCACTCCGGCGAAGCCGGGCAGGGTGAGCAGCTCTTCGATCACCGGGCGCACCCGCAGCGACTTGCTGGCGATGCGCAGCGGCACGCCTCCGGCTCGACGGGTGAGGTCGGCCGCGTTGGCGAGCAGGGCCTGCCGGTCGAGCACCGCGTAGGGCGGGGGCTCGTCGGCGGTGGCCTGCGCCCATTCGCACCAGGGTGTGTGCGTGACGGTCATCCTCGACCTCTCTCGCGGGCGTCGACGACCGCAGAACAGGAAAAGTGGGACAAGTGTCCCACATCACGAATATAGTGGATCTGCGCCGGCGTCGAGCAACCTGCGCGAAAACATCCGTGCTAAGGAGGAGACATGGTCCGCACACCCGTCGACGTACGCCGCCGAGAACTCATCGCCGCCGCCCTGCGGGTGGTCGCCTCTCGCGGGCTGCACGAGGCATCCACCCGCGCGATCGTCGCCGAGGCGGGCATGTCGCTGGCGAGCTTCCACTACGCGTTCGAGTCCCGGGACGAGCTGATCGACCGGCTCATCCTCGACGTGCTCGCCACGGAGGAGAAGGCCGTGCTGCCGGCCGACCTCGAGGGGCGCGACCTCACCGAGCTGCTCACCGACGGGCTGACCGGCTACCTCGAGCACCTGCAGGCCGAGCCGACCCGCGAGCAGGCCATGCTCGAGCTGACCCAGCACGCGCTGCGCACCCGCCGCCCGCTCGCGCAGCAGCAGTACGACCAGTACCTGCGCATCGCACGCGAGTCGCTGACCCTCGCCGCGGCGCACTCCGGGTCGCGATGGACGGTGCCGCTGGCGACGGCCGCCCAATTGCTGGTCGCCCTCACCGACGGCCTCACGCTGAACTGGCTGGTCAACCGCGACGACGCGGCCAGCCGCGACGCCGTGCGCGCCGCCGCGCGAGCCGTGGCGAGTCTGGCCGAGCCGCTTCCGGACGACGACGAGACGGGCACCCCGCAGCGCCGCACCCGACAGGCGGCGTCGTGAGCCCCGCCGAGCAGACCGCCCACGAGCTGCGAGCCGCTTTCGACGCCGGCATCACCCGCTCGCGCCGCTGGCGACGTGACCAGCTGCGGGCGCTGCGGCGGATGCTGATCGAGAACCGACCCGAGATCGAGCAGGCCCTGCACACCGACCTCGGCAAGCACCCCCTCGAGGCGGTGATCACCGAGATCGGGATGGTGATCGCCGAGATCGACTACGCGCTGCCGCGCCTGCGCCGCTGGATGCGAGCGCGAACCGTGCCGCTGCCGCTCGTGCTCGCACCCGCGCGCGGGCGCATCGCGCCCGAGCCCCTCGGCGTCGTGCTCATCATCGGCCCGTGGAACTATCCGCTGCAGCTCGTGCTGAATCCGCTGGTGGGCGCCCTCGCTGCGGGCAACGCCGCCGTCGTCAAGCCGAGCGAACTGGCCGGCGCGACCAGCTCGCTGCTCGCCGAGCTGCTGCCGCTCTACCTCGATCAGCGTGCGGTCGCCGTCGTCGAGGGCGGCGCCGAGGTCACCGGCCGGCTGCTCGAGCAGCGCTTCGACCACATCTTCTTCACCGGATCCGAGAAGGTGGGCGGCATCGTCGCCACCGCGGCCGCGCGCACGCTGACGCCGGTCACCCTCGAGCTCGGCGGCAAGTCGCCCACGTACATCGACGATTCGGTCGACCTCGCGGTGGCCGCGCGGCGGATCATGTGGGGCAAGCTGCTCAACGCCGGTCAGACCTGCGTCGCGCCCGACTACCTGCTCGCCACCCCGGCGACCGCTCGGGCGCTCGTGCCGCACCTCGAGCGCGCGACGCGAGAGATGTACGGAGCGGATGCCGCGGCGAGCCCCGACTACGGCCGCATCGTCACCGCTCGGCACACCGAACGCCTCGCACGGATGCTGGCCGATGCCGCGCCCGCGTTCGGCGGCGAGGTCTCGGTCGAGCAGCGCTACGTCGCTCCGACCGTCGTCGACGGCGTCGGCGCCGACTCGCCCCTGATGCAGGAGGAGATCTTCGGGCCGATCCTGCCGATCGTGCACGTCGAATCGGCCGCGGAGGCCCGCGCCTTCATCCGATCACGGCCGAAGCCTCTGGCCGCCTACGTCTTCAGCCGTCGACGTCGCGTGCGCCGCGCCTTCCTCGCCGAGACCAGCTCGGGCGGGCTGAGCTTCGGCGCCCCGGCCGCGCACCTCGGCGCGCCGCAGCTGCCGTTCGGCGGGGTCGGCACCAGCGGGATGGGGGCGTACCACGGCGAGGCGTCGTTCCGCACCTTCAGCCACCTCAAGAGCGTGCTCGACAAGCCGCTGCGCCCCGACACGATGCGCCTCGCCTACCCGCCCTATCGCGGGTGGGTGAAGAGCCTGCTGCCCCAGATGCTGATGCGCGGGCGCTGACACGTCTGCCGACTTGCATCCGGTGCCCGGCGGTCCTATCATCGCCAGAAGTGGGGCAGTCGTCCCACTTCTGACGGGCGGACGATGCGGTCCGCCGAGGAGACGATGATGTTCCACCCGCACCCGCGCAGCCGCACCCCTCGGACGACGACATGAGCGCCGACGCCCGACCGACGGTCGATACGGCATCCGCTCCCCCGGCGCAGACCCCGGTGAGCCGCAGCTGGCTGTGGACGTTCGGCCTCGCCTGGTTCGGCTTCTGGCTGCTCGTGATGCTTCCCGGGCAGTTCATGCTGGTGCAGCTGGCGAGCACACTGGATCCGGCCGAGAAGATCGGCGTCGGCTCGTTCCTGATCGCCGAGATGGCGATCGTCATCGTCGTCTCGGTGCCGATCATCGGCTGGCTGTGCGATCGCAGCAACCCGCGGTTCGGTCGCCGCCGCACCTGGGCACTGGGCGGCTTCGTGACCGCGACCGTGCCGTTCGCCCTGGTCGGCTTCCAGCCGTCCTGGCAGCTGGCCGCGGTTCTGCTCGCGATCGTCGCGGTCGGGCAGTCCGCGGTGCTCGTGTCGCTGTCGGCGATGATCGCCGATCAGGTGCCGCCCGCGCAGCGCGGCCGCGCGTCTGCGGCCGCCGGCGTGCCGCAGGTGATCGCCCTCGCAGGCGGCATGATCATCGTGACCGAGCTGGTCAAGGACGTCGGGTGGAGCTGGGCGGTGATAGCCGTCCTGGCGCTGGTCGTACCGCTTCCCTTCCTGCTCGGGCATCCCGAACCCGCCCTGCCCGCCCCCGCCCGCGCGGGCGACGCCCGCTCGACGCAGCCGCCCCGCAGCATCCGCCAGATCGCCCGGGTGTACCACGACCTCGGCTGGGCCGGCGTGTCGCGCGTGCTCGTCAACGCCGGCAACCTCGTGGGGACCACCTACCTGCTCTACTTCCTCTCCGACTCGCTGCAGCTGGCGAACCCGGAATCGGCGCTCACCGTGCTGATCCTCGTGTACCTCGTCGCGAGCGGTCTCGGGTCGTGGGGCGGCGGCGCGCTCACCGACCGGCTGCGCTCGCGACGCTTCTTCGTCGCCGCCTCCGCGGGCCTGCAGGTCGCGGCCGCGCTCACCCTCGCGTTCGTGCCCACCTGGAGCGCCGCGATCGTCGCGGCCGTGCTGCTCGGCATCGGATACGGCGTGTTCCTCTCGGTCGACCAGGCTCTGCTCACCGACGTGCTGCCCGATGTCACCACGCGCGCCCGCGATCTTGGCATCGTCAACGCCGCGCAGCATCTCCCGATCGCCGCCCTCGTGGGCTGGCTCGTGCTGAGCGTGGCGGGGTACACCCAGCTGTACGTCATCGCCGCCGTGATCATGGCCCTCGGCGGCCTGGCCGTGTACCGCATCCGCTCGGTGCGCTGAGCACCGCCGCCCCACCGTCCGCCGCCGCCGAAGGAGACCCGTGAAAGCCATCGTCGTGCTGTTCGACACCCTCAACCGCGCGTTCCTGCCGCCCTACGGCGCCGAGGGGGTGCACGCGCCGAACTTCGAACGCCTCGCCGCGCGCAGCGCGCGCTTCACCCGCTGCTACGGCGGCAGCATGCCGTGCATGCCCGCGCGGCGGGAGATGCACACCGGTCGGTACAACTTCCTGCACCGCAGCTGGGGGCCGCTCGAGCCCTTCGACGACTCGGTGCCGCAGATGCTCGACGAGGCGGGCGTGCACACCCACCTCGTCACCGACCACCAGCACTACTGGCTCGACGGCGGGGCGACGTATCACCCGCGCTTTCGCACCTTCGAGTTCTTCCGCGGCCAGGAGGGCGACGAGTGGAAGGGGCAGGTGGCCGATCCCGACATGTCGAACGTCACCCCGCACGCGAGCAACCACGCCCTGCGCCGGCAGGACGCCGTCAACCGACAGCACCTGACAGACGAGGCCGACCACCCGCAGACGCGGACGTTCGACGCCGGGCTGGAGTTCATCGAGACCAACCACGCCGACGACGGCTGGATGCTGCAGATCGAGACCTTCGATCCGCACGAGCCGTTCTTCAGCTACGCGCAGTACCACGAGCTGTACGGCACCCCCACGGTCACCGAGGGCGCCGACTTCGACTGGCCCGATTACAAGCAGGTGACCGAGAGCGAGGCCGAGCTCACCCACCTGCGCGACCGCTACCTCGCGCTGCTGTCGATGTGCGACCGGTCGCTCGGGCGCGTGCTCGACGCGATGGATCAGCATGACCTGTGGCACGACACGATGCTGATCGTGTGCACCGATCACGGTCTGCTGCTGGGTGAGCACGGCTGGCTGGGCAAGAACGTGCCGCCGTTCTACGAGGAGACGATCCACACGCCGCTGTTCGTGTGGGATCCCCGCTCGGGCGTCTCCGGCGAGAGCCGGGATGCCCTGGTGCAGACGATCGACTTCGGGCCCACCCTGCTCGATCACTTCGGGCTCGAGCTGACCCCCGATATGCAGGGCCGGTCGATTCTGCCGGTGCTCGACTCCGAGCGTCCGCTGCACGAGGCGGCGCTGTTCGGCCTGCACGGCGGACACGCGAACGTCACCGACGGACGCTACGTGTACATGCGCGCCTGCGTGACCGCAGACAATCAGCCCCTGTTCGACTACACGCTGATGCCGACCAGCATGCGCGGGCGCTTCGGCGCCGACGCCCTCCGTCACGCGGAGCTCGTCGATCCGCTGCCGTTCACGAAGGGGATGCCGGTGCTGAAGGTGCCGGCCATCGCGCCGACCAACCCGGCGGCGTTCGGGTCGCAGCTGTTCGATCTCGAGAGCGACCCGCAGCAGCTGAACCCGCTCGTCGACGACGAGCTCGAGCTGCGCATGATCGGCCTGCTCGTCGAGCTGATGCGCCAGAGCGACGCACCGGCGGATCAGTACGAACGGCTCGGACTGCCCGCGTCGGCGGCCCCGACCGCCGAGCACCTGATGCTCGCACGACAGCAGGCGGAAGGCGAAGCCGGTCCGGTGGGAGGTGCCGATCTGTCGGCGCTCGGCGACTCGGCGGTGGCGATGCGCTCGGTGCGCGAGCTGCTCGCCGACGAGCACGCCCGCGGCGTGCTGCGCGACGAGCTCGGTCCGATCGTCGACGGGCCGCTGCCCGAGGAGGCGATGGGGATGTCGCTGGTGCAGATCGCCACGGTGACCGCGGGGCTCGTGCCGCACGACGCGCTGCACAGAATCGCCGCGCGTCTGTGAACCTCGACCCGGGATGCGCGCGTGGCACACTGGCATCCATGCCCCAGCAGCCGGATGATCCCCGCCAGATGCGACGACTGCCCGAGACGCTCGACGAGTTCCAGCGCGCGGAAGGGCATCCGCACTTCCGGGTCGACGTCGAGCGCATCCGCTTCTCGCCGTACTACTCGCGCCTCTCGGCGGTGACGCAGGTCATCTCGCAGGCCGGCGCCGGTCTCGCCGTGCACAACCGGCTCACGCACTCGATCAAGGTCGCCGCGGTCGCGCGTGCGATCGCGACGCATCTCTCCACCCGCACCGACGAGGCGAATCGCATCGTTGCCGAGCTCGGCGGCGCGCACCCCGTCGTGGTGCAGGCGGCTGCCGCGGCGCACGACCTCGGGCATCCGCCGTTCGGCCACCTCGGCGAGCAGACGCTCGACCGGCTCGCCCGCACCCGCTTCGGACTGGCCGAGGGTTTCGAGGGCAACGCGCAGACGTACCGCATCCTCACCCGCCTCGACGAGCACGACCGCCCCGGTGTCGGTCTCAATCTCACCGCGGCCGTGCGCGCGGCGGTGCTCAAGTACCCGTGGCGGCGCGGCGAGGGCGGGCCGCGGCGCGGCGGCGCAAGCAAGTTCAGCTTCTACGCGATCGATGAGCCGGATGCCCGGCAGGCCCTCTCGCCGTATCCGGCGATCGCCGCAGGGCAGCAGAGCGTCGAGTGCTCGATCATGGACATCTCCGACGACATCGCGTACTCGCTGCACGACCTCGACGACTTCTACCGCGCCGGTCTGCTGAACCCGGCGACCCTGTCGGCGGAGTTCCGGTCGTGGCGTCGCGATCTCGCCCAGCTGCGTGCCGCCGACCATGCGACGCTCGCCGCCGACACCCGCACACCGGGACACTCGCTCGAGCTGCTGTGGCGCCGGATGCACACCAGGGACGGCTGGATCGCCGACCCCGACGCGTTCGGCGAAGCGGTCGCGAAGGTGTCGACGGAGGTGATCGACGGGCTCGTCGCCGAGCCGTTCGACGGATCCCTCGCCAGCGAGCGCGCTCTCGCCCGGTTCACCACCGCGTGGATCGCGCGGCTGCAGTCGTCGATCGAGGTGCACCGGCATCCCGACATCCGCTCGGGCCACGTCAGCCTCAACCGGCAGGCCTGGCACGAGGTGGCGGTGCTGAAGTTCCTGCACGAGAGGTTCATCCTCGAGCGGCCCGATCTCGCGGTCTACCAGCGCGGTCAGGCCAGCGTGCTCGAGCGCCTCGTCGACGGGTTCACGGCCTGGCTCGACGATCCGCGCGACGCGCGGCGCGCGCCGCGCCGGCTGATCGACCTCGTCGAGCTCGCCACCGACGACCACCGCCGCCTCGACGACGTGGGGCCGGGCTCCGACGTCGAGACGCTCGGCCGGGGACGCGGCATCATCGACTACGTCGCCTCGCTCACCGACGCCCAGGCGATCTCGCTCGACGCGCTGCTTGCCGGGCGCACCGAGCGGCTCTGGGACGCCGGCCAAGGACTGTGAGCTCGCGAGAGGCGGTTCCGCCACGAGACCGCGCGCCGCAGCGCAGGTCTCACGCTGACAGAGAAGTCCCGCGCCCGCAGGCGCGGCGCGTGGAAGAGTGGATGCCATTCGCCCCACTCTGAGGAGGAATCATGCGCGCTGTCGTGTACGACCGGTATTCCACGGATCTCGATGATCTCGAGGTGCGTGAAGTGCCCGAGCCGAAGCTGCCGCCGGCATCGGTGCTCATCGAGGTGCGCGCCGCGGGCGTGAACCCCGTCGACTGGAAGGTGATGGCGGGCGGGCTCGACGCTCTGATGCCCGTGCACTTCCCCGTGATCCCGGGATGGGACGTCGCCGGCGTCGTCGTCGCCGTCGGCCTGGACACCCCGGAGTTCGCCGTCGGCGACGAGGTGATGGCCTACGCCCGCAAGGACACGGTGAGCGCCGGCACCTTCGCGGCGCGGGTCGCCGTTCCCGTCTCGGCGGTCGCGCGCAAGCCGGCATCGCTCTCGTGGGAGGAGGCCGGTGCTCTCCCGCTGGCAGGCGGCACGGCGCTGCGGGCGATCGACGCCCTCGGCGAGCTGGCCGGGCGCACCGTGCTGATCCACGGCGCGGCAGGCGGCGTGGGCGGCTTCGCCGTGCAGATCGCCGCGGCCCGGGGCGCGAAGGTCATCGGCACGGCATCCGAACGCAACCACGAGTACATCCGCGCGCTGGGCGGCGAGCCGACGACCTACGGCGAGGGACTGGCCGCACGCGTGCGCGAGATCGCCGGCGGAGCCGTCGACGCGGTCGCCGACTTCATCGGCGGGCAGCTCGACACCACCCTCGACGTGCTCGGCGAGGGCGGCACGCATGTCTCGACCGCGGACCCGAAGGTCATGTCGCACGACGGCCGGTACATCTGGGTGCGCCCCGACGGCTCGCAGACCGCGCGTCTCGCTGAGCTCGTCGACGAGGGGGTGCTGCGGGTCGAGGTCGCCGAGACGTTCCCGCTCGACGGTGTCGCCGACGCGTTCCAGGCCAGCATGAGCGGTCACACCCGCGGCAAGCTCGTCATCGTCCCCTGATCGTGTGAGGCGCCGCGAGACGGGCGCGGACAGAGTTCGCGCCCGGGCCTCACTCGGGACCCGGGCGCGAACGCTTCTCCGGTCAGAAGACCTCTTCGTCTCCCGCCGCGCGCGTGGAGCGACGCGTCTCGTACGCGCCGGGAGCGGCCTCGGTGCGGGTGACCACGTCGGTGCGGCGGCGACGCGCCATGAGCAGCAGCCCGACGATGAAGGCGACGACACCCGCACCCATCAGGATGTAGCCGATCATGGTGAGGTCAGCCCAGCCGACATCGATGTTGAGCGCGAAAGCGAGGATCGCTCCGATGACGAACAGAACGACTCCGGTGCCGATGGTCATCTCTTGCTCCCTTCGAAAGGGCGGGCCGTTCGGCCTGCCTGGTGCCAAGACTCCCAAGCGGCAGCCCGCCGAAGAATGGGGTTGACAACACCGGCGCCCGTCAGGGTCGGGTCTCAGACCTGCGCAGACCGCTCCGCGACGGCGGACTCGACTCCGTCGACGGCGTCGGCCATCGCGCGGAGGAAGTCGGTCACGTTCGCCTGCGCCTGGGCATCCATCCCCGCCGCCACCGCGTACATCAGCTCGTGCATGCGACCGAGCGTCTGCCGCACATCCTGGTCGGCATGGGCGGTGGCTCGAACCGCGATCGGCTGGCCCGGGGCGTCCTGTTCTCTCTGCACGTGCCCGGAACGCTCGAGTCGATCGATCAGCACGGAGGCCGCGGCCGGTGAGATGCCGAGATACTCGACCAGGGCGACCAGCTGGGCCACGTGCCCCGGCTGACGGAAGAGGTAACGCAGCGCGAGCAGCTCGTTCTCGCCCATCGACATCTCGTCGCGGGTGCGTCGACGCATGGCCCGCTCCGCCGCGCGATACGTGCGCAGCGCCTCGAGCACCTCGCGTGCGCGTTCTCGCTCGCTCCGCTCGTCGTACCAGTAGCCGTCCGCCTGTGATTCCGCCACACTCGCTCCTTCAGCGAGCGCCTGCACTACTCGCATAAGCAATGATAGGAGAGGACATGGGGATCCGGGCGATCGGAAACGAACGCCGGACGGTCGAGACGACCGCCAGACACAGCAACGGAGGGAATCTGTGAGTTTTCGAAGCAAGGAGACGTTGGAGACGTGGCTCGCGGAGTTCCGCTCCGAGCGCGAGGCGGGTGATCTCATCCGGGTGATCATCCAGGACGGCTCCGACGGCTCCGACACGGGACTGGTGATCGTGCCGGTGAAGCACTCGGCAGTCAGCATCTTCATGCAGCCGATCCACATGGGCGAGGCTCGGTGGAACGTCACCCTCGAGCCGAGCAGTGAGGACACCGTCCTCACCAGCCACCAGCTGCACTCGCTCGCCAGCGAGCTCGCGGTCGCCGCCGAGCTGTGCTCGTATCTCGAAGCCCGCAGCATCGGACACGACGAGCAGCCGGATGACGCGCCGGCCGACGACGACGCGACGGCCGAGAACGCCTAAGCCTCAGAGCTCTCCGGGTCGCATCGCCTCGGCGTCGATGGCGCGCATGACCCGGAGCGCCGCGGTGTCCACCGGCGGCTCATCCGCGACACCCGCGCGCCGGCGCGGTGCGTAGACGACCAGCGCGTGGAACAGGAACCGGGCGAAGAAGGCGACCACCAGCGAGATCGCCGTGGCGATCACGCTGGAGATGTGCCACGTCTCGACCATCAGCGCCATCAGCGGGATGCGCAGGGCCGCCTCGACCGAGTTGAACGAGACGGATGCCGCGAAGCGCACCCACAGTCGCGGAGCGTCGTGGCGGTCGTCGCGGAAGACGAACAGCTCCTGCAGCACGAAGTTGCCGACGATGGTGACGGCCGCGCCGACGATCGCCGCGAGCACGTAGTCCACGCCGAGGTGGGTGAGCGCCCACATGATGCCGATGTTCACGACCGCGCCGATGCCGCCGATCAGGGCGAAGCGCCCCATCTTGCCGAACCGCAGGCGCGCGAGGTGCGCGAGGAAGGTCGCCCCCTGACGCAGGCTCGCCTTCGAGTCGCCGTGCCGGCGGGCGCCGAACTCCAGCGGCACCTCCGCGATGCGCAGCTCGCGCCGCTCCCCGCCGCGCACGAGGATCTCGAGCAGGATCTTGAATCCCTGCGGCCGCAGCTCGTCGAGGTCGATGTGCGAGCGGTCGATGAGGAAGAACCCGGTCATCGGGTCGGTACTGCGCCAGAGGCGCCGCAGGAACATCGCCTTGGTGACGAGGGTCGCCGCCTTCGACACCCCGTAGCGCACGGCCGTGCCGAGCCCGGCGGAATCGCCCCCGCCGATGTAGCGCGAGGCGGCGACCACGTCGACCCCGCCCTCGGCGAACCGTGCCAGCATGGCGCGCAGCAGCTCGGGCGGATGCTGCAGATCGCCGTCCATGACGATGCACACGTCGTGTGCGGCCTCGGCGAGGCCCAGGGCGACGGCGCCGCCGAGCCCACCGGTGTTGCGGTCTCGGTGGATGCCGCGCACCGCGACGGCAGCGGATGCCCCGACGCGCGCGATCTCGTCGATCGTGCCGTCGACGCTGTCGTCGATGAACAGGATCTCGGCAGTGATCCCGGCGAGCGCGGCCGAGGTGCGCGCGACGAGTTCGGCGACGTTGTCGCGCTCGTTGAAGGTCGGCACGATGACTGTGACGGGAGGGAGGGAGGGAGCGCTCACGTGATGTCCTCCACGGTGTCCTCCGAGTCCGGGTGTCGCGCGGTGATGCGGCGATCCAGCATCCATCGTTTCATGGGACGCCCGGCCGCGGCTCCACTCGGCGCCCGCTCGGGTGCGTCACCGTAGGCTGGGAGCATGAGCACTCCCGCATCCGACACCATCACCGTGTTCGGCGCCGACTGGTGCCGAGACTGCGTCCGCACGAAGAGGCAGCTCGACCAGCTGGGCGTCGAGTACACCTACATCGACCTCGTGGCCGATCCGGCGGCGGCGGACGTCGCCAAGGAGATCTCGGGCCGCATGAACATCCCCGTCGTCGTCTACCCCGACGCGAGTCACCACGTCGAGCCGAGCAACGACGACGTCGAGACGAAGCTGCGCGAGCTCTCGCTGATCTGACCACGGTTCGGCCGCCGCACGCCCCCAGGAGACGACGATGACTCAGGAGACGACGATGGCTCGGGAGACGACTCTCGACGCCGAACTCGATGAGGTGCAGCGCGAGGCACTGGACGCCGACGTCGATGTGCTGCAGCAGGGTTCGCGCACGTGGGCGCACCTCACCGTGGGTCAGCGCGCGACCCTGCTGCGAGCGCTGCGCACGAGCGTCGCCGCGGCGGCGGACGACTGGGCGAACACGGCGGCCGACTCCAAGGGGCTCGACCGCCGGCATCCGCTGCGCGGCGAGGAGTGGCTGAGCGGGCCGTACTCGGTGCTCGGCGCGCTCGACGCGTACATCGACACCCTCGCGAAGCTGGCCGATGGACGCTCACCGCTCGACGGTGTGACGGTCGGTCGCGCACCCGGCGGGCGCACCCGGGTCAGCGCGTTCCCTCTCACCGGTCTCGATCGTCTTCTGCTGTCGGGGTTCAGCGGCGAGGTGTGGCTGCGACCGGGTGTCACCCCGAACACGGCCCGTGCGAACGCGGGCCTGGCGCAGCGGTCGACGGATGCCGCGGGCGGCGTCGGCCTGGTGCTGGGCGCCGGCAACATCACTGCGATCCCCGTGCTCGACGTGCTGTACGAGCTTCTCGCGCACAATCGTGTGGCCCTGCTGAAGGTGAACCCCACGCAGGACGCCCTCGTGCCCGTGTATGAGCGCGCGCTGGCGCCGCTGATCGCCCCGGGCTTCCTGCGGATCGTGCGCGGCGGGCCGACCGTCGGCTCGTACCTCACCGCACATCGCGACCTCGTGCACGTGCACATCACCGGCTCGGCCGCCACGTTCGACGCGATCGTGTGGGGTGCGTCGACGGGCTCAGCAGCCCAGGCGACCACACGACGTCGGCGAGAGAACCGTCCGCTGCTGACGAAGCCGATCACGGCCGAGCTCGGCGGCGTCTCGCCGATCATCGTCGTGCCGGGCGAGTGGAGCGCCGCCGACATCGCCTTCCAGGCCGAGCACATCGCCACCATGCGCCTGCAGAACGCCGGGCACAACTGCATCGCCGGCCAGGTCGTGATCATCTCGTCGGAGTGGGCGCAGGCCGAGCAGTTCCGTGCCGCCCTGCGGCGCGCGTACGCGGCCGCCCCCGAGCGGCCCATCTGGTACCCCGGCTCGCCGTCGCGCATCCGGCAGGCGGCGGATGACTATCCGGATGCACTGGTGCTGGCCGACCGCCTGCTGGTGGAGATCGGCGATGGCGACGATGCCGCGGCAATGCAGTCGACCGAGTACTTCGCCCCGGTGCTGGGTGTCGTCGAGCTGCCCGGCACCGGACAGGAGTTCCTGGATGCCGCGATCGCCCACGCGAACGACGAGCTGCAGGGCACCCTCGGCGCGAACCTGCTCATCGATCCGGTGACCGAGAAGTCGCTCGGCACCGGGTTCGAACGGGCGATCGCCGAGCTGCGCTACGGATCGATCGCGATCAACTCGTGGACGGCCTTCGGGTTCATCACACCGACGCTGACCTGGGGCGCGTTCCCGGGCAACACCCTCGACGACGTGGGCAGCGGCATCGGCGTGGTGCACAACGCCCTGCTGCTCGACGAGGTGGAGCGATCGGTGGTGCGCGGGCCGTTCCGCCCGTTCCCGCGGTCGTTGCCCGTGCTCAACGGCGGCCGTGTGACGATCCTGCCGAAGCCCCCGTGGTTCGTCTCCGCCCGCACGGGCGCTGCCGTGTGCGAGGGCCTCACCCGGTTCCGCGCGCACGGCGGCATCCCGGCGCTCGTGCGCACCCTGCTGCGGGCGCTGCGCGCCTGATCTCAGAGCTTGTCGCCCGCGACGGCGAAGGTGTCGCACACGCCGAGACCGTTCTTATAGCCGTCGGCGAACCACGCCTGGCGCTGCTCACTGGTGCCGTGCGTGAAGCTCTCCGGGTTCACCCGGCCGGCCTGCTGCTCCTGGATGTGGTCGTCGCCGACCGTGAACGCCGCGTTCAGGGCATCCGCGATCTGCTCCTCGGTCGGCTTCTTGACGTACGCGACGCCGTTGCCGTCCTTCTGATCGGCGACGTCGCCCAGCCACGCGCCCGCGTAGCAGTCGGCCTGAAGCTCGGTGCGCACCCCGTTGCTGTCGGGGCCGGTGCCGTTGTTCGGGTGCTTGTCCATCGTGCCGGTGATGTTCTGGATGTGGTGCCCCCACTCGTGCCCCACGATGTACAGCTGCGCGAGCTCGCCGGCCGAGGCGCCGAACTGCTCCCGCATGAGCTGGAAGAAGGCCGGGTCGATGTAGACGCCCTGCTCGGGCGGGCAGTAGAACGGCCCGACGGCGTTCGAGGCCGTGCCGCACTGGGTGGAGGTCGCACCGTCGACCACGTTCATCGTGGGCGGCTGGTATCCGTCGACGTGCTTCTGCCAGTAGTCGTCGAGCAGCACCTGGGCCCCTGCCATGCGGCAGTCGTCATCGGTGTTCGCGTCCTGGCCCGTGTCGCACTCGGCGAGGGTGCTCTCCCCGCCGGAGGCGGGTGCGTTCCCGCCGCCGGGTGCTCCGCCGACCAGCCCGGTGAGGTCGGGACCGCCGAGCATGGCGACGACCAGCGCGACGAGTCCGAGCACGCCCACGCCACCACCGGCGATCGCGGCGCCCCGCCCGCGGCGGCGCGTGGTGTTGCCCGAGATGTCGGCATCCGGATTGAAAGTCATGCTGAAAAGGTAGCGCGCCGCGGGATCCGGCGTTGAGGGCTTGACGAATCGGCGCACACCCCTCATCCGACCGGGAGGCGGGGCTTAGGCTCATCATCATGGCGACGACGATCACGATCACAGGTGCCGGCGGACAGATCGGCTACGCGCTGCTGTTCCGCATCGCGGCGGGAGACATGCTCGGACCGGACGAGCACGTCAGACTGCGACTGCTCGAGATCCCGCAGGGACTGCGCGCAGCCGAAGGCGCGGCCCTCGAGCTGCAGGACGGCGCGTTTCCTCTGCTCGACGACGTCGAGGTGACCGATGACGCCGAGGTCGGGTTCGACGGCGCGAACCTCGCCCTGCTCGTCGGCGCCCGCCCGCGTGGCCCAGGCATGGAGCGCGGCGACCTGCTCGCGGCGAACGGAGGCATCTTCGGCCCGCAGGGCCGCGCGATCGCGGCGGCCGCGGCATCCGACATCCGCGTCACCGTCGTGGGCAACCCCGCCAACACGAACGCCCTGATCGCCGCGTCGTCGGCCGACGGGGTTCCCGCCGAGCGGTTCACCGCCCTCACCCGGCTCGACGAGAACCGCGCCCGGGCGCAGCTCGCGCAGACGCTCGGCGCCCCGGTCGACCGCGTGCGTCGGGTGCCGATCTGGGGCAATCACTCCGCGACGCAGTTTCCCGACATCTCGCACGCCACCCTCGACGGCGAGCCGGTCGCCGAGTTTCTCACCGCGGCGGTGAAGGACGTCCGCGCCTGGCAGGAGCAGACGTTCATCCCCCGGGTGGCGAAGCGCGGCGCCGAGATCATCGAGGTGCGCGGGTCGTCGTCGGTGGCATCCGCGGCGAGCGCGACCATCGATCATGTGCGGGACTGGGTGCACGGCACCGACGACTGGACCAGTGCGGGCGTGGTCTCACGTGGCGAGTACGGCGTGCCGGAGGGTCTGATCTCGTCGTTCCCCGTGCAGTCGATCGCCGGCGAGTGGCGGATCGTCGAGGGGCTGGAGCTGGATGCCTGGGCTCGGGCCCGCATCGACGCATCGGTGGCGGAGCTGGTCGACGAGCGCGAGACGGTGCGCTCGCTCGGACTGCTCTGAGCGCGCCGGCTCCACTGCACGGAGTGCGGCCGCCGCTGACGCGGGACTCGGGCAGAATGGATGCCGGAGGTGCGGCGATGACCGATGCGATGAACCCGAACGGCGGCGAGGCGGAGATTACGCTGACCAGCCCGCTGCACCTGCCGCATGCGGCTGCGAACTGCCCGAAGTGCCTGGCGAACGACGATCACGGCTGGTGGTCGGCACGGCCCGAGGGGACGCGTCTGGTGGGGCTCGTCGTCGCGCGCGACGGGATGCCCTCGGTGACCCAGCAGCGCGATGATCTGACCCGTTTCGGCGTGCCGATCGAGGGCTTCCGCCACCCCGCCCCCGAGATCCTGGAGAGCTGGGGCGATCGCCTGGCCCGGCTGATCGAGACGCTGCGCCCGGGAGATGTGCTCGTGGTGGCGAACGTGCACGCGCTGGGCCGCGATCGCGACGAAGAGTCGCGCACGGTCTCCGAGCTGCGTCGGCGCGGGATCATGGTCAAGGTGCTCGGGCATCACGCCCGGCACCTGGCCGACGCGCCCCGCTGAACGGGTCGCTGTCAGCCCTTCGCGGCCAGCAGCTGCTCGCGCAGCGACGGCGGGCGCTCGCTCGAGAAGAACGCGGCCGCCACGAACTCGTCGAACAGGGCGCACATCATGTTCTCCAGCTCGCCGAGCGGGGTCGAGAAGCGCGCGAGCAGCATCTGCTTCGTCCCCGGAACGGGGATCCAGTAGTCCGCGATCAGTCGCAGCGTTCCGTCGGCCTCGCTGCCGTCGGCGACGGCTTCGGTGCGGTACGTGCGCAGTGCCGGAACACCGGGACCGCGCACCTCGGTCATCGACACGTGCGCCGCGGGATCGAGCTCTTTCAGGCCCTCGGCCATGACCGCGAGAACGACTTCCGGTGCGGTGCCGATCGCCGGGCTCATCCGCAGGTCGGTGGGCTCGAAGACGAGCAGGGTGACCGGCAGCGGCGCACCGAGCGCGATCTCGGTCGAGAACATGATCGCCCGGATGTCACCGCGGGAGCCGGCGGCCACGGCATCCTGCAGCTGCTGCCGCACCCGCGCGCGCTCGGGCGCGCGGTCGTCGGCCGGGCCGACGGACTCCTTCGCTATGCGGCGGATGGATGCCGTGGCTGCCGCAGCGCTCGACAGATCGACCGAGTACCACCGCCCCGGCAGCCGGAATCGCAGTTCCGGCACGCTCACTCCGGTTCCGTCCACTCCCCGTAGCGAGACGACATCCCGGTCAGGCTGACGCCCGCCTGGCCCGCACCGCGCATCCGAAGAGGCTCCAGCTGCTGCGCAGCACCACGAAGGTCGACGATCTCGTGCTCCTGACCGGCGTCCGTCCCGGCGGTGAGCTTGATCGTGTTCGGCTCCCAGGGCAGGGAGGTCCAGATGGCCTCGACCACCGCGTCGAGTTCGTCTGCGGTGAACGGCTCTGCCGAATCCGTGACGAGCCCGAGGCTGAACCGGTACCCGAGACCGTTCTGAGAACGTTCGGGGTCGCGCACGTCCACAACCCTCGGCGCGGCCGCCGTCACGGCATCCGACACGTCTCCGAAGTTCACCGTCGTCATCTCCTCTGATCGGTCGGGGCCCTGCGAGAGGGCTGCGCACCCTCCGAGCGTCCCCGTCATGAGCACTCCCGCCAGGGCGACGGCGAGCAGTCCGTGGTTTCCCGCTCTGCGACTGACCATCATTCCGTCCAGTGATAGTAGGAGGTGTTCACATACCCATCCTCGTCGAAGAAGTTCACGAGGCTCGGATGATTCTGCTGCACCTGCGCGAGGTGCTGCTCGAGCGTCCCCGCGTAGTCGTCGGCGTTGTGCGCGCCGGCATCGATCCCGAGCACCGGGTTCGGCTCCGGCGGATCGACGCGGATCGACGTCCAGTTCGACCCGTGCTCGATGCTGTCGAAGTCGCCGGCGATGGCATCCAGCCGCGGCACGGGGTCGCCGTTGTGCTGGACGGAGACGACGTCGATGTCGCTCGGTATGGGCATGTGGTCGATCGGTGCGCCGGATGCCACGACGGCCCGCCAGTTGTAGTCGGAGTTGTACGCCGCCAGGTGACCGGCCATGATTCCGCCCTGGCTGAACCCGACGAGCATGACCGGATCATCCGGACCGACTCCGGCCTGGTCCATCGCCTCGAGCACGGCCCGCTCGTACTGGGTCTGCAGTGCCGGGGTGAGCATCAGCGCCAGGTTGCTGTCGAGATCGTTCACCGCGCCCTGGTCGCCGAATCGTGAGAGCCACTCCTGGGTGCTGGGCAGCGTGACCGTGTAGTACCAGCCGTCGGGGCCGAGCACCTTCGTGATCTTCACGACACTGTCGGTCTCCTTGCCCAGGCTGTCGACTTCACCCGTGCCGTCGAGAACGGTGGCGAGGGTCGGGTCCTGCGGCCGATCCTCGGGATGCGGGTACGGGTCGGTGCGGCTCACGTCCGGCGTGCCCTTGACCACATCCGACAGGACGCTCCAGATCAGGAAGGCTGCGAGCACGCCGGCGATCACGGCGCCGATGATGAGGCCGATCGTGCCGAACAGCGCTCCGATGGCCACGACGAGCAGCAGAACGACGAGCGCGCCGAGGATCGCGACGATCGTGTCGGCGATGCTCTTGAGCAGGTCGACGACGTCCTGCAGGAAGTCGCCGATCCACTCGCCGATCCCGGCGAGGAAGTCGCCGATGTCGGAGAAGAACTCGCCGACGCCGTCCCAGAATCCCTCGTTCGTGGTGGCGATCGCCGCATCGATCCGACTGATCGCTCTCTCCGCAGCCTCGTTCATCGCCTCGCGGGCGGCGTCGATCCGAGCCCGCGCCGCGCCGACCGCGGCGGCTGCGTCGTCGGCCGCGCGCTGCGCACCGGGCACCTGGTCGGTGAGGGCGGGCGACGGGGTGTCGGCCGTCTTCACCTGGTCGGAGAGATCCGCCAGCGCGCGGTCGGCGCGTCCCTGAGCGAGCAGGGCATCGTCGAGGTCGTCCTGGGCGCGCTCTGCATCGTCGTGCGCTGCAGTGAGTGCGACGGCGTATTCGGTGATGGCGTCTGCCGTGCCCTTGTACCGCGGATGGATCCGCTCGAGCTGCGACGAGATCTCCTCGTTCTGCTCGTAGAGCGCCTGAACGGCCTTCCCCTCGTCATCGGCGACGATGCCCCGCAGCTCCTGGATGACGTCGAGGATCGCCTCGGCGGAGGAGACGAGGTCGGCCGCGCGGGAGGTGAGCTCGGCCGGATGCCCGGGAAGAACACTCACGGCTCACCTCTCCCCTTCCTGCGCCATCGTCGCGTCGAGGTCGCGGAACGTGTCGACGATGGCCTGCATGAAGTCGGCCTGAGAGCGCAAGTTGTCGCGCAGATCCTCTCGAGCGATGTCCCACTTGCCTCCGAAGTCGTCGATGGTGCCGGCGAGGCCACCGTGACCGGTGAGGCCGCCGATGTCGTCGGCGAAGTCCTCGGCCTCGTCGAACGTGGTCGCAAGCGTCTTCGCCGTGTGCGCGGTCGATTCCAGCCGCGCGAGGTCCATCCTGACGTCGGTCATCGTGAGTCCTTGCCGCGCCGGTCACCGCTGCCGGCCTGGCGTTGCGCCGCCGCGGCCCGCAGGTGACGCCCGAGTGCGGCGTCGGCCGCGCGCACCTCGGCGCGCAGAGCAACGGCATCCTGCGCCGACTGCGGAATGCGCACACGCAATCCGGCCAGCGCTGCCCGCAGGTCGTCGTCAGACATGTCTCCCCCTCCGGCACCGGCCCCTCTGCCGTGGCTCGACGCTACTGGAGCGGGCATCCGGCAGTCGATGGGCATTACTCCCCATTCCGGCACGTCAGGCGTCGCCGCACCTCTGCTTCAGTGCCGAGGATGCCAGGTGAGGGTGGACACGCACAGGTCGAACAGTGACTTCATCTGCAGCAGCGGTGGATCGTCGGCGGGCACATCCGCTCCGCGCAGCAGGACGAGGGTCAGCAGCAGCGCGCGTCGACGTCCACTGCCGGGAACCGGAGTGAGATAGGCGACGGTGGTGACCCGCAGCTGCTCACCGTCGAGCGCGTCGGTCGTCTCCCGTTCCATGCGCATGATGCGCTTGTCGCCGAGCAGCGGCGTGGCACCGTCGGTGAGGATCGCTGTCCGAACGTACGAGTCGAGCGTCTGGCCCGGTTCGGCGTGTTGGATGCTCGCGGTGAGCGACGCCGGGAGGTGGGCGCTCTCGGGCGCCTCGTCCGTCGGCGTGAACATCGCCACGGTCGACACCTTGCGCATCTGGGCGAACGCCTGGTCTATCATCACCCGCAGGCGGGCGAGCAGGTCGGGGCGGTGCGCCTGCATCGTGCGCGTGCGGATCTTCGCGAGCATCCGCGCCTGCTCGTCCTCGTCGACGCCGCGGCGCATCCAGCCGGGCGGAAGCACGAGAGAGAAGTCGGGGTCGGGTTCGCCGCCGAGCAGCTCGCGCAGGCCGACGCGCGTCGCGGAGCCCTGTGGGACGTCGGTCACGGCGAGCTCCTCCGGATCGGGTCGAGCGTGAACAGGGTGCCCAACGGCGCGGCCAGCGCCTGCTCCAGCGCGGTGTCGTCGAGAAAGCCGCGTTCATGAAGGATCTGCAGGGCGGTGTCGCGGTCATGCTGGATGGAGTGGCGTTGGTCGGCGGGCAGCGCGGCGACTGACCGCGCTGCGCGTTCGCGGTCCGTGATGGTCACGGGCAGGGTGGGTTCGGTGGCCGCCTCAGCGGGGCGCACCCGGAAGCGCAGCAGCACTGCCACGGCGAGCAGCGCACCGAGCGCGAGCGCACCCCAGACGGGTGTGAGCATGACCTGGTCGAGCGGGTAGTCGTCGCGCGCGGCGACGGTCGGCATGCTGGCCGTGGCGAAGCCCGCGGCGATGGCGCTGACGACCGCGATGCCGCACACCAGGCCCGACCAGCGGGCGCCGCTGCGCAGCCACAGCACTCCGGTGACGAGCAGCATGACCGCTCCGACGGCGAACGCAGCCGCGGCCACGGGAACCGAGGTCGCCGCCGGCACCCGGTCGATGAGATACGACTCCGCCCCCAGCACCGTCATGCCGGCGACCGGAGCGATCACGCCGAGGATCGCCAGCACCGCCAGCACCGCGGTGGAGCCGCGCCGTGCTGGGCTCTGCGTGCGCCGGGTGAGGATCTCGGCGACCGCCGCGCCGTCGCTGCCGAACGTCGCCACGAGGTCGGGATGCTGCTGGAAGGCCACCGCCTCCAGCATCCCGAGCCTCGGCTCCTCAGCGGCCGAGCGCGCGCGGGCCCAGGATCGTGCATCCGGATGAGTGAGCGTCATGATGCGGTCAGGCTATCAACCCAGGTGTCGGCGGGCTGCGCTTCCCGCAGGCGCGGTGCGCGCGCCCGGCGGATGCGCTCGTCGGGATCGACGAGCTGCAGCGATGCCGTGAACGCCTGGATCGACGGCGAGGTGATGCCCAGCAGGTCCGCGAAGGTGGGTTCGACCGACACGATCACCACGACGTCGTCGTCGAACGCGAAGACGATGTCGTAGCCGAGCGCGTCGGCGTCGCCGAGCCGCTCCACTCGTGGCACGAGAACGCCTGGCCCCAGCCCCTCGGACTCGAACAGGATGCCGTCGCCGGGTCCTGGCAACTCGCCGTCGCCGCGCGCCATCACGACGTGCACGAAAACGCAGAGCGGATGCTGCGCAGGCCACACCTGGAAGGCCAGCGCATCGTCGCTGCGACGGTGCCCGAGCCCGGCGCGCAGGATATCGGGAACGAGCTGCTCGGCATCCGGGGTCCAGTGCTGCGCCCATGCCGCCCGCAGCAGCGCGGTGTTCTCCGCCACCCAGGCCCCGGTCTCAGCCGGCGTCTCGAGAGCAGGGAGGGCGAGCCAGCCGGCATCCAGCGAGGTGCCGGTGATGCGCCAGGTTCCTGGCGACCATCCGGAGGGGAACGAGATCACAGCACCGCTCCCAGCCACGGCACGCGCTTGCTGATCGCCTGGTCGCCGTGCCCGGTCCAGTTCGCGATCTTGTCTGTCATCTTGATCGGCCCCGCGATCATCATGTGCGTGAACTCCCATGCGGCCGGCAGGGTGGTCGACCGCGCCCAGCCCTGCGAGCCCGCCGTCATGGTCTCGACGACCCCGGTGAGTTTGGTGGTGTCCTTGCCGAGCAGGAAGCGGCTGAACACGTCGCCGACGCCGGCCGGGTTGTTCAGCTGCCAGAACGTGCGCCCGCCCTGCACGAACCCGCTCATGCCGCCGCCCGCGAACCGCCCGGCCATCGCGACGCTGCGCAGCTGTGCTCCGGCGGCGCTCCATGTGGCGGGCTTGAAGGCGGCGAAGGTGTCCCCGGCGAAGCTGAGCATTCCGCTGCGGCCCTGGAAGAGCTTGCCCGCGCTGCCGAACGGGATGACGCCGACGATCGCGAGTGCGAGATCCATCCCGCTCGCATCGTCGCGGAAGAACTGGTAGGCGACCGCCGCGAGGGTCGCGATGGCGACGACGGCGCTGATCGCGGCGATCACCGGGCCGCCGATGACGATGGCGGCGACGGCGAGCACGGTGCCGGCCACTTGCAGCACCTGGACGAATACGGCGACGCCGCCGTCGATGTCGTCCCAGGTGCTGTCCTCGATCTTGCCGTCGAAAGCGTCTTCGATCCGGTCAGCGGTGCTGTCGAAGACCTCCTCCCACGAGTCGACGTCGGTGTCGAAGTCCTTCAGGGCGCTCTGGTACTCGTCGTGCAGTCGCTGCTTCTCGCGGTCGTCGGCGTCGTTCTGCTCGCCCATGCTCTGCTTCTCGTCGTCGCTGCGCCAGGGAGCAGGCTCCGCCCAGAACGGCCGGTCGAGGTAGCCGGGAGCCGCGTCATACGCGGCTCTCGCCTCTTCGCACGTGCGTACGCGCACGAGAATGCGCGGCTGGTATTCGCCGAGCGCGTCGGCGTACTCGACGAGGATGGGGCCGGTCGGCTGATAGAGGGCTGCGGCGCGACCCAGTTCGATGTGGGTGTCGCCGACGATCTCCTGCAGCTTCTCGACGGCCTCCCCCTTCATCCCCGATGCCTGGTCGGCCAGTCGCCGCAGGAACGCGGCGCTGGTCTGCATCTGCTCGCCCAGTGTCGTGATCTCGGTTCCGCGTGCGCGGATCGCGCCTGACTCGCCCACGAGTGCGACGACCTGGCGTCCCTTGGGTGAAAGCATGTCCGTCTCCCGTCACCGCGCCGACGCGGGGGCGCCGCCGGCAGGGGCGTGTGCGGCCGGGCGCGCCTCGCTCTGCTCGCCGGTCACATCGATCTCCATCTGGGAAGCGGTCTCGACATCCCAGTCCCGCAGGCCGTCGAGCACGCCCTGCACATGCTTCTGCACCTTGTCGATGTCGGTGCTGAGCTCGTTGCGCTTGTCATCCCAGCGGCTCTCGAAGTCGTGCACCCGGCGACCCAGATTGGTCTTGCCGTAGGGCGACCCGATCGCCGCCTGCACCGCGGCGGTACGCGATGCCGCGTCGGTCAGTTCCTGCACGATCGACTTCAGCTGGTCGTTGACCTCGCTCAGTTCGGTGTAGCGGACCCAGATCCCGTCGGCCATTGCGCCCCCTCCCGTCGTGTCGACCCCTCGTGGAACAGAACAGGGGCCGACCGATCATCGGTCGGCCCCTCGAGACTGCGTGTGCGGGTTCAGCCGCCGGCGAGCTGCTGATCCAGATCCTGGATCGCACGCATCATGCCCAGCAGGGACTCCGACATGTCGTTGATGCCGTCCACCGCGGTCTTCAGACCCGTGGTCAGCTCCCCGTAGCCCTCACCGAACTTGCCCGACGCGTGCTGCGTCTTGAAGTCCTCACCCAGCAGCGTGTCCACCTGACCCTTCAGGGTGTCCAGCTGACCCTGAATGTCATCACGAGCCTGCGACAGCGACGACGCCACCTGCTCCATCTCCGCATAAGACGCACCGAAATCGGCCATCGTCAACACCTCCGATAAATCGATCGAACCGGACCACCCCGGCCCGACACCCCCAAACTAACAACACCCCCAGAAACCGTCGATGGGCACAACTCCCCATCACCGGTCCGCCCGGCGATCAGCCCGCGGCGGCTGTCGGCGATGCAGCCATGCGATTGCTTTGGCGATGCGACTCGCCGGCGAGCTGCGGTCTCAACGCAGTTGAATGGATGCGAAGAGCGAGGAGACATCCTGCTCCGCGACATACAGCGCGACGCCGTCCTCGACGAACACGTCCATGAGCACGAGCGTCCCGGCCTGCCGGCCGATCTGCCGTCGGAGTGCGATGCTCTCCTCCCCCAAGGGGATGATGAGCACGCAGTCGAGCGCCTCCTCGAACGGGGAGCCCTCGATCGGCGCGATCACCTGCACCAACCCGCCCACGCCCAGCTGTGCGAAGGAGTCGAGCGGCTCTGCACTGAGGGAGTCGTCGAGCTCGACGGCAGTCAGGTGCGCGACCACGGCAGTACGGCCGATCGACGGCATCCACCAGAACCGCTCCTGCACGCCGGGAAGCGGAGGATCCGCGCGCACCAGGGCGAGCGCGCTCTCGGCGATGGCGGTGCGCACTGCGGCGGGCGCGCCCTCAGCGGCCCGGTCCTGCGCGACCTCGGCCGCCCAGGCCAGATCGTCAGCGAGATCGTTGAAGGGGAAGGTCATGGGCAGAGTCAGCCAGGCTTCCTGGTCCGGCCGCGCTCTGAAGCCGCTCACTGCCGCCATCGGAACGTCTCCACGATCGTGTCGCTGAGTTCCGCCAGACCCGCGACGAGAGCGGGATCGGTCTCGTCCAGCGTGGTGATCGAGACCGAGATGATCATCCCGCGCCCCTCGCCCTGCCCGGGCAGCGGGATGCCGTAGTCGATCTGGCGCCCGATGACCTCGGCGAGCTCCTCCTTGCCGCGCCGCTCGCTGTCTGCGCGCAGGATTCGCCCGATGACCGTGTCGAAGGCCTCGACGCGGCCGTGGGCCATCCCGCGGAACGACGACTCGAAATCGCTTCCCGCCTGCGCCACATGCTGGATCAGCGCGAACGACATCGGCAGCGGGGCGGAATCGTCGTGAGTCGTGTCGGGAAGGTAGACGGCTCCGACCCGGCGGCCCTGCAGCTGCTTCCACTGCTGGTTGATGAGCATCCGCGCCTCGACGTCGAGGTCGGGACGTCCGAGGGCGCGGATCTGTGCGGACAGGCGCGACGTGAGCGCCTTGCGACCTTCGTCATCGACGAAGTACCGGGTCCAGCCCGGCGGGAAGAGGATGCTGAAGCCCCCGGGCTGCTCGTCGGTCATGCTTCGTCGTCCATCCCCGACCACAGCGGCAGACCCTGCCGTGCACGTCGGCGATCCGACATCAGGGCGAGGGTGCCGGATGTGACGAGCAGGGCGAGCAGAACCGCAGCGTCGGTGAACGCCGCCGCCCACCGCAGCGAAAGATCCGCTCCCGACCCCTCGGGCAGCGCCCACGCGAAGAAGAACGAGGCGACGGTGGCCGCGGCGGTCGCCGAGAAGGCGCCGACGACGCGACCGGCGTCATCCACTCGCGACAGCACGAGGACGACCACCGCGAGCAGGACGCCAGTGGCCGAGAGCGTCAGCATCAGCCACCCCGGAAGGGAGAACAGCGGGAAGTCCACGGCGGCGTCCCAGATGGGCGAACCGTGAACGCTGACCTGACCCCCGGCGAGCAGAAGGGAGGCGAGCAGATACACGATGAGCACAGCGGCCTGCAGCATCCTCAGCAGCAGGTAGAGCGTCGTGGTTCTCTTCTGCAGACGGGCGCGGGCTGAAGACATATCCCCTAACCTACGGCCTCTCACCACGGTGCCGTGGCAGCGCCGTATCCGGTCAATCCGGCAGCCCCGGTCCAGGACACCGCGTTGAGGAACTGGGTGAACTTTCCCGGCAGCTGAGTGGCGGTCTGCGTCACGAACTGCTGCACGGCAGGATTGGAGCCCCACCCCGAGCCCTTCATGGTCGTCAGGAACCGCTGGATCTGCTGGACTTCGGGGCCGCCGTTGGCGATGGTGCGCAGCGGGTTGACGAACATGCCCGGCTTGGGCAGTCCGCTCATCGAGCGGATGGGCGCGGCGAGCCACTGGAACGGTGTTCCCCAGGTGGACGGATGCAGCAGTCGAACACGCGGCAGTCCCGAGCGGATCACCGAGGTCACTACGCCCCGCCCGCCCTTGACGACTGCGCTCAGCGCGGGAACGCCCTTCGAGAGCACTCTGCCGATGCCGAACGGCAGCAGCCCGAGAGCCGCGAGCCCCACATCGCCGAGGGTGGCGCGGCCGTCGGCCCACTTGAGGGCGGTGAGCCCGAGGCTGAGAAGCGTGAGCCCGAGGATGACCGCGGCCAGCAGACCGGTGAACGGCGCGCCGATGATCAGTGCCACGACGGTGAGCACGACGAGAACCACGGAGATGACCGTGAGCAGGTCGTCGACGAGGCCCCAGAATCCGTCGCCGTTGTCGGCGGCATCCATCGCCTTCTGCACGCCCGCGACGGCGTCGTCGTAGGCGTCCGACCACTCCTCGAACACGTGGTCGAAGCTGCGCCACTGACTGTTCCGCTCGTTTTCGGCGCTGTTCAGCGAGGTCTGCGCGGACGACGCGGCACCGGAAGCGGCATCCTTGTCCTCCTGGCTCGGCTCGTCCTCCCAGGGCCACTGGTGCTCCACCGACGCCAGCTGGCGGTCGGCAGACTCCTTGGCCTCCAGAGCGGTCTGGTACTCGTTCTCGGCCCTCTCGACCTCATCCTGGTGCAGCGAGAGCCAGTTCTGGGCCTTCCTCAGAGCGTCGGCGTAGGTGCGCAGCGCCTTTCCGGTTCCTTCGTAGCGGACAGCGGCGTCGGAGAGGTCTGCGGAGGAGTCCTTGGCCATTTCCGCGAGCTTGTCGGTGCCCTTGCTCTTGTGGATGCTGGAATCGCCCACCTCGACGAGCATCTCCGCGGTCTCGTCCATCGTGGTGGCGAGCTCGACGAATGCCTGACCGTCGGCCCAGATCGTGCCGGGTTCGCCCTCCAGCGGACGCAGTTCATTCGACGTGAAAGGTGACCTCATCGCGCCGTCGCCTTTCCGACAGAGACCCCGGTCGTGCTTGTCGGCGTCTCCAAGTCAGCAGCGGTGTTCGTGTCCCACTCGTCCCAGCCGTCGATGATGCCGGTGAGCTGCTTGAGGATCTCATCGAGGTTCTTCTGCAGCTTGCCGCGGTTCGACTTCCAGTCGGACTCGAAATCCGAGACGCGGCTTCTCAGCTCGGAGCGGCCGTCGGGCTTGCCGATGGCCTGCTCGAGCTGGTCGTTGGTGGCGGCTGCGGCCTCGAACGCGTCGACGGACTCCTTCAAACCGCTCTTGGTCTTCCGGAGCCTCTCCAGGTCCAGCATGATGTCGACCACTGCTGCAGTCCCTCCGTGTCATTCGAACGAGGGACCGGACGTCGCCCGGCCCCTCCGCGTGGTTCGTGCGGGTTCAGCCGCCGGCGAGCTGCTGATCCAGATCCTGGATCGCACGCATCATGCCCAGCAGCGACTCCGACATGTCGTTGATGCCGTCCACCGCGGTCTTCAGACCCGTGGTCAGCTCCCCGTAGCCCTCACCGAACTTGCCCGACGCGTGCTGCGTCTTGAAGTCCTCACCCAGCAGCGTGTCCACCTGACCCTTCAGGGTGTCCAACTGCCCCTGAATGTCATCACGAGCCTGCGACAGCGACGACGCCACCTGCTCCATCTCCGCATAAGACGCACCGAAATCGGCCATCGTCAACACCTCCGATAAATCGATCGAACCGGACCACCCCGGCCCGACACCCCCAAACTAACAACACCCCCAGAAACCGTCGATGGGCACAACTCCCCATCACCGGTCCGCCCGGCGATCAGCCCGCGGCGGCTGTCGGCCATGCGCCGCCGAACTCGGCTTCTCTCATGCGAGCAGCTCTCCCTCGACCAGCGGCAGCTGCACGGTCACCTGGCGCCCTGCCTGCACGAAGATGCCCCGGCCCTCGGGGAAGTCGGTGCGCTTGACCTTGGGGAAGGGCACCTTGAAGACCGCGTCGCCGTCGAACGAGTCGGGCTTCAGGATGATGCCCTTGCGGCCCGCCTTGAAGTCGCCGATGAACCCGAAGCCGCTGGTCACCTGCGTCACGTCGGCGTCGCCGACGAGGAAGTGGTCGCTGCGGTTGATCGCCTGGAACAGCGCCTTCATCTCCCGCTCGGCCGGGCTGTCGGCGAACTGCGGCACGTCTTCGACGACGATCATCACGCGCACGGGAAGGGCGTCGTCGGCGACCAGCTCGGCGATCTCCTTCGCGAGCTCCTTGGCATCGTCGGCTGTCACGGCGCTGCGCGTCCAGTCGGCGTACTCCTTCAGCTGTGAGCGGCGTCCACCGAAGTGGAACAGCTTCACGGCCGGGTCGAATCGGCGCATCGCGGTGATCAGCGCCTTGAGCGCGTTCGTCTTGCCCGCCAGCGGCGGTCCCGCCACCACGAAGGTGCCGACGGGGTCGAAGTCGCGCGCCGACAGGGTGTCTTCGGCGACGCCGAGCACGGGGAACTCCGCCACCCGCTCGGGCAGATCGCGCACCGACAGGCGCGTCGGCAGCGCGCCGATCTCGGCGACCTCGCGTGCTCCGGCCGCACGCAGCTCGGCCGCCAGCTTCTCGAGCAGCTTGGTCTGCTCGGCGACGTTGGGCGTGCCGCCGAGGGTGGCGATCTGCGTCTCCAGCCCGTCCATGATGGCGCGGCCCGGGGCGGAGCGCTCGTCGAGCACGTCCTTGGGTGCGTTGAGCATCGCGTACGCCGACTCGTCGGCCAGGCGCAGCACCACGCGTCGCGACACGTTCGCGCTGACCGCCGTGGGCACCGACCCCGAGCGGTCGGCGGTGGCGACCACGTGCACGCCGAGCGGGCGACCCTCGCCGAGGATCCGCATGAACGTCTGGTAGAACGGCATCCGCGCGGTGGTCGACTCCCACTCCGAGCGGAACTGCGGGAAGCCGTCGATCAGGAAGAGGATGCGCGCCTCGTCGCGCCCGGTGATCTCGCGGTATTCGGTGAGGCTCGCGGCGTTCGCCGCGCTGAAGCGCTTGCCGCGGTCGTCGAGCACGCGCGCGAGCGAGCGCAGGATGCGCTGCACGCGCTCGGCGTCGTCGCCCGCGATGATCGATCCGACGTGCGGCAGCACCTCGAGGCTGCGCAGCGACCCCGAGCCGAAGTCGAGCCCGTACACCTCGACGCTGCTCTTCGGATCGTGCCCGGCCGCGATGGCCAGAGTGCGCAGCACGGTCGACTTGCCCGAGCCGCTCGTGCCGTAGACCAGCAGCGAGCCGTCCTTGTCGGGCACGAAGTACGTCGGCTCCTGCAGCTGACGGGCGGGCACGTCCATCTTGCCGAGCAGGATCTCGCCGTCACCGCGCAGCGGCAGGTCGCGCAGGTCGACGGCGTGCTCGAGGTCGTCGAGCCAGGGTCGGCGCGGTGCCGGGATGCCCGCCTGCGCGGATGCCCTCACCAGGGTTGCGACGATGCGCTTCTGGTCGGTGGGGCCGAGGTCCTCGTCGTGCGAATCGGACTCGGGCGCCTGCTCGGCCTCCCACAGCTGGGTCGACCCGAAGCGCAGCTCGGCAACCTTCACCTCGGCGACCTGCTCTTCGTCGGTCGTCCAGCCGCCGGCATACGCCGACTGGAAGGGCACGAGACGCCCCGGCCCGGTCTTGGCGATGCCGCGACCGGGGATCGACGGCGGGAAGGATGCCGCGATCGGGTCGTCGACGACGTCCTTCGAGTCGGACTCGTCGGCCATCCGCAGCGCGACGCGCAGGTTGGTGTTGGCGCGCAGGTTGTCTTTGATGACGCCGGCGGGCCGCTGGGTGGCCATGATCAGGTGGATGCCGAGAGAGCGCCCGCGCTGGGCGATGTCGACCACGCCGTCCACGAACTCGGGCACCTCTCCGGCGAGCGCGGCGAACTCGTCGATCACGAGCACGAGCGCGGGCGGGGTGTCGGGGTCGCGACGCTTCTCGAGCTCGAGCAGATCCTTCGCCTTCTTGCGGTTGAACAGGTGCTCGCGGTGGTGCAGCTCGGCGCGCAGGCTGGTGAGCGCCCGGCGCACGAGGTGCGGGCTGAGGTCGGTGACCAGCCCGACCGTGTGCGGCAGGTCGACGCAGTCGGCGAACGCCGATCCGCCCTTGTAGTCGACGAACAGGAACGTGACGCGGTCGGGACTGTGCGCCGCGGCCATGCCGAGCACCCACGCCTGCAGGAACTCGCTCTTTCCGGCTCCCGTGGTGCCGCCGACGAGGGCGTGCGGGCCCTGCGTGCGCAGGTCGAGTGTCATGGCATCCGTCTGCGACTGGCCGATGATCGCACGCAGGTTGCCGGCCTTCTTCAGCCGCGCCTGCGGGGCGCCGGAGCGGTCGATGATCGTGTTGTTCTGCCGCCAGCGGTCGATGACCGCGGTCGGGTCGGATGCCACCTCGCCGCCGACCAGCGAGAGGAACATGACCGAGTTCGGGATGTCGGAGGAGTCCTCGACGACCGTGCTCGAGTCGACGACGGGTGCGAGGCGCTTCGCGAACATGGTCATGTACGCGTGCGAGACGCCCTCGACCTGCACGCCGGTGTACGAGGCGCCGTTGCGCACCGTGCCGACGCGCGCGTTCTCGAGTCCGCCGGTGACGTCGATGAAGCTGCGGCACGCGGCCGGCAGCGCCTCGACCACGGGCGCGACGAAGAGCGCGTATACACCCACGTCGGCGCCCCGCTCGAGGATCTGGGTGAGCCGGGCGCGGTCGACGGGCGCGTCGTCGGTGATGATGACGAGCACCGCGGTCTGCCCGGGGAAGCTCGCCTCTTCGGCGGCGCGCTTCACGTCCGTGCCGAAGAGGGTCGGGTCCCAGTCGTCGCCGTAGGGCGGGCGGGGAGCGGATGCCGCCTTCGCCCGGCGCATGACGAGCTCTTCCAGCCCGTTCAGCAGCGCAGCGCCCGTCGAGGCCGAGTCTGCCAGTGGCACGTCCTTGAACGGGTTGCGCTCGCTCGAGGTGTGCGGCAGCCATTTCAGCCAGTCGAGCTCGTTCGCCCAGCCGGGTTCGGTGATCGCCACCGTGACGAGCTCGTTGGGCGAGTGCATGCCGAACAGCTGCACGGCGAGACCGCGCAGGGCGTCGCTCGCCGACGAGGTGGGACCTGCGACGCCGATCGAGCCGACGCTCTGCAGCGACTCGAGGATCGGCACGTCGCTGATCATCCGGTAGCGGTCTTCGAGCCGGTCGACGCGCTCGACGTACTCGACCAGCGCCTCCGGAACCTCGGCCCGCTTGACCTTGGTGCGAGATTCGTCTTCGCAGGTGCCCAGGCGCACGGCGAGGAAGTTCCAGTGCTCGGGGCGCCGGGTCCACAGCATGGGCCCCAGGCGCATCGACTCGTCGAAGACGATCGCCACGGCCGGCACCTCTGCCTGGCGCACCGCGCGTTCGCGCGGCTGGGCGTGGTAGAGCTTCTCCTCGAGTCGCTCGAACTGCTCTTCGAACGACTCCACCTCTTTGCGCAGTCGCTGACCGATGTTCGTCTTCTGCGAGATGAAGTTGCCGAACATCATCATCGGCGACATGACCATGATCAGCAGCGACCGCGGGTTGTCGAAGATGAAGAACATCGCGGCGCCGAGCAGGATCGGGGCGATCAGCATCGGCCACGGGAACAGCCTCTGCACCTGGTCCTTCGGGTAGCGCGGCTCGTCGAGGTCGGCGCCGGTGTAGCGCTCTTCGACGCGCGGGCTGCGGTTGAACAGCAGCGCCCCGCCCCGCTCGAGAACCGGATCGGCGGCCGCCGAGCCGTCGTAGTCGCTGACCAGGTGCACGACCAGCTCGCAGTCGCCGAGGGTGAACTTCTGACCGGGGATGACCCTCAGGCGCTGCACGAGTCCGCCGTCGACCAGGATGCCGTTCGCGGAGTTGAGATCGACGATCTCGACGAAGGTGGATGCCACCTCGATGCGCGCGTGCCGCTTCGAGACGAGCGGGTCGGCGAGCACCACGTCGTTCGCGGTGTCACGGCCGATGAAGAAGTGCCCCACCGGCAGCGGGAACTCCTGACCGGCGGCCGGCCCCGAGACGACCGTGAGCAGTGCCGCTGCGCGACTGGACAGCATGGGCGTGGCCGCACGGTTGGGACCGAGGTTGACGACCTCGGTGAGGAATCCCGAGCCGACCGGCGCATCGCCGATCAGCAGGTCGGGGTTGAGCGTGACGAGCTCGTCGCTGGTCGGGGGCGCGACCGACAGGCTGAGCACATCGCCGCCGGACGCCATGACCGAGCGCAGCGGGTCGGTGCCGGCGATCTGCCCTGCCACGTCGGCGACCGTGGCCGTCGAGTCGGCCATGACGACGATGTCGGTCAGAGGGACACCCGGGCGCCGCAGCGTCAGCTTGATTCTCATCGGTTCTCCTGGTTGTCGACTCTCATGCCCGCTCGACCGTCAGCGTGCGGTCGCCGAAGCGCACCACATCGCCGGTCTGCACGGGTGCCGGGTCGCCGGGCGTCAAGGGCAGCTCGGCGCCGTCGCGGGCGATGACGCTGCCGTTCGTGGATCCGCGATCGATGACGAGCACTCCGCGTCGTGCGGGGAGGATCGCGAGGTGGGTCTTCGAGACGGATCGGGTGTCGTCTGCGACGGCGACGAGCTGCACGGCGCCCTCCCCGGCGACCGGCGCGGGCGCACGGCCGATCAGGGTGGCACCGCGCACCTCGATGCGGTTTCCGTCGTCGAGTCGCAGCACGGCGCGCACGGCCGGGGCCGCGGCTTCGGGTGCTGCGGGGGCGGGCACCTCGGGCTGCGCGACCGGCGCAGCGGGTTCCGCCGCCGCGGGCGCACCAGGGGCGGGCGCAGCAGAGGCCGCCGGCGCGCCTCTCGGGGCGAAGGAATCGAGCAGCTGGCCGGCCACGAGAGGGGGCGGCACGGCATCCACCATCCCGCTCGGCGCGACAGCGGGTGCGAACGGCGCCGCGGCGGCGGGGGCCGCAGGGGCGACGGGTGCCGCCCCCGGCGCGGCAGGCTGGGGCGGCGTCGTCCGGCGGTGCGCGCCGATCACCCCGCCCGACAGTCGTCCCGACGGCGTGTACTCGGCCGGGGCGTCGCGCTCGACGGGCGTGGCGAGAGAGGGAAGCGCGGGCCCGCGCTCGTGCTCGGTGATCCGCACCGACTTGCGGGCGATGCGCATGCGCTTCACGTCGTACGGGTTGAGTCCGCGGCGCGCGTCGACCAGCCATGTCGCACCGGCCTGGTCGAGCCAGCTGCGGCCGCGGCGCTCGGAGTCGAAGAACGGCGAGAGCGCCACCACCAGCAGCGGTCCGAGCAGCGGCAGCAGGAACGACAGCGACAGCACCAGGTAGCGCACGACCGCACCACGCCAGAAGCCGGGGCGCTCGAGGGTGCGCACGTTGACCGCGCGCAGACCGAAGACGGCCTTGCCCGCGGTCACGCCCTTGCGTCCCAGCAGCACCAGCTGCAGCACGATGAACACGGTCGCGAGCACGTTGCCGACGGCGAGGGTGACGATCGGCCAGACCAGCGCGCCGTCGGACAGCATCGTCCCGGCATCGCCGGTGCCGCTGACGATCTCGATGAGCGCCGGCGTCGCCACCAGCATGGCCGGCAGCGCGAACAGCATGAGGATGAGCAGCTCGATCACCGTGGCCATCGTCCGGCGCCCGAAAGGCGCGGGAAGCAGGCCGAGTGAAGCAGCGTACGCGGGGTCGGGATGCCCGGCGGCGTCGAGTCCCTCGACCTGCTTCTCGCCGTCGTCGATCTCCCAGATCAATCCAGCTCTCCTTCGGGTTCGCTCTGGGGCGCGTCGAGCATGACGAGGTCCTCCCGCGTCACCAGTCGCGACGCGACCGCGTGCTCGACGAGCCGGGCGCGCCGGTTGGTGGCGAAGCTGCGCTGTCCGCCGCGCATACCGGGCACGCCGATCCGGTCGAGCTTGTCGCACACGTTGTCGAGCTTGCGGTTGAAGCGCGTCACGGTCCAGCCCAGGCGCTCCGCCGCCTTCGACGAGCTGGGGATCTCGCTCATCCCGGTTCCGTCGCGACGCAGCTGCGGCTCGGCGAGGGCGAGAATGAGCAGCTTCTGACTCTCGGTCAGCGGCACGGCGCCGATGGTCGACGCGCCGTCGCCCTCGGTCTCGCGGCGGATCGCGCGGAACGCCGGCTCGGCGGAGTGCACGGTCATCTCGTAGGTGGTGGGACCCGCGGTGAAGACGATCGTCGTGCGCTCGAACACCAGCGGCAGACGCGCACCCGGCGCCAGCCAGGCCTGCACGCCGCCCGCCGAGTCGGTCACGGTCGCCGAGAGGCGGCTGCCGATGTTCGTGAGCCACCACAGACCGTCGTCGTGCGCGATCTCGAGGAAGTGACGGTGCAGGAAGAGGTTGTCGTCGAGTTCGAGGTCGCCCTCCCTGCCCACGGTGAACGCCGTCGACGTGTCGACGGGGAAGTACTCTCCTGCGAATTCCACGGTCACGGCGGTCATTCGACGCACCCCCTCACTTCCTGCGCGGATCGGCGATCAGCGCGCACCAGGCTGACGTCGATGCACGTGCGGCCGGGATGCGGCCCCTCGAGCGTCACCGTCGTCTTCTCGGTGGTCTGCGCCTGCATCGTGCCGTCGAGCGTCACCTCGGCCCAGATGTACGAGTCGCCCTCTTCCGGGCTCGGGTTGCTCCAGGTGAACGTCACCGCATCACCGCTGCGCGTGCCGGTGAGATCGTCGACCGGCGGGACGATGCCCGAGATGACGTCCTGCGGTGCGGGCTCTTCGTCGTCGGCCGGTGCGGCGCTGGGGCGCGCGGCCGTGCTGAGGCTGCCACCCACCCAGATCCCGCCGCCGATCACGACGACGAGGGCGACCGCCGCGACCCACAGCCACGGGCCGACTCGCCGACGGCGCGGTGGCGCGGCCTCGTCGGCGGGCGCCGCGTCGGCGGTCTCCGCGGGCGTCTGCGGAGGGACGCCCGCTGTGCTGGGCGCGTTGGGGGTGAGGATCGTGGGCGGGCGCAGCAGGGTGCGCTCGTCGTCGTCGACGACCGGTGTCGCCGGAGTGGCAGCGCGCCGCACGGTGTGCTCGTCGGCGGACTGCAGAGCGGGGCTGTCGAATCGCGGGACGCCGATCATGCCGCCGCCGGCGAGCCGAGGCTCGGTCGCCGCCGACGGGCGGGTCGCGGCCGGTGTGTCGGGGCTGATGGACTGCACTTCCCGCACGCGGGTGAGGCCGTCGTCGTCATCGCGCAGCTCGTCGGCAGACGGATGCTCGTCGACGATGTCGATCGGCGTGACGGAGTGCGCGAGCTCGATCTGCACCTTCTGCAGCGCCCGGGCGAAGGCCACCGCACTCGGGTAGCGATCGTCGGGGTTCTTCGCCATCGCTCGCGCGAGCGTCGCCTGCAGGCTGCCCGGCGAGTCTGCGCGCGCGAGCACGGGAACGGCCATGCGCTCGATGCGCTCGATGAGGTCGGCGCTCGTGTTGCGCTCCCCCGGACGTTCGAAGGGCGAGCGTCCGGCGAGCAGCGTGTACACCGTGGCGCCGAGGGCGTACACGTCGGTGCGCGGTCCGCTGCGCGGCGGCTCGGCGAACGACTCCGGCGGCGACCACGGGATCGACATGCCGGCCGCCTCGGTGACGGCGCCGGCGGTCGATGCGATCCCGAAGTCGGTGAGCGCGGGACGGTTGTACTCGGTGACGAGGATGTTCGCCGGCTTGATGTCGCGGTGCAGCACCCCGGCGCGGTGCGCGGTCTCGACGGCTCCGGCGACCTGGATGCCCACGCGCAGCGCCTCGGCGACCGAGAACGGCTCGCGTCGCGCGCGCGCCTGCAGGTTGGGTCGCGGGCAGTACTCCATCACGAGGTACGGCCGGCCGTCGCCGGCGACCCCCGCCTGGTAGATCGTGACGATCGCGGGGTGGGTCGACAGCATGGCCATCACGTTGGCCTCGTCGGTGAACTCCTGCGCCGCCCCCGTCGTGATGCGATCGGCGAGCAGCACCTTGACCGCCACCTTGCGGCGCGGCATCTCCTGCTCGTACAGGAACACGTCGGCGAACCCGCCTGCTCCCAGCGGCTGCAGGAACGTGAAGCCGGGCAGCTGCGGCGGAGGCGACGGCGTGCGATTCATGTGAGTCCCTCGAACGTGACGGTGACCCCGTCGCCGAGATCGACGACGTCGCCGCTGAGCACGAGCGTGTGCTCGCCGGGGTGCAGGCGCATCGGGTCGGCGCCGGGGCGCAGCAGCGTCGAGCCGTTCGTGGTGTGCAGATCGATGACCACCACCGAATCGCCTTCGGGACGGATCTCGAGGTGACTGCGCGAGATGTCCTGCTGCGGGCTGTCGACGGCGACCAGGTGCGGCAGGTCGTCTCCGCTCGCCCGTGTGGCGCGCGGGCGGCGGCCGATGATCACGATGCGATCGAGCGTGACGACCTGACCGGTCGACAGGCGGGCGGATCCGTGCGCGGCGGTGGGATTCTCGACGGCGGACAGGATCTCGGTCGGGGTGTCCGGCCCGGCGGTCGCGGTCGCCTGCGGGGGCGCCTCGCCGGCCTCTTCGCGCATGCGTCGCAGCTCGGCGAGTGAGATCGTCGAGCCGTCGTGGTCGCCCTCGGGCGCGGCAGGGGGTGCGGCGGGGCCCCTCGGCGCGGAGTGGACGGTGGCGTCGAGCGCGTCGTCGTCCGGCATCGGTGGCGGGGCTGGCGCGAAGGTGTACTCGGTGGGGATCAGCGTGGGGAACCCGGCATCGGCTCCCGACGCATCGTGCGCGGCCGCGATCGGCATCGCCTCGGTCGCGGCGAGCCCGGCGTGCTCCGCGCTCTCCTCGTCTGTCTCGGCTGCCGCCTCGTCGGCGGGCGGCTCGACGGCGTCCGCCTCGTCTGCGGGAGGCTCGTCAGCAGGCGTCTCGTCAGCCTGCGTCTCGTCGGCCTGCGTCTCGACGGCGGATGCCTCCGCTGCCGGCGCTTCCGCGGTGGGCACGCCGCCATCCTCATCTGCGGGCCCGGCCGGCACCGGTTGTGAGGGTGCGGCAGCGGCATCCTCACCATCCGCGGACAGCCCTTCGGCGACGGGGAACACGACCGACGACGCCAGGACCGTGCCCGACCGCACGATGAGCGACGGTGTCGACCGCGCCTGCTCGAGCGACACGGCGAACGAGCGCGGGTGAGTGATGTACCGCTCGGTCCAGGTGCTGATCTCGGCTCCCGAGACGACCTCGTCGCCGTCCGTGCCGGTGACGGCCACGGTGATGTCGCCGCGCACGGCGACACGGGCGAAGCCCTCGCCGAGCAGAGCGACGGCGAACGAGCCGAGCGTCGAGATGGTTCCGCCCGTCAGGACGTCGATGACCTCGGTCAGCTGCGGTGCGCCGTCGCGCATCATCGCGGTCAGGACGGCGATCCTCTCGGCCGGGGTGTCGCCCGGCACGGCGATCATCCCGTGCTGCTCCGCGATCACCTGCCAGCTGCCGGGTCGGTACGCGAACTGGTTCATCGAACCCCTCCATTCAATGATTCCCGCGGCCGGGTGTCGTCGTCGACGTCCGAGAGCACGGTCGTGCCCGGCCGTGAGGCGACCGAGATGGCGTCGACGACCACGACGGTGACATTGTCGCGGCCGCCGGCCTGCACCGCCTCGGCGGTGAGCTGCGCGGCCGCGCGCTGCGGGTCGGGCTCGCTTCGCAGCACCTCGCAGATGCGCGCTTCGCCGATCTCGGATGTCAGGCCGTCCGAGCAGACGAGCATCCGGTCGCCGCGCTCGGCGGGGAACAGCCAGAAGTCGGCGTCGCCGGTGCTGCCGGCGCCGATCGCCCGCGTGATGATGTTGCGCCTGGTGTCGTGCGGTGCGTCGTCCGGGCTCAGCTCACCCGAATCGAGAAGCTCCTGGATGACCGAATGGTCGACGGTGATGCGCTCCATCTCGCCGTCCGAGAACCGGTACGTGCGCGAGTCGCCGATGTTGACGGCGAGCCAGTACCCCAGGCCGTCCACCGACGAGATGACGACACCGCTGAGAGTCGTGCCCGCACGCGATTCGCCGGTCGTCGCGAGATGCTCGACCACCTGGCGGGCCCTGGCCAGCGTATGGCGGACGTCGTCGAGGCTGAGCGACTCCCGGCCGACGAGCGTCGCGAACTCGTCGACGACGGCCGCGCTCGCGCGTTCCCCCGCCTCGTGACCGCCCATCCCGTCGGCGACGATGAAGACGGGGGCGGATGCCAGCTGAGCGTCCTCGTTGAGCACGCGGCGGCGGCCGGTGTGGGTCGCCGAGCCGGAGGCGACGAGCACGGGGGCGGTCATGCGAAGCCGCCGATCGTGAGGATCCGGTCGCCGATCTCGACGGCATCTCCCAGCCGCACCGGCACGCGCTGTCCGGGCGGGCAGGCGATGCGCACGCCCTCGCGCACGACCACGGTGCCGTTGGTCGACTGCCGGTCCATGATCCAGCCGCCGGACGGTGCGGATGCCGCCTCGAAGTGGGTCTTCGACAGCGACAGGGTCTCGTCGCGCACGGAGATGACCACCGCTCCCGGCTCCTGCTCGGGGTTGCGTCCGAACACGGTGCGACCCGACACCGTCACGCGCTGCCCGTCGTCCCAGGTGAACACGAGGCGGTGGCCGGGGATGCTGATCCGCGTCGACTCCACGTCGTCGTCCGCGTGTGCGGACGCCGGAGCGGCAGGCGCGACCGGGGCGGGCTGCGCGACCGCGGCGGGCTGCGCGACCGGAGTCGGCTGCGCGACCGGAGCAGGAGCCGACGGCGGCGCCGGCGGGGCCGCGGCGGCAGGGGTGCCGGGCTGAGTCACTCCGGGGACGAACGAGATCAGCGGGTCGCCGGACGCATCGCTCCCCGGGCGCGGCGCGGCGATCGTCTGCTCCGCCGCCACGGCGCCCGCCGGCTGCGGGGCAGCCGCGGGGGACGGCCGGGGTGCGACGACCGTCTCGTCGACGGCATCCGGAAGCCGCACGGCGCTCGGCGCGGCACCCGGCGCAGGCGTCGCGGGAGGCGTCGCGAAGCCGGTGCGTCCGCCGGCAGCCGGTGGACTCGGGAGCGGCAGATCGGCGGCGGTCGCCGGCGCTGCGGCGTCGCGCGCGGGCACGGCCGCGGCATCCAGCATCACCGCCCCGCCGACCTTGTCGTGCCAGCCTTGATAGCGACCCGACCCGTCGAACAGCGGCGAGAACATCCCCACCACGAACGCTCCGGTCACCGCGAACACGACGTTGCGCAGCAGCGCACGCCAGAACGAGATCGGGGCGAGGTCGTCGGCTCCGACGAGACGGATGCGCTGCGCGCGCATGCCGATCGACCCGCGTCCGGTCTGCATCAGGGTGTAGACCACGAACCACGCGAGCATGAGAAGACCGAACACACCGGAGGCCACCGCCACCGAGAGCATCGCCCCGGCGGCCGACTCGGGGTTCTGCAGCGCGCCGACCGTCAGGGTCACGGTCACGATCATGGCCAGCACGGGCAGCACGCCGGCGATCAGCGCATCGATGATGTAGGCGATGACCCGTCGCGAGATCGGCGCCACACCGCCGAGGGGAATCGTCGTCATGGGGTCTCGCTCTCGGACGTCGGGCTGTTCTTGTCGATGTTGCCAGGTTCACGGCGCACGCGCGCGGCCGCCGCATCCCTGAGATCCTGCAGGCGCTCGCTCATCCGGCCGTCTCCGGTCAGCGACCGCAGACTGAGCCGCGCCCTCATCCGACCCCAGAAGGTGGTCGCGCCGCGCATGCCGCTCACCGCCTCGTCGACCTCGCGCCAGAACGCCTCGACCTCCTCGGCGGTCGGCTCGCCCGGTCCGAAGACCTGGCCGTCGGCCCGCTCGGCCAGGGCGGTGGCAGCCGGCACGGTGAGGGCGGATGACACGACGCCGGCCTCTTCGACACGGGTGCCGCCCGGGGGGATGCGTGCCCCGTGGTCGATCGCGCGATCGGTGAGCTCGTCCCAGCCGCCGCTGATCCGGTCGGAGTGGCGCTCGGCGTTGCGCCGGGCACGACGCTTCGCCGCCTTCCACGCCCCGATCACGATGAACGGCGACGCGAGCAGCAGCAGCACGCCGAGCGAGACGCCCGCGATCGCGAGGATCATGCCGATGATGCCGAGCACGTTGAGGCTGTCGTCCTCCGGCTTGCGGTCGTCGGGCACCGTCGGCGGCAGATCGACCGGCTCCTGCGGCGGAGGCGGCGGCTGCAGCACCTGCGGCTTCGGGTCGACGCGCGGCTTCGTGTTCTGGTCCTGAGGAACCTTGTCCTCGGGAGGCGTCGGGTCGAACGGGATCCAGCCGAATCCCTCGAAAGCGATCTCGACCCAGGCGTGCACGTCGTCGCCGGTCGCCGCGAACACCGGTTCCTTCTTGCGATCGGCATCCGGGTAATAGCCCATCACCACCCGCACGGGGATGCCGACCTCCTGTGCGGCCAGCGCCATCGCGACCGCGTACTGCTCGTCGTCGCCGATCATCTGGTCGCCGCCGAGAAGTGTGCTGATCCGCTCGGCGGTGTGCCCGGCCCGCGAGAGCACCTCACCCTCGAGCCCGTGGCTGAAGAACCCGCCTTCGGCGAAGTACGTCTCGAGCGCCCTGGCCTGCTCGATGGGAGTCTCGGCGTCGGTGACGATGTCGGCCGCTGTCGCCGAAAGATCCTCCGGCGAGTACGACGAGACCTTCTGCGTGATGTTCGCGAACTTCGCGTCCTTGAGCTGCTCGTCGCCGACCTTCGGCGCGATGATCGCGTCGACGGTGTACGCGTCACCCTTCTTGAGCCTCGCGGTGACGACCGTCGTGTCGGTGGCCGGGTTGCTGTACGCGCTGCGGCGCAGCTCATCTGCGCGCGCACCTTCGAAGGTGACGTCGTCGACGATCGTGGTGCCGGGCAGCCACACCCCCGAGTAGTCGGCGATCTCGAAGTGAAGCCGGGCGGGAACACCTTCGACCTCGGTCGCCATGTCGCTGCGCAACGGCAGGAAGGCGCTGGACGACCCGGGTCCGCCGTCGGTCACGTTGTAGACCACGCCGTCCCAGCCGTCCATCGCCGCCAGCCGCACCCGGCCGTCTTCGGGCAGCCCGGTCACGGTGAACAGCGTCTTGGTCTTCTGGTCGCGCACCGTCTTGCGGAAGCCCTGCATCGGACTCGCGTAGTCGCGGATGTTGAACGGCGGGATGATCGCGTCGCGGAAGACGTGGCGCGGCGCCGAATCGGCGACGACGGCGTTCACCCCCGCACCGGCGCCCGCGGCGACGGCGACGACCGCCAGGCCGCCCACGAGCCGGCGCGTGCGCATGTACCTGGCACGAGCGGGATCCGCCTCGCTCACGTTCACCGCCGACGACTGCGGCGCCCACCACGAGCGCAGCGACAGCCAGCCGGCCGCGACGCCGGCGATCACGATGCCCTGCACGAGCGGGAAGGCGGCGGTCGGCACCCCGAGCGCGATCACCAGGAACAGCGCGCCGACGATGGGCAGCAGCGACCACGCGAGATGGCGCAGCCGCAGCGCGAGCGACGCCGAGAGCACGCTCGCGACCAGGCCGATCAGGAAGGGCACGAGCAGGTGGCCGTCGGCGGCCGAGACGGGAGCGACGGTGGTCAGCAGCTGCTTCCACGAGGTGACCACTCCCGTCGCCAGGCCCACCAGGGTGTCGACCGTGGGGATGACGCCGAGCAGCGCCGTGTGCGGCAGCGCGAGGGCGCCGCCGAAGACGAAGTAGACGGCGACCGTCGCGCCGGTGACGATCAGGATGCCCCAGCCGCGCCACGCGCACACAGCCGCGACGGCGAGCCCGAGCACGACCCCGCCGATGGCGGCGAGCAGGAAGCTGGGACCTGCGAAGGTGGTCCAGAAGCCGACGAGCGCGGCGATCAGCAGCGTCCCGACCGCGGCGATGTCGATGATCCAGCCGCGGTGCAGGCGGGAGGGGACGGTCTTCGGAGCGGTCATGCGAGAACCCTCTGCAGTGCGGCGGGGAGCTGGTCGAGGGCCCCGACGGTCACGACATCCGCGTCGCCGATGCGGCGCAGCTCGGGACTGTCGAGACCCGACCGGGCGACGACGGCGAGGGCGCGCGCACCGAAGGGGAGCCGGGCGCAGGCGCGGCGCAGATCCTCGACGTCGACGGCATCGCCGCAGACGAGCACGACGACGCTGGCCAGCGGCATCGCGGCCGAGACCACGCCGGCGAGTTCGGCGATGCCTCCCTCGCGCGCCTTGGACTGCTCGACGGTCGAGAGCGAGTCGAGCAGCTGCTTTCCGGTGCCGGATGCCAGTTCGCGGCCCTGCACGCGCACGTCGACGCGCTGCGAGTCCTGCAGCGCGCGCAGGCCGATCGAGCCGGCGATCGAGACGCCGAGCTCGAACTCGTCGTCGTCCCGGTAGTCGCCACGCGAGCGCGAGAGCCCGATCACGAAGTGCGACCGGCGCGTCTCTTCGAACTGACGCACCATCATGGTGCCGGTGCGCGCCGTCGAGCGCCAGTGCACGTGCCGCAGGTCGTCTCCCGGCTGGTACTCGAGCAGAGCGTGGAACGACACGTCGTCGCGCGAGAGGTCGGCGGCCGGAAGACCCTCGAGGTCGCGCAGGAAGCCGAGCGACTGCCCGCCGAACAGCACCGTCCGTGGGTGCACGAACAGGTCGACGGGGTCGTCGCGGCGGTGGGCGCGTTCGAACACGCCCAGAGGGTCGCCGCGCACCACGCTCACCGGCCCCACCTCGACCACACCGCGGCGCTGCGTGGGGATGGCGAACAGCTCTTCGGCGCTCTGACCGGCGGCGAGGCGCTGGATCGAGAACTCCCCGCGGCCGGCGCCGACGGGCAGCACCACGCGCGACGGCAGGATCGCCCTGGTGCCGCGGTTCTCGAGCTTCAACGCGCCGATCGCGCGTTCGCCGACGACGACGCGGGTGCGTGCGAGGTCGAGCGACACGTCGTACTGCGTGCGGCCGATGAGGAACAGCGCGCAGATCACGAGCACGAACGCCATCACCCAGGCGGCGACGACCAGCTCGCGCCAGCCCTGCGCGGCGCCGACGATCCAGAACAGCAGCGTGAGCGCCATCAGCATCCATCCGAGCGGACGCACGACGCGCGCGACGACCCGAAGTCGCTGCAGCGCACGCACGCCGAGCACGGCGGCGACATCCCGCCAGCCCGCCTGCCGCCCTGCGGAGGCCCGCCCCTCCGTCACCGTCGCCTGCGACATCAGACCGCGGCGCGGGCCTGGGGAGCTGCGACGTTCTCGAGAACGCGGCCGATCACGCTGTCGGCCGTCGTTCCGGCGAACTCCGCCTCGGCATCCAGCAGCAGACGGTGCTGCCAGACGGGGCGGGCGAGTGACTTGATGTCGTCGGGCAGGACGTAGTGCCGGCCGTGCGCTGCGGCCCACACCTTCGCGATGCGGATCATCGCGATCGCCCCGCGCACCGACACGCCCAGACGGATGGCGGAGTCGGCGCGCGTCGCCTCGGCGAGCTCGGCCGTGTAGCGCAGCACCGCGGGCTCGACGTGCACGCTGGCGCCCAGATCCGCCATGTCGGCGACCGCGCTGGTGGTGATCACCGCGGCCAGCCCGGCCGAGGAGTTGCGCTGCGAGGCGCCGGCGAGGATCCGCTCGGTGACCTCCAGGTCGGGGTACCCGATCGACGTCTTGATCAGGAAGCGGTCGAGCTGGGCCTCGGGGAGCTTGTACGTTCCGGCCTGCTCGACGGGGTTCTGCGTGGCGATGACCAGGAACGGGCGCCCCGCCTCGTGGGTCACGCCGTCGACGGTGACCCGCGACTCCTCCATCACCTCGAGCAGCGCCGACTGGGTCTTCGGAGACGCGCGGTTGATCTCGTCGGCGAGCACGATCGACGCGAAGATCGGCCCCTTGTGGAACTCGAAGCGGTGCTCGCGCTGGTCGTAGATCGTCACGCCGGTGACGTCGGACGGCAGCAGGTCGGGCGTGAACTGGATGCGCGAGCTGGTGCCCTGCACGGTCGCGGCCAGCGCCCGCGCCAGGCTGGTCTTGCCCGTGCCCGGTGCGTCCTCGAGCAGCACGTGTCCTTCGGCGAGCATCGCGGCGACGACGAGGCTGACGATCTCGCTCTTGCCCTGCAGTGCCTTGTCGACGTTCTCGACGAGGCGGTGGAAGGTGCCCTGGAACCAGGCTGCCTGTTCGGGGGTCATGCTCATGTGCGTCGATGTCCTTCTGTTCGTGCGTCGTGTCGAGATCTGGCGGGGAGAGGTCGTCGCCCGTCAGTAGAACGTGCCGTAGGCGTTGCCCGGGTTGCCGCCCTTGATGACGAGATGCTTGTCATTGGAGTACCCCGAGTAGCACTGCAGCTCCTTGCTGCCGCCGGAGGGGATATCGACGGGGTAACCGGCGTTGTTGCCGAGGAACTTGCCGCCCACACGGCACTCGATGTTGTAGCTGCCGGCCTTGAAGTACTGGTTGGTCGACACCTTGTAGTAGTGGCATGCACCGCCGCCGACCGCGCTGCATCCGGGCACCACCGATCCGGCCGAGAGCCACGCCTTCGGAGTGGTGTCGGGTTTGGGGCCCGAGGTCGCGCTGTAGGTGCCGGACTCCGCGGAGCCGCCCTCTGAGGCGGTCGCGCGCACTCTGATGGTGTGCTGCGTGCTGTAGGTGTCGCCGACGATCTTGCTGCCGCTCTCGGCCACCTTCTGCCAGCCGCCGCCGTCCACGCTGATGTACGTGGTGATGGGTCGTCCGTTGTACGACCCCTTGGCGTTCCAGGTGACCTGCACCGACCGGTCGCCCGATGGGGTCGCGTTTCCGGTCGGGGCGAACGGCGCGCCGAATGGGGTCACGGAGTTCGACGCGGTCGACGGCCCGGTGTTGGACTGCTGCCCGCCGACGACGGAGTAGGCGCGCACGCGCACCGTGTAGGGGCTGCCGTTGTCGGCTCTGATGTCGGAGCGGCCGTCCCACGCCTGCCAGGCCTGCGAGTTCAGCTGGTACTGGTAGCGCATCTCGCCGGGAGAGGCACCGTTGCGGGCGGCGTCCGTCATGGTGAAGCTGACGGCGATCGCGCGGTCCTTCGGCGTCGCCGTGACGCTCGACGGTGCGCCCGGCTGGCCGAACGCGCGCTGCGGAGCCGATCGCGGCCCCAGCTGGCCCCACTGCGGCGCCTTGTTCTTCGCGCGCACCGCGTACGTGTAGTCGGCTGTGCTGGTGGGCACGCGCACCGCCTGCGAGGTCGCCGTGCCCGTCGCCGTCCGCGACACCTCCGCGCCGCCGCGGTACGTCACCAGCTCGTACTGCTCGATGGGGGCACCGTTCGTGTCGGGCTGGTCCCAGCTGACGGTCATCTGCGCTTCGGAGCCGACCGACGGAGCGCTGCTGACGCGAGGCGCCGCGACCGCGGCCGGCGGGCCTGCGGGGATCTCGGGCGCTGAGTACATGCTCCAGCCGGAGGGGTCGGGAGCTCGGTTGTGCGCCTGGATGCGCACGGTGTAGTTCGTGCCGTTCTCGAGTCCCTCCCAGCGCAGGGAGTTACCGGACACGCCGGTCTTCTGGCCCATCCCCGACGGCGGAGTGGGGGAGATCTCGAGCGTGTACGACTCGACCGGCGAGCCGCTCGACGTCGGCGTCGTCCACGTCACGTCCAATGCGCGGTCGCCGAACTTCAGCTTGGGCGGCAGCGGGGTGTCGGGACGGGTGTCGGGACGCGCGATCCCGGATGCCGGTGACGCCGGCCCGTCGCCGACGCGGTTCGTCGCCGTCACAGCGAAGGTGTACTCGACGTTGTTGGTGAGTCCGTCGAGGGTGCACGTCGTCGACGTGCACGTCTTCGTGTACGGGTTGCCCGAGACCGACTTCACGGTGTACCCCGAGATGTCTGCGCCGTTGTTCGAGGGCGCCGACCAGTTGAGCACGACCGTGCGGTCCTCGACGGCTGTCACCGTGGGCCGGCCGGGCGCATCGGGGACGCCCTGCACGGTGACGGTGATGCGCCCGTCGACCTCCCGGTCGGGATCCTTGGTGGCATCCTGAACGCGGTACCGCACGACCATCACGCCGACGAACGACTTGCTCGACGTGACCTGCACGCCCTCTCCGGCGACCTTCGCCTGCCCCTCGCCGCTCTCGACGGTCGCCGAGAGGATCTTCAGCGCCTTGCCCTCGGCTTGGAACGGGTTGATGTCGTTGGCCAGGGCCGGCACGGTGATCGTCTCGCCCTGGTCGGCCTCGTCGACCGAGTCGGGGCTGGCGACGGCGAGCGAGCGCGTCGACGCGGTCACGGCCACCTGCACCGTGCCCTGCACAGGCTCGGTGGTTCCGTCGGTCACGCTGATGCCGATCGTCGCCGTCGTGCCCTTGGGCGTGTCCGAGCCGGTCTCGGCGTACAGCGTGGTGCCGTCGATGCGCGCATCGATGCCCTTGCCCGGCTTCGACGTCACCGAGAAGCGCAGCTTGCCGTCGTCCTTCGGGTCGGGATCCGTCGCGAGGCCCGACAGGTCGAGCGCGGTCGCCTTCTCGCCCGGTGCGATCTGCATCTCGGCGCTGCTCAGCGTCGGCGGCTGGTTATCGGGCGGCAGCACGGTGATGGGGATGGTCAGGGTGGACTTGCGCCCGTTCGGATCCTCGGGCCCGTCGCCGTCGGTCACCTCGAACGTCAGCGCGTCCTCACCGAAGAAGCGGTCCTTCGAGGTGTACACCAGGGTCGTGGTGTCCTTGATGAGGGAGTCGCCGTTCGCGAACGAGGCGCTCACCTTCGATGCCTCCGTCAGACGCACATCGCCACCGCCCGCGACGACGACGTACTTGTCGAGCGGGATCTCCTTGGTCTCGCCGCTCTTCACTTCGAGCGGCTTGGTCGACTTCAGCCGCGGGCGCAGCTCGTTCAGCGCGGGAACGAAGATGAAGGCCGACGAGCTGAGCTCGTCCTGGTCGGTGATCACGTAGCGCAGCAGCTGCCGCTGCTCCCCCACCGTCACGCGGACCTTGCCGTCGCCGAGCATCCGGGCGCCGTCCTCGAGGGTCACGTCGACGCCCTCGATGGTGCCGTCGGGATCCTCGTCGTTGCGGAGGATGTCGAGGTCGACGGTGAGATCCTCTTCGACGTCCTCGACCTGCACGCGGTCGTCGCGCGCGATCGGGTTCATCAGCGGGACGTCCTCGTCGACCTTCACGAAGATCGCCGCGGTCGCCCGTGCGCCCTTCGCGTCGCTGATCGTGTACTGCAGCGAGGTCTCCATGGCCTTGTCCGGCACGGTGACGATGATCCGGTCGCCGGAGATCTTCGCCGACATCCCGTCGACGTCGGGCGGCAGCGTCAGGCCCGACTTGATCAGACCGATCTGATCGCCCTCGGGGTCGGAGTCGTTCGCGAGCACGGGCACGGCCACGGAGCGGCCGGGTCGCACCACGACCGAGTCGTTCACCGCGTACGGGGCCTGGTTGGTCGCCTCGGGCGGTGCGATGCCGACGCGGATGGTCGCGCGCCCCTCTGCCCCGAGGCGATCGCGCACGCGGTAGCTGAGGGCGTCGACGCCCTTGGCGTCGTCGTACGCCTCATATGTCAGGTAGTTCGCACCCTGCTCGACGATGCGGCCCTTGGCGGGTGCGCTGTCGACGCCGATCAGCTCGACCGAGTCGCCGTCGGCGTCGAGGCCGTCGAGCGGCACGGGGATGTTGATCTTCGACCCCGCGAGCGTGCGGGCCGTCAGGTCGCGCGGACGCGGCGCGGCGTTGGTGCCGTCCTCGTCGACCGGCAGCACCTGCACGGCGACGTGCGCTCCGGCCTTCTGTCCGCGGGAGTCGACGGCCTCGTAGGTGAGGTACACGGTGCCCGGCTTCTCGCTCGCACGGAAGCGCACGGCATCCTGCGAGACGAACGCCTCGCCGTCTTCGGGTTCGACCAGCGGCTCGACCAGGTCGGGAGCGACGTGCATCTTGTCGCCACTGGGGTGCACGTCGTTGTCGAGAACCGGGATCGTCACGACGTCACCGGCACGCACGACGGCCTCGTCGTCTTTGGCGACCGGGGCGAGCAGCTTGGTCGGCGCGGGGATCGGGATGACGACGACATCGGCCTCCGCCGACGCGGTGCCGTTGGAGATCCGGTAGGTGATGCGCACCGGATCCTCGAGACCTCCCTGATCGCTGATGCGCAGCGTCTCGTGGTTGAGCACCGAGACGTTGAGCCCGCTGCTGGGCGGGACGGTGACGGACTGCACGACCAGCACACCGCCGGCCGGATCGCTGTCGTTGCCGAGCACGCCGACGAGCGCCTCACTGCCGCTGGGCAGCATGGCGACGTCGCGCACCGCGACAGGCGGCAGCTCGCTCTGCTGCTTGTCGAGCACGTCGACCCGCACGATCCCCTTCGCCGGCTTCGGGCCGGCGGTCGCCAGGTACTGCACGTAGTAGGTGCCGGCCGCCTGCGCCTTGAACGTGAACTTGCGGTTGGCGTAGTCGCGATCCAGCTCCGCGCCGGGGGTGTCCTCTACGCGGGCCAGACGCAGCTGCTCCCGGCCCGCGCTCGTGTCGTTGGCCAGCGGCGACACGGTCACCGACTCGCCCACGCGGGTGACCACGTGATCGGCGTTGGTGACCGGGTTCGTCGAGCCCTCGGGTTTGACGTCGAGCAGAATCTTGCCCTCGGTGCCCTTACCCATGGCATCCGACACCAGAACGGTGATCTCCTTGCGCCCCTGCAGGCTGGCCACGGCGCGGTAGGTGATCTTGCCGTCGGTGGTGAACTCGACCTCGTCGCCCTCGGCCGCGACCACGCCGCTCAGATACAGGTCGTCGCCGTCGGGATCGCTCCAGTCGGGCAGCACGTTGTACGACACGGTGCCGCCGGCTTCGACCGCGAGCTTGCTCGCCCGCTTCGCTCGCGGTGCGCCGTTGGTCTTCTCGTCGTGCACCGAGACGGTGACGATCGCCGTGTCCTTGCCGCCGCGACCGTCGTCGATCTCGTACTCGAACGACGCGGTGCCCGTCGCGTCGTCGGGAACGGAGATCTGCAGGGCTGCGCCGTTGAGGATGGGACGCACCTCGCCCACCGACGGCTGCTTGCCCACGAGCGACGCGACCAGCACGTCACCGTCGGGATCGTTGTCGTTGTCGAGCACGGGCAGCAGGGTCGTGCCGCCCGGACGCACCCCGAGATCGGGGTCGTCCTCCGCCGTCGGCGGGGTGTTCTCTTCCTTGCGGTCGGGCAGCGAGGTCTCGACGGTCTCCTGCGTGGTGTTCTCGTCGTCTTCGCTGTCGCCCTCCGGCGGGACCAGCACGCTCCAGTCGTCGACGCGCTGCAGGCTCTTGTTCGCGAGCCACGCCGCGCCGCCGATGATGTCGTTGAGCACGATCACGTCGCGGTTCACGCGGAACGTCAGCGCGGCGGCATCCTCCGCGCCGGGGATGGTCTCCTTCACGTCGAGGGAGTCACCGGAGCAGTCCCGGATGAAGGTCGCCGAGACGGCCCACGCGCCGTAGGTGCAGCCGCGCAGCTGCACGGGGACGGCGGGGTTGCCGGTGCCGTCGGCCTGCGTCTCGACCGGCTCGCCGCCGTCGAGGGGCACCTGCACGAGCGCGGTGGGCGTGGCGAGAGCGACGGCGTCGGACTGCGCGGATGCGTGCTGGAGCACCGCGTCGGCGGCCTGATCGATCTCGGTGCGGAACCCGCCCGGTGTGGTCAGGATGCCGGCAGCGGCGTCGAGCACGATCGGCGTCGAGCCCACCGCGGTGATGCTGGGTGTCTTGCTGATGTCGATCTCACCGACCGACTGGGACGTCGGCTCCTGGGGCAGCCCGTCCGGGTCGACGGGTACCTCGACGACCTCGCCGCGTTCACCCGACAGGGCGAACACGGTGCCGTCGCGCCCGACCGTCACGTCGGCGCCCTTGCCGAGCTCGGCCGTCGGATCGGCTCCCTTGATGTCGAATCCCGACAGCGCCTTCGCCGCGGTCACCCACAGGTCACCCGACTTCTGGTCGAGGATCGCCACGGTCGCAGCTCCCAGTGCGACCTTCGCGCTGCCCGGCACCGATGCGCTGTCGCCCAGTGCCATCCGCGCGGGGTCGACCGCCGTGAGCGTGCCGGCGCCCTTGTCGGCCACCAGCACCGTGCCGCCGTCCTGCAGGATGTCGTAGTCGTCGCTCGCCGCGCGCATGCCGCCGTCGAGCACGGTGGATTCGTGGTTGAAGTGCCCCACGAGGAAGCTCGACGACTTCGTGAGCCAGACGCCGGCATCGTTGAGGTCGACCTTCGTGGTGGGCAGTCCGTCGTACGCCATCGCCATGGTCGTCAGCGCCACCGCCCCGATCGCCACACCGGCCACAGATGCTGCGGCTTTCGGTCGAGATCGCACCCACGACAGCGCCCTCATGAATTTCCCCCGGAATCACAGCTCTGGTCCGCCCCCGCGTCACCGCGTGGCGGGCATACCGGTTCATCCTAACTCGGGCGTGTTCCGGCTCCCCATGGGGAGAGATCCCCATGCGCCGAGCGTGCGTCAGCTCAGCAGCGCGACGGCCAAGCCGCCGAGACCCGCCACGGAGACCACGCAGGAGACGGCCACCGCGGCCACGGCGACCATCCCCGTCCGGCGGTCGCGGCGCATGACCGAGGCCCGAACGGCGTCGGTGTCGCGCGTCGGTGCCGCGCCGCCGACGACGGCCGGCGGCCGGCGCGGCACGATCGGTGCGGGACGCGGCTTGTAGATCGCGGGTGCCGGTTCGGTCTGGCTGCGACGCGGCGGTGCGGCGACCGTGTCGGCGGTCGACAGATCGGGTTCGGAGTGCGGATGCCGCTGTCTGACGATGACCGTGTCGGCCGTCGACAGATCGTTTCCGGATGCCGCGGGGGCGGCATGCGACGTCGCCCGGCGGTCGATCGCCACGGTGCGCTCGTCTGCGCCGCCGCGCTCGATCACGACCGTGCGCTCGTCGGCCTCGCCGCGGTCGATCACCACGGTGCGCTCGTCGGGCGCGTCTTCTTCCGGCGGCGCAGCGGGGGCCTCGGCCTCGCGCGGGTCGACGTCGGCGTCGCGTCCGCGACGCGCGCGGCGGGTCAGCCCTCCGGCCGTCGCGGAGTCGGGATCGCGTTCGACCATGTCAGCTGCGTCTCCGCACGGGAACCGTGGTGCTCTCGAGCATCGACTCGGTGTGCGGTCCGGACGGCAGGCGGCTGTCGGTCGTGCCGTCCGACGCGCCCACCGCGCCGCCCGCCACCACGTCGATCACGATCACCGAGATGTTGTCGCGGCCACCGGCCTCCTTCGCGCGGCGCACCAGAGCATCGGCCGCCGTCTCGGGCCGGCCGCACATCGTCAGGGTGGCGCGGATGCTCTCGTCGCTGATCTCGCCGCTCAGCCCGTCGGAGCAGATCAGCAGCCGCTCGCCGTCGACCACCGGCACCAGCCAGCTGTCGGCGACGCTGTCGGCCGCGCCCACCGCGCGGGTGATCACGTTGCGCTTCGAGAAGTTCGCGAGATGCTCGGGGCGCAGCTCGCCGGCATCCACCAGCTCCTGCCCGAGGGAATGGTCGACGGTCAGCTGATCGAGGGTCGAGCCGTGATGGCGGTACACGCGGGAGTCGCCGACGTTGAAGACCAGCCAGTGCGGCGCGCCGTCGTGCTCGACCAGCGCGACCGCCGCCACGGTGCTTCCCGCACCGCGGGCGTGCTGCGCCGAGATCGCCGACACCGACTCGTTCGCGCGAGCCAGCGCCGCGCCGATCCCCTCCATCGAGACGGGGGATCCCGCCAGCGGGGCGAACGCCTCGACCACGGCGGCGCTGGCCTGATCTCCGGCCTCGTGCCCGCCCATGCCGTCGGCCACGAGGAACACCGGCGACTGCGCCAGCACCGCATCTTCGTTGATCGCCCGTTTCAGGCCGACGTCGGTGAGCGCGGCGACGTTGAGCACCACGCCGGTCGTCACGAAGCGGACTCCACGGCCACGTGCATCCCGACCTCGCCGAGGATGAAGCGCCCGGCGCCGATCACGCTCTCACCGGGATCGAGCAGCGTCTCGGCGCCGTCGTCCGCCACGACGACGACGCCGTTCGTCGACTGCAGGTCGGTGAGGCGCCACTCGTCGCCCTGCACGACCAGCCGGGCGTGCGTCTTCGAGAGGGTGCGCGTGCGGTCGGGGATCGGCAGGCGCTGCTCGCCCGGCTGTCCTTCCGGGTTGCGGCCGATCACGATGCTCGTCGCCGACAGCGCGAAACGCCGACCATCGTCGAGCACGAGCACGCGTCGTGCTCCGCGTCGGCGGGACACGACGACCGTGGCGTCGAACTCCTCGTCGTCGTCTTCTGCTGCTGCGGCTGGTGCAGGCGGGGCGGGGGTCGTCAGCGGCGCCGGGCGGACCTGCGCGGCCAGGTCGGCCCGGGTGACCGGGGAACGACTCGACGCATCCGCCGGGGGCGCGAAGGACGAGGCGGTGCCTCTGGTGCGCAGCACGGCGGGCGGTGCGTCGACCGTGTCGGCCGTCGCGAAGTCGGACGGCACGGAACCTGCCGCGGGAGCGGCAGGAGCCGCCGGCGCCGGGTGGACGAGAGGCGTGGCCGGTGCGGCCTCGGCAGCCGGCGCCGGAGCAGCCGGCGGGACGGATGCGGCAGGCGGCGCGGGTGCCGGAGCCGGAGCCGATGCCGCAGGAGCCGGAGCCGGAGCAGCCGGCGGGATGGATGCGGCAGGCGGTGCGGGTGCCCCAGGCGCTGCCGCAGGAGGCGGCGGTGCGGGTGCCGTGACCCCCGGCTGCCCGGACGTCCACGGAACCGACTCGATCAGAGGCGCCGAGCCGCCGACGGGCTCAGGTGCCGGCGGCCGACCGGCCGGGGCAGCCGCGCCAGCCGCCGAAGCGGGCTCGAGCGGAGGCGCAAGCGGCGGGACGACCGACGACGACGCATGAGCGGGCGCCCCGGAGACGCCCGGCACGGCCCCACCCCCGCCATAGGCGGGTGCGGGAGGGGCGACCGACCCGGGCGGCAGGATCGGCGGCGCCAGGAACTCGTGCGAATCGGCGGATCCGGCATCCGCGGGCTTGCGCAGAGGACCAGGACGGATTCCCGCCAGCCGATCACCTTCGGGGTACGGCAGCGGCCCGACGACCAGCACGGTGGCCCACGCCGGGGGAAGCAGCACGGCCAACACCGTCAGGCCGGCTCCGCGATCGAATCGCCTGTTGATGCGGTGCACCGCGACGATCTTCACGTACAGCCCGTACAGCTGCACGATCGGGATGAACAGCAGCACGGCGTTCCAGGCGGGCTTGCCGCCGAGCGTGAGGATCGTCGCCTCGTTGAGGACGGGGATCCAGCCCTTCCAGCCCTCCTCGCCCAGCCGCGCGAACAGTTTCGACAGGGCGATCGCGTACCAGAGGTAGCAGCCCAGACCCACGATGAGAGCGATGCCGATCACGACGATCGGCAACGGCGTCCCCGGCCCGGCCACCGTCGCGAACGAGCGCGGGTCTGCGAGCGCAATCATGCGTCCTCCTCCTGCCGGCGCGCGCCGGCCACTGTGAGCGTATCGAGCACCGGCCTGCGAACCGAAAACACGGATCCCCGGCGCGGCCGGATCCGCTCGAGCAGCGACCGCATGCGCAGACGGCTGCGAAGCCGCTGCCACCGTCGGGCGGCCCGTTCGATCTCCGACCGCTCGCGGTCGACGATCGCCCACGCGCTCGCGACATCGGCCTCGGCAGGCGGATGCGGAGCGAAGACGGCGGTGTCGACGAGTCGGGCGAGCTCTTCGGCCGCCGGCCGTCCCGCGGACCGGGCACGCTGCACCCGCGTGCCGTCACCCGGCATCGCCACACCGTTGTCGACGTAGAGGTCGACCAGATCCTCCCAGGCGCCGACGAGACCGAGCTCGGGATCGTCAACGGTGCGGCGGAGGCGCCGACGCACCGCTTTCGCGATGAGCAGGGTCAGCAGGGGCAGCGCGAGCAGCAGCACCGCGAGGAGGCTGATCGCGATCGTGCGGATGACGGGCAGGAACCCGCCGAGCAGCGGGGAGTCGCTGTGCTCGAGCGGCGCCGCATCGGCTTGCGAGTCGTTCTGCGCCTGGGGCGGGTCGAGGGCCTCGCTGCGGGGCTGCTCGGGGATCGTCGGATGCTCGGGAAGCTGCTCGCCCTCGGTGATCGTGCTGGGCAGCAGCGCGAACTGCGGTGTGACGTCGACGGCGACCCACTCGGCTCCCGGTGCGCGCACCTCGACCCAGGCGCTCATGCTGGCGCCGGTGCAGACATCGGTGCACGGTGCGATTCCGGGAACCTCTTCGGCGGTGGCGAGGCGCGCGCCGATGACGACCCGCGACTCCAGACCCCAGTACCGCGCCAGCAGGGCCGCCGCTGCGGCGAACTGCTCGTCGTCGCCGACCGCCGAGACGAGCATCTCGGGCGACGCATCTGGGCCGACCTTCACCTCCTGCCGGCGCAGCGAGGCGAACACCTCCTCGACGCGGGCCGAGGAGTGCCCCGCGTAGCTGGCCGCGAACGAGTACCCCTCCGACTTCAGGTCGGTGATCCACCCGGCGGCGGCCGCGTCGTCGAGCAGAGCGTGGCTGAGGTAGCCGCGCGAGCGCAGCCGGTCGATCAGCTCGAGATACCCCGCGCCGGTGCGCGGCTGCTTCTGAAGCTGGGCCCAGTCGACGAGCTCGGGGTGCGCCTGCGCATCCAGCAGCGACTCGCCACCCTGTGCCGTCGAGAAGCGATCACGATCTGCGGTGGTGGCCTCGGCGAGCACGGTGTAGCGATCTCCGGGCACCAGACCCCTGCCGCCGTCGGGCGCGTCGGCGATCGTGATGGCCGTGTCGCCGCCGTCGTCGATGTGGAAGCCGTCGGCCAGCACGTCCGCACGCGCTCCCGCGAACTGCGGCGCCGCGACGAGGGCGCCCGGCACCGGCATCCAGATGCCGCGGTACGCGTCGCCGATCGTGATCTCCAGCTCGGACCTGCCCGGCCCCGGCGCGCTCGTGCGCGGCAGGCGGCTGAAGCGGGCCTCGGGTGAGACGTGGAAGTCCTGACCGTCGTACCGGTCGAGCGTCACCAGCCGGATGCGGTCGATCGCGCCCGCGGCGCCGTCGACGCTCAGCACGGTCGCGTCGAGGCGATCGCCGGCGAACCACGACCGGTACGCGGCGAGCGGGCTGGGCTGCTCGCGCACGACGATCATCGGCTCGACCGCATCGCGCAGCACCGAGCGATCCGACCAGTCGGCCGCCGCAGGGGCGACGAGCGCGCCCGCGGCGAGCGCGACGACCACGAGAGAGCCGGCCAGCAGACGACGACGCACGGTCGGCCAGAGCGGCGTGCCGCGGCGTGCGACGCCGCGAGCGGCGACAGCGCGCAGAGCGGCAGCACGCTGCAGCCGGGCTCGTCCGATCAGCCAGGCGAGGGATGCCGTGAAGAGCGCGACACCGACGGCCAGCTCCCGCGGCGCGGGGATCGAGACGGGCCCCAGCGTCATCGTCGGGCTCGGCGCCGAGAGGCCGAACGCGATACCGAACACGCTCATCCCGGCGACCACGACGACCGCAGCCGCCGCGCGCCGACCGGGATGCAGCGCGAGGAGGCTCGCGAGGAACGCGCCGAACAGGCTGACGACCAGCAGCGGGACGAGCACGGCCTGGTAGTCGCCGAGCGGTGGCGCGAGGGTGAGGATCTGCTTCCAGCCGACGACGACCCCCAGCACCGCGTCACGCAGCGCCGCACCGAACGCGGCACCTGAGGTCAGGCCCGAAGGCACCGCGAGGGGCACGACGAGCACCAGGTAGGCGCCGACCACCGCGATGGTGCCGAGCACCGGCCCGACCCGGCGCGTGCGCACGAGCAGCCCGACGGCGATGCCGATCAGTCCACCCGTCGCGGTCACGACGATCGCTCGCGGCGACTCGTAGACCGGCCATGCGGCGGCGGTCGTCAGCGCCACTCCGACGAGCAGGTAGGCGAGAGCCCATAGGGTCAGGGCACGCGAGGCCGGCGGTCGACGGCGGGCCCGCGGGGCGGCATCCGTCCCGCTCATCGCAGCGCTCCCCTGGCCAGCATCTTCGGCAGGTCGCCCAGCGCGCCGAGCGTGAGCACCGAGAGCTCGCGGGCGTTGCGCAGCGTCGGCTCCGCGCCCGGCTCGCTGCGCACCGCCACCGCCTCGACCGCCGCGGGCAGCCGCACGGCGGCACGGCGGAGCCGGTCTGTCGGCATCCGCGATCCGGTCAGCAGGAAGGCGATCGACAGGTCGGGGTAGGCCTGGGCGGTCAGCGCGGTGACCGCCTCGAGGCGCATCACGTCGTCGGCGAGATCGAGCGTCGACGTGCCGTCGAGCAGCGTGCGCGGGGTGAGGGTCGACAGCGTCCGGATCGACTGCGTCGTCGTGGCGTCGTGCTCGGACACGATCCCGCTGACGGCGAACAGCACGTCGCGGCCCTCGAACACGCCCTGCAGGGCGAGGGACGCCGCGGCGCTGACCGTGTTCTCGAACTCGTCGTCGCCGTCGTACGAGTCGGCGGCGAGGTCGAGCAGGACGGCTATGCGCGCGTGGCGCGACTCCTCATACTGACGCACCATCAGCCGGCCGGTCTTGGCCGTCGACTTCCAGTGCACGTGGCGCTGAGAGTCGCCGACCACGTACTCGCGCACCGCGTGGAACGAGAGATCCGCATCGACGAGCGTGGTGCTGGGCGTGCCCTCGAGATCGCGGATGAGACCGGCTGCGGTGCTCGGGATGGCGACGGTCACCGGATGCACGTGGATGCGCTGCACGTCGGGCCAGCTGAGCTCACGGCGCAGCAGTCCGATCGGATCGCCGCGAGTGATGGTCATCGGGCCGACGTCGATCACCCCGCGGCGGTGTGCGGCTATCGTCAGCTCTTCCCCGTGCTGCGCGCCCGGCCGCAGCAGCGGCACATGCGCTTCGATCAGCCCGTCGCCGACCGGCACGTCGACGACGCCGGGCAGCGACAGGCGCGTGCCGTGGTTGTGCACATCGAGAGTCGCCGCGATCTCGGAGCCGGCCACCACGCGGTCACGGTCGAGCGCGAGTCCGATGCGGTAGTCGTGCGCACCCAGCACGAACGGGATGCAGAGCACGAGCAGCGTGAGCGACATCGCGGCGACCGCCCATGCCTCCACCCATCCGAAGGCCAGTCCGGCGGCGACCCCGAGCACGAGTGCGCACACGACGAGCGCGCCCGCGGCGGTCACCGTCTCCTGCACCCACGCGGTGGCCATGCGGCCTGCCCGACCCAGGGCGCGCGCGGTCCGGCGCAGGCCGGACACCGCACCGCGGACGGCACCGCGCTGCGTCGTGGTGGAGTACCGCGTGACCGTGGAGGTGCGGGTCGACGTGCTGGTGCGCGCCGCCGTCCTCGTGATCCGCGATTCGGTGCTGAAGCTCACGCAGTGCCGTTCTCGCGCGGGGGGTCGACGTCGAGCAGGATCTGCCCGATCACCGCGACCGCCGTGACCCCGTCGAACTCCGCCTCGGGTTCGAGCACGAGGCGGTGGGCGAGCGCCACCACAGCCAGCTCGCGCACGTCGTCGGGGGTGACGAACGTGCGTCCGCTCTTCGCCGCCCAGGTCATCACGAGCCGCGACAGGGCGAGCGCGCCGCGCACGCTGACACCGAGGCGCACCTCGGATGCCCGGCGGGTCGCATCGACGATGCGCATGATGTAGTCGGAGATCAGCGGGTTCACGTACACGCCCCTGGCGATCTCGCCCATCGTCAGCAGAGTGTCGGTGCCGACCAGCGGCGCGAGCTTCTTCTGCGCCTCGGGGGCCGCCTGCAGGATCCGCATCGTGGCCGCGTCGTCGGGGTAGCCGATCGAGGTCTTGATCATGAAGCGGTCGAGCTGCGCCTCGGGCAGTCGGTACGTGCCGCCCTGCTCGATCGGGTTCTGCGTGGCCAGCACGACGAACGGCGAGCCGACGGCCCGGCTGACACCGTCGACCGTGACCGTTCCCTCCTCCATCACCTCGAGCAGAGCCGACTGGGTCTTCGGGCTCGCCCGGTTGATCTCGTCGGCGAGCACGATGTTGGCGAACACGGGACCGGCGTGGAACTCGAACTCGCCCGCCTTCTGGTCGTACACCGTGATGCCGGTCACGTCGCCGGGCAGCAGATCGGGGGTGAACTGGATCCGCGTGCTCGTGCCCGTGACCGTCTGGGCGATGGAGCGTGCGAGCGCGGTCTTGCCCGTGCCGGGGAAGTCCTCGAGCAGCACGTGGCCGCCGGTCACCGCGGTCGCGAGCACGAGCTCGATCACGTGCCGCTTGCCGAGGATGGCCTGCTCGACGTTCTCGGAGAGGAGCGAGAACGTCTCGGCGAACCAGGAGGCCTGTTCGGGGGCGATGGTCATGCAGCATCCTCTCGACGGGGGCGGGCGGCGGGTGCGCCGCCGAAGGTCACGGGCATCCGGTCATCCTCTGGGTGATCGGAGACAGCGTCGCGTACGCGCCGTTCCACGAGAGCGTCACGTCGAACGAGCCCGGCTCGTCGGCGAGCTCGACCGACATCACCCGGTACGAGCCGCGCGCGGCGGACGAGACCCGCACGGCGGCGGACGGGTCGGCGACCGGCAGGCACTGTGCGAAGTCGACCTCGACGATGGTGGGCGCCGTGGTGGCGGTGATGTTCACGGTGTTGGAGCATCGCTCGGTCTCGGTCGCGTGGCAGGCCCGGGCGCGGACCTGCCCCGGGGAGGCGTCCGCGCTCAGCGTGAAGTCGCCGCGCCACGACCCGTACATCTGGTACTGGGCCACGAAGCCCGGCTCGACGTCGATCGCGGGTGCCGATGCGAGCGGGTACGAGTACCGATCACCGTGACGGGTGGGGTTCTCGCCGACCTTGTACGTGGTGTCGCCGCCGGGGCCGTCGACGAAGGTGAAGGTGAACACCCGCGCGGTGGTCGACTCGGCGACGCCGTAGCCGTTCGACACGCAGGCCTTCACGTTGTACGCCTGGTACGCCTCGAGACCCTGCAGCGACGGCGACGACGAGGTGACGTCCGCTCCGGAGACCTGCAGGGCACCGGAATCGTCGGCGCTGCATGTCACCCTGCCCGATCGCCACGCCAGGTACACGACCTCGAGCGGCTCGGCGCTGCCGTTGGCCTGCGGCGCGATGCCCGACACGTTCACGGCCGTGTTCGACACGGCGGTGGCCTGGGTCTGAGCGGGATCGAAGTACGGGGCGCCGGCGACCGTGACCGAGACGGGGTACGAGGCCCCTTCGTTGCCACCGCCGGTGGGCGGCTGGAACTGGCTGACCGGCACGAGCGTGATGGTCTGCGCTCCGGGAGCCAGCTTCAGCTCGGCGGTCGTGGTGGCCCCGGTGCGCTGGATCACGTCACCGGTCTCGGCCACCCGGAACGCGCGGGCGTCGTTCGCCGCGGTGACGGCGAGCGAGACCACTCCCTTGCCGCGGTCGCTGCTGCCGTGCCGGTACACGGGGGTCGCGGTGGCGTTCGAGATCTCGGGCGCCTGGTACGCCCAGCTGGTGTGCGCCGAGGTGGTCGCCGACGTTCCGACGGCGTTGACCGCCGCTGCCGTGAACGCGTGCGGCACCCCGTTCACCAGGCCGTTCACCGTGCACCGGTATGCGCTGCCCGCCGGCCGGCAGGCGGCGCCCGCCGGTGCGCCGTCGCGCAGGATCGTCACGCCGGTCAGTGACGGATGCGCACGCGCCGCCTCGCCCAGCGCGACCTCCAGCTCGACGCTCGATCGGCCGAAGCCGATCGTCGTCAGGCTCGCCGGCGGCTGGGGGAAGCCCTGCAGGTCGAGGGTGAGAGTGCCCCCGCCGGTGCGGCCCTGGGCGTCGGCCACCGTGAACGGGACGGTGCACTGGCCGCCGGGCGCCTGGCCGCCGGCCGGCCAGCTGACGGTGACGGCTCGGCTGTTCGCCGCCGTGAGAGCGGCGACGTCGCAACGGGCTCCGGCGCCCAGCGAGACCAGCTGCAGTCCGGCTCCCGGCTTGCCCGCGAACGGGTCGTACTCGCCGGCGACATCGACGACGTCGATCGAGCATCCGCCGCTGGTGACCACGCACTGCCGGGTGAGGGTGGCGCCACGCGGGGCGTCGGGGGGCGCAGCGCCGACGACGAGTCGCAGCACGGCCGTCGGCTCGCCGTCCGACGGGACCGTCACGGTGACCTGCTCGACGGCGCCGGAGCGGGCATCCGCTCGCGCCTCGACGCTCAGCGTCGCACCCTGCTGGGTGACGATGAAGGACGGTCCCGCGTACGCGATCCGGTACTGCAGCGACGAGCGGTCGCCCTCGCGTCCGCCCTCCCACGAGGCCATCCCGGTGTACAGGTCGATGTCGGTCGTGGCACCCGGAGCGACCGTGTGCGAGATCGACGACAGCACGAGCTGCGGCGCCGACGGGCGGATGCCCACCGGCACGTCGACGTACGACCAGGCGCGCTGCCCGTCGAGGCGCACCGAGACGAGGCAGCTGTCCGACCACGGGGCGTCGCGTCCCGCCGCGTACACCGCCGTCGTGCCGGAACCGGCGGTGCAGCCGGCGGCCGCACGCTGGGTGAGGAACGGTCCGTCGCCGAGGTCGACATCGTCGGATGCCGGCAGATCGAGCAGCTCGCGCACGTCGAAGGTCTTCGAGGCGTCCTCGTCGACCACCACCGGCTTCACACCCTGCTTCAGCTGCACGCGCATGTCGTCGAACGCGGGGATGTGCAGGAACCCGTACCCGACGACGTCGCGCCCGGCAGGCGACGTGCCGGTGACCTGGAACGGCACGAGATCGCCGTCCTGCGGGGCCGTGCCGATGATCCGGCTGCCCTTCACCGTGTATCCGCGGGCATCGCCCCACAGGCTCAGCTTCAGCGACCGCACGTCGCCCGACGCCCACTGCACGCGGTCGCCGAGCACGTCGATGCCGCCCGACGCCAGCTCGGCCCGGTCGCGGGCGGTGAGCACCGTGTCGGAGACGACCGGCTGATCGACGACGGCGCCGTCGGTGACCGACACGACGATGAGTCCCTGCGCGGTGCTCGCCGTGCGGGTCGAGCGCACCGTGTAGAGGTACGAATTCGTGCCCGCGATGTCACCCGCGCGCAGCACGATCCGTCCGTCGTCGAGCGACGTGGCGGGGTCGATGAGCGCGTCGAGTCGCGCGTGCAGCGGGTTGCCGGGCACCGCGGGGGCGTTGGGCACGAGATCGACGATCTCGAGCTCACCCTGCCCCGGGTCGGAGTCGTTCGCCGCGGGGTGCAGCACCACGGGCGTCGCCGAGCCCGCCTCGACGCGGACGTAGTCGCTGTACGCGACGGGCGCGGCATCCGTCACCCTTGCGTCGAGCACGCCGATGCGGATCCGGCCCGAGCCTGTCTCGCCCTGCGAGTCGCGGACCGAGTACCGGAACGTCACCTGCCCGCCCTCCACCCCGCCGGCAGGGGCGCGATAGACGATCGCGTCACCGGCGGCGGAGATGGTGGCCGTCCCCCGGCCGCGATCGGGCTGATCCACGCTCGCGAGGGTCACGCGGTCGCCGTCCGGATCCACGCCGTTCGCCGGCACGGTGAGCGACACGGTCTGCCCGCTCAGCACGCGTCCGGTGAGCGGCGGCGGATTCGGTGCGCGGTTGGTGCCGGAGGGGACGACGGTCACCGTCACCGATCCGCTGTCGAAGAGCTCAGGGCGGCGCTCGAGCGACACCGCGTAGGTCAGGCGGTACGTGCCGGGGGTGGCCGGTGCGAGGTAGCGCAACGCACCGCCGTCGGCGAACACGAGCTCGCCCTCCTGGTCGGATCCGCCGACGTCGGGTCGCACGATCAGCGGCTCTCCGCGCGGCGCGACGTCGTTCGCGGTGACGTCGATCCGCGTCAGGGCACCGGCGCGCACCGTGACGGCGTCGGGGAACACGATCGGCCGGATGACGGTCGACGGCGCAGCGAGGAAGACCGTCACCGTCCCCTCGACCGCGGCCCCCGACCCGTCGGCCACGGTCACCGTGGCCTTGCCGATGACACCCGGCTCGCCATCGGGGGTCGTGCCGCTGACGCGGAGACGCTCGTTGCCGACCACGTTCGTCGTCAGCTGCGGGGTCGCGCTCACCGCCCCGGCCAGAATCAGCACGCGTCCGCTCGTGTTCTGCACGGCGCGCAGCACGTCGACCGTCGTGTCCTCACCCTCGCGGACGAAGGCGGTCACCGGCGCCATGCTCAGCGACGCGGCACCGTCGACGGCGGTGATCCGGATGACCGCCGACTGCTCGGCCTGGGTCGTCGTGTCCTGCGCGGTGTACGTCACGACGTACTGGCCCGCTTCGGGGACGATCACCTCGACGTCGCCGGATGCCGTGTTCGGCACCACCGTCATCCCCTCGGCGGTCGCGGCGGTCTGCACCGCGTCGACGAGCCGGTACGAGCCGGATCCCCCGGTGAGATGATCGCCGATGCGCACGACCTGCGGCTCGCCGATGCGCGCCGTGATCGCCACCGGCGAGGCCTGCATCGCGGGGCTGCTGCTCACCCGCACCTCGAGTGTCTTCTCGGTGGCGGCACCACGGGAGTCGGCGACGATGACCGTGACGGGGATCACGGCATCCGCCGCGTTGGGGTCGGTGTGCCGGATCGCGACGCGCCCGTCTGCGGTCGGCACGACCATGACGGGAGCGGCGCTGTCGACCTCGTACGCGTCGCTGAGCACGAACGGGTCGCCCTCGGGGTCGACCCATCCCGAGAGCACCGGCACGATCGTGCTGCCCCCGGGCAGCAGCTCGGGAGACGGCCAGTCCTGCCGGCAGCCGTCGACGCCGCACCAGACGGGCGCCGTGTTCGCGTCGTCTGCGGCCACAGTGAGCGTGACCGTCGCCGGCTGCGACACCGCCGCGCCGTCGGTCACCGTGTAGCTGAAGGTGGTCTGGCCGGATGTCGCCCGCACGTCGACCACGAGCGACTGACCGTTGCCCACCAGTGACAGCTCGCCGAACGCGGGGTCTGCGAGTCCGCCCTCGATGGAGGACGCGTCGATCGTGAGCACGTCCTTGCGGTTCGGATCGTGATCGTTCAGCAGCACGGGCATCACGACCTGCTCCCCCGGCCTGACCCCGAAGGTGTCGTCGACCGCGTTCGGCGGCAGCTGCTCGGCGACGTCCTCGACGACGACCCGGCCCTCCTGCTCCTGCGTCTCGTCGTCGACATCCCACTGCTCGAGCGGCACCAGCCGGCCGTCGGGAGCCGTCCAGATGAGCCCGGTCGCGAGCTCGGTGAGCACCGCGCGATCGCCGTTGGCGCGAAAGACCGGCTGGATGTCAGCCGATTCGAGCGCCGCGCCGGGCACGGTCAGCGCGGTGACGTCGCCGTCCGACCACAGCGTCGCCGAACCCGTATCGACCCACGCCGCGTATCGCGTCGAGCCGACCACGACGGGGGCGGCGGGCACGCCGTCGGCGTCGGCGAGGCGCTCGACCTCACCGCTGCGCAGCGTCACCGACACCAGCCCGTTCGAGTCGGCGATCAGCACGTCGTCGCCGCGTGCGGCGCCACCCTGCAGCACCGCGTCTTCGGCGATGTCGACCTCGACGGCGTCGTCACGGCCCGCGATCCACAGTCTGCCGGCACCGCGCTGCAGCAGCGCCCAGCGCTCGCCGACGACCGCGATGGCCAGGTCGGCGTCGCCGTCCGGAGCCGCAGCGAGCGGCGACTGCGCGCCGATGAAGCGATGCTCGCCGACGTCGAAGAGGCGCACGGCGCCCTCGTCGGCGGAGTACAGCGCGAGCAGGCCGGCGGGTGAGAGACCGATCGCATCGGCGACGTACGTCGGCCGGTCCTCCCCCTGTTCGACCTCGACCTCGGCGAACGGGTCGACCAGCGCCGTCGCCGCTCCGGGATCGAGCGACGACACCGACACCTGGCCGGTGTCGGTGCGGTAGGCGACGAAAGACCCGGCCGAGACGATCTGGCGGGTGCCGGCCGGAGTGGGGACGGATGCCGACGGGGCCCCGTCGTCTCCGGCATCCGCGAGCAGATCGCCGGGACTCGCCGGATCGATGTCCCAGCGCTGCCGGCCGCCCTGGCTGAACAGCACTGCCGACTGCCCGCTCTGCCAGACCGCTTCGGGCGAATCCGCCGACCGGACCGTGTCGATCTCGGCGAGCTCGGTGTTGACGCGTGCGTACTGGCCCGATTCGCGCATCACCCACACCGACGACTCCAGGCGGGGGACCTCTTGCGCCTGGTAGCCCTGCGCGGTGACGGCGAGCACGATGACGACCAGCACGGCGACGGCCCCGGCGATGCAGGCGATGAGACGCCCGCGGGAGCGTGCGGGCGCAGCCGGCTGCGCCTGTCTGCCGATCGCCATCAGAGGATCCCGGTCACGGTGAGCACGACGACGCCGATCGTCGCGATCGCGGCCGCCCCGACGAGCGCGCCGATGACGCCCGCCGTCCACGGCGAGCGCGTGCGGGTCGGGGCCGGAAGATCGTCGCGGTCGCGGAGGCTCGTGCGCTGCTTCTCGGCGCGCGCGGCGCGTCGGGAGTCCGGGGCGACGGTGGTGATGACGGGTCCGCGGTGACCGGCATCCGCGAAGCTGACGGGAGCCGCGGCCGCCCACTCGGCGGATGCAGCCTCGAAGGCGGTCGGGGCGATGCCGAGCTCGTACTGGGCCCAGCGCAGGCGATCGGCGAAGGCAGCCATGGTCGGGAAGCGCTGCGCGGGGTCGCGATGCATCGCCGTGGCGAGGACCTGATCGATGATCGGCGGCATACCCGGGATCGGCGTGTAGCGCGCGCGGATGATGCGCTGGCGCAGCTGGTCTCGGGAGTTCGACTCGCGGTCGGGCAGCTCGAACGGGCTGCGCCCGGCGAGCAGCGTGTACAGCGTCGCCGCGAGGCTCCACACCTCGCTCGGCACCGACCCGGTCACACGCTCCTGCAGCACCTCGGGCGAGCTCCACGGCACCGACATCGCGAAGACGTCGCTCTCACCGGCATCCACCACCGCGGCGGCGATGCCGAAGTCGGCGAGCACCGGAGAGCCGAGTGAGTTGATCAGCACGTTCGACGGCTTGATGTCGCGATGCAGCAGGCCCGCGCGGTGCACGGTCTCGAGCGCGCCGGCGATGCGCACGCCGGTGTCGAGCACTTCCGCCAGAGGCAGCGGCGCCGTGCGGTAGCGGGCGCTCATCGTGTCGGGGCAGTACTCCATCGCGAAGTACGGGCGTCCGTCGGCCGAGATCGACGCCTGGTAGATCGTGACGATCGACGGATGCGCGCTGAGCCGCGCCGAGATGTCGGCTTCGGCGTTGAACGCGCGCAGCACATCGGGGTTCACGGCGTCGGCGAGCAGCACCTTCACGGCGGCGACGCGACGGGGCATGTCCTGCTCGTAGAGGAACACGTCGGCGAACCCGCCCGAGCCGAGGGGCCGCACGTAGCTGTAGCCGGCCAGCGTGGGAGGCGGCGACGTGATGCGCTTCGCCACGAGTCCCTCCCTCACTAGGCGCGAGGCGCAGGAAGACACCCCCCGGCGTTGATCATATCCGGTCGGCACTCCGCGCTCCGGCTGCGGAGACGGAGGGCGAGTCAGGCTCGCCAGCACCCCTCGACGTGATCGTCGACCATCCCGGATGACTGCATCAGCGCGTACATCGTCGTCGGCCCCACGAACCGGAAGCCGCGGGCGCGCAGCGCCGTGCTGAGCGCCGTCGACTCCGCCGTGACCGCGGGCACGTCGGCGAAGTCGCGCGGTCGGGGGCGGGATGCCTGCGGCGCGAACGACCACATCAGGGCATCCAGCTCCCCCTCGGCCATGTCTCGCACCAGCGCGGCGTTCGAGATCGTGGCCTCGATCTTGGCCCGGTTGCGGATGATGCCGGCATCCGTCATCAGCCGATCGACGTCGTCGGGGCCGAATGCGGCGACCGCTGCGGGGTCGAACCCGGCGAACACCTCGCGGAACCGCGGGCGCTTGCGCAGGATCGTGATCCAGCTGAGCCCGGCCTGGAACCCCTCGAGCGCCATCTTCTCGAACAGTGCGCGGTCGCCGTGCAGCGGGTGGCCCCACTCCTCGTCGTGGTAGCGGCGGTACTCGGCGTCGTCGCCGACCCAGGCGCAACGGGCGCGTCCGTCAGACGCCGTGAGGAGGGATGCCATGCCGCCACGTTACCGGCGGAGGAAGACGCCTGCCGCGGACAGGATCCGAGAATCCGTCCGCGGCAGGCGCACATCTGCGCGCGAGGCGCTCAGCGCTTCTTCTGGCTCAGCGCTTCTTCTGCTTGAGAGCCTTCTCCGACACGGGCGCCTCGCCGGACGCCTCGAGCGCGGCGTAGTACGCACGGGCCTCGTCCTGGCGCTGCTGCTCGACGCCGCTCGCGATCGGGGCGCGCACGTGCTCGGGCTCGTAACCGAAGGCCTGCACGAGCTCGAGGGCGTGCGGACGCAGGCGCGCGCAGAGGCGGTCGATGTAGCTCGACACCGCGGCGGCGCGCTGCGTCGACAGGCGGCCGTTGATCATGTGCCAGGCGAGGTGCCTCTCGATCAGCGACAGGCCGAACAGGTCGCGCAGCCAGGTGAGCACCTGCCGGGTGCCGGCGTCGTCGATCCTGCGGATGGCGTCGGTGAACGCCTCCCACTGCAGCAGCTCGCCGTGGGCACGGGCGGCCTCGATCAGCTCGGCCTGGTTCTCGTTGAACAGCTTCTCGCCGAGCACCTTGTCCTTGCCCGCGGCGCGCAGGCGTCCGGCGATGTCGGCGACCATCTGCTGCACGCGCTCGGTGAGCAGCTCGTGCTGCTGCTCTTCGCGCAGGCCGAGCTCGACCGAGCGGGCGACCTGGCCGAAGTCGGCGACGGCCTGGCCGAGGGCGCGCAGCCCCGCACCGTGGAACACCTTGCCGGCCGTCTGACCGACGGCGTAGCGGGCGAGCTTCCTGGCATCCGCGCCCTTGAACTGCTTCGCGAAGTCGGTGAGCAGACGCTTGCCGACCAGCTGCAGCAGGATGTTGTTGTCGCCCTCGAAGGTGACGTAGATGTCGAGGTCGGCGCGCAGGCCGACCAGACGGTTCTCGAACATGAACCCGGCGCCGCCGCAGGCCTCGCGTGCCTCCTGCAGGGTGTCGAGCGCGTGCCAGGTCGACAGCGGCTTGAGCGCGGCGGCCAGGGTCTCGAGGTCTTCGCGGTCTTCGGGGGTGTCGGTGCGGCCCGAGAAGACGCCGTCAAACTTCTGCAGGAACTCGTCGTGCGCGAAGATCTGCGCGTATGTGGTGGCGAGGCGCGGCAGCAGCCGGCGCTGGTGCTTGCCGTAGTCGAGCAGCACGGTCTCTTCGCCGTTCGCGCCGTCGAACTGGCGGCGCTGGGTGGCGTACGTGATCGCGATGTGCAGACCGAGGGCGGATGCCCACGACGCTGCGCCGTCGAGCGAGACGCGCCCCTGCACGAGGGTGCCGAGCATGGTGAAGAACCGGCGTCCGGGGCTCTCGATCTCGCTGGTGTACGTGCCGTCGGCGGCGACGTCGCCGTAGCGGTTGAGCAGGTTGGTGCGTGGGATGCGCACGTGGTCGAAGCTGAGGCGGCCGTTGTCGATGCCGTTCAGCCCGCCCTTGAGCCCGTCGTCCTCGCGGCCGATGCCGGGCAGGTCGTTGCCGTCGTCTCCGCGCAGCGGCACGTAGAAGCAGTGCACGCCGTGGTTGACGCCGTTGGTGATCAGCTGCGCGAACACCGTCGCCGCGATGCCGTGCAGGGCGGCGTTGCCGAGGTACTCCTTCGTCGCCGCGCGGAACGGCGTGTTGATCACGAACTCCTCGGTCTCGGGGTCGTACGTGGCGGTGGTGCCCACCGCGGCGACGTCGGAGCCGTGACCGATCTCGGTCATCGCGAAGGCGCCGGGGATCGACAGGTCCATCACCCCGGGCAGCCACTTCTCGTGGTGCTGCTCGGTGCCGAGCTGCAGGATCGCCGAGCCGAACAGTCCCCACTGCACGCCCGACTTGATCTGCAGGCTCGGGTCGGCCGCGACGAGCTCTTCGAATCCGGCGATGTTGGCGCCGTTGTTCTCTTCGCCGCCGAAGCGCTTCGGAAAGGCGCGGTGCACGGCACGGTTCTCGACGAGCAGGTGCAGCTGCGAGAGCACGCGCTCGCGGTGCGCGTCTTTGGCGAGGCTGTCGTCGCGCCAGAAGGCCGGGTCCTTGATCATCTCGCGGGCCTCGCGGCGGGTCTCGGCCCAGGTGCCGAGAAGAAGCTCGTTCACTCGATCGACGTCGATCGTGTGGGGCGCCGGCGCCGCGGTGGGGGCGTCAGCGGCAGGGGTGGGACGGATGGCTGCGTCGACCATGGCGGTTCCTCTCAGAAAGGAGCAGGTGTCCTTCAACCGTAGGAGTCCGACAACGAGAGGCGAAGTCGACTGTGGTGGATGCACAAGGGCATCCGGCGCCGACCGCGCCTCCCGTTGTCACCTGGCGACAGTCGGCGACCGTCTCCGGGGATCACCAGGCGGTCGTGATGGTGCCGTTGCCCTCGATGACCTCGCGCACCGCGTCGCTCGTGAACGCCTTCGCGAGGGCCTTGGTCGCCTTCGAATCGGCGTCCTTCTGCTGCACGACGAGGTTCAGCGCGAACCGGTCGTCGAGCTCGGTGATCAGGCCGTCGTCGTCGGGGTTGAGGCCGAGCGCCTTGATGTGCGAGGGCCACTGGAAGACGAGGTCGGCCTCTTCGTACGCGGCGTTCAGCGATGCGATGGGCACCTGCACGAACTCGAGGTTCTTCGGATTCTCGGTGATGTCCTTCACGGTCGCCGCATACGGGTCGACCTCGGGGTCGAGGGTGATGACGTCGTTCGCGGCGAGCAGCTTGAGCGCGCGGCCGGTGTTGGACGGGTCGTCGGGAATGGCCACCTTGCCGCCCTCGGGCAGGTCGGCGATGTCGTCGAGCGTCTTCGAGTAGAAGGCGATGACGAAGTTGTACACCGGCTGCACGCCGACGAGGTTCGCGTCGTTCCCCTCGTTGAACGTCTGCATGTAGGGCACGTGCTGCGAGAAGTTCGCGTACACGTCGCCGCCGTTCAGGATCGTGTTCGCGGTGATGTAGTCGGCGACCTCGACGAGCTTGATCTCGTAGCCGTCGTCGATCGCCTCGCCCGCAGCCTTCACGACGTCGGTCATCGGCGCCTGCACGGCGGCCACCGTGAGGACGGTGGGCTCGCCGGCACCGGCATCCGTCTTCTCATCTGCTGCCGGCGCGCAGGCGGTGAGGGCGAGCGCGAGGCCGAGACCGGCGGCGGCGAAGGCGAGGCGTGACTTCTTCATGGGTGTCTTCCGTTTCAATGAGGTTCCGGATGCGGGATTCAGCGGTGGTCGAGCCGCACCGAGGTGCGGTGCCCGACGGCCTGGATGGCGAGCACGCAGACGATGATGATGACGATCGTGAGGTACATGAGGTTGTCGTTGTAGACCTGGTAGCCGTAGCGCATCGCGAAGTCGCCGATGCCGCCGCCGCCCACGACGCCCAGCACCGTCGAGTACGACAGCAGGCTGATCGCGGCCGAGGTCAGGGCGTAGACGAGTCCCGAGCGCGCCTCGGGCAGCAGCATCCGGAACACCGCCTGCGGCACCGTCGCGCCCGACGCGACGGCGACCTTCGAGATGCCCGCGGGGATCTCGCGCAGGATCTGCTCGGTGAGGCGGGCGTAGATCGCCACGGCGACGAAGCAGAGCGGCAGGGTCGCCGCCTGGGTGCCGAAGCTCGTGCCGATCACCGCACGGGTGAACGGGATGAGGAAGACGACGAGCAGCAGGAACGGGAACGAGCGGACGATGTTGATGTACAGGTTCGCGACGGTGTTGACGGCGCGGTTCTCGGCGATGCCGCCGCGTTCGGTGAGGTACACGACGGTGCCGAGCGGCAGGCCGATGAGCACCGCGGCGAGCAGCGAGACGAGCACCATGTATCCGGTCTCGGCCATCGACTCGGCGATGTCGGCACCGTATTCGGCGAGCAGGTCGGTCAGCCAGGTCATGCCGTCAGCTCTCGCTTGACCTGCTCGTAGTAGCTCGGCAGCGAGCGGGGCCCGGCGGCGTCGATCTCGAAGAGCTCGCGCAGGCGTCCGTTCTCGAGCAGTGCGGCGCGGTCGCAGATCGCTTTGACGACGTCGAGGTCGTGGGTGATGACGATGACCGTGGTGCCGAGCTGGTCGCGGGCGTCGGCGAGCACGCGCAGCACGTCGGCGGTCGTCGACGCATCGAGGGATGAGGTGGGTTCGTCGCAGAGCAGCAGCGGCGGCTTCGAGACGAGGGCGCGGGCGAGGCCGACGCGCTGGCGCTCGCCGCCGGAGAGCTGGGCGGGGAAGTGGTCGGCGCGGTGTGCGAGGCCGACGAACGAGAGGATCTCGTCGACGGCATCGCGCTGTCGCGCCGCCGTCATGCGTTTCGGGAAGCGCGGCGCGGCGCGTTCGGCGCTGCCCGGCGCGGCGCGTTCGGCGAGACGCAACGGCAGGCGCACGTTGTCGCGCACGGTGCTGTTGCTGAGCAGGTGGACGCCCTGGAACACGACTCCGACGCCGCGGCGGAGGGAGCGCAGGGCCGCGCCGTCGAGGTCCGCGACCGACGCGCCGCGGACGAGCACGTCGCCGCCGGTCGGGCGGGTGAGTCCGTTGATCAGCTCGAGCAGGGTCGACTTGCCCGCGCCGCTCTCGCCGATGATGCCGAAGATCTCGCCGGACCGGATGCTGAGGGTCACGTCGTCGAGCGCCGGGCGTTCGTCGGTGGCGGGGCGGAACCGCTTGGTGACGTGGCGGAACTCCACGATCGCAGGCAGGTCGGTGGCCATCGTGTCTTTCAGGTGCGGTGGTGGCGGGCCGTCTGTCAGGGCCCCAGGGCAGGCCGAGCGGCCTTTTCTGTACGTGATCCAAATTATAGTTGGGTTATGAGCCTCAGGTACCGGACGGAAGCGATCAACGGCGACGGCGGCACGGGCACGGCGCGCGTGACCGGCGGCATGGAGGTCGCTGTGGCGTCACCCCTGGCGCCGGACCCCGACCCGGATGCCTCGAACCCCGAGCAGCTGCTGGCGCTGGCGTGGTCGACGTGCTTGAACGCGACGGCGCAGGCGCTGGTGAAGCGCGAGCGCCGCACGGCGGTGCGGATCGAGGTCGAGCTGCACGACGCGTCGGAGGGGCCGGGTTACGAATTCCACGTCGACACGTTTCTGTCGGCGGAGGATCTGACGCTGGACGAGACGGCGGATCTGCTGGCTCGCGCGCATGCGCGCTGCCCGGTGTCGAAGCTGCTGCGCGGAGCGACGACGGCGCGGGTGCACGCGGAGGAGTTCGCCGGCTGAAGGCGTGCCCGCCGGATTCGGGTGTGCTGGCGCGCCCCGGTGTGCGCCGGTTCGGTTGGGCGTTCGAGTTGCGAGGCGAGTGAAGCATCCAGCGGTGCTCGCGACATCGCCGCATCAGCGCATCGCGTGTGCGCAGATCCGGGTCCGTGCTCCAGCACACCTGGTCATGCGATGGCCGGTCTGTAGCGTCGGGGTGGTGGGTCGATCCCGGCACAAAAGATCACAACACGATAACGAACGACGACGCTCTCCGAGCCAGGCGAGCCCGGGCACCGGGTGACGGCGGCTACGGTGTGCGCATGGACGACGAGCGCGCGGTGCGCACGCAGCGGCTCAGACGGTGGTGCGTCTCGATCTGCTGGACCGCCGTCGCGCTGGGTGCGATCGGCTGGGTGCTCATCGTCCTCGAGCTGTTCAGCTCCGGGCTGCGGCTGGCGCTCACCGGGCAGGGGATGGAGCAGGAAGCGGCGGATGCGATGCGCGCGGCGGCTCTGGTGATCACGCTGGTGTGCAGCGCGACGACCGTCGCCGCCGCGATCACACGTCGCTGGGTGCTGCTGCCGCTCTCCCTGCTGCTTGTGGGGCTGGGGGTCGTGCTGCTGGCCGGTCAGATCAACACGAAATGAGCGCACTTCTTCCGACATCGACCGCGCGACTCCGGCCACGACCCTGTCAGTGCGCCGCGATCACCTCGAGCACGGCGGCGCCGTAGGCATCCCTCTTCTTCTCGCCGATGCCGCTGATGCCACCCAGACCCGACACGGTGGTCGGTCGATGCTCCGCTAGCGCGCGCAGCGTCGCGTCGCCGAACACGATGTACGCGGGCACACCCTGCTCGCGGGCGGTCGCCGCACGCCAGGCGCGCAGCGCCTCGAAGAGGTCGCGGTCTTCGGCATCCAGCGAGGCGGATGCCGGCGCCTTGCGCACGCGCGACGAACCGCCTGCGCGCCCCATGGTGTCTTTTCGCAGCGGCACGGCGGTCTCGCCGCGCAGCACGCCGGCCGCCGCCTCCCCCGGCGCGAGCGTGCCGTACTCGCCCTGCGCGACGAGGATGCCCCTCGCCAGCAGCTGCCGCACGACGCTGCGCCAGTCCTGGTCGGACAGGTCGGCGCCGATGCCGTAGGTGGCGAGCTGCTCGTGGCGCATCTTGCGGATGCGGTCGTTCGAGGCTCCGCGCAGGATGTCGATCAGGTGCCCGGCACCGAACGCCTGGTTGCGCTCACGCTTCAACCGCACGATCGTCGACAGCAGCTTCTGCGCGGGAACCAGTCCGTCGAAGGTGTCGGGCTGCTCGAGGCAGGTGTCGCAGTTGCCGCAGGCGTCGCTGTCCTGCCCGAAGTAGCGCAGCAGGTTCTGCCGCCGGCAGGCGACGGTCTCGCACAGCGCGAGCATGGCATCCAGGTGCTGCCCCATCCGCATCTTGAAGGTGCGATCGCCGGGGCTCTGGTCGATCATCCGGCGCTGCTGCACGACGTCGCCCAGCCCGTACGCCATCCACGCGACCGACGGTTCGCCGTCGCGCCCGGCACGACCGGTCTCCTGGTAGTACCCCTCGACCGACTTCGGCAGATCGATGTGCGCGACGAAGCGCACATCCGGCTTGTCGATTCCCATGCCGAACGCGATCGTCGCGACCATGACGACGCCGTCCTCGCGCAGGAACCGGGCCTGGTTCGCCGCGCGCACCTCGGCGGGAAGGCCGGCGTGGTAGGGCAGTGCGTCGAAACCCTTGGATGCCAGATGCTCGGCCGTCTGCTCGACCGACTTGCGGCTGAGGGCGTAGACGATACCTGAGCCTTGAGGACTGGGCCCCTGAGCCGGTCGAAGGGTCGAGGAGATGAAGTCGACGAGCTGCCGGCGCACCTCGACCTTGGGCACGATGCGGTACTGGATGTTCGGGCGATCGAAGCTCGCGACGAAGTGCTGCGCCGTCGGCAGCTGCAGGCGCTCGGTGAGCTCCCGGTGCGTCGCGCGGGTCGCGGTGGCGGTGAGCGCCATGCGCGGCACTCCGGGGAACCGCTCGGCGAGATCACCGAGGGCGAGGTAGTCGGGTCGGAAGTCGTGCCCCCACTGCGACACGCAGTGCGCCTCGTCGATGGCGATCACGCTGAGTGCGCCGCGCTGCAGCAGCTGCGTGGTCTGTGCCGATGACAGCCGCTCGGGGGCGACGTAGATCAAGTCGAGCTCGCCGGCGACGTACGCGCGCTCGACCTCGCGGCGCTCGTCGGGCGCCTGCGTCGAGTTCAGATACGCCGCCCGCACCCCGTTCGCGCGCAGCGCGTCGACCTGGTCGTGCATGAGCGCGATGAGCGGGCTGATCACGAGCCCGGTGCCCTCGCGCACGAGCGCCGGCACCTGATAGGTGATCGACTTGCCGCCGCCGGTGGGCATGAGCACGACGGCGTCTCCCCCGCCGACGACGTGGTCGACGATCGCGGCCTGATCGCCGCGGAACGCGTCGTACCCGAAGACCGTGCGCAGCGCCTCGATCGGCGTCGGGAACTTCGACGGCGCGATTCCGGATGCCGGGGCGCGTCCGCCTGTCGCGGCCGGCGTCATCGGACCCGAGCCCCAGTCGAGCGGCGGCTCCCAGCCGTCTTCCGGCGGCACCCAGTCGAGCTCTTCGGGCGGGAGGTCGTCATAGGGGTCGTCGGGGTAGGGCACGTCGTCATACGGCCCCTCGACAGGCTCAGGGACCCCATTCGATCGACGCATCCCTCCAGCGTAGCCACCGGCGCCGACACCGTGGCCGGCCGTCCACAGCCGCCGCGCGGACCGCCGCCGGCTCCGCCCGCCGGAACCGTCCCGATACCGCCCGATACCGCCCAGGAACCGCCCGCGGGCCGTGCCACTTCGGGGGCCGACACTCCAGATGTCGGACGTTCTCGCGGAAACGGTCCGACATCTGGAGTGT
>NZ_JBSHMU010000002.1:294050-862483 GCF_053645675.1 Microbacterium sp. NPDC055312 | reverse complement strand
TACGCCCAATAATTCCGGATAACGCTTGCACCCTACGTATTACCGCGGCTGCTGGCACGTAGTTAGCCGGTGCTTTTTCTGCAGGTACCGTCACTCTCGCTTCTTCCCTGCTAAAAGAGGTTTACAACCCGAAGGCCGTCATCCCTCACGCGGCGTTGCTGCATCAGGCTTCCGCCCATTGTGCAATATTCCCCACTGCTGCCTCCCGTAGGAGTCTGGGCCGTGTCTCAGTCCCAGTGTGGCCGGTCACCCTCTCAGGCCGGCTACCCGTCGACGCCTTGGTGAGCCATTACCTCACCAACAAGCTGATAGGCCGCGAGCCCATCCCCAACCGAAAAATCTTTCCACCCGCACACCATGCGGTGACGGGACATATCCAGTATTAGACACCGTTTCCAGCGCTTATCCCAGAGTCAGGGGCAGGTTGCTCACGTGTTACTCACCCGTTCGCCACTAATCCACCCAGCAAGCTGGGCTTCATCGTTCGACTTGCATGTGTTAAGCACGCCGCCAGCGTTCATCCTGAGCCAGGATCAAACTCTCCGTAAAAAAGAAATGCATACACAGCCGGGAAAACGACCATGCAGCGAGTTTGAAACTGACCAAAAGAGACGAACATCATTGCTGACATTCATATAAATTGATCCAAAGGAATTCTCAACCAACCCCCACAAGGGTTGGACGAGGATAATTTGGCATTTGACAAGTGCACGCTGTTGAGTTCTCAAGGATCGGACGCACCCGCACACCCACCCCAACAGGGCGAGAAGCGCAGGGCAACTTCACAATCGTATGTCTTCCCGATCAGGCAGTCAAATCCGACACGCCGAAAGGATCAAGGTGAAGACGTCCACCACCTCGTACCCGAGGCAGCCGCTCCAGCTTATCCCATCCGACGAGCTTGTCAAACCGACCAAACCCGAACCGGGAACCACGCTCCCCGGGCCAAAGACCCGCACCACGAACCGAAGTCCATCATGCTGGAGGTGGGTGATCCGCCACTTGGAGGGGAGCCAGGCCCTTCAGGCCTTCCGCTCAACCGCTTGGGGCGAACAAGTAATAAGTTACGCCGATCCCACCCAACCGGCAAATCACCACCCACCCCCGGGCGTGTCGCACCGACAACCGACCGCTCGCCCTGGTGTCACGACGAGCGGCCGGCCCCGTCTCCGGGAGAGGAGACGCCCGACCGACAGGGTGGCGGGTTCGGCTGGATCAGCCAGCGGTCTCGCAGAACCGCAGCACGTTCCCGAACGGATCCGTGACCTCGATCGTCGAGCCGCCCGGAGCGTGGCGATCGATGCCGGGGCGCAGCAGTCGGTGTGGTCGGCTGGAGATGTCCGCGTGGAAGGCTGCCGCGCTGGTGACGGGGATCCACACCACCGTGCCCGGTGTGCCGTCTCCGTGATGCTCGGATAGGTCGAGCACGGTCTGATCGCGACGAACGCGAAGGTAAAGGGGCATGCCGGGTTCGAAGCGGTGCTCCCCCTTCGATGTCGAAGCCCAGGACCGACCGGTCGACGAACCGGGAAACGTCAGAGCCCCCGCACTTCAGTGCGGGGGCTCTGTCACGATGTGGACCTAAGGGGATTCGAACCCCTGACCTCCTCGATGCGAACGAGGCGCGCTACCAACTGCGCCATAGGCCCGTGAACAGAGTTCAGGTTATCACGCGCTCAGCCGACTGCTCGCCGCGCGAGCAGCTGACGCACATGCGCTTCGATCTCGGCATCGTCCACGACACCCATGCCCGCGTACGGCGATACCTCGGCGGCGGCCGGCGTGACGGGCAGCGCGGTCGGCGCCGGCGGCGCGAGCTCTTCGGCGCGACGCCGGAGCTCGGCACGCCGAGCCGCACGCTGCCGCTCGGCCCTGGCGTCGATCTCCGCCTGTGCCGTCTGGGCGCGGGAGCCTGCGACGGTCACCATCTGCTGCGGCAGCGCGCGCGGCGTCCACACCGCGGGTCCCTGGTCGTGCAGCGGAGGGGACACGCGCTCGGTGACCGGCGCGACCACCGGACGCTCCAGACGGCGGGCATTCCGACCGGCGACCTGCGCCATGCGGATCAGCGCCGCCGTCGCGAGCGCAGCGAGAACGACTCCCCCGGCGGCGAGCATCCATCCTCCGGTCGCGACGATCTGCCAGACGCCGCCGGTGAGCATCACCAGCGCGGCGACGAGGGATGCCGTCGCGGCGAGGCGCGTGCGGCGGCGCGCACGCGCCTGACGCACCACGGGATCGCGACGGGTGGCGGCGAGCTCTTCGCGAAGGCGCTCGAGTTCGGCGTTCTCCTTCTCGGCCTGCACCCGCTTGGCGAGCCGCTGCTGGGCGAGCGCGGTGCGCGCGGTCAGCTCGAGGCGCACCTCGTCGGGGGTCTCGCTGGTCTCGGCGAGCACCCGCAGCGCCTGATTGAGCCGCACGGCGTTGCGCTCCGCCGCGTAGTACTGGTGTCGCCCGCGCCAGCTGGGCACGAAATAGAGCACCCAGAGCAGCACGGCGACGAGGACGATCACGCCCCCACTCAGCACCGGCCCATCCATGTTGACCACGGTAGCGCGCGGCCGAGCTCGGGCCCGCTCATTCCCGCGCGTGTGTCGCGCTCTTCAGCTCTGCAGCTCATCGTGCGGAGGCAGCGCCGCCCCGAAGGGCACTTCCCCGTTCACCCAGCGGGACAGCACCCCTCGGGGCACCTCCTCCTGGGTGAGGGCGAACGCGTGGTGGTCTCGCCAGTCCCCGTCGATGTGGATGTAGCGGCGCCGCATCCCCTCGTAGCGGAATCCGAGCTTCTGCACGACCCGCAGGCTCGCGCGATTCTCAGGGCGGATGCAGATCTCCATCCGATGCAGACCGAATTGGCTGAACGCGGCGTCCGTCGCCATCGCGACCGCGGTCGGAGTGATGCCTCTTCCCGCGAACCGCTCGCTGACCCAGTACCCGATGGTCGCCGAGGCGAGCGAGCCGCGCGCAACGCCCCAGATGTTCAGCTGCCCGGCCACCTCGCCGTCGTACTCCATCACGAACGGGTACCCCGCGCCGTCGCGGTGCTGCTGCAGCAGCCGGCGAATCGCCGCTCGCATGTCGAACCCGGCACTGCCCCCCGGAATCGTCGCCTCCCACGGCTGCAGCCAGGAGCGGTTCTCGAGCAGCTCGCGCTGCAGCACCCTCGCGTCGCGCGGCTTCACGAGTCGCAGGCCCACGGGTCCGTAGCTCATCGCGGGCAGGAGGTCGTTCGGCATCGTCTCTCCCCCGGTCAGAGACCGGCCGCGAACCGTTTGAGCCACGGCCGCAGCTCTTCGCCGAGGTCGTCGCGGTCGGCGGCGAGCTGCACGATCGCCTTGATGTAGTCGGCCCGATCGCCGGTGTCGTAGCGGCGTCCGCCGAAGACCACGCCGACCACGCCGGGGCCGTCGGGATCGGCGGCGAGCTCCTGCAGCGCGTCGGTCAGCTGGATCTCCCCGCCCTTCCCTGGCGCGGTGCGCTCGAGGATGTCGAAGATGGCGGCGGGCAGCACGTAGCGACCGATCACGGCCAGGTTCGAGGGAGCATCCTCCGGTGCGGGCTTCTCGACCAGTCCGCGCACCTCGACCACGCCGTCGGCATCCGTCGCCCGCGCATCGGCGGCGCCGTACAGATGGATCTGCGCGGGGTCGACCTCCATGAGGGCGATGATGGCGGCGCCGGTGCGCTCGTGGGTCGCGATCATCTCGGTCAGCAGCGGGTCGCGCTCGTCGATCAGGTCGTCGCCGAGCAGCACGGCGAAAGCACTGTCGCCGATGTGCGTGCGCGCCCGCAGCACGGCGTGCCCCAGCCCCTTCGGCTCCCCCTGCCGCACGAAGTGGATGTCGGCGAGATCACTGGACTTCATCACCCGCTCGAGGCGCCCGTGGTCGCCCTTCGCCTGCAGGCGCACCTCGAGCTCGGGCACCGAGTCGAAGTGATCCGAGATCGCGTTCTTGTTGCGGCCGATGATGACGAGGATGTCGTTGATGCCGGCGGCGACCGCCTCTTCCACCACGTACTGGATGGCCGGCTTGTCGACGACCGGGAGCATCTCCTTCGGCATCGCCTTCGTCGCCGGGAGGAACCGCGTTCCCAGGCCCGCGGCGGGGATGACCGCCTTCATGGTGCTCATGCGGTTCAGCTTAGTCGCGGGGCCCCCTTCGCCGACCGGTGGGGTGCCGTGATCACCCCCCGTAAGATCGGGGGCATGCGGAGCGAAGCAGAACAGCAGAAGCGCGCGCTGCGCGCCGAACTGCGTGAACGTCGTCAGATCCTGTCCGAGGCGCAGCGCGACGAGGCGGCCGCGGGGCTGGCCGCGCAGCTCGATGCTCTTCTCGCCGCGCACGCAGCACGATCGGTGTCCTGCTTCCTCTCGACCACGACTGAGCCGGGCACCAGGCCCTTCGTGCGCGAGGCCGTGCGCCGCGGCATCCGGGTGCTGCTTCCGATCAGCCGCGCCGACGGCCTGCTCGACTGGGCGGTCGCCGACGACTCCGACGCGGTCGGCGAGGGGCTGTTCGGACTGCCCGAGCCGACCGGCGAGGTGCTCGGGCCGATCGCCGTCAACGACGTCGACCTGATGCTCATCCCCGCCGCCGCCGTCGACCGCGACGGCACGCGTCTCGGCTGGGGACGCGGGTACTTCGACAAGACCCTCGGTTCGATGGAGCGCCGCCCGCCCGTGTACGCGGTGATCTATGATTCCGAGGTACTCGATTCGCTGCCGCGCGAAGTGCACGACCAGCCGGTCGATGGCATCGTCACCCCGACGCAGACCATCACCCTGTCGCCCGCGCGGAACTGACAGGAGCATTCCATGCCCACCTACGCCTACGCGTGCACCGCGTGCGACCACCGCTTCGACGCCGTGCAGTCCTTCTCGGAGGACTCCCTCACCCTCTGCCCGGAGTGCGGCGGAGCGCTGCGCAAGCAGTACGGGACGGTCGGGGTGACCTTCAACGGCTCGGGCTTCTATCGCACCGATTCTCGCGGAGATGCTGGTGCCCCGGCATCCGGTTCGGCATCATCGAAGACGGAATCCTCGACGAGCGCCACACCGGCGCCCGCGAAGGCCCCGGCTTCGAAGTGAGGCCGAAGCGAATGAAGGGCACGTCCATGATCCAGGGATTCAAAGAATTCATCACCAAAGGCAATGTCATCGACCTCGCGGTCGCGGTCGTGATCGGCACGGCGTTCACCGCCATCGTGAGCGCCGTCGTGTCGAGCATCATCACCCCGCTCGTCGCGCTGGTCTTCAAAGCCGATGACGCCGGCAAGTTCGGATTCACCGTCGACAACATCTACGGCGACCCGGTGACCTTCCCGATCGGCGAACTGATCTCGGCCGTGATCAGCTTCCTCGCCGTGGCGCTCGTCGTGTACTTCGTGTTCGTCGTGCCGATGAACACGTACAAGGAGCGCAAGGCCGCCAAGAACCCGGCCGTCGAAGAGGAGACGCTGCCCACCGAGCAGGAGCTGCTCATCGAGATCCGCGATCTCATGCGTCGCGACGCCGGCACACCCTGATCGCCCGCGAATACGAGAACGGTCCGCCCCTTCGGGGACGGGCCGTTCTCCGCGTCCGGCCGCGAGCTCAGTAGTGCGGCGGCACCTCGCGCAGCATGCGCTCGTCGTTCGGCCCCCGATCCCCCGGCGGCGGCGTCGAAAGCTCATCCTTCGTGTGCGGTTCCGATGTCGTGCCCTCGACGCGGGTCAGCTTCGCGCGACGCGATCCGGCGACGCGCACGATCCGCTGACGCTCCTCATCCATCGAGATCGAAGGGCTGCGTGTCGTTCTCGGCGCGCACCGCATCCTCGTCTATGCCGAGCACGGTGGCGATGCGGCGGGCGACGGTCGCCGGGTCGCTGTAGAGGTCGAACGCGTGCACGCGCACGTAGTGCCAGCCCAGCCGGCGCAGCACCTGCGGGCGCAGCCGCACGCTCTCGCGCAGCGACTCCCCGCGCATCTCGGCATCGGACTCGATGACGACCGCGCGTCCGTCGTGCTGCGCGACCAGCGGCAGCAGCCCGCGGTAGTCGACGTCGACCGAGGCGCCGAGACGGCGCAGCTCGCGGGCCAGCGCCAGGGTCAGCGGGTCGGCCAGATCCTCGAGGCGCGCATCGCGGCCGCGGGCCGCGAGCCCGCCGAGGATCGACATCAGGGTCGACGCGCCGTGCTCGAGACGCCCCTCGTCGAAACTCGACGGCCGGATGCACGACACGATGACCATCGAGCGGCGCGCCCTCGTCATCCCGACAGTGAGCAGTCGCTCGCCGTCCTGCTGGGAGAGGTCGCCGAAGTCGCTGAGCACACGGCCGTGCTTGGTGAGGCCGAAGCCCAGCGAGAAGATCACCCGGTCGCGGCTCTCCGCGACCGACTCCTCGAGCGTGAGCACGGCGAACGGCTCGGCCGTGTCGCGGCCGACGAAATCGGCCACGTCGGATCGTCCGGAGAAGGCGGATGCCACGGCCGCCCGCACCCGTTCCGCGTGCCTGCGGCTCGCGGTGATGACCATGAGGGATTCGGTCGGGCGGTGGATGGCGTGCTCGACAGCGAGGGTCACGACACGGGCGACCTCGGCATCCGGACTCTCGACCGCACCCGAATCGGGGTCGGGCGCGCCGACTCCGCCCTCGACGTAGTCGACGGTGAGGCTGCCGCGGCCGAGGTACGACCCGGCCCACGGCAGCGACACGATCTCGCCGCCGTAGAACGCGTCGTTGATGAGCTCGGCGAGGTCCTCGCCGCCCGCCCGGTAGCTGCGGGTCAGCGTCATGACCGGGAAGAGCTCTGCGAGACGCTCGAAGACCGACACGTCGTCGAAGTCGACCTCCGGCTCCCACTCGTCGTCGGGAACCGTGGCGACGAGGAACGGCGTGGGACGCTGCGTGACCGGGTCGCCGAAGGCGACGATCTGGCGTGCCCGGCGGATCGCCGGCGCCGTCTCGGCGAGGTTCACGGCCGCGGCATCCACCAGCAGCACGGCGTCGAAGTCGACCGATTCGGGGATCAGCGGCACCTCGTACGGCGATGCGATCCACACCGGTGCGAGCACGCGGGTGAGATCCGGGGCCGCCGAGACGATCTCGGCCGTCGTCGCCTCGCCCGACTTGAGCGCCTGACGAAGATGCGCGGCCTGGTCGGGCTCGTCGACGATCGCGATGCGCCACTGACTGGCCAGGTTCCAGGCCAGCAGCGGACCTGCCATCGCGGTGTGCGCCTCGTCGACGAGGCGGAAGTCGCGCTCCAGACGGTCGACGACCGCGGTGTTGGCGCCGAGCAGCGACCGGTCGTCCTGCAGGGCCCGCTCGAGCAGCGACTGCCACCAGGCGAACTCGAGCTCGGCGGAGACCCGCTCCTCGGGCACGTGCCGCACCGAGAGGTCGGAGAGCAGCGGGCGCAGACCGAGACCGGCGAGCGCGTCGCGGATCTGGGTGCGCTCGACGAGGTTGTCGAACACGGCCGACCGCGCGGCGAGGCCCGAGAGCGTGCGCACGAGACGTGCGACGGGCAGCGAGCTGAGCGGCTCGCGTCGCCCGAGCGCGCGATCCAGATCGGCGAGCTCTGCCGACACGCGCTGCCACGCGACGTGCACGTCCGAGAGCCCGAGGGGAACCTGCGGTGCGACGCCCGCCTCGACGTAGCGCTGCCACTGCGTACGCTGCTGCTGGATACGCAGCAGCGCCTCGTGCATCTCCGAGACGTGCGCGCCCGGACGGACGTACTCACGCGCGAGCTTCTTGAGCCGGCGCCGATTGGCCGACGACATGCCCGGCGCATCGCGGCGCGAGCCGTGCGCCTGGATCAGCTCGCCGAGAGGTCGTTCGAACACCGTCGGGTTGAACCGGTCGAGCGAATCCCGGATGCCCTGCAGCAGCCGCACGTACTCGCCGAGCTCGTCGACCGTGCCGAACGGCCGCATGCTCGTCTGCGCGATCAGCTCGTATCCGCGCTCGAGAAGCGACGGCACCGCTGATCCGTGCAGCCGTCCCGCCAGCTCGTGAGCCTGCTGAGCGGCTTCAGCGCTGTCGAAGCTGACGCCGTACCAGGGCGAGTCGTCGGGCCCGAAGCGGAACTCGCCCAGCTTGGCCGCGCGCGTCAGCGCCTGCGCCGCGTCGCTGCGGTCTCCGGCGAGCTTCTCGAGGGTCGCCATCGACAGTCGCGCTCCGGTCGACGGCGGCACGGGAAGTGCGGCGAGTCGAGCGAGCTCTCTGGTGGCGTCGAGAACGGATGCCCCGGTGCGCCCCACCGGTTCTCCCAGCGCCCCACGGTAATCCCGGAGCACGGTGCGCAGACGCACCAGCGCCTCGTCGAGCTCGGCGGCCTTGGGCTGCGTGGCCTTCTCGCTGCGGGCGATCGCGGTGATGAGGTCTCGACGTGCTCGGTTGGGTGAGATGGCGAGCGCGTCGAGACCGACGCCGGCGAGGCGATGACGGACGCCGTCGAGCGTCGACCTGCGGGCCGAGACGACCAGCACACGCCGGCCGGCGCGCACGAGAGCGCCCAGGGCGTTGATCACGGTCTGCGTGCCGCCGGTGCCCGGCAGCGTCGAGACGACCAGGGAGTGCCCGGCGGCGATGCGCGCGAGCACCTCCTCCTGCTCGGAGTCGGCATCGAGCAGCAGGCTCTCCGAGGCGGGGGCTCGGTCATCGGGCCCCGACGCGGCGGGCAGTTCGCGAGGAGCGGTGACCTGCTCGCGGTCGCCGACGTGTCCGCCGAGCGCATTGAGCACGGGGTGGTCGAGGTCGACCATGTCGCGCACCATGGCGTCGGCGACGTCGGCGAAGGTCGACACGACCAGGCGCGGGTTGACGGCGAACGTGTCGATCGAGCGGGTCAGCGCCCGCAGCTGATCGATCACCGGCTGCGGTTTGAAGATCCCGCCGTCGTAGGCGAGGGATGCCAGGCCGGCCGGATCGATCTCGAGCCCGAAGTGCTCGCGCGCGACGCGCACCAGCTCGGGGTTGACCTCGAAGCGGCCGTGCAGCTTCAGTTCGAAGTCGGCGTGATGACGACGGATGGCCAGCGGACGCAGCAGCACGGGGGCGGCGAACTGCGCGCCGCCGATGCGCCACCGCGCGATGCCGACCGCGAGGTGCACGGCGTCGATGCCGCGCACCGTGCGCAGCTCGGTGTTGCGCGCGGTGATGCGCTCAGCGGCCATCCGCGCGGTGCGCAGCCCGACCTCGTCGCGGAACAGGTTCGACAGCAGCGTGGAGCGTCCGGTGATGAACTGCGGGAGGCTCCCGGGGTGCGCGCGGGAGATGTCGATGACGGACTCGGGCGCATCGACGAAGCTGATCAGCGGCGACGCCCCGCCCAGGTCGGCCGCCTGCGCCCGCAGGCTGGTGCGTCGCTCCTCCGCCGCGTGCGCGATGCCGACCCCCGTCGACGAGTCGCTGAGATCGCCGAGCGTCACCGCGACCGGCTGGGTCGCGCGCTCAGCATCCTTCGCCTCTCGTCGCCACACACGGCAAGCCTAGGCGCGACCGGCGCGACCGGCGGTATTCCCGGCCGTTTCGCGACGATTCGCCTGCTCCCGCGGCATCTGTCTGCACAGTCGGTCGGCTGGTCCGGGTTGTCCACCGACATCAGGATCGCGACGCACCCGGGGTGGGACGGGAGAGCAGGATGGAGGCATGAGCTATCGCTACGACTTCGCACCCACGCCGTTCGGCGACGCCCTCGCGGTCTTCTCGGATGCCGGGATCGTCAGCTTCGACCTGTCGGAATCGGCGGATCCTCGGGTGCCGTGGCTGCTCGAGAGCGTCAGCCGACGGATCGGCGAGACGCCGGTGCCGACCCCGGGCATCGCCGACGAGCTCACGGCGGCGCTCGACGAGTACTTCGAGGGCGGTCCGGTGCGATTCGACGAGCGCTTCGCCTTCGACTGGCGTCTGGTCGACGGATTCACCCGGTCGGCGCTGCAGGCCGTGTGCGGCATCCCGTGGGGTCAGACCATGAGCTACGGGGAGGTCGCGGTGATCGCCGGCAGCCCGGGCGCCGCGCGTGCCGTCGGCACGGCATGCCGGGTGACGCCGCTGTCGGTGATCGTTCCGGTGCACCGCGTGATCCGCTCCGACGGCACCCCCGGCCATTACGGAGCGCATCCGGAGCGCAAGCGATATCTGCTGGATCTCGAGCGTGACGCGTCTGCGGCGCGGTCGTGAATCATGCCGCGCTGGGGACGCGGCGGGAGGTGATCTCCCGCGGGAGATGCCGAACGAAGCGGAGCCCGGCGTGTAGGCCGCCGGGCTCCGCTCCCGCCGCGCTGGGGACGCAGCATTCGGGTATCTCTGGGGAGAGACCTAGTGATCGACCGCCTTCTCCGCGCCGAAGCCGGTCAGCGAGCGCACCTCCATCTCGGCGGCGAGCGCACGCGATTCGGCGGTCTTCGCCGTGATCGTGCCGATCCAGCCGAGCAGGAAGCCGAGCGGGATCGAGACGATGCCCGGATTGTTCAGCGGGAAGATGACGATGTCGATCCCGGGGATCATCGCCTTGTCGTTGCCCGAGAACACCGGCGAGATCACGATGAGGCCGATGGCGGCGATCAGACCGCCGTACATGCTCCACACCGCGCCTCGGGTGTTGAAGCGCTTCCAGAACAGCGAGTAGAGGATGGTCGGCAGGTTCGCGGATGCGGCGATCGCGAACGCGAGCGCGACGAGGAAGGCGATGTTCTGCCCCTGAGCGCCGATGCCGCCGACGATCGCGAGCACTCCGATGACGATGACCGTGCGTCGCGCCACCTTGACCTCGCCGTTCGGGTCGGCCGTGCCCGTGCCGTCTTTGCCTCGCTTGATCACGTTCGAGTAGATGTCATGCGCGAACGATGCCGCTGCGGTGATCGTCAGGCCGGCGACGACCGCGAGGATGGTCGCGAACGCCACCGCCGAGATGAACCCCATCAGCAGCGGGCCGCCCAGTGCCTGAGCGAGCAGGGGTGCGGCGGAGTTCACCCCGCCGGGCGCTGCCGCGATCCGCTCGGGTCCGACGAGCGCGCCGGCCCCGTAGCCGAGCACCAGCGTCAGCAGGTAGAACCCGCCGATCAGCCAGATCGCCCAGACCACCGATCGCCGCGCCTCCTTCGCCGTGGGCACGGTGTAGAAGCGCATCAGCACGTGCGGCAGACCGGCGGTGCCGAGAACCAGTGCCATGCCGAGCGAGAGGAAGTCGAGCGGATTCGCGCCGTATTGCAGACCGGGTCCGAGGATCTTCTCCCCGTTGGGCGAATTGTCCACGGCGCTCTCGAGCAGGGTGTTCAGGCTGAAGCCGTGCAGCGCGAGGACCCACAGCGTCATCGCGAGGGCACCGGCGATGAGCAGCACCGCCTTGACGATCTGCACCCACGTCGTGCCCTTCATGCCGCCGATCAGCACGTACACGATCATGAGCACGCCCACGATCGCGATCACGAGCGACTGCCCGATCCGGTCGTCGATGCCGAGCAGCAGTGAGACCAGCCCGCCCGCACCGGACATCTGCGCGAGCAGGTAGAAGAAGCAGACGGCGAGGGTCGTGAGAGCAGCGGCCATGCGCACCGGCCGCTGCGCGAGGCGGAACGAGAGCACGTCCGCCATCGTGAACTTGCCCGTGTTGCGCATCATCTCGGCGACGAGCAGAAGCGCGACGAGCCACGCCACGAGGAATCCGATCGAGTAGAGGAATCCGTCGTAGCCGTTCAGCGCGATGGCTCCGCAGATGCCGAGGAACGACGCGGCCGACAGATAGTCGCCGGCGATGGCGAAGCCGTTCTGCGTTCCGCTGAACGATCGTCCGGCGGCGTAGTAGTCGGCGGCTGTCTTGTTGTTGCGACTCGCGCGGATCACGATGAACAGGGTGACCGCGACGAACGCGCCGAAGATCGCGATGTTCAGGACCGGGTCGTTCTGGACCGCCTCGGCGGCCAGGGGCGTCGTCGTCATGCCTTCGTCTCCGCCTTCTCGAGTTCTTCACGGATCCCGGTCGCGATCGGATCGAGGCGCCGATTGGCGAAGGACACATACGCCATCGTGATAGCGAAAGTGGTGACGAATTGGCCGAGCCCCATGAGCAGGCCGACGGTGATGTCACCCCAGACGCGCTGGCTCATGAAGTCCGTCGCGAACGCCGCCAGCAGCACGTAGACGAAATACCAGATGAGGAAGAAGCCGGCCATCGGGAAGATGAACGAGCGCTGCAGGCGCCGCAATCCCTGAAATGCGTCCGATTCCTCGACAGCGACGTAGTCGATTCCCGCAGAGGAGTCGTGGGTCGTCGGATGAGTCATGGGGCCTCCTTGCCACATGTCCGTCTTCCGCGTGAAGGAATTCACGCGGTGGTAGGGTCGACGCTACGAAACGGGCGGGCCCTGCCGTCACCCCCGAAAGTTGGTATCAGTGGAATCGGACACGCACCGGGCAGCCGCAGAGGATCCCGTTGCCGTCGGCGTGCGCGAACTCGCTCGCCGCACCCGCTTCCCGGTCGCGTTCGGCGGGCTCATCGAAGACGGCGTGGTGCGGGTCACCAGCATCGTCGGGAATCGCACCCGCAGCCTCTCCGGGCTGACCGTGCGGCCGGAGCGTGGCCTCGGCGGCCGCGCGATGATCGAGCTGCGGCCCCGGATGACGAGCAACTACCGCGCATCCCAGCAGATCACACACGATTACGACGTGTTCGTGCTGGGCGAGGGCCTGCGCACGCTGCTCGCGCTGCCGATCGTCGTCGACGGCCGCCCTCGCGGTGTGCTGTACGCCGGCGCGTGGGAGGAATCGCAGGTCGGCGGCTTCACGACAGCGCCGGCGATGAGCGTGGCGCAGAACGTCGCGAACGAACTGCGCATCCGAGACGAGGTGGCGCGGCGGATCTCCGCGCGGCCGGACCCTGCCGTGCAGGGCGCGCGGTTGGAGGACCTCCGCGAGAGCTTCGCCGAGCTGCGCAGCATCGCCGCGGCGGTGAGCGACGACAAACTCCGAGAGCGCATCGCCGCGGTGGAACGACGCCTGGTGGTGGCGTCCGCGCCCGAGCACGCTCCGACGACGGAACCGGCCGCGGCCGTGCGCCTCTCGCCGCGTGAGACGGACGTGCTCGCGTGCGCCGCACTGGGGGCGACGAATGCCGAGATCGCCGCGAAATTGGGATTGCGTGAAGGCACGGTGAAGGCGTATCTGAGCGCGGCCATGTCGAAACTCGACGCGCCCACGCGTCATGCGGCGGTCGCGCGGGCGCGACGCGCGGGCCTTCTTCCCTGACCGGTGACGATAATTCGCCCGATGAATTCATGCGAGGAATGCGCGCGCCGATTGCGCGAGCCTGATGAATTCAAATAATGTATTGTCATGGCTCGAAGAATTGTGCACCAGCTGGTCGACGATATCGATGGAACGCTTCTCGAAGTCGGCGAAGGAGAGACCGTTCATTTCGCATTGAATGGCGTCGCCTATGAGATCGATCTGACGAATTCCCATGCGGAGGAGCTGCGGGACGCGCTCGCCCCGTACATCGAGGCGGGCCGGCGCGCAGCCGGATCCACCGCGACCCGCTCCTCGTCGCCGCGACGCCGCTCGGCGGCGAACTCGGACACCGGCGCGATCCGCGAGTGGGCGAAGAAGCAGGGCATGAAGGTCTCGGAGCGCGGGCGGATCGCCGCCGACGTGCTCGAGGCGTATCACGCAGCGCACTGAACCCGCGCAGATGACGCAGGGAGCCACCCTCCGGGGCGGCTCCCTGCGTCGTCGTGCCCTCGAATCCCCATCGGGCACTCCACGCGCCGCTCGTCGAGGACGTTGCTCGCCTTGGCGGGCGTCGCGGCGCGCGGAGCCTCTCAGCCCGACGGGGCCCGCTGTCGCGGGCGGATAGACGACGCAGGGAGCCACCCTCCGGGCGGCTCCCTGCGTCGTCGTGCCCTCGACAGGATTCGAACCTGCGACCTGCCCTTTAGGAGAGGGCCGCTCTATCCGACTGAGCTACGAAGGCGCCAGACAAGTCTAGTCGCCGGCCTACGCAGCCAACGCCAGGTACCGCTCCCAGACCGGATCCCCGCGCTCGGCACCGCGTACGACCCACGTTCCGCCGTGCGGCGCGCGCGGCGCCCTCTGCAGCTGCCAGCCCATCTCCTGCGGCGTGCGATCGCTCTTGGCGTTGTTGCAGCCGAGGCAGCACGCGACGAGGTTCTCCCAGCTGTCCGCTCCCCCGCGTGATCGTGGCAGGACGTGGTCGATCGTCGATGCGGTCCTCCCGCAGTATCCGCAGCGGTGCTCGTCGCGCCGCAGCACCCCTCTGCGGGTGACCGGCTGCCGGCGGGCGGTCGGCACGCGCACGTACCGGGTGAGCAGGATGACCACGGGACGATCGAATCGACGGCATCCGGCGATGACAGGATCGTCCTCGACGCGCTCGATCACGCTGGCCTTGTCGTTCATCACGAGCACCAGGGCTCTCTTGAACGAGACCACCGTCAGCGGTTCGTATCCGGCATTCAGGACCAGTGTGCGCATCGTCGTCATCCTCTCGATCCGCCGGGATGGCTTCCCGGCACTCTCGACTCACACGACGTCGGTCGAACTGGAGGAGACGCAGATACACGAAGAGGCGCTGTCTACAGACAGCGCCTCTCACGCTCGGTCAGACCGAGATGGATCTGCGGGCGTTGCCGAAGAACCAGACGACCGAGCGCATCCATGGTGCGGATGCCCGGTATCGAGCTCATCGGCTTCCTCCCGTCCGTTCGACGACGCGTTCAGGGTAACCCATCCGCGTGAACAGCGGATGCAGTGGATCTGAACGGCGTGCCGGTCAGCCGGCGTTGGCGCGCAGCCAGCCGATGGGTTCCACGAGCGATCCGTTGACCTGGACCTCGAAGTGCAGGTGCGCGCCGTAGGAGCGGCCGGTGTTGCCGACCTTGCCGATGAACTGACCCGGCTCCACTGTCTGTCCGGCCTGAACGGCGCGGGTGCCGTTGGTCATGTGGGCGTAGAGGGTCGACACGCGCTTGCCGCCGACGACGGAGTCGATGACCACGGCGACGCCGTATCCGAAGTGGCTCTCCGACGACACGCGCACCACACCGCCGGTCGCGGCGAAGATCGGGGTGCCGGCGGGCGCGACCATGTCGGCGCCGTTGTGGCTGGCACTGAGCGTGCGGCTGACGGAGTACGAACCCTGCGGCAGCGGGTAGCGCACCGCCCCGGAGCCTGCCGAGATGAGCTGGAGGTCGGCATCGCTGATGCTGCCGCCGCGGGCGCCGGAGCTGGCGGCGACGCGGGCCGCTGCGGCAGCACGGGCCTTGGCTGCCTCTTCGGCCTTCTTCTTCTCGATCTCATCGGGAGTCGTGGCCGAGTACGTGCCGCGCTCGAGGGGAGCGGTCGTGGCCTCGGATGCGACCACGAGGGACTGCGCATCGTCGAAAGCCATCTGCTGCAGCGTGGTGGCCGCGCTCGGCGTGGTCTTGGTGGATGCCAGAGCGGGAAGCGCGACACCGGCGACCAGGGCGCCCACGGCACCCAGGATGGCGACGGTGCGCATGGGCCTGACGCTCGAGCGCGCGCCACGAGGTGCTCGCCGAGGTGAGGGCTTCGGGGTGCCCGCAGGCTCGGTCGGGACGATTTCTTCAGCCAAAAGGGATTCCTCCTGCGCCTCCGCGCTTCGGGTAGCGCAGGCTCGTCAGCAATGTCGTTATATCGGGCACGTATGTCACACGGCACGTTGTGCGAACTCTTCGCGAAGACGACGAGCCAGGGAGGCGATCTTCGCGATTTCGTCATCGGCGGGCTTCTTCTCCGACGACTTCACCGAGGTTACCGGAAGATAACGATTCTGTCACCCTGTGAACCTGGCAATCCGCCCCACCCACCGCAGAACGCGGTCTGATCAGGCATTCTCGCCCACGAGGAAGATGTGCGAAGCCAACTCGACGGGAAGCTCGAGGCCCGCATCGCTGCCCTCCATCTGGATGAGCACGTACCCCTCGCTGTAGCGATAGTCGCCGCTCGCGCCGGGAACCACACCTGCGTCCCGCAGCTGCTCGAGCAGCTCGGGACTGACCTGCGCCGGCTCGGCGAGACGGCGCACTGTTCCCGTGATGGGGCCGCCGGCGGCATCCAGCTTCTTCACGAGACCCACCACGCCGGACTCGAAAGCCGGCGTCTCGACGTCGCCGAGCTGATCAAGTCCGGGAATGGGGTTGCCGTACGGCGACTCGGTCGGGTGCCCGAGCAGCTCGACGAGACGACGCTCGACCTGCTCGCTCATGACGTGCTCCCAGCGGCAGGCCTCTTCGTGCACGTACGCCCAGTCGAGGCCGATCACGTCGGAGAGCAGTCGCTCGGCCAGACGATGCTTGCGCATCACGTGCACCGCCTTGCTGCGGCCGGCGTCGGTGAGCTCGAGACGGCGGTCCTCGGACACGACGACGAGCCCGTCGCGCTCCATCCGACCCACGGTCTGCGACACCGTGGGGCCGGAGTGGCCCAGGCGCTCGGAGATCCGCGCACGAAGCGGCACGATGTTCTCTTCTTCGAGCTCGAGAATGGTGCGCAGGTACATCTCGGTCGTGTCGATCAGGTCGGTCATTCGTGGCCTCCGAAGTTCTTAGGCAAGCCTACCTTCCCGGTCGACGCCGGGACCGTCACAGGGCGCGGCCCCGGCAGCGCCCGCCTCTACAATCGACCCATGTCGATCGAGATCCCCCGCGAACTCCTGCCCGCCGACGGACGCTTCGGCTGCGGCCCCTCGAAAGTGCGCACCGCTCAGGTGGACGCCCTCGCCGCGGCCGGCGTCAGCCTGCTCGGCACGTCGCACCGCCAGGCGCCGGTCAAGAACCTGGTCGGCAGCGTGCGCGAGCGACTCGCCGCGCTGTTCCGCCTGCCGGAGGGCTACGAGATCATCCTCGGCAACGGCGGGTCGACCGCGTTCTGGGATGCCGCCGCCTTCGGTCTCATCGAGCAGCGCAGCCAGAATCTCGTGTTCGGGGAGTTCGGCGGCAAGTTCGCCAAGGCGGCAGCGGCGCCCTGGCTCGAGGCGCCGGACGTGCGCACGGCCGACGCGGGGTCGCTCACTCTGCCCGAGATCGTGGAGGGAGTCGACGTGTACGCCTGGCCGCACAACGAGACGTCGACGGGCGTCGCGGCTCCCGTGCAGCGAGTCGGCGCCGACGGGGCGCTCACCGTGATCGACGCGACCAGCGCGGCCGGCGGCATCGACTTCGACGTCGCTCAGGCCGATGTCTACTACTTCGCCCCGCAGAAGAACCTCGGATCCGACGGCGGACTGTGGTTCGCGGCGGTGTCGCCGGCCGCGATCGACCGGATCGAGCGCATCGCCGCGTCCGGACGGTACATCCCCGAGTTCCTCAGCCTGAAGAACGCGGTCGACAACTCGCGGCTCAACCAGACGCTGAACACGCCGGCTCTCGCCACGCTGCACCTGCTCGACAGCCAGCTCGAGTGGATCCTCGCCGGCGGCGGTCTCACCTGGGCGGCTGCGCGCACCGCGGAGTCGTCCGGGCTTCTCTACGACTGGGCCGCCGCGTCGGACGTCGCCACCGCGTTCGTCAGCGATCCCGCCCACCGCTCACCCGTCGTCGCCACGATCGACTTCGATGAGAGCGTCGATGCGGCGGCGGTCGCGAAGACACTGCGCGCGAACGGCATCGTCGACACGGAGCCGTACCGCAAGCTCGGCCGCAATCAGCTGCGCGTGGCGACGTTCGTGTCGATCGACCCCGATGACGTGCGCCAGCTGATCCGCTCGATCGAGCACGTGCTCGCCCACCAGGGCTGAGACCCACGCGTCCCCGCCGAGGACACCCCACCGCGACGACGCCCCCTCTGATCGCAGCGGATCGGAGGGGGGCGTCTGTCGTCGGAGGGGGCGTCGGCGTTCGTCACGACGCGCGTCGGTCACTCGGACTCGTCGTGGTCCTCATCATCGGCGGACTCGTCATCGGCGGACTCGTCATCGTCGGACTCGTCATCGTCGGACTCGTCATCGTCGGACTCGTCATCGTCGGACTCGTCATCGTCCGTCTCGTCATCGTCGGACTCGTCGAGTTCATCGATGTCGACGCCGTCGACATCGCCGGCGTGCAGCCGAGGCGAGACATCCTCATCGGAGTGGTCGTCGTCCTCGTGGTCGTCGTCCTCGTCGGAGTCGTCGTCCTCATCCGCGTCAGCCTCCGCCGGGGCGTCCGCGGCCTGCGCGGCGAGCTCGGCCTGGTGCGCGCGGTACTCCGCGAGGCGCTCCGCCCACGGCACCCAGTCCGGCGCGAGCAGCGCGCCGTCGCCTGGCATCAGCTCGACCTCGAGCACCGTCGGCTCGGATCCGTCGACCTGCGCGACGGTGACCGTCCAGAACCACCCCGGGTATCCGGGGAGGCGATTCTCGAAGCGCAGCGAGACCGCGCCGCCCTCCTCGACCGCGTGCCCCGTTGCGGGCCCCACGGTCGTCGGAGGGGTGATCTCGTGCAGCGCGGCGAGCGCGAGATCACGCGTGCTCTCGGCGAGCTGGTCAGGCGTCGAGGTCATCAGCGACCTTGCGAAGGACAGCGGCCACCGTGCGGCTCCGGGTCGCCGAGGGGTAACGACCGCGGCGCAGGTCTGCGCCCATCTCGTCGAGCATCCGCACCAGATCCTCCACGATCACGGCCATGTCGTCGGCGGGCTTGCGCGCGGCCTTGGCCAGGCTGGGCGGGGCGTCGAGCACGCGCACCGACAGCGCCTGCGGGCCGCGGCGGCCATCCGCCAGGCCGAACTCGACGCGTGCGTTCTTCTTCACCGAGACGCCTGCAGGAAGGGCGGAGGCGTGCAGAAAGACGTCCTGGCCGTCATCGGATGCGATGAAGCCGAACCCCTTCTCTTCGTCGTAGAACCTGACCTTGCCGGTGGGCATGGGCGAACCTCACTGAAACACGGAACGGAGATGTCGCGCGGCGGCGCGACCCCTCCAGCCTACCCGCCCCCTCATGCCGCCAGGCGCTACGCTGAGGGCGATGAGCAAGCACGACGACACCAGCGCGCCGCAGACCGGGCGGCTCGAACGATTCCTCGCCTTCACCGCGCTCGTCCTGGCCGCCGTGTCGGTCATCTCCTTCTTCTCGATCATCATCGGCACCGCCGTGGGGATGGATCAGGCGGCCTTCGCGCAGGGCGCCTGGCCCATCGTGGCCGGACTGCCGCTGTTCGGCCTGCCGATCGCCTTCCTCATGATCATCACGCTGCTCGTGCTCAGCTGGGCTCGCAGGGGACGCGCAGGCTCCGGATCCTGACCATGACCGCACACGCCCGCCCGCTGGCTGACCAGCTCGCCTCGGCGAGCGACGCGCAGCTGGAGCGGGTGCTGCGTGAGCGGGCCGTGCGGCCCGACGTCGGCTGGACCGACTTCTTCGACGCCGCGGAGGCGCTTCTCGAGCCCGCGTCGATCGAGCGCGCCCTGGCGCGGCTGACCCGCGCCGAGGCGCGCGCGCTGCGTGCCGCCGCACCGGACGACCGCGTGCGACTCGACGACGTCGCGCTCGGGCTGCTCGACGCCGACGGCCGGATGCTGCCGCCGGTGCGAGCACTCGTGCAGGAGCAGCCCGAGATCCCGGATGCCGCCGAGGCGCGCTCCGCGCCGGCATCCGACGCCGACTCCGCCCAAGCGGCCGAGCGCGCCTTCGCGACCATCGGCGGGCTGGCCGAGCTGCTGCTGGCAGCCCGCACCGCGCCCCTCGCCCTGGTGGCGACCGGGGCGCTGAGCGCGACCGAGAAGCGCCGGCTGCTCGATGACGGCGACCTCGACGAGTTGCGTGATCTCGCCGAGCTGGCCGGTCTCGCCCGTCAGGTCGATCGCGAGCTGCGGCTCACTGCAGACGCCGAGCGATGGCTGAAGGCCTCCTTCCCCGATCGCTGGGTGCACGTGGTCTCGCGTTTCGCGGACTCGCTGCCCTCCGGCATCCGGACCTCCGCAGCGGCCGACTGGCCGCAGCTGCACCCCTGGGACCGGCACTGGCCCGCCCGAGCAGCGCACCTGCGGAGCCTTGCCGGGCGGATCGGGCTGCTGGCGGGCGGACCCAACGGCACGTGGACGGTGCCGCCGTGGGGCGCCGCGCTCGGCACCGATGCGCCCTTCGACAGCTCCGCCCTGCAGTCGCTGCTGCCCACCGAGGTGGACCGCATCTTCCTGCAGAACGACCTCAGCGCCATCGCGCCGGGCCCGCTGCAGCCCGCGCTGGACAACCGTCTGCGCACCATGACGGAGCACGACCCTGCGCAGGCCTCGTCCTACCGCTTCACCGCCGAGTCGGTGTCGCGCGCGTTCGTCGAGGGAGACACCGCCGAGGGCATGCTGGCGTTCCTCCGGGAGATCTCACTGACCGGCGTTCCGCAGCCGCTCGAGTACCTCGTCGCCCAGACCGCGGCGAGACACGGTCTGGTGCGCGTGCGTCCGGATGCCGACGGCGGCACCGTCGTGACGAGCGCCGACGCGCATCTGCTCGAGGCGATGGAGATCGACCGGAACCTGCGTCCGCTCGGCCTGATCCGGGAGCACGACGGGCTGGTCTCGCGGGTCGGCGCCGAGGCCGTCGCCTGGGCGCTGACGGATGCCCGCTACCCCGCCACCCTCGTCGACCGCGACGGTCGCAGCATCGCCGCGGGGCGTGTGCGGCTCGCGGACGCGAGCGCCCGGGACGACAGCGGATACGCCGCGCTGATCGCCCGGCTCCGCTCGCACCAGGGCCCGGATGCCGATGCCGCCTGGCTCGACCGCGAGCTCGAGGCAGCAGTGCGGGCGAAGGCCGTCGTGGTCGTCGAAGTCGCGATGCCGGACGGATCGCGACGCGAGCTCACGCTCGAGGCCTCGGGCCTCGGCGGCGGGCGCCTGCGCGGACGGGATCGGGCTGCGGACGTCGAGCGCACGCTGCCTGTTCGCAGCATCGTGTCGGTGCGGACGCCGTCGAGCTGACCGCTCAAGAGCATCGTGTCGGTGCGGACACCGTCGAGCTGACCGGGGTCGGACCCGCAGTGCCCGTGCCCGGTAGACTGGTCTGCTATGTCTGATGGCCCCCTGATCGTCCAGAGCGACCGCACCGTGCTGCTCGAGGTCGCGCACGCCGACGCCGAATCCGCGCGGCACGAGCTGGCGATCTTCGCCGAGCTGGAGCGCGCCCCCGAGCACATCCACACCTACCGCATCACGCGGCTGGGGCTGTGGAACGCGCGCGCTGCCGGGCACACCGCCGACGACATGCTCGAGACGCTCGATCGCTGGTCGCGCTTCCCGGTGCCGCCGTCGGTGGCCGTCGACCTGCGCGAGACGGTGGGCCGCTACGGCCGGCTCGTGATCGAACGCGACGACGAGGGCCTGCTGGTGCTGCGCTCGACTGATCCCGCCGTGCTCGCCCAGGTGGCGAACAACAAGCGCATCCAGCCGCTGCTCATCGGGCATCCCTCCTCCGACAGCTACGTCGTCGACGCGTGGGCGCGCGGCCAGATCAAGCAGGAGCTGCTGAAGATCGGCTGGCCGGCCGAGGACCTCGCCGGCTACACCCCGGGAACCCCGCACGAGATCGATCTCGACGAGGACGGCTGGTCGATGCGTCCCTACCAGCGTCAGGCGGTCGACGCCTTCGCGAAGGACGGCTCGGGCGTGGTCGTGCTGCCGTGCGGTGCGGGCAAGACGATCGTCGGCGCGGGCGCGATGGCCGCCACCCGGACGACGACCCTGATCCTGGTGACCAACACCGTCTCGGCGCGGCAGTGGCGCGACGAGCTGCTCAAGCGCACCTCGCTGACCCCCGAGGAGATCGGCGAGTACTCCGGCCAGGCGAAAGAGGTCAAGCCGGTCACGATCGCGACCTACCAGATCCTCACCGCGAAGCGGAAGGGCCAGTACGCGCACCTCTCACTGCTCGACGAGATGGACTGGGGTCTCATCGTCTACGACGAGGTGCACCTGCTTCCGGCTCCCGTGTTCAAGCTGACCGCCGACCTGCAGGCGCGCCGCCGCATCGGACTCACCGCGACACTCGTGCGCGAGGACGGCCGCGAGGGCGACGTGTTCAGCCTGATCGGACCCAAGCGCTTCGACGCACCGTGGAAGCAGATCGAGGCGCAGGGATTCATCTCGCCCGCCGCCTGCTACGAGGTGCGGGTCGACCTGCCGCCGAGCGACCGGCTCGAGTACGCCGCCGCGACCGATGACGAGCGCTACCGGCTCGCGGCATCCGCCCCGGCGAAGATCACAGCGGTGCGCGAGCTGATCGCGAAGCACCCCGGCGAGCGCATCCTGGTCATCGGGCAGTACCTCGATCAGCTCGAGAGCCTCTCGCAGGCACTGAACGCCCCGCAGATCACGGGCGCGACCCCTGTCGACGAGCGCGAAGAGCTGTACCGGCAGTTCCGCGAGGGCGAGATCTCGCTTCTCGTGGTGTCGAAGGTCGCGAACTTCTCGATCGACCTGCCCGAGGCGTCGGTCGCCATCCAGGTGTCGGGCTCGTTCGGGTCGCGCCAGGAGGAGGCGCAGCGGCTGGGCCGGCTGCTGCGACCCAAGCAGTCGAACCACACCGCGAGCTTCTACACCCTCATCGCGCGCGACACGATCGACCAGGACTACGCGCAGAACCGTCAGCGCTTCCTCGCCGAGCAGGGGTACAGCTACACGATCATGGATGCCGTGGACCTGGCCGCCTGAGCCAGGAGCCCGACGTCACCCGGCCTCTTCGCCCGGCCCCACACCGCAGCGCCAGCACGGGGCGGCGACGTCGTCGAGCAGGGCACCGCACTCGGGGCAGACCTGCGAGAGCCAGCAGGCTCTGTCACCGCGTTCGTCCTCGCCGCTGTCGACCATGTGACCGAGGCTACTCCGCCCTCTCGGGCTCTCGCCCGCGGGCGAACCAGTCGAGGCAGAGCCCGGCGACGGCATCCGGTACGTCGTCGACGACGAAGTGCGCGGCGCCGTCGACGAAGGCGAGGTCGAAGCGATCGGCGTACCGATCCTGTCCGCGGCAGATGCGGCGCACTGTGGGCTCGGCGAACGGACCGTCCTGACGGCCGAACACCGCAAGCGTCGGCGGGTGCAGCCGCTGCCTCTTGTAGTGCCCGCTCGCGAGGCGCATCACCTCGGGAATGATCATGCCGCGGTAGAGCGCACGCACCGCGGCGTCGAATCCGGGGCGCGTCTGCACACGCAGATAGCCGTCCACGACGTCGTCCGTCATCGGCTTCGCCGCGTAGTCGGGCCCGAACAGCCACGCGAGCGATCGCCCCGGCCGGTGCCTCAGCAACGCGGGCATGTGCTTGAAGGCGGGAAGGAGCTTCGGGCTGAAGGTCATGAACCCCGGCGGCACCGCGAACTGCACGGCGGTGCGCACCCGCTCGGGGTGGGTGTACGAGAGCTGACCGGCGACGACGGCACCGAGGTCGTGACTCACGACGTGTGCGCTCTCGATGTGGAGGGCATCGAGTATCGCGATGAGATCCGCGCGCATCGCGGTGCGACGGATCTCGGGATCGACGGCCTCCGTCCAGCCGGAGCCGCGCAGATCGGGGCAGATCACGCGGTACCCGTGAGAGGCGAGCTGCGGCGCGACGTGCCGCCATTCCCACCAGTGCTGCGGAAATCCGTGCAGCATCAGTACGGGCTCCCCGTCGCCGATGACGGCGACGTGGCTGCGCAGTCCGGGAGTCTCCATGACGAGGTGCTCGAAGCCCGGCGCCGGCGGGAGCTGCGGCGTCCACTCCCGCACGAGCGCTGCCTTCGACGATGACGGTACATCCATGACGAGCCTCCCAGTCGCTCCAGCGGGTCGTCATCGACCCTGCGGTCAGATTACTACGTTCGTAGTAGTTTGTCACTATGGAAGTAGTACCGAATAAGCTCGACGAGTGAGCAGCACCCGACGACGCGCGCAGGATGCGGCGGTCGATCTCATCGGCGCCGAGGGCATCCGCGCGCTCACACACGGCCGGGTCGACGCCGCGGCGTCACTTCCCGCCGGCTCCACGTCGAACCACTTCCGCACCCGGGCTGCCCTCCTCGCCGGCGTGATCGAGGGGATGGCTGCCGCAGAACGGGCGGATGCCGGGGCCGCGGCGATCCACTCCCGCGACGGCCTCGTGGACGCCCTCAGCCGGATGATCCAGGTGCAGTCGGGGCCGCTCGCCGGTCGCACCCGCGCGCGATACGCCCTGTTCCTCGAAGCGGATGCCGCCGCCGCCCAGCCGCTGCGGGAGCAGCGGCTGGGCATGGAGGCGTGGATCCGCGGCATCCTGCTCGAACTCGGCGGTCCGCCGGCGGCCGCTCGCGCGGCTTTCCTGATGGCTGCCTGCGACGGGCTGCTCCTGCACCGGATCACCGTCGATCCCGGTGCGCCGATCACGGAGGTCGTCGCCGTCGCAGTGGACGCGGCCCTGGCATCCTGACTCCCGCGCCGCACGCAATCAGCCACCGCAGGGCCGCAGTCACCATAATGGGGTCATGACTGATGCGCGAATCCTGGTCGTCGACGACGAGCCGAACATCCGCGACCTGCTCTCCCGGGGTCTCAGCTTCGCCGGGTTCACGGTGCGGACCGTGGCGAACGGAGCTGCCACCATATCCGCCGTCCTCGAGGAAGAGCCCGACCTCATCATCCTCGACGTGATGCTCCCCGACATGAACGGGTTCAGCGTGACCAAGCGACTGCGCGGCGCGGGCTTCACCGCGCCGATCCTCTTCCTCACGGCCAAGGACGACACGCAGGACAAGATCGAGGGCTTGAACTCGGGTGGCGACGACTACGTCACCAAGCCGTTCGCGCTGGATGAGATCGTCGCTCGCGCCCAGGCGATCCTGCGCCGCACGATGCAGACCGACGAGGAGTCGCTGATCCGCGCGGGCGAGCTGTCGATGGACCAGGACACCCACGACGTCTTCGTCGGCAAGGTGCCGATCGAGCTCAGCCCCACCGAGTTCAAGCTGCTGAAGTACCTCATGCTCAACCCGAACCGGGTGCTGTCGAAGGCGCAGATCCTCGACCACGTGTGGGAATACGACTTCAACGGCGACGCGGGCATCGTCGAGAGCTACATCTCGTACCTGCGTCGCAAGATCGACCCGCACACCGAGGAGTCGGTGATCCAGACCAAGCGCGGCTTCGGCTACATGCTCAAGGTCGGCAAGTCCGCGTAGCGGATCCCGAGCCGAGGCGGTCATGGCAGGCGAGCCCGACTCCGTCACCCTGTGGTGGCGGCGCATCAGCCTGCGCGCCAAGGTCACCGGCGTCACCGTGGCCGTGCTCGCCCTCGGCCTGATGATCGCCGGCATCGGCACGGTGCCGATCCTGCGCGGGGCGATGATCAACAACATCGACGCGCAGCTGCCGGCCCTCGCCACCACGGGTCAGGCCGAGCGCTTCTTCGACGTGTCGGCCGACGGTGGCCGGCTCGTCTTCGAACCGGCCGAGATCGCACCGCGCCCCACCGAGTTCATGGTCGCGTTCTACACGGCGGGCGGCGAGTTCGTCGCGGAGGCGGGCGGTCAGGCATCCGGCTCCCGCCCCGAGTTCCCCGCCGCGTTCACGCTGCAGGAGGCCGTCAGCCAGGGCGATCAGGTGATCACCCTGAACGGCGACGACGGCGAGACCTACAGTGCGGTCGCCTCGGCGCAGTCGGCCCAGGATCCGCAGGGTCTCACCTATGTGCAGATCGTCGCGCTGCCGCTCGACGAGGCCGACCGCATCGTGGCCACCTACGTCGCCGTGTACACCACGGTCGCCCTGGTCACCATCCTGCTGGCAGCACTCCTCACCCGGGGGCTCGTGACCCTGACCTTCCGCCGGCTCGGGCAGGTCGAGTCGACGGCCATGGCGATCGCCGCCGGGGACTTCAGTCAGCGCCTCACCGATCTCGAGCCGACCACCGAGGTGGGCCGGCTGAACTCGGCCATCAACACCATGCTGGACCGTGTCGACCGCTCTCTCGCGCAGCGCGATCGCACTGTGCAGAACATGCGGCGCTTCATCGGCGACGCGAGTCACGAGCTGCGCACTCCGCTGGTGAGCGTGCGCGGCTACGCCGAGCTGTACCGGATGGGTGCGATCACCGGCGAGGAGGACACCGCGCGCGCGATGGAGCGCATCGAGAAGGAGGCGATCCGCATGGGCGTGCTCGTCGAGGACCTGCTCGCGCTCGCCCGACTCGACGAGGAGCGATCCCGCGAGCTGCAGATCCAGCCCCTCGACCTGCGCCCGATCGCGCGGGATGCGGCGCTCGATCTGCGGGTGGCGGCGCCCGGACGCACGATCACCGTCGTCGACACCACCGCCGACGTGCACGAGACTCCCCGGCTGCACGGCAAGACGCCGAGCGGCGACCCGCTCCCCGAGCCGTCGCGCTCGGCGGCCACCCGTCCCGTGAATCCGCTGGCCCGCCTGCGTCGACGCCCCCGGCCCGCCGCACCGGTTCCCGCCATCGACTTCACCGAGGCGACGGATGCCCCGGTGCGCACGCCCCCGATCGTCCTCGGAGAGGACAACAAGGTGCGCCAGGTGATCACGAATCTGCTCGGCAACGCGCGCCGGTTCTCCCCCGGCGACAGTCCGATCGAGATCGTCGTGGGAGCCGACCGCCGACGAGGCGTGGGTACCATCTCGATCGTCGACCACGGCGAGGGGATCCCTCCGCAGATCCGCGAGCAGATCTTCGAGCGCTTCTGGCGCGCCGACACCTCGCGTGCGAGGGAGACGGGCGGCTCGGGCCTGGGGCTCGCGATCGTCGCATCCATCGTCGAGTCGCTGCACGGCGCGGTCTCGGTCGAGGAGACGCCGGGTGGCGGTGCGACGTTCATCGTCGCCCTGCCGCTGGCGCCGGCGCAGTCCACTCCCGCGCACCTGCTGGAGGAGACGCAGCCGATCGAGCGACTGGACCGCTGAGCGTCGACTGACTCTGCACATTCCGGGCGCGAGGCGGGTTGTGCACGGCGGCGGGGAGTCGGCGTCTTCTTCTGCTGCGGCGGCCCCTAGTCTCGAAACCCCATCGAGAGGAGACCCCATGTCCGTCTTCACCGTCGACACCGACGCCGTCCAGGCCGCCAACGGTGCCGCCTACGCCACCATGGAGCGGCTGCAGAGCGAGTCCGCCGCGCTCATGGCGCAGCTGAACCAGCTGCAGTCGTCGTGGACCGGCACCGCGGCCGCCGCGTTCCAGCAGTGCAGCGAGCAGTGGCGCGGAGCGCAGATGCATGTCGAGCAGGTGCTGGGATCGATCAGCGGCGCGCTCGGTTCGGCCGCGGCGCAGTACGCGGATGCCGATCAGTACTCCGCGAGTCTGTTCCGCTGATGACATGCAGAACGCCCCCTGCCGTGCGGCAGGGGGCGTTCCGTTACAGCTGGGGCCGGGACTCAGAAGTCCATGCCGCCCGACGGGTCAGCCGGCATGGCCGGAGCCTTCTCGGGCTTGTCGGCGACGACGACCTCGGTGGTCAGGAACAGGCCGGCGATCGACGCCGCGTTCTGCAGCGCCGAGCGGGTGACCTTGGCCGGGTCGATGATGCCCTGTGCGAACATGTCGCCGTACTCTCCGGTGGCCGCGTTCAGACCGTGGCCGGCGGGGAGCTCGGAGACCTTGTGCGACACGACGCCCGGCTCGAGGCCGGCGTTGATCGCGATCTGCTTCAGCGGAGCGCCGGTCGCGACGCGGACGATGTTCGCACCGGTCGCCTCGTCACCCTCGAGGTCGAGGGTGTCGAGCACCTTGGCCGACTGCAGCAGCGCGACGCCACCACCGGCGACGATGCCCTCCTCGACGGCGGCCTTCGCGTTGCGGACGGCATCCTCGATGCGGTGCTTGCGCTCCTTGAGCTCGACCTCGGTCGCAGCCCCCGCCTTGATGACGGCGACGCCACCGGCCAGCTTCGCGAGGCGCTCCTGCAGCTTCTCACGGTCGTAGTCGCTGTCGGTGTTCTCGATCTCACGACGGATCTGCGTGACGCGACCCTCGATGGCGGACTGCTCGCCCGCGCCCTCGACGATCGTGGTCTCGTCCTTGGTGACGATGACCTTGCGCGCACGGCCGAGCAGGTCGAGCGTGGTGTTCTCGAGCTTGAGTCCGACCTCTTCGGTGATGACCTGGCCGCCGGTCAGGATCGCGATGTCCTGCAGCTGGGCCTTGCGACGGTCACCGAAGCCGGGGGCCTTGACGGCGACCGACTTGAAGATGCCGCGGATCTTGTTGAGCACGAGCGTCGCGAGAGCCTCGCCCTCGACGTCCTCGGCGATGATGACGAGCTCCTTGCCGTCCTGGATCACCTTGTCGACGACCGGCAGCAGGTCCTTGATGTTGCCGATCTTCTGGTTGGCAATGAGGATGTACGGGTCCTCGAAGACAGCCTCCTGGCGCTCCGGGTCCGTCACGAAGTACGGGTTCAGGTAGCCCTTGTCGAAGCGCATGCCCTCGGTGAGCTCGAGCTCGGTGCCGAAGGTCTGCGACTCCTCGACGGTGACGACGCCCTCCTTGCCGACCTTGTCGATGGCCTCGGCGATGAGCTCGCCGATGGCGGGATCAGCGGCCGAGATCGACGCGGTGGCGGCGATCTGCTCCTTGGACTCGATCTCCTTGGCGCTGTTCAGCAGGTCCTCGGTGATCGCCGCGACGGCCTTCTCGATGCCGCGCTTGAGCGAGATGGGGTCGGCGCCGGCTGCGACGTTTCGCAGACCCTCGCGGACCAGTGCCTGAGCGAGGACGGTCGCGGTGGTGGTTCCGTCACCGGCGACGTCGTCGGTCTTCTTGGCGACCTCCTTGACGAGCTCCGCACCGATCTTCTCGTACGGGTCGTCGAGCTCGATCTCCTTGGCGATCGACACACCGTCGTTCGTGATCGTGGGGGCGCCCCACTTCTTCTCGAGCACGACGTTGCGACCGCGCGGGCCGAGGGTCACCTTGACGGCGTCGGCCAGGGTGTTCAGGCCGCGCTCGAGGCCACGACGGGCCTCCTCATCGAAAGCGATGATCTTTGCCATGAGTCTTTCGTCCCTCCCGGACGTAGGCGATGGGGTATTAGCACTCCAAGTGCGCGAGTGCTAACACCAGTCTGGCACTCGACCCATGGGAGTGCAAGCCGCGACCGAAAGCGCGGACCCGTCGTCAGGGCGCCGGCGCCTCGGTGGCGGGCGCCGAGGATGTCGCCTTGTCGACGCCGATCACGACCGTCAGCTGCGACCTGTCGGAGTCGTTCATCGCGGCGTAGAAATCGCTCTGCTTGACCTCGGCACCGCCGAGCACCTCGGCGAGCCCGAGGGCCGCGCCCTCATCGGCATCCTCGACGTAGAACACCGTCGTCTTCGAGAACTCCTGCGACGCCCCGTCGCTGCCGAACACGTCGTCGGTCGACCACCCCTCGGCGAGCAGCTTCTCGCGCACCTCCGCGACGCGCCCCTTCTGGGATGTCGCGTTGAGGATCAGCACGCGGTACGAGGGGTCGACCTGGGCGACCACGCCGGGCTGGGTCGACACCGGAGCCGGCGTCTCGCCGCCGAACAGCGAGATGCGATCCATCATCACCAGCGACACGAAGATCCCGCACACGATGAGCACGAGGGCGACGGCCGCCGACCACAGCAGCACGACGAGGCCGTTCATGCCCGGCTGCTCGGCACGGTGCGCGCCGACGCGTCCGGTGGTGCGCGGAACGTCGTCGAATCGATCACGGGAGAGCTTCTGCACCCCTCGATGCTAGCGGGCGACTTCCGTGAGTCCGCACGGAGCGGCGGCCGGCCCGGGTGCGCCCGCGACGGCGTCGTCAGCCGACGAAACCGCGCATGCGTGCGGTGCGCTGCACCGCCCTGCGCTCGCGCAGACGGCGCAGTCGCCGCACGAGCAGCGGGTCGAAATCGAGGGCCGCTTCGGTCTCGATCAGCCGGCCGAGCAGCTGGTAGTAGCGGGCCGGGCTCATGCCGAGCTGTGCCCGGATGGTCTCCTCCTTCATGCCGCCGTGACGCGGCCAGGCCGCCTCCAGCGTCAGGATCGCACGATCGCGATCGGAGAGTTCACCGAGCATGTGCTCAGGCTACGCGGGATCGGCTCCGATGCCGGCGCGCCACTCCCACCAGCGGCCGAGCGGGTCGGCATCCGCCACCACGCGCCCGTCGAGCGCGACGGCGAAGCCGCGGAAGGCGGCCGGATCGACCGCGGGACGCCAGGCATCGTGCAGCGCCGGCGGGTCGATCGTGATCCAGTGCGCGTCGAGGCCGCGGATGCGGCCGATCAGTTCGGTGCGTCGCGACCGGGGCAGGTAGACGAGCATTCCCGGTGTGGTGACGACCAGTGTGGCCTCCGCCGGGGCGGCCGCGGCCATCGTCTCCAGCTGCTCGATCGCGTCGCCCGCACGCAGCAGCGGCGGGTCGGCCGAGGCGACGGCCATCGCCGCGGCGATGCGCTCGCTGCGCTCGTGCTCACCCGGCCAGATGAGCGACTCGAGCCAGGCGCGACCGGCGGGCGTGCGCACGTCGATCGGGTCGAGGTCGATCCCCGCCCGCCAGATCACCTCGGGCACGTGCAGCGGGGGCAGCTCGCCCGACACGGTGCTGCGCAGCAGCACCGGAGACGGGCCGGCGGGCGGGTCGAGCAAGCGCCGAGGGATGCCGTCGGCACCGTCGATGCGGAACGAGAACCGGTCGGGGTACAGGCACAGGCCCGCCGCGGCGCCGAGCTCGAGCAGCGCGATCGGCCCGTCGACCAGGCTGAGCGCGGGCAGCAGAGCAGCCAGCCGCAACGGCTCGTTGATCTGCACCCCGCGACGCGCGCACTGCGCGACCAGGGCGCCGGCGTGCGCGAGCACGAACTGCCGCCACGACCGGTATCCGCCTACCGGGGCACCGAGCAGACGTGACACGGCGAACACCAGCGGGGGCTGGCGCTGCTGCGGGGTCAGCCGCTCGAGCACGGACTGCACCTCGGCATCCGTCGCGACACCCGTCGCCCACTCGACGTACACCGCGCTGCGTCCGGGTGCCTCCTCGCGGGCGAAGCGGCGGTAGCGCTCGGCGACAGCATCGGTCATCCCGCCATTGTCCCAGCGGCAGGCCCCAGGCGCCGCAGAAGGTGTGTCTCCCGACCGGCCCGCGCGCGTCGCGGAGGCGAGAGAATAGACCCATGGGTTACAGCGTGAACAAGACGGATGCCGAGTGGCGCGCCGAGCTCGGCGATGAACAGTACGCGGTGCTGCGCACCGCAGCGACGGAGCGCCCGTGGACGGGCGAGCTGCTCGATGAGGAGCGCGCCGGGCTCTACACCTGCGGCGCGTGCGGCGCGGAGCTCTTCCGCAGCGGCACGAAGTTCGATTCGGGATGCGGCTGGCCGAGCTTCTACGAGTCGGTGCGTCCTGAGGCCGTGGAGCTCATCGAGGACACTTCGCTCGGCATGGTGCGCACCGAGGTGCGCTGCGCCGCGTGCGGATCGCACCTCGGGCACGTCTTCCCCGACGGCTTCGGCACTCCCACCGGCGATCGCTACTGCATGAACTCCGTGGCGCTGTCGTTCACTCCCGACCCGTCGTGAGTGCGCTCGACGCCGTCCGGCGCCGCGCATCCTGGTCGCGGGTGACCGACGACGCTCCCACCCGCGAGCAGCTGCTGCCGCTGATCGAAGCAGCGGGGCGGGTCGCCGATCACTCGTCGCTGCGGCCGTGGCGGCTGATCGAGCTGCGCGGCGATGACCGTCTGACGCTGGGAACGGCGCTGGCCGCGGCGGATGGGGACGACAAGCCCTCGACCAAGCCGATGCGGGCGCCGCTGCTGCTCGCCATCGTCGCCTCGTACCGCGAGAGCGACAAGGTGCCGCGGTGGGAGCAGGAGGCGGTCGCCTCCGGCGTCGCCCACACGCTCAGCCTTCTGCTGGACGAGGCAGGCTGGGGCGTCATCTGGCGCACGGGAGGCCTCACCCGTTCGAAGGCCGTCGCCGAGGCGCACGGTCTGACGCAGAGCGAGCAGCTGCTCGGCTGGCTGTACGTCGGCGGCAAACCCGAGGGCAAGGACGCCGGCCGTCGCAAGCCGGTGGATGCCGACGCGCTGCTCACCGCGATGCCCTCCCGCGCGGCGTCCGCGGAGCCGCGTCAGAACGGAACGGCGTCGAAGGACGAGCCGGCGAAGAAGAAGGCCGAGGCGGAGAAGAAAGCCGCGAAGAAGGCGGCCAAGAAGGCAGCGAAGAAGGCCAGGAAGAAGGCCAAGCGCGAGGAGCCCTGAGTCAGCGACGGCGCGGCAGAGCGACGACCACGGATGCCGCGGCGACGATGAGCATCGCGGCAAGCTGCCATGGTGCAGGGCCTCGGTCGACCGGCCAGACGACGTCGATCACCACCGACGTCACCAGCTGCCCCAGCACGCTGCCGAGCCCGAGCAGCAGAACCCCGGTGTAGGGCACCAGCCAGGCTCCGAGCAGGATGTACGCGAAGCCGAGCAGGCCGCCGGCGTACAGCCAGGGCTCGGCGGGGAGCGCCTCGGGCATCCCGATGGTCGAGATGCTGACCGCCGCCGCGGCGAGCAGCACGACGGTGCCGGCGACGAAGCTCGTCAGCGTCGCCGTGAGCGGCGACGCGACCCGGCGCGCGAGGCGACCGTTCGCCGCCGCCTGCCACGCGATCCCCGCCCCGGCCGCGAACGGCAGCAGCAGCAGCCACAGCGGCGAGGTCGCCAGCACGTCGCCGGCAAGCGAGACGCCGACGGCGGCGAGGGCGAGCGCCCCGCCGATCACCCGTCCCGCGGTGATGGCGACGACTCCCGACGGGCCGACGCCGATGCGGTCCAGCAGCAGGCCGTGCAGCGTCTGGCCCGCCACCACGCCGACGGTGAACAGCGACACCCCCAGCACGCCGGCGACGAGCCCCTGCGTGGTGACCGTGAGAGCGCCGCAGGTGCCGCCGAGAAGCATCCAGAACGGGATGGTGCGGGAGCGGATGCCGGTGAGCAGCCGCGCCGCGCCGGCTCGGCCGGACGGCAGCGCGAGCATCACCGCGATGAGGACGACGAGCCCGACGGAGAACGAGATGAGACCGGCGACGACGCCGTCGTCGATCCGGACCCCGAGGACGCCGTTGATCCTGGCCTGGACGGCCGTCATCGCCCCGATGGAGACAGCACCACCCACGGCGATCCATGCAGGCAGCGGGCGAGGGGGCGTCACTCGCTCCAGGCTACCCGGAGCCGACTCCGCTCGCCGTTCGCGACAGCCCCTTCACCATGTCGGTGCCCGCCGTTACCCTGTCGGCATGTGCGCGAGCTACGGACTGGATCCCCGTTTCACCGATGCCGAGCTGCTGGCCGAGGCCGACGAGGCGGTGCTCGACGGGCTGCGCTCGTGGGCCGAGCACAACGCGGGCGAGACACTGCGTCCGACCGGCAAGAACCTGCGCAACCTGAATCCGCTGCTGACGGCGGCTGACGGCGAGGCCGCACTCGAGCCCGCCTGGTGGGGTTTCCTCGTCGACGGGCAGCCGGCGAAGTTCCCGTCGATCAACACCCGGTCCGAGCGCCTGCAGGACCGCCCCGGCGGTCTGCGCGCCCGGGGCCTGGTGCCGGCCACGGGCTGGTACGAGATGCGGAAACCTGACCGGATCTGGCATGAGTTCGGCCTCGGCCGAGGCGTGTTGTTCGGCATGGCCGCGGTCACGCAGCGCGGCCGCACCCCCGACGGCGAGTGGATCACGTGCTACTCGATCGTGATGCGTCCCGCTCCCCCGCACCTGGCGGACATCCACGACCGGATGCCGGTGCTGATCCCCACCGCGTTCGCCGACGACTGGCTGCACGGCGATCCCACTCGCGATCTCATCGACGAGGCTCTGCTCGCCGCCGCCGGCCTGGACGATCGGGTCGCCGCCGCGCCGCGGGACGACGACAGGGGCGCTCAGACCCTCTTCTGACGCGGACGAGGCACGTGCCCCTCGCGGATGCACGTGCCTCGTCAGTGGAGCCGACTACGGGACTCGAACCCGTAACCCCCGTATTACAAGTACGGTGCGCTACCAATTGCGCCAAGTCGGCGAGCCGTCATCCAGCATAGCGACGGCGGGCGGGTCAGCCGCGCCGTTCAGCCGGTTCAGGACGCGGGCGTGGTGGGCGTGGGCGTCGGGGTCGGCTTCGTCGAGCCGAAGTACTCGTCGCTCGCGACGGTGAGCACGAACTGCGAGAACTCCGCGGGGTCGTTCAAGGCGCCGACGTACGACTTGCCGCCGACGAGGATCAGCGCCTCGTTGTTCAGCTTCAGGTCGTCGGTGCCGGGCAGCGGGCCCTCGAGAGCGCGATCGGTGGCGGCCTTCGCCCATGACACGAAGTCCTGCTTCTCGATGCACGAGCGCACCTTCTTGGCATCCGACACACCGACGGCGACCGCGAGATCGGCCAGGTCGGCGTCGCTGCGGCCGTCGCTGTCGGGCTCGGGCTGTCCGGCGAGCAGCTCGTGGTTGTAGTCGTAGAAGCTGTCCGGGGCGTAGGTGGCGACGCAGGCGGCGGCACCGGCGGCGCGCAGCGAGTACTTCGTGCCGTTGGAGCTCGCGGTGAGCAGAGCGACCGGGTGGTACGTCACGGTGACAGCCCCCTCCGAGATCCAGCCCGCGAGCTGACGCGCGTTGGCGCGCTCGAACTCGGCGGCTCCCGCCGAGAGGTAGTCGACGTAGATGTGGATCTCGGTGGGCTTCGCGCCTGCCGAGGCCGACGGGTCGGGCTCTGGTGTCGCGCTCTCCCCCGTCTCAGAGGCGTCCTCCGACGGCGACGGGCTCGCCGCTGCGCCGGTCGGGTCTGCCGAGACCTTGGTCACCGTGACCCCGTCGCCCGACATGCCGCTCGGGCTGAGCTGGGGCTTCGAGATCGACGAGCTGACGGCGTAGGCCACGGCGGCGCCGATCGAGCCGACGGCGAGAATCGCCACGAGACCGATGATGAGCCGTCGCATCAGTCGCGCCCGGGACTGCTGGGCGTGCACCAACTGTGCCTTCTCCCGCACGGCTTCGCGCGAGTGGCGAGCGGCGGGGACGTTCGGCGTTTCGTCGCTCGACATCGTTCCTCTTGAAGATCGGGTGGGACGGGTGATCCCGCGGCCGCGGAGACTGCGGCACCGGGTTCGATGTTAACGAGGCAGCCTGGGAAATACCCAGACGCACGCTGCCATGCCATACTGATCCCGACCCGATGGCGGGTCACGGCGGGCAGCGTCTGCCGCTTCCATCACGAAGGATCGTCCGGCACGTACCTGCCGGTGAAGGAGAAACCATGGCCACCGTTACGTTCGACGACGCCACCCGCCTGTACCCCGGCGGCACTCGTCCGGCAGTCGACAAGCTGAACATCGAGATCGCCGATGGCGAGTTCCTCGTTCTCGTCGGCCCGTCCGGCTGCGGAAAGTCCACCTCGCTGCGCATGCTCGCCGGTCTTGAAGAGGTCAACGGCGGCCGCATCCTCATCGGCGACCGCGACGTCACCGACGTGCCGCCGAAGGACCGCGACATCGCGATGGTCTTCCAGAACTACGCCCTGTACCCGCACATGACGGTCGCCGAGAACATGGGCTTCGCCCTGAAGATCGCCGGCGTCGGCAAGGAGGAGCGCGCGAGCCGCGTTCTCGAGGCCGCCAAGCTGCTCGACCTCGAGGAGTACCTGAACCGCAAGCCGAAGGCCCTCTCGGGTGGCCAGCGTCAGCGTGTCGCGATGGGCCGCGCGATCGTGCGCCAGCCGCAGGTGTTCCTCATGGACGAGCCGCTGTCGAACCTCGACGCGAAGCTGCGCGTGCAGACCCGCACCCAGATCGCCTCGCTGCAGCGCCGGCTCGGCGTCACCACGGTTTACGTCACCCACGACCAGACCGAGGCCCTGACGATGGGCGACCGCATCGCGGTGCTCAAGGACGGCATCCTGCAGCAGGTCGGCACCCCGCGCGACCTGTACGAGAAGCCGAACAACGTGTTCGTGGCCGGCTTCATCGGCTCGCCGGCGATGAACCTGTTCTCGGCCGACCTCGCCGAGGGCGGCGTGCGCTTCGGCACCGAGGTCGTGCCGCTCGACCGCGACACCGTGGGCCGCGCCACCGGGTCGCAGGTCACCGTGGGCGTGCGTCCCGAGGACATCACCGTCGGCCCCGCCGACGGCAAGGGCCTCTCGGTCGTCGTCGACCTCGTCGAGGAGCTCGGCGCTGACGGCTACCTCTACGGCCACACCGACATCAACGGCAAGCGCACCGACATCGTGGCGCGCGTCGACGGTCGCAACCACCCGAACGCCGGCGAGACGGTCACGCTGGCTGCCAACCCCGGTCACGTGCACGCCTTCGACATCGAGTCGGGCGAGCGCCTCAACGACAAGCCGGTCGTCTCGGCCTGACGAATCAGCACACGCGGCGCGGGTGGACCTCATGGTCTCCCGCGCCGCGGTGTTCTCGGAGGAGAAATGCAGGAGTCGCTGCGCATCACCGCCAGCACTATCGACCCGGGGCTGCTGAGCCTGCCCTGGTCGACCCCGCTGGGCAAGTGGCCGTCGGAGCACATCGTGTCGCTGCCGAAGGGCCTCTCCCGCCACCTCGTGCGCTTCGCGGATCTGTCCGGACGCGTGGTCGCGGTCAAGGAGACCACCGCCGAGATGGCGCAGCGCGAGTACGACATGCTCGGAAACCTCGGCCGCCTCGACGTGCCCTGCGTCAGCCGCGTCGCGGTGATCGCCGGACGCACCGATGCCGACGGCAAGGCGCTGCCCGCCGCGCTCGTCACCTCGCATCTGCGCTTCTCGATGCCCTATCGCGCGCTGTTCACCCAGACGCTGCGCCCCGACACCGCCACCCGCCTGGTCGACGCCCTCGCGCTGCTGCTCGTGCGGCTGCACAACGTGGGTTTCTACTGGGGCGACGTGTCACTGTCGAACACGCTGTTCCGTCGCGACGCGGGCGCCTTCGCCGCCTACCTGGTGGATGCCGAGACCGGCGAGCTGCATGAGGAGGGCCTGACCGACGGGCAGCGGGCGTACGACCTCGACCTCGCGCGCACGAACGTCGCCGGCGAGATCATGGACCTCGCCGCCGGTGGCCGGCTGGAGGGCGGTGTGGACGCGCTCGAGATCGCCGACGGCATCGTGTCGTCGTACCGCTCGCTGTGGGCGGCGCTGACCGACGAGGAGTCGTTCTCGACGGGTGAGACGTGGCGCATCACCGAGCGGGTCGAGAAGCTCAACGCGCTCGGCTTCGACATCGACGAGATGTCGATGGAGACCACCGCAGACGGTACGACCGTGCGCATCCAGCCGAAGGTGGTCGACGCCGGTCACCACCAGCGACGGCTGATCCGCCTCACCGGTCTCGACGTCGAGGAGAACCAGGCACGCCGGCTGCTCAACGACCTGGACGAGTTCCGGGTGCGCTCCACCAAGGCGTGGGCCGAGGAGGAGATGTACGCGCACGAATGGCTGACCCGTGTCTTCGAGCCGGTCGTGCGCGCCATCCCCTACGATCTGCGCGCCAAGCTCGAACCCGCCGAGGTGTATCACCAGGTGCTCGAGCACCGCTGGTACCTGTCGCAGGCGCAGTCGCGGGCGGTGCCGCTCGCCGAGGTGCTCACGAGCTACATCAACGACGTGCTGCGGCACCGCCGCGACGAGGCGACCATCATGGGACCGCCCACCGAATCGCTGGGCGTTCCGGTGGAGACCGGTTCGGTCGAGGTGTCGGCCGAGACCGCCGCGATCGACTGGCGCGACCTGGTCTGACCGCTGCCGCCGGATGGTGCCGGGTGGCGGTGACGGCGCCCCTGCATGCCATCCCGACCGCGATCGCGCAACCCTCACCTGTGTCGGCACCGCCCGGGCATACGCTGGCCTGGTGACAGCCGATGCCGTGCCGGAGAGTCGTGGGCAGGTGCGGGTGAGCGTCGTCGTGCCCGTGTTCGACCCGGGGCCGGCGTTCGACGACCTGCTGGCGTCGCTGGACCGTCAGACTCTGGATCCCGCGGAGTTCGAAGTGCTCCTCTGCGACGACGGGTCGGACGACGACACCCGCGACCGCCTGAAGCGGGCATCCGAGAGCAGATCGAACCTGCGCGTGCTGCACCTCCCGCACACCGGCTGGCCCGGCACGCCCCGCAACCACGGGATCGATGCCGCTCGCGGCAGATACATCCAGTTCGTCGATCAAGACGACTTCCTCTTCGACGCCGCGCTGCAGAAGCTCTGCGACTATGCGGACGCCCACGGCTCCGACGTCGTCATCGGCAAGGAGGTCGGGATCGGGCGCGAACTGCCCACCCGCATCTTCCGCCGCGATGTGCCTCGAGCGACGTTGGACGATGCTCCGCTGCTCGAGATGCTCACCCCCCACAAGATGTTCCGCACCGCCTTCCTCCGCGAACACGGCATCCGCTTCCCCGACGGACGGGTCCGGCTGGAGGATCACCTCTTCGTGATGCGGGCGTACTTCGCGGCGGCGACCATCTCGATCCTCGCCAGCGAGCCGTGCTACGCCTGGGTGAAGCATCCGGGCAGCGCCAGCTCGTCGCGCATCGACGCCGAGACCTACTTCCCCCACCTCGAGAGCGTGCTCGATCTGGTCGAGGCGCACACCGAACCCGGCGCGCGGCGTGACCGGCTGCTGCGGCACTGGTTCCGCGGAAAGATCCTGAAGCGGCTGGAAGGCCGCCGGATGCTGGCGTATCCCCCGGACTACCGGGATCGTCTGCTCGACGTGGTCGTCCCCCTCGCGCACCGGCGCTTCGGCCCGGGTGTCGACGCGGGCCTCAGTCTTCCGCACCGGATTCGCGGATACCTGCTGCGCGAGGACCGCCGCGCCGATCTGGTGCGTTTCGCCGAGTTCGAGGCGGGGCTGCGCTGCCGGGCGACCATCGTCTCGGCGGCGTGGTCTCGGGGCGGCGGACTGCATCTGAAGATCGACATCGCCCTCACCAGCGGTGACGCCGACACGCCGGTCTTCATCGCAGACGGCTCCGGCTCGGAACGGCTGGCGGCGCCCGCGGAACTCGCCGACCTGCCGGCGGAACTCCTCGCGCTTCCCGCCCGGAAGGCTCGCAACGACCGGCTCGAGATCGTCCGGTTCGCGGCCGACGGTCGCGGAACGAGAAGCGAGGTGGCCCGCGTGCGCACGGCCGGTCGGCGTCCCACCGCGGTCGCCGTCGACCCGCTGCAGGTCTTCGCCCCGGACGACGCGAGCAGCACGGCGATGCTCGTCGCCCGGGTCCGCCGCGCCGGGTGGACGTTCGACGTGCCGCTCACGGCGGATCGGCGCATCCTCTCAAGCCTCGGACGCTCGCCGTTCCTCGCCGGGCGCCGGTGCACGCTGGCGCCGTCCGGCGACGGCGTCGAACTGCGCCGCGAATGGCCGTCGGGGCGATGGAGGGAAGCCGCCGGGCGCGCGGCGCGCGCGGCGCGCCGGATGTCCCGACGCCGCTGACCTCCCCGCCGCCGAGCCCGCTCTGCACCCACCGGCTCACCGCCGGGCACGTCCGCGCATCCGCCGCGCGGGGCCTACTGCGCGGCGGCTCGCACGGTCGACACCTGGTACAGCGCGACGGATGCCGCGATGCCGGCGTTCAGCGACTCGGTGGCGCCCGAGATCGGGATCGACACGATCTGGTCGCACGTCTCGGTGACCAGGCGCGAGAGCCCCTTGCCTTCCGAGCCGACGACGATCACCACGGGCCGATCGGCCAGCTCGAGTGCGGGAAGGGACACGTCTCCCCCGCCGTCGAGACCGAGCACGAACACGCCCTGCTTCTTGAACTCCTTCAGCAGCGTGGTGAGGTTGGCGGCCAGCGCGACGGGCAGCCGCGCCGCCGCGCCGGCGCTGGTCTTCCATGCCGCACTGTTCACGCTCGCCGAGCGGCGCTGCGGCAGGATGATGCCTTGGCCGCCGAAGGCGGCGGTCGAGCGGATGATCGCCCCGAGGTTGCGCGGATCGGTGATGCCGTCGAGGGCCACGAACAGCGGCGTCTCACCGCGATCGATGACCTGCTCGAGCAGATCCTGCGGGTGCGCGTACTCGTACGGCGGCACCTTCAGCGCGACGCCCTGGTGCACGCCGTCGAACCCGGCCATGCGGTCGAGCTCCTGGCGGGTCACCTCGAGCACGGGGATCTCGCGGTGCCGCGCGATCGAGAGCATCTCCTTCACGCGGTCGTCCATCTCGACCCGCTGCGCGATGTAGAACGACGTCGCGGGGATCTTGGTGCGCAGCGCCTCGAGCACGGAGTTGCGGCCGGTGACCGTCTCGGTGTCGTCGGTCGCCTTGCCGCGCGCCTGCCGGTTCATGTCGCGCCCCTGCGGCTTCTGACCACCCACCTTGCCCTTGCCGCCGGCTGCGGCGAAGCGCTCCTGGGCCGCCTTGCGCTTGCCGGCGACGTGCCAGGAGCGGTCCTCGGCCTTGGGGGTGGGGCCGCGGCCCTCGAGCGATTTGCGGCCGAGACCGCCGGTGCCCTTCGTGGCACCCTTCTTCTTGCTGTTGCCCGCTCCGGGGCGGCCAGGCTTAGCCATCGATACTCCAATGCGTTCCGTCCGGAGTGTCCTCCAGAGTGATTCCTGCCGCAGCGATCGCATCTCGGATGCGGTCGGCTGCGGCCCAGTCCTTCTCCGCGCGCGCCTGCGCGCGCTGCGTGATCATCGTCTGCACGAGCGCGTCCAGGGCGGATGCCTCGGCCCGGTCGTGCATGTCGGCGCTCCATTCCCGCGCGAGCGGGTCGACCCCGAGGATGCCGGTCATCTCGCGCACCTGCATCGCCGCGAGCTGCGCGTCGGCGCTGCGTCCGGCATCGAGCATGCTGTTGCCGGCCCGCACCGTCTCGTGCAGCACGGCAAACGCCTGCGGCACGCCGAGGTCGTCGTCCATCGCGGACGCGAATGCGGCCGGCAGCAGCTCGGAGCCCGGCTCTCCGCCGTCTACGGTGCGCTCCGCCGACGCGGCGGGGAGCCGCGCGGCGCGCTCGAGGAACGACCGGATGCGTCCGAGCGCGGCATCCGCTTCCGCGAACGACGAGTCGGTCAGGTCGAGGCTGGAGCGGTAGTGGGCCGCGGCGAGTGCGTAGCGCACGACCAGCGGGTGGTGAGCGTCCAGCACGTCGGATGCCAGGGTGAAGTTGCCCAGCGACTTCGACATCTTCTGCCCGGCGACGGTCACCAGACCGTTGTGCACCCAGTACCGCGCGAACCGGTCGCCGGCGGCGGTCGACTGGGCGAGTTCGTTCTCGTGGTGCGGGAAGCGCAGGTCGAGTCCGCCGCCGTGGATGTCGAACTCCGCGCCGAGAAAGCGGCGCGCCATGGCGGAGCACTCGATGTGCCAGCCGGGGCGACCGGCGCCCCACGGCGAGTCCCAGACGGCATCCGGCTGCTCGTCGCTCTTCGCGCCCTTCCACAGCGCGAAGTCCTGCGGGTTGCGCTTGCCGCGCGGATCGGCGTCCGCCGCGGCCTCCATCGCATCGACCGACTGACGCGTCAGCTCGCCGTACTCGGGCCAGGAGCGCACGTCGAAGTAGACGTCACCCGACCCGTCGGGCGCGGCGTAGGCGTGCCCGCGCTCGATGAGGCGCGCGATCAGCTCGTGCATCTGCGGGATGAACCCGGTCGCGCGCGGCTCGTAGGTGGGCGACAGGATGCCGACAGCGGCATACGCCTGCGAGAACTCCTGCTCCATGCGGTACGCGAGCGCCCACCACGGCTCGGCCTCGCTCGCATTCGCGAGCACTTTGTCTTCGATGTCGGTGACGTTGCGCACGAACGTGACCCGCTCATAGCGGTGTTCGAGCCAGCGACGCAGCAGGTCGAAGCTCAGGGCGGCGCGCACGTGCCCGATGTGCGGACCGGACTGCACGGTGGGTCCGCAGACGTACATCGTCACGTTCGAGGGATCGAGCGGGGCGAAGTCGCGCAGCTGCTGCGCGCGCGTGTCGTACAGGCGGATCGTCACCGCACAAGACTACCGGGGCGACGCGGTGCGCACCTGGGCGTGCGCTCCCCCGTCAGATCCGGTGGATGAGCGCGACCGCGGTCACCGCGACGCCCTCGCCGCGACCGGTGAATCCGAGCCCGTCGGTCGTGGTCGCCGAGACCGTGACCGCCGCGCCTCCCAGCGCGGCCGAGAGCACCTGCTCCGCTTCGCCTCGGCGAGCGCTGAACCGCGGCCGGTTGCCCTGGAACTGCACCGACACGTTGCCGATCGCGAAGCCCGCCTCGGCGAGCATCGCGGCGGTGCGCGTGAGGAACACATCGGCGTGCGCGCCCGCGTACTCGGGGTGGGCGGTGCCGAAGTGCTGCCCGATGTCGCCGAGCCCGGCCGCGCCCAGCAGGGCGTCGACCATGGCGTGTGCCACGGCATCCCCGTCGGAATGCCCCGACAGCGGGTGCTCACCCGGCCACTCCAGACCGGCGAGCCACAGGTTCCCCTCGCCGCCGAAGGCGTGCACGTCCGTGCCGACGCCGATGCGGGGCAGCGTCAGAGCGCCCGCCCTCGCGGCGAGCAGCAGCCGTGCGCGCTCGAGGTCGCCGGGAGTGGTGATCTTGAACGCGCGCTCGGATCCGGCGATGCGACGCACGGCGCCCCCGGCCGCGGCGAACAGGGCTGCGTCGTCGGTGTGGTCGTGCCCTGCCGCCCGGGCCGTGGCGTACGCGTCCTGCAGCGCCGCCCGCGGAAAGCCCTGGGGCGTCTGCGCGGCGGCGAGAGCAGAGCGGTCGACGGGACCGGTGACATCGTCACCGTCGACTCTCTTGAGGGTGTCGACGACGGCGAGCGCGGGGATCACCCCGGCGTCGGTCACCGCTGCCGCCACGGCGTCGAGCTGCGAGGCCGGGGTGAGAGCGCGCGCCGCGTCGTGCACGAGCACGACGCGCACGTCGTCGTGCAGGGCATTCAGCCCGGCGGCGACCGACGCCTGCCGGGTCGTCCCTCCGGTCACGACCGTGGCGAGGTGGCGGCGCTCGCCGGCCGACGCGGCGATCTCGTCATCGACCCGGGTCTCCCACCCCGCCGGCGCCACCACGACGACCTGCATTGGGCCCGCGGCGAACACACCGTCGAGCGCGTGACGCAGCACGGTGCGGCCGTCGAGGTCGGCGAGGGCCTTGGGCACTCCGGCACCGAGCCGCGTGCCGGAGCCGGCGGCGACGACGATGATCGCTGTGGTGGGGATCGCAAGCGCAGTCACCCCCTCACGCTATCGCGGCCCCGCGGCATGCGAAGAGGGCGGATGCCGCAGCATCCGCCCTCTTCGCAGTCCAGTCGTCTGCGCGCTCGTCAGGAGGCGAGCACCTCGTCGAGCAGAGCGCCGGCCTTGTCCTCGTCGACCTTCTCGGCCAGAGCGAGCTCCGACACGAGGATCTGACGGGCCTTGGCGAGCATGCGCTTCTCGCCCGCGGAGAGACCGCGATCCTGGTCGCGGCGCCACAGGTCGCGCACGACCTCGCTCACCTTGATCACATCGCCCGAGGCGAGCTTCTCCAGGTTCGCCTTGTAGCGGCGCGACCAGTTGGTGGGCTCTTCCGTGAACGGGGCGCGCAGCACCTCGAAGACGTTCTCGAGACCCTCCTTGCCGATCACGTCGCGAACGCCGACCAGGTCGACATTCTCGGCAGGAACCTCGATGATGAGATCACCCTGCGTGACGTTGAGCTTCAGGTACTTCTTGGTCTCCCCCTTGATCACGCGGTCCTTGACCTCGATGATCGTCGCGGCTCCGTGATGCGGATAGACGACGGTTTCGCCAACCTCAAAAAGCATAAAAACGTGTCCTTTCGGCAATCTCCAGGATACCACAGCCGTTATGCAGTAAGGTACGCGCCGACCGCCTCGCGAGCGGCATCGGTCCTCGCCGCGCACGGCAGACCCACTACACTGGTGCAGGACACCCGTCGCACCTCAGGAGGATCCGTGAACTCGCGCTCTGCTGCGTCCATCGCTCCGCGTCTCGTCGCCGTCATCGCCCTGGGCTCGGCGCTCGCGCTCGGCACGACGGGATGCACCTTCATCACGCACCAGGCGACGACGAACCCGTACCCGGCATCGGATGGCGTGCCCTTCGACGAGACCGGCGGCGATGTCGTCGCGCGCAACGTCTTCGTGGTCACCACGGAGGACGGCGAGGTGGGCAACCTCGTCGGCGCGTTCATCAACGAGGGCTCGAAGAGCAGCACGGTCGACATCGACGTCGCGGGCGAGCAGCTCACGCTGCGTGTGCCCAGCGAGGACCGCGTCAGCCTCGGCGGCGACAAGATGCCGCTGCGCATCGAGAACCTCGGCGTCAAGCCCGGTGCGACCGTCGAGGTGCTCATCGTCTCGGGCGACGGGGAGGCGATCCCCGCACAGGTGCCCGTGCTCGACGGTTCGCTCGACGAGTACGCCGACCTCGTGCCGTCGGCGGAGCCCACCAGCAGCGCATCCTGACTCCCGCGGCGACAGCCGCGACAGCGAAGAGAGGCCGGTTCCCTGGGGAACCGGCCTCTTCTGCATCCGGCGGCCGCTCAGCCCTCGAAGCGGTAGCCGAGCCCGCGCACGGTGACGAGCATGACCGGCTCGCCCGGGTTCTGCTCGATGCGCGAGCGGATGCGCTTGATGTGCACGTCCAGCGTCTTCGTGTCGCCGAAGTAGTCGCTGCCCCAGACGCGGTCGATCAGCTGTCCGCGGGTGAGCACCCGCCCCGCGTTGCGCATGAGCACCTCGAGCAGCTCGAACTCCTTCAGCGGCATGTTGATCTCGGATCCGTCGACGGCGACCGTGTGCCGGTCGATGTCGAGCGTGACCCGGCCGCCCTCCAGCACGCGCTCGTCGAGCTCGGCGTCCGCCTGCACCACACGACGCAGCACGGCGCGCATGCGGGCCAGCAGCTCGCGTGACGAATACGGCTTCGTGATGTAGTCGTCTGCGCCGAGCTCGAGCCCCACGACGATGTCGACCTCGGAGTCCTTCGCGGTCAGCATGATGATCGGCACGCTCGAGGTCTGCCGCACCCGGCGGCACACCTCGGTGCCCGCCATGCCGGGAAGCATGAGATCGAGCAGGATGATGTCGGCGCCGCGCTCGCGGAACGCCGCCAGCGCCCCCGGTCCGTCCTCGCAGATCTCCACCTCGTAGCCCTCGCGCCGCAGCAGGTAGGCGAGCGGGTCGGCCAGATCGGGCTCATCCTCGACGAGCAGGATGCGGGTCATGCGAACTCTCCATTCCGGGTGTCGCGTGTGCGGGCATCCCCGTCCACGCGCTTCTTCTTGGTCTTCCGCTTGGACTTCTTGTCGCCCACGCTGCCGGGTGGGCTCGCGAGCGGCAGGCGCATCGTGAACGTCGAGCCCCGGCCGGGACGCGACCACACGCGCACCTCGCCACCGTGCCGCTGGGTCGCGTGCTTGACGATCGACAGTCCGAGCCCGGTGCCTCCGGTACGCCGCGAACGCGCCTCGTCGGCGCGGTAGAAGCGCTCGAAGATGCGCTCGAGATCGGCATCCGCGATCCCGATGCCCTGATCCGTCACCGCGATCTCGACGACGTCCCCGTCGACCTTCACGCCGACGCCCACGCGCGACCCGCGGGGCGAGTAGACGATCGCGTTGGCGATGAGGTTGCCGACCGCCTCGATCAGCACCTGCGCATCGCCGCGCACCCACGCCCCGCGCTCACCGCCGCGGCTCAGCGCGACACCGGCGGAATCCGCCTGCACCGAATGCGCCTCGATCGACGCCGCAACGACCTCGTCGATCGCGACGGGCTCGACCTGCGACAGGCTCTCCGCCGCCTGCAGGCGCGACAGGCTCAGGATGCGACCGGTGAGCTGTCCGAGACGGGATGCCTCGGCCGAGATCCGTGCGGCGAAGAGGCGCACCTGCTCGGCGTCGTCGGCGGCCGATTCGATCGCCTCCGCGAGCAGGCTGACCGATGCGACCGGCGTCTTCAGCTCGTGACTGGTGTTCGACACGAAATCGTTGCGCATCTGATCGAGGCGCTCGCGCTCGGTGACGTCGCGGATGATCAGCAGGGTGCGCTGCGGACCGACCGAACTCGCCCGCGCCGACACCAGGCGCGGATCCAGCGACGCACCGCCGGTGAATCGCATCGTCTCGGTCGCGTCGGCGCCGCTGTCGCGCACGCCGCGCACGAGCCGCCGCAGGTCACCGTTCTCGAGTATCGATCCCTCGCGGATGCCGAAGCGCGCCGCGGCGTTCGACGTGGCGACCACGAGTCCCGAGGCGTCGAGCACGCAGGCGGCGTCATCCATGCCGGCGAGCACGTCCGAGATGCCTGCGGGCACCGACGAGGAGGTCTCCTGCAGAGCCAGCGCGCGCATGCGATACGCCCAGCTCACCAGCAGCACGGCACCCGCCCCGATCAGCGCGCCGACGGCGAGGGAGAACAGCGCCAGCTGAGCGGAATCCATGCCTCCCAGAGTAGAGGTCGCCGTGCCGATCATCGGACGTGCACCGCGTGGTCATGCGGCGGAGAGACTAGTATTCACGTTCCCGGCACCGTTCGTTAACCTTCGACCCGGACAATCGTTCCGGCCGCGCGAGCGCGTGCCCCGGCATGCCGTGCCGAACCCCCGACGAAAGGTTGCGCCGACATGCGCGAAGTGTTCCACCAGTCCCTCGAAGAGCTGCAGTCTCAGCTCGCCGAGATCGCCGACCTGGTCACGGTCGCGATCCGGAAGGCCACCACCGCATTCGCCGAGAGCGACGTCGCCCTGGCCGAGGAGGTGATCGCCGACGACGCGAAGATCGATGAGCTGGCCGTCGCGCTGGACGAGCAGGCGATCGAGATCCTCGCACGCCAGCAGCCGGTCGCCCGCGATCTGCGCATCGTGATCACCGCGCTGCGTGTCAGCGCGTCACTGGAGCGCATGGGCGACATGGCCGAGCACATCGCGCAGCTTGCGCGCCTGCGCTTTCCCGAGCGCGCTGTTCCGAAGGGGCTGAAGGGCACCTTCCGCCGCATGGGAGAGCTCGACGTGCAGATCGCCGGCACCCTCGCCGACCTGCTGCGCACACAGGATCTGCGCTTCGCGGACGAGATCCGCAATGCCGACGACGACGTCGACGAGCTGCACGCGAGCGTGTTCGAGAAGGTGCTCAGCGACAACTGGAAGGGCGAGGCGACCGCAACCGTCGACGCGACGCTGGCCAGCCGCTACCACGAGCGCTTCGCCGACCACGCGGTCGCCGTCGCGAAGAAGGTCGTCTACCTCGCGACCGGGGACTGGGCCGTGCAGGAGGAGGACATCGCACTGGCCGCCGAGGCGCAGGGCGCCCTCCCCACCGATCCGGGCACACCCGCCCCGGGAGCCTGAGCACGGGGGCACCGAGACCCCCGGACACCGCCGAGACCCCTGGCTGCGGCCGTCTGCAGCCAGGGGTCTCGGCGTGAAGTGGGGGTGTCGGCGGGCTTACTTCTTGCCCTGCGCGGCGACCGCTGCGGCCCCGGCGGCGGCGGCCTCGGGGTCGAGGTATCGGCTCGGACCGGTGGGCACGTTGTTCTCGTCGAGCTCGTACACCAGCGGGATGCCGGTGGGGATGTTCAGCTCGGCGATGTCGTCGTCGCTGATGCCGTCGAGGTGCTTGACCAGCCCGCGCAGCGAGTTGCCGTGCGCGGTGACGAGAACCGTCTTGCCCGCCTCGAGGTCGGGCACGATCGCGTCGTTCCAGTAGGGCAGCAGGCGGTCGATGACGAGCTTGAGCGACTCGGTGCGCGGAACCTCGCCGTCGATGTCCGCATAGCGCGCGTCGCCCACCTGGCTGAACTCGCTGTCGTCGGCCAGCACGGGCGGCGGCACGTCGAACGACCGGCGCCACAGCTGGAACTGCTCGGGCCCGAACTCCTCGAGCGTCTGCGCCTTGTCCTTGCCCTGCAGCGCACCGTAGTGGCGCTCGTTGAGACGCCACGACCGGGTCACCGGGATCCACAGGCGGTCGGCCGCGTCGAGCGCGATGTTCGCGGTCTGGATCGCACGGCTCAGCAGCGACGTGTGCAGCACGTCGGGCAGCAGGCCCGACTCGGCCAGCAGCTCGCCGCCGCGGCGCGCCTCATCCTTACCCTGATCGGTCAGGCGGACGTCCACCCATCCCGTGAAGAGGTTGAGCTGGTTCCATTCGCTCTGGCCGTGACGCAGAAGAATCAGAGTGCGGGTCATGGGGTCAGCCTATCTTTTCCGGCTGTGGGTGGCGGGCTGCGTGACGTTCCCTTCGCTCGCAGAACGGGTGCCCCTCCCGCTTCGCGGGTCCCTCCCCGATGCTCGCTCCGGGAACGTCACTCCGCCCTCGACTGCACGCGTGGAGTGCGAGCGACGTGGAAGTGGGTGGTGGAGGGAGAGTGGAGAATAGGGAGATGGGCGGAGCGTCACCGGTCGGGCAGGCGACACGAGGGACGACGGGGACGAACCGGCTGCGAAGGAACGACCGGTGGATCGCCGCGTCGGAGGCGTTCCGGAAGGCATCCGACCCGCTCGTCATCGATCTCGGATACGGGGCCAGCGGAGTCACCGCGTTCGAGCTCGCGACCAGGCTGCGCCGGGTGAGGCCGGATGCCGAGGTCCTCGGCCTCGAGCTGGATCCCGACCGGGTCGCAACGGCCCGCGCCCAGCTCGACGAGGTGCGGGCGGGCCGCACGCCCTTCGCCGCCGACCTGCCCGTCACGTTCGCGCGCGGCGGCTTCGAGGTGCCGGTGCCCGACGGCCGGCGCCCTGCCGTCATCAGGGCGATGAACGTGCTGCGTCAGTACGACGAAGCCGACGTCGCCGACGCGTGGCGGCGGGTCGCCGCCCGGCTCGCTCCGGGCGGGATGCTCATCGAGGGCACCTGCGACGAGATCGGCCGCATCGCGAGCTGGGTCGACGTGACGGGCGACGGCGAGCCGGTGGCCTTCACGATCTCGCTGCGGCTGGCCGGGCTCGAGCATCCCGGAATCGTCGCCGAGCGCCTGCCGAAGGCGCTCATCCATCGCAACGTGCCGGGCGAGCGGGTCCACGATCTGCTCACTGCGCTCGATCACGAGTGGGAGCGCGCGGCCGCGCTGTCGACCTTCGGTCCGGTGCAGCGCTGGCTGGCGACCGTATCGGCCCTGCGCGCACAGGACGTTCCCGTGCAGGGCACCCGCCGCCGCTGGCGCCTCGGTGAGCTCACCGTCCCCTGGTCGGCCGTCGCCCCCGCATCCTGACCCCCGCTCCCATCCTCCTGACGGAGGAGGAGGACGGGAGGCGGGGACGCCGGTCAGCGCTGGTTGCGAGGGTCCTCACCGGCGGGTCGGCGGGAGAGACGGGTCAGACGCGGCACGTCGGCGGTGGCGCCCGCGTCGGCCGGCACGATCACCTGCTGCGCCGCGGCGATCCGGGTCTCGCCCGTGCGCACGACCAGCTCACCCACCGGCGCCCGGCGCGACAGCATCGCCAGGGCGATCGGGCCGTCCTCGTGGTGCATCGCGACGGATGTGACGCGCCCGACCTCGGCATCCCCGGCCAGCACGACATCGCCCGGCGACGGCATCACGACGTCGCTGCCGTCGAGCAGCAGCGCGGCCAGGCGGCGCGGCGGATGCCCCAGATTGTGCACCTTGGCGACCGTCTCCTGCCCGCGATAGCAGCCCTTGCTCAGATGCACGGCGCTGCGGATCCAGTCCGCCTCGTGCGGGATGGTGCGGTCATCGACCTCACGGGCCCAGCGCGGCCGCCAGGCCGCGATGCGCAGCGCCTCGGCGGCGAGCGCGCCGGCGAACGGTCCGGCGAGCGCGGTGGAGTCATCGACGACGGCCACGCTCCACGCGTAGTCCGCGGCGGGATGCCCGGCCTCGGCGGCGTACTGGTGCCCGCCCGGCTGCACGTGCGCCCACGGATCGCGCCAGATCAGGGCAACGCCGTTCGGAGCGGATGCCGTGGTGCGTGCCTCGGCGGTGCCGCCGGCGAAGAAGCCGACCAGCGCGGCATCCGGGCGCAGCGTGACCGTGACCCGCGAGCGGAACACCATCCGCTGCAGCCAGGCTGTCAGGTTCTCGGCATCCGCCTCGTCGGCGATCAGCCAGACCGAGGCGCCGTCCTCGAACACGCCCGCAGCGTGCTCGACCCGGCCCTGCGGGTCGAGCACGAGCAGCTCGGTGCTGTCGCCCGCGCGCAGCCCGGCCACCGCCTGCGAGGTGATCGAGTCGAGCCACGTCAGCCGGTCGACGCCGGACACCTCGATGAGCGTGCGGTCGGTCAGAGGCGCGAGCGCCTCGCCGGATGCCAGGAGGCGCTGCTCGATGAGCGGGTTGCCGAAGTGCGCGATCAGTTCGCCCTCGCGCACCGCGCCGGAGATGCCGTCGAACGTCGCCATGTCAGACCTTCGCCAGACGGGCCGACGCGTGCGACTTCAGCTTCTCGCCGAGAGCGGTGATGTCCCACGCCCAGAGCAGATGACCGTCGACCAGGCCGTACATGCGGGTGGCCGCCGAGTACGCCTTCGCGCCGGCCGGGCGCACCACGGCATCCGTCGCGATGTCGATGCGAGGACCGGCGATGCGGCCCAGGTACAGCTCGAGTGTGCCGTCGGAGTGGGTCACCGAGACCTCGAGCGGGAATCCGTCGTCGGTGCGCAGCGCCTCGACGTCATCGACCGTCCGCGGCGTCGGCTCGGCGGTCGGCGGAAGCAGGGCAGGCCCCGGATCGGCATCGGTGCGCGGACGAGCAAGCCGCCAGTATCCGGTCTCGGCGAGCAGGGAGACGGGCTCGTCGGTGCCCTCGGCGCCGAGGAACGACGCGGATGCGGTGTAGCTCAGGTGCGGACCGCCGTCGTGGGTGAAGCTCACGCGATGCGAGAACTCACCCTGGAAGCGCTGCTCGCCCGCGGTGTACTCGATCACGCCGGTGCCCTCCCAGACACCGAGCAGCCACGACAGCGGCGCGAGATCAGCCGGAAGGTCGGTCGGCAGCTCGATCACGACGACGTCGGATCAGCGCTGGCCGCGGAACAGGTTGACGAGCACGACGCCGGAGACGAAGGCGATCGCGAGGCTCGCCAGCCCCAGCAGGCCGAGGTAGAAGAATTCGAGCGCGACGAGGTCCATGCCGACCACTCTACCCCTCCCCTGGGCGGTCCGATCGGACGCCGGCGGTCGGGTGCAGGCCGGGTCAGAGCGCGGAGGCGAGCGCGGCGATCCCGAACACGGCCGAGACCGCGCCCATGATCATCAGGGCACCGACGACGCTTCCCGCCATCCGCACGATGAACCCCTCGGCGCGACCGTAGGCGAGCTGCACGGCGAACGAGACGAGCACGATGCCGCCGAAGGCGATCAGCAGCCAGCCGACCCTGTCCTCCTCGGGAAGCACGAAGCCGAGAGCGACCGCGATCACCAGGGAGAAGATCCACACCGCGACCATGCCGCGGAAGGCGCTGCGCGGGGCGAGGGCCGGTTCAGACATGGTGACATCGTAACGGCCCCGCCTGCGGGCATCCCGTGCTTCGGCATCCCGTCATGCGGGCAGCGCCCGCCACTAGCATTGACGCGTGGTCCTCGTGCTGGCACTCACCTCTGCTCCCGAAGGGGATCCGGCACTGCCCGCGCTCGAGCTGCTGCCGCACGGCATACGGCGCCATCCTCTCGACACCACCCGCCTTCTCGATCTGCCCGAGCGCGACGTCGTGATCGTCGACGCGCGCGCCGACCTCGTGGCGGCCAGGGCCGCCTGCCGGCTGCTGCGCACGGCGGGAGCCGAGACGCCGGTGCTGCTCGTGGTCACCGAGGGCGGCCTGAGTGCGATCGCGTCGGACTGGGGGTTCGACGACGTGATCCTGTGCACGGCGGGGCCCGCCGAGATCGACGCGAGGCTGCGGCTCGCGCTCGCGCGGGCGGATGCCGCGGCTCCCGCCCACGTTCAGGCCTCGGGCATCACGATCGACGAGCAGTCGTACTCCGCCAAGCTGCACGGCAAGCCGCTGGATCTGACGTACAAGGAGTTCCAGCTGCTGCATTTCCTGGCGACCCACCCGTCCCGGGTCTTCACGCGCGAGCAGCTCCTGAGCGACGTGTGGGGATACGACTACTTCGGCGGCACCCGCACCGTCGATGTGCACGTGCGGCGACTGCGCGCCAAGCTCGGCGACGCCGAGCAGGTCATCGGCACCGTGCGCAACGTCGGCTACCGGTTCAATCTGCACGACGAGCCCGCAGCCGCAGCGAACTGAGTTCGCTCATCCGCCTCCGGCGGATGCAAGGATGTACCCCATGATGGAACCCGCCCTTGTCGACACCGGCCTCGGGGATGCCGAAGACGACGACTTCGATGCGCACGAGGCTCCGGACGCGGTGCTCCCCGATCACCGTTACCACGACCGCGAACTGAGCTGGCTGGCCTTCAACCAGCGCGTGCTCGAACTCGCCGAGGATCCCTCGCTGCCCGATCTGGAGCGCGCGAACTTCCTCGCTATCTTCGCCAGCAACCTCGACGAGTTCTTCATGGTCAGGGTGGCCGGACTCAAGCGCCGCATCCTCACCGGCCTCGCCGTGCCGACCAACGTCGGCCGTTCGCCGAGCGACGTGCTCGCCGACATCTCGCGCGACGCGTACGCGCTTCAGCTGCGCCACGCCGCCGCGTGGAACGACCTCGTGCGCCCGGCGCTCGCCGACGCCGGCATCGAGATCACCGACTGGGACGACCTCACCGACGCCGAGCGCGGTGCGCTCGGCGAGTACTTCCAGGCACAGGTCTTCCCCGTGCTCATGCCCCTCGCCGTCGATCCCGCGCACCCGTTCCCGTACATCTCCGGCCTGTCGCTGAACCTCGCGATCCGCATCCGCAACGCCCGCACCGGCCGGCAGGACTTCGCCCGGCTCAAGGTGCCGACCATGCTGCCGCGCTTCGTCGAGGTGCCCGGCACGAGTCCGATCACCCGGTTCATCCGGCTCGAGGAGCTCATCGCCAACCACCTCGGCGATCTCTTCCCCGGCATGGAGGTGCTCGACCACCACGCGTTCCGCCTCACCCGCAACGAGGACGTCGAGATCGAGGAGGACGAGAGCGAGAACCTCATCCAGGCGCTCGAGGCCGAGCTGCTGCGGCGCCGGTTCGGGCCGCCGATCCGTCTCGAGATCACCGACGACATGGACGAGGTGACTCTCGAGCTGCTGATCAGGGAGCTCGACATCACCGACCAGGAGGTCTATCGGCTGCCCGGGCCGCTCGACCTGCGCGGGCTGTTCGATCTGGGGCGCCTCGACCGCCCGGATCTGCGCTATCCGCCGCACGTTCCCACCACGGCCGTGGCGTTCCAGCCGGGTGACAGCAACGAGCGCCCCGACATCTTCCGCGCGATCGGCAAGGCGGATGTGCTCGTGCACCACCCCTACGAATCGTTCGCGACGAGCGTCCAGGCCTTCCTCGACCAGGCGGCCCGCGACCCGCACGTGCTCGCCATCAAGCAGACGCTGTACCGCACCTCCGGCGACAGCCCGATCGTGCAGGCGCTGATCGACGCGGCCGAGTCCGGCAAGCAGGTGCTCGCCCTCGTCGAGGTGAAGGCGCGCTTCGACGAGGCGAACAACATCGTCTGGGCGCGCAAGCTCGAGAAGGCCGGAGTGCACGTGGTGTACGGCCTGGTCGGGCTGAAGACGCACTGCAAGCTCGCGCTCGTCATCCGCGAGGAAGAGGGCGTGCTGCGTCACTACTCGCACATCGGCACAGGCAACTACAACCCGAAGACCAGCCGCATCTACGAGGACTTCGGGCTGTTCACCGCCGACCCGCAGGTGGGCAAGGACCTCACCCGGCTGTTCAACGAGCTCAGCGGATACGCGATCGAGAAGAAGTTCAAGCACCTGCTCGTCGCGCCCCGGCACCTGCGCAAGGGGCTGATGCGCCACATCGACGCGGAGCGGGCGAACGCCGAGGCGGGCAAGCCCGCCCGCATCCGCATCAAGGTCAACTCGATGGTCGACGAGGAGATCATCGACGGACTGTACCGGGCCAGCATGGCCGGGGTGAAGGTGGATGTCTGGGTGCGCGGCATCTGCAGCCTGCGGGTGGACCTGCCGGGTGTGAGCGACAACATCACCGTCCGCAGCATCCTCGGCCGGTACCTGGAGCACTCCCGACTGTTCATGTTCGACAACGCCGGAGACCCGATCGTCTACATCGGCAGCGCCGACATGATGCACCGCAACCTCGACCGCCGCGTCGAGGCGCTGGTGCGCCTGCGCGAGCCCGCGCACCTGCAGGAGCTGCACGACCTGTTCGACCTGGCGATGGATCCGCAGACCAACTCCTGGCATCTGGGCGAGGGCGGGGAGTGGACGCGGGTGGCCGAGGTCGACGGACAGCCCCTGGTCGATCTGCAGGATCTGACGATGGCGAGTGTGCAGCGCCGCCGGCGACGCAGCAAGCGCTCGGTGCGATGAGCGACTCGGCGGTCTACGCGGCGGGCGCGATCGTCTGGCGGATGGTCGACGACAAGCTGAGGGTGCTGCTGATCCATCGCACGAAGTACCGCGACGTGACGCTGCCGAAGGGCAAGGTCGACCCCGGCGAGATGCTCGCCGAGACCGCCGTGCGCGAGGTGCGCGAGGAGACCGGCATCCAGGTCTCGCTGGGTGTGCCGGTCGGCGTCAGCAAGTACTGGATGCGTCCGAAGCGGCAGAAGGTCGTGCACTACTGGGCGGCGGAGGCCACCGACGACGCGATCCGCGCATCGTCGTTCGTGCCGAACGGTGAGATCTCCGGCGTCGAATGGGTGAGCCTGAAGAAGGCGCGCAAGCACCTGAGCTACCCGGTCGATGTCGAGATCCTCGACAACTTCATCCGGCTGATCGACGACGGCGTGCTGTACACGTTCCCCATCATCGCGCTGCGGCACGCCAAGGCCGTATCGCGATCCGACTGGCACGAGGCGGATGCCGCTCGGCCCCTCACCGACAAGGGCCTGCGTCAGGCGAAGGCGATCGTCGGGCCGCTGCGCGCGTTCGGCGTGCGCCGCATCGTCACCAGCGACGCCGTGCGGTGCACGCAGACGGTCGCCCCTCTCGAGCGCAAGCTGGGCCGGCTGGCCCGGCAGACGCCGAAGCTCAGTCAGGATGCGTGGGATGCCGACACCGCAGACGTGCGCTCCGTGATCGGGCGACGGGTGCGCTCACGCAAGGCGACGGTGCTGTGCAGTCATGCGCCGGTGCTTCCGGGCATCCTGTCAGAACTCGCCCTCGCCACCGGAACCGTCCCCGGCTCGTACATCGACAGTGCCAGCGCCCTGAACCCCGCGGCGTTCTCGGTCGTGCATCTGTCTGCCACGAACCCCGGTTCGGGGATCATCTCGATCGAGACCCACGAGCCGAAGATCTGATCCCGTGCGCCGAGGGTGCGGTCCGACTGGCCCCTCCTCGTTCACCTTCCGTTCACCTCTCGGGGAGAGTCTCGTTAACCAGGGCTCCTACCGTCACTGTGTGCCCTGCACCGGGCCATACACATTCCCCGATCGAACGGATCCACAGTGAAGATCACCCGCATCGCTCGTCTCAGCGCTGTCGGCGCTGTCGCCGCCCTCGCACTCTCCGGCTGCGCCGCGAACGAAGGCCCCGCCGGCGACTCGGCCGCAGCTTCCGGTCTCGAGGGCACCCTGAAGGCCACCGGCGCCTCGTCGCAAGGCGCGGCGCAGGAGGCCTGGGTCGCCGCATTCCAGACCGCGAACACCGGCGTCACCATCAACTACGAGCCCACCGGCTCGGGCACGGGACGTGAGAACTTCATCGCCGGCGCGAGCGACTTCATCGGCTCGGACCGGGCGTTCAAGCTCGACGAGCTCGGCGACGGATTCAAGACCTGCTCGTCCGAGGGCATCGTCGAGGTGCCGCTGTACATCTCGCCCGTCGCCGTCGCGTTCAATCTCGAGGGCGTCGACGAGCTCAACCTCGATGCGAAGACCATCGCGGGAATCTTCGCCGGAACCATCACCAACTGGAACGACGAGGCCATCGCCTCGCAGAACGAGGGCGTCGAGCTGCCCGACCTGGCCATCTCGCCGGTGCACCGCTCGGACGACTCGGGCACCACCGAGACGTTCACCGCATACCTGAACGCGACCGCTCCTGACGTCTGGACCAACGAGGCCGACGGCGTGTGGCCGATCCAGGGCGGCGAAGCGGCTCAGGGCACCTCGGGTGTCGTCCAGGCGATCAAGGCCGGCAACGGTGCGATCGGCTACGCCGACGCCTCGCAGACCAAGGGCCTCGGCCAGGTCAAGGTCGGGGTCGAGGGCGAGTACGTCGCCTACTCGGCCGAGGCCGCCGCCGCCCTTGTCGAGGCGTCGCCGCTCGAGGAGGGGCGCGGAGACGCCGACCTCGTGTTCGACGTCGACCCGGCGGCCGCTCCCGCAGGCGCCTACCCGATCGCGCTGGTCAGCTACCTGATCGCGTGCGAGCAGTACGAAGACGAGAACACCGCCGAGCTCGTGAAGTCGTACTTCGAGTACGTCGCAAGCGAGGAGGGCCAGCAGGCCGCGGCCGACAACGCCGGCAGCGCCCCCATCTCGGACGGCCTGCGCGAGAAGGTGCTCGCCGCCGTCGACGCGATCAAGGTCGGCTGAGCATCATTCCCAGCTGACTCCGGTGCCCCCGCGTCCGATCCGACGCGGGGGCATCGGAGAGTCCGCCGTCATATGAACTTCGACCCGAAACGGAGACCATGAGCACGACGACCAGGCAGGCACCGCCTGCCCCGATCAGAGCCAAGCAGCGCCTCGGCGACCGGGTGTTCTCGGGCAGCGCACTCGGCGCCGGCATCATCATCCTCGTCGTGCTCGCCGCGGTGGCCGCGTTCCTCATCATCCAGAGCCTGCCGGCGTTCGCGCCCGACACCAGCGACAACCACATCCTCGAGGGTCGCTCGTTCTGGGAGTACGTCGGACCGCTCGCCTTCGGCACGGTCTGGGCGTCGTTCCTCGCGCTGCTCATGGCGACGCCGATCGCGATCGGCATCGCGCTGTTCATCTCGCACTACGCACCCCGTCGCCTCGCCGGCCTGCTGGGCTACGTCATCGACCTGCTCGCCGCAGTGCCCTCGGTCGTCTTCGGCCTGTGGGGCGGTCTCGTGCTCGCACCCCTGCTGCAGCCGGTCTACGCCTGGCTGAACACGAACGCCGGCTGGATCCCGATCTTCGGCGGCCAGGTCTCGTCGACGGGCAAGACGATCATGACCGCGGCCGTCGTGCTCGCCGTCATGATCATCCCCATCATGACCGCCATCTGCCGTGAGGTGTTCCTGCAGACCCCGAAGCTGCACGAAGAGGCGGCGCTCGCCCTCGGCGCCACGCGCTGGGAGATGGTCCGCATGGCCGTGCTGCCCTTCGCCCGCGGCGGCATGGTCTCGGCCGTCATGCTCGCCCTGGGCCGCGCCCTCGGCGAGACGATGGCCGTGACCATGGTGCTCTCGCCCGCAGCGGTGTACAGCTTCCTCGTGCTCACCGCCACCAACCCGACGCCGATCCCCGCGAACATCGCGCTCGCCTTCCCCGAGGCGCACGACACGGGCGTGAACACGCTCATCGCCACCGGCCTCGTGCTGTTCGTGGTGACCTTCGCCGTCAACGCGCTGGCCCGCTGGATCGTCGCTCGTCGCGCCGAGTTCTCTGGAGCGAACTGACATGACCACACTCAGCGCCGCACGCGCATCCTCCTCGCTCACCGCCGGCCGGCTCGCCCCCTGGGCGCCTTGGGCCCTGCTCGGGGCATCCCTCGCCACCTCGTTCACGATCTTCGCCCTCGGCACCATCGGCGCCGACCCGGCCGACGTCAACATCGCCGGCGCCGTCATCGTCGGCGTGCTGATCTACATGACCCTCATCACGGTCGTCTCGTCGATCGCCGAGAGCCGCCGCAAGGCCGTCGACCGGCTGATGACGGCGCTCGTGAGCTCCGCGTTCGTCGTCGCGCTACTGCCGCTCATCTCGCTGCTGTGGACGGTCGTCGCCAACGGCGTCAGCCGATTCGACCCCGAGTTCTTCAGCTACTCGATGCGCAACGTCGTCGGCGAGGGCGGCGGCATCGTGCACGCCATCTGGGGCACGGTGCTCGTCACCCTCACCGCGACGCTGATCGCCGTGCCCGTCGGCCTGATGACATCGATCTATCTCGTCGAGTACGGCCGCGGCCGCATCGCGAAGGGCATCACGTTCCTCGTCGACGTGATGACGGGCATCCCGTCGATCGTCGCCGGTCTGTTCATCTACTCGGTCTTCGCCCTGCTCGTGCGGCCGGGGATCTCGATGGGATTGATGGGCGCGCTCGCGCTGGCGGTGCTGATGGTGCCGGTCGTCGTGCGCGGCAGCGAGGAGCTGCTGCGGATCGTGCCGAACGAGCTGCGCGAGGCGTCGTACGCGCTGGGCGTTCCGAAGTGGCTGACCATCCTGAAGATCGTGCTGCCCACCTCGATCGCCGGCATCACGACCTCGGTGATGCTCGCGATCTCGCGCGTCATCGGCGAGACCGCACCGCTGCTGCTCACGGCGGGCTTCACCGCCAGCCTCAACACGAACCTCGTGAACGGTCAGATGATGACGCTGCCGGTGTTCGTCTACAACTCGTACATGAACCAGGGCACCGCGGCCGACGCCTCGGTCGCGCGCGCTTGGGCCGGTGCGCTCACCCTGATCCTCATCGTCATGCTGCTGAACCTGCTCGCGCGCCTGATCGCCAAGTGGTTCGCCCCGAAGACCGCCGGCCGCTGAGCCGCACCCGAACCCGAAGGAACCCGACATGTCCAAGAGCATCGAAGTCAACGACCTCAACGTCTACTACGGCGACTTCCTCGCCGTCGAGGGCGTCTCCCTCGAGATCCAGCCGCGCAGCGTGACGGCGTTCATCGGCCCGTCGGGCTGCGGCAAGTCCACCTTCCTGCGCACGCTGAACCGCATGCACGAGGTCATCCCCGGCGCTCGCGTCGAGGGCGAGGTGCTGCTCGACGGCAAAGACCTGTACGCCCCCGGCGTGGATCCGGTGCTCGTGCGCCGGCAGGTGGGCATGGTGTTCCAGCGCCCGAACCCGTTCCCGACGATGTCGATCAAGGAGAACGTGCTCGCCGGGGTGAAGCTCAACAACGGCAAGATGTCGAAGAGCGATCAGGATGACCTGGTCGAGAAGTCGCTGATGGGCGCGAACCTCTGGAACGAGGTCAAGGACCGTCTCGACAAGCCGGGCTCCGGCCTCTCGGGTGGTCAGCAGCAGCGGCTGTGCATCGCCCGCGCGATCGCCGTGTCGCCCGAGGTGCTGCTGATGGACGAGCCGTGCTCGGCCCTCGACCCGATCTCGACCTTCGCGATCGAGGAGCTCATCCAGGACCTGAAGAACGAGTACACGATCGTGATCGTGACCCACAACATGCAGCAGGCCAGCCGGGTGTCCGACAAGACGGCGTTCTTCAACATCGCGGGCACCGGCAAGCCCGGCAAGCTGATCGAGTTCGACGACACCGCCACGATCTTCACCACCCCGGCTGTGCAGGCCACCGAGGACTACGTGTCGGGCCGCTTCGGGTAGTCGCTCGGGTCGGTCTCGCCTGTCGGGCTCTTCGGATCAGTCGCTTGCGCATCGGCGTGTCGCCGACCGACACGCGGTTCGGGCGCATTCGGTCTGACGACGCGGTCAGCGCGGGGAGAGCAGGAAGGCGTTCAGCTCGGCGGTCAGGTCGGGGTCGGATGCCAGGGGCGCGCCGTCGGCAGCCGTGATCGGCGCGGCGAGGCGGATGCTCGACACCAGCCAGGCGGCGTCGGCCGTCATCAGGTCGGCGGCCGACAGTGTCTCGTAGCGGGTGCGGAATCCGCGGGACTCCAGGTGCTCGAACACGCTGAGCTGGGTGGTTCCGTGCAGGATGCCCCCCGCCGGCGCCGGGGTGAGGAACTCGCCGCCCGCGCGGATGATGAGCGAGGCGGTCGGCGCTTCGAGCACGTACCCGTCACGGGTGACGAAGATCGCATCGTCGGCTCCGCGCCGCTTGGCCTCGCGGAGGGCTGCCATGTTCACCGCGTACGACAGGGTCTTCGCGCCGAGCAGCAGCCAGGGTGCGCGCTCCCCCGCACCGAGGTCGTACCCCCGGTCGAGGGTGACGACCTTCACCCCGTTACGGCGCACAGCGCTGAAGTCGGGGGCCGCGGCCACGGTCGCCCACGCGGTCGGTGCCGGCCCGTGCTCGACCCCGCGGCTGAGGATGAGCTTGATCACGGCCTCGCCCTCGGGCGCCTGTGCGGCGACGACCTCGATCGCCTGACGCCACTGGGCGAGGTTCGGCGCGGGGAGGTCGCACACGCGCGCGGAGTGCGCGAGTCGCTGCACGTGCGCCTCGACCTCGTTCGCGTGCCCGTCGACGACGCCGATCGACTCGAAAACGCCGTCGCCGCGCTGCGTGCTGAGCTCGCCCACGCTGAGCGCCGGTGCGGCGACATCCATCGGCCTGAACGTGTCGCCGAAATCCGCACGGTCGTCGGCGGCATCGACGGGGGCGATCATCAGGGCGAAGCGCGAGGACATGTGCACAGCCTAGGACGACGGGAATGCCTGCGCCGCAGACGCGTTACACTTGATCGGCCGGGCCGCATAACCCCGGGCTCCAATATTCGCCGCTGCGAGCGGCCTTCCGCCGAGAGGCGTTCTTGCGGTCCGGCTTTTCTTCTGCCCTCACGCGCATCGACTGCTCCGTGCGGGAATCGTCAGAGCATCCGCGCCCGAGACGGCGTGTCGCCGCTCGACACGCCGGGCCGCATCAGGACGACCTGAGATTCCCGACAGGGCGACCAGGGCAGTGTCGCGCCGTTCGGCTCAGGTCAGCATGCCGCGGCGCCATGCGGCGGCAGCGGCGGTGAGATCCTCGCCGTAGGTCGTGAGGCGCAGCGCCCGGCGGGTGAGATCGCTCGCCCGCTGCGGCTCGGTCGGCTCGTAGTCGTCTGCGGTGTAGGTCGCGCCGGATGCCTGCACCCGGCAGTACGCGGCGGCGCGCTCGAGCGCCACCGCGAAGTCGCCTCGGAACACTCCCCGCAGGATCGCGTCGACGAGGTCGACCAGCTCGCTCGGATCGGCGGGTGCCGGGGCGCCGGCGATCGCCGCGTCGGCGGTGCGCAGCTCGACGCGGCCGCGCTCGTAGAGCAGCGCGGTCAGCGGCGCATCGGCGCGGATCGCGATCTGCAGCAGGTAGAGCCGCCACAGTGCGCCGGGCAGTGAGCGGGCGGGCGCATGCGACCAGAGCTCTGCGATCTCGTCGATGCCGTTCTCTGCGGCGAACGCGAGAAGCCGGTCGGTGATCGCGCCCGACTCGTCGCTGCGCGCGCGCTCGAGCAGAGCGGATGCGGTGGCGTGGGCGACGCGCGCCTGCTCGGCCGGATCGGCCTCGCCGACGATGTTGTCGAAAGCCGTGGGCGGCCTGCGGACAGGGCGGTGGAACTGCTCGGGCATCCGTCAAGGGTACGCCCGGTGGGACCAGTTCAGGCCGTCGGGATGACGATGATCGGGTCGGTCGTCGGCAATCCGGACGGCGAACCGCCGGCCTGCTCGATCGTCACCGCGATCACGTCACCCGCGTGCATGGGCGCATCGAGCAGCGCCGTCGCCGTGCCGTCGTCCGCGTTGAAGACGCCCGCCGCGATCGGCTTCTCACCGCGCACGAACCACAGCTCGTAGCTCTTGTCGGCGCCGAGATCGTCGAGGCCGGATGCCACGAGCACGGCCTTGCCGACCTCGCCCGACCAGTGCGCGGTGGCGGTGGCGCCCGAGTCGAGCCGCACCTCCGCCTGCTCGGCATCCGGGGCGGAGCGGATCTCGTCGAGCGCGACGACGGATGCCGGTCGCTGCAGCTGCGAGACGACCGTCGTCGTCGCCACACCGGCTCCGACAATCAGCGCGAGCCCCGCGGCGAGCGCGAAGATCCGGCGCCGCCAGGGGGCCGCGGCGGATGCAGGTGCGCTGGTCGCCCGCGTTTCCGCGTCCGCACCGGCGGCAGCATCCGGACGTGCGGAACCCGCGCCGCCGTCCTGCGGCAGAGAGGAGATCTGCTGCAGCAGCGCCGCGCGCAGCGCCGGCGGCGGCGCGACCGGAGCCAGTCCGTCGGCGAGGATCGCCACGGTGTCGTGGTCGTCGTCGGCGATGGCCTGCCACTCGGGATGCTCGGCGAGCGCCTCGGCGAACCGCCGCTCGTCGGCATCCGTCAGGGCGCCGAGGGCGTGGGCGGCCGCGAGCTCCGCGAACTCCTGCTCGTTCATGCTGCTGACACCCCCATCTCCCCACGCAACCGCGTCAATCCGTCCCGCATTCTCGTCTTGATCGTTCCGAGCGCCACTCCCGTCAGTGCCGCGATCTCACTCTGGCTGTAGCCGCCGTAATAGGCCAGGATCAGAGCCTCCTGCTGAGCCTCCGGCAAGGTCGCGAGGGCGGATACCACGCGCTCGCCTTCCAGTTTCGATTCGACCGCCTCCTGCACCACGTCCCGTTCACCGCCGAGGTCGCGAACGCCGACGCGCATGTCGCGATCGGTGCTGGACTGCGACGAGCGCACCCGGTCGACGGCCCGGCGGTGGGCGATCGTGAAGATCCAGGAACGTCCCTGACCTCTGTTCGGAGCGAACTTCGAAGCGGATTGCCAGATCTCGAGGAAGACCTCCTGCAGCACTTCCTCGCTCTGCGAGCGATTCACGACGACCTTGAGGATGAGCGCGAACACTCGCGACGAGAGCAGATCGTAGAGCGCGGCGAAGGCACGCTGATCGGCGTGCGCGACGCGGACGAGGAGGTCCGCGACGAGATCGCCGGACGATCCGTCCTCGCGCACCTCTACCCCGTCGATAACCATCTCGACAAGCATGCCTCATCCCTCCTCTCCGGAGTGAGCGCCACCCGCCATCCGTCACGGATTCTTCGGGTCGGGAAATCGATTCGGATTGATTCCCATCCGATCTCGGAGGGGTTCCGAACAACCGTCGACGCCGCGGGAGGTCCGCGGCACGGAACCCCGGAGGTTGAAATGCTCAGCACCAAGAAGAAGATCACCGCCGCTCTCTCGCTCGGTTTCGTCGGCGCCCTCGTCCTGTCGGGCTGCACGATGGGAGGCGGGTCGGACATGGAGTCGTCGGAGCCGAAGCCGGCCGAGACGTCCGAGATGTCCGACGCCCCTGAGACCATGGATCCGGCTGCGAACCTCGTCGGGCCGGGCTGTGAGGCCTACGCCGAGCAGGTGCCGGACGGAGCGGGCTCGGTCGAGGGCATGTCGCAGGATCCGGTCGCCACGGCCGCGTCGAACAACCCGCTGCTGACCACGCTCGTCTCGGCCGTCAGCGGCCAGCTGAACCCCGACGTGAACCTCGTCGACACGCTCAACGGCGACGAGTTCACCGTGTTCGCGCCGGTCGACGACGCGTTCGCCAAGATCGACCCGGCGACGATCGAGAGCCTGAAGACCGACTCCGCCACGCTGACGTCGATCCTGACCTACCACGTCGTGCCCGGCCAGATCGCGCCGGCCGACATCGAGGGCATGCACAAGACGGTGCAGGGCGCCGAGCTCGAGGTCACCGGCTCGGGCGACGACTGGATGGTGAACGACGCGAAGGTCATCTGCGGTGGCGTGCAGACCGCCAACGCCACCGTCTACCTGATCGACTCGGTCCTGATGCCGCCGGCCCAGTGACCCACAGGCACCGCGCAGGAGTGACGCGGTGAGATCAGCCCGGTGGGGATCCGCAGGCTGATCGGAGGCGCCCGTCGGCGAGGAATCGACGGGCGCCTCTTCGCGCGCGCATGGTGCACTCCCCGTCGAGATGTCGGATGCCGTGGCTAGCGTCGTCTGCAACGGAAGGACGCTGCAATGACAGCCGAAAAGGTGCCCCCGGGGAATTCCGACATCCCGACCCACCGGTTAAAAGCCGGTTGCTCTGCCTCTGAGCTACGGGGGCAGATGCCGCCCGAGAAACGGTGCGGCACCTGTCAGGAGTCTAAACCACTCACCGATTTCAACCGGAAGTCCGCCCGACCGGACGGACTCCAGGAGGTCTGCCGGGAGTGCAACCGGGCGTCATCCAGAAAGTACTACCGAGAGAATCGGGAACACCATATCCGCGTGATCCGACTGCGCTCTGATGCTCGTCGTCTCGCGTCTCAGGCGTTCGTCGCCGACTACCTTCGGGAGCATCCGTGCATCGACTGCGGCGTTGCTGATCTGCGCGTGCTCGATTTCGATCACCGACCTGATTCGACCAAGCGAGACGGTGTGATGCAACTCGTGCGCAACGGTTTCAGCATCCCCACCATCGCCGCGGAGATCGCGAAGTGCGACGTGCGCTGCCGGAACTGTCACGCCATCGCCACATATGACCGGATGCCGCGCACGTGGCGAGGCGACGCGGTCAGGCGAGCGTGCGCACCTGACGAGCGAGCACCAGCTGAATGATCCACTCGACGACGAGCCAGACCCAGCCTGCGAGCCAGAGGAAGCCCGAGATCAGGGCGAGGATCATCGACACGTCCCCCGCCTGCACCGATCCGGTCAGACCGAGCACGACCGTCATCGCCGATTCGGCACGGCCGTCGTCGCCGCCGTCGATGAGGAAGAAGCCGACGCCGAGGATGCCGATCGAGGTGACCCACGCGGCGATGATCGCCCGCCACCCGCCGGTCGCCCTGCGCAGCACGCCGTTCCGGCGAAGCAGGCCGTTCGCCGCCACCACGATCTGCACGATGTAGCCGGGTAGCAGCATCCAGCTGCTCCAGATCGCCAGCACCAGCATCCACCCGGGGAAGACGAGTTTCGCCGCCAGCGCGAGAAGCGGGAAGAGGATGAGGGCGAGGCCGGCGAGCACCGCGGCCGTCGCTGACACTCGCGCATTCATATGCAGATCATCGCATGCGCACACCGGCGGCGAACGGAAGCGGTGTGGGAGGATGCCATCGCGCTCTCCGTGCGAGGGACGCGCGCAGTGCACGACATCCGGGAGGACGCATGACCGCCATCGACGACGCCCTGAATCTGATCGACGGCTGGCCGGTCGACAACGCCGCGGCCGTGGTCGTCGGCGCCGACGGCTCCGTCCTCGGATCGCACGGCGAGCTCGATCGGGTCTACCGCCTGGCTTCCGTCACCAAACCCCTCACCGCCTACGCCGTGCTCATCGCCGTCGAGGAGGGCGTCTTCGACCTCGACGACCCGGCCGGCCCTCCCGGTTCCACCGTGCGGCACCTGCTCGCCCACACCTCCGGGCTCGACTTCTCGGAAGACAAGGTGCGCGCCGAGCCCGGCACCCGCCGGATCTACTCCAACCTCGGCTTCGACGTGCTCGCGCAGACGCTCGAGGAGCGCGCCGAGATCCCTCTCGCCACGTACATCGACGAGGCCGTGTTCGCGCCCCTCGGCATGGCGTCGACGAGGCTGATCGGATCGGCCGGCGCCGGGGCAGAGTCCACCGCCGGCGACCTCGCGCGCTTCGCCGCAGAGCTGCAGCGCCCCGCGCTGCTCGCGCCGCAGACCTTGGCGCTCGCGACGACCGTCGCGTTCCCCGGCCTCGACGGGGTGCTGCCCGGCTATGGCGTGCAGCGGCCGAACGACTGGGGGCTGGGTTTCGAGCTGCGCGACGGCAAGACGCCGCACTGGACGTCGACGGCCAACTCCCCCGCGACGTTCGGCCACTTCGGGCAGAGCGGCACGTTCCTCTGGGTCGATCCGCAGGCGCAGGCGGCCTGCGTCGCGCTCGCCGACCGGGACTTCGGCCCGTGGGCGGTGGAGGCGTGGCCGCCACTGTCGGATTCCGTGCTCGCCGCCCTCCGCGGTTGAGTCACTGTCACGGCGACGCGCTGCGGGCACGGTGTCGCCGGACGGCATCCCGGTTGGCACAGCGCACCGAGCAGTACCGCTGCCGACCGTTGCGGGTGACGTCGACGACCACTCGTCGGCACGGGGATGCCGCGCAGCGACCGAGCCGGTGCATCCCGCGGCCAGCGAGATGCAGCGCTGTCCCAACGCTGATCACGGCCTCGAGCACGGCCGGGAGGCTCTGACCGGCGTCACGATAGTGCAGGTGCCATCCCTCCCCGTCGTGATCGGTCAGCTGCGGGAACGCCGCCGCGGCCGCCATCTGCGCGTTCAGGATCATCGCGCGATGCTCGTGTGTCTCGGCATCCACCACCTTCAACCACGCGTCGACGACCTCGCGCACGCGCGGGTGGTCGTCGGCCGTCTTCTCGAAAGCCATGGTCATGCCGAAGTCCCGGGTGCGCTGCTCGATGCCGGCGCGGTCGGCGGGCCAGTCGTCAGCGAGTGACGCAGCCAGCAGTACCGCGTACTCGCCGTAAGGGTTGAGATGCATAACAGCATTACATCATCGTGGAGGCATGACCGCTTCCCGCACTCTTCCGCTCCCCACCCTCGCCGCCGTGCACGAGCACGGCTGGACCACAGAATCCGCGCATCCCACCTCGCAGGGCGAGGTGGTGTACGTACGCTGCGCCACCTGTGGCGCGCGGCGCGTCGACGTGCGCGGCGCGCCCGACCTGCCACCGAGCGCGCAGAGCCGTCCGGTCAGCGCGGCACGTCGATGACCCGCTGCACGCCCGTGCCGACGGCTGCCACCGCTCCGGCCGACAGCGCGGCGATCTCGGCCTGCAGACCCGGCACGGCCTCGGCCGGCGCCCACACCTCGAACTCCGCCGTGGCCGCGTACGTGGTCTCGCCGAGCACCGCCCCGCTGCGCGCCGTCCAGTCGCGCAGCAGGTTGTCGAAGCGCCCGGCATCCGCATGCGGAGCGGCCAGGACCACCTGATCCAGCACCCGCCGATCAACCGGACTCGCCAGGTCGAGCGCCTGCGACACGGCGGACGAGTACGCGCGCACGAGCCCGCCGGCACCGAGCTTGATCCCGCCGAAATACCGGGTCACGATGGCAACGACGTCGGTCAGCTCGCGGCGTCGCAAGACCTCGAGCATCGGGATGCCCGCCGTGCCCGACGGTTCGCCGTCATCCGACGACCGGGCGCGATCGCCGTGCAGACCGGTGACCTGCGCACTGCAGTTGTGCGCGGCATCCCAATATCGCTTCTTCACCCCGGCGATCACCTGATCGGCCGCGTCGGGCGTCTCCACCGGTGCGACGAGCGTCAGAAACCGCGACTTGCGGATCACCAGCTCGTGCTCGACGGCGGCGGCGATCGTCGCGGGCAGCGGAGGCGACGGCAGGGACACCCCTCCAGCGTAGGCACCCACCGCGTATCACGCGTCACCGCACCTGACCATCCCCTGCCCGGATGTGCCGCTCCGTCGCAGAGTGGCAGCACCCATCCCGATCGAAAGGACGCATCATGACGAGCATCTCCGACGCGAAGGTCGCCTTCCTCGCGACGAACGGCTTCGAAGACAGCGAGCTCACCGAGCCGTGGCGGGCGGTGACAGACGCCAGTGGAACGGCGACCATGGTGTCGCCGGAGTCCGGCGAGATCACCGGCAAGAACGGGCACGCGCAGCCCGTCGACCTCGCCGCCTCCGCTGCCTCAGCCGACGATTTCGACGCCCTGGTGCTGCCCGGCGGCGTCGTGAACGCCGACCACCTGCGCATGGATCGCGACTCGATCGAGCTCGCGCGGGCCTTCTTCGAGCAGCACAAGCCGGTCGGCGTCATCTGCCACGGCGCGTGGATCCTCATCGAGGCGGGCGTCGTCGACGGCCGCACCCTCACCAGCTACCCGAGCCTGACGACCGACCTGCGCAACGCAGGGGCCACCTGGGTCGACGAGGAGGTCGTCGTCGACGCGGGTCTGGTCTCCAGCCGCACCCCCGACGACCTGCCGGCGTTCTGCGCGAAGGTGGTCGAGGAGATCGGCGAGGGCAGGCACCGCGAGCAGCACGCCTGATCGGCGCGGCCGCACTTCAGTTGCGCTTCAGGATCCAGTCGACAGACTGTGAGCATGCGGATCCTGCTCGTCGACGACGAAGTGCGCCTCGCCGACGGCATCCGTCGCGGGCTCGAGGCTGAGGGCATGGTCGTCGACGTCGCACATCACGGCGTCGACGGCCTCGCCCAGGCGCGTGACGCCGACTACGACGCGATCGTGCTCGACGTCATGATGCCCGGTATGAGCGGCTACCGGCTGTGCCAGGCGCTGCGCGCCGAAGGCGACTGGACGCCCGTGCTCTTCCTCACCGCGAAGGACGGCGAGTGGGACGAGGTCGAGGGACTCGACACCGGCGGTGACGACTGGCTGACCAAGCCGTTCTCGTACCCGGTTCTCGTCGCTCGGCTTCGGGCCCTGGTGCGCCGCGGCGGCCGCGAGCGTCCGCCCGTGCTCGAGGCGGGCGACCTGCGACTCGACCCCGCCGCTCGGCGGGTGTTCCGCGGCGAGGCCGAGGTCTCGCTCACGGCGCGGGAGCTCGCCGTGCTCGACTTCCTGATGCGCCGCCGCGACGAGGTGGTCACCAAAGCCGAGATCATCGCGAACGTGTGGGGCGCCGACTTCGACGGCGACGCGAACATCGTCGAGGTCTACATCGGGCACCTGCGCGCCAAAGTCGACCGCCCGTTCGACCGGGAGAGCATCCAGACCGTCCGCGGCGCCGGCTATCGCCTGACGGGGAGGGATGCCACGGCATGACCTCCCCGCTGCGCTCCATCCGCTCCCGCCTCACCCTCGGCGCGCTCCTGATCGTCGCCGTCGCCCTGATCGCCGGGTCGTTCGCCGCCGTGCAGGTGCTGCGCGTCACGCTGACCGACGGCGTCGCCGCGGCCGTGCAGCAGGATCTCGACACGATCTCCGCGCAGCTGGACCGCGGCCAGGGGCGGGTGGATGCCATCGACGACGACATCCTCGTGCGGCTGCAGGGTTCCGACGACGGCCGCGGCGGCGAGCGCGACGGCGACAGCGCAGGCGCCGGCACGCAACAGGTGAACGACGACGACGCACGGACGCTTCCCATCGTGCGGGAGGATCACACGCAGCGCGTCGAGGTCGACGGCGATCCCTACCTCGCCGCGAGCGAGGAGACCGATCGCGGCACGCTCACCGTGGCGCGACCGCTGGCCGGCGTCGACGAGGCGGTGTCGGCGTCAGCCGTGCTGCTCTCCGTCGCCGTGCCGCTCGTGCTCGGCCTCGTCGGTCTGGTCATGTGGGCGGTGGCGGCCCGCGCGCTCGCTCCCGTCGAGCGGCTGCGCCGGCAGGTGGATGCCATCGACGCGGCCGGCCTCGACCGACGAGTGGATGCGGCGCGGGACGACGAGCTGGGCGCGCTCGCCCGGACGATGAACCGGATGCTGGATCGTCTGGAGCAGTCGCAGATCACGCAGCGCCGGTTCGTCAGCGACGCGTCGCACGAGCTGCGCTCGCCCCTGGCGACCATCCGGCAGCACGCCGAACTGGCGGCAGCGCATCCCGAGGCGAGTTCGCTGCCCGTCCTGAGCCGCGTCGTGCTCGACGAGGGAGAGCGGATGCAGGAGCTCGTCGAAGGTCTGCTGCTGCTGGCCCGGCTCGACGAAGGACGCGACGCGCCCATGGCCCCCACCGACATGGACGACATCGCCCTCGCCGAGGCGCACCGGCTGCGCGGCATGGGCGTCACCGTCGACGCGAGCGGGATCGGCCCCGGCCGTGTCGTGGGCAACGCCGCGCTGCTCGCCCGCGCGGTGCGCAACCTCGCCGACAACGCCGCTCGCCATGCTCGTGAGCGGGTGTCCCTCCGCGTCGACGAGCGAGGCGACAGCGTGCTGCTGCAGGTCGAGGACGACGGCGCCGGCATCCCGGTCGACGACCGCGAGCACATCTTCGACCGCTTCGTGCGCCTCGACGAGGCGAGGGCGAGGGATGCCGGTGGCAGCGGTCTCGGACTCGCCATCGTGCGGGAGATCGCGCTGGCGCACGGGGGAACGGTCACCGCGTCCGAGGGCTCCGACGGAGGGGCGCTGATGACCCTCTCCCTCCCCCGCTCTCCGGCATCCTGAACGTCGCTTCAGGTGGTTTCAGGAGCGCTTCACCGCCCGCCGAGCACAGTGGAGACATGGACAACGACGAGAAGACCCCCGCCCCCTCGACCGCTCCCGCCGATTCCCCCGCCGGCGCCGACGCTGAGGCGAAGATCCCCGCTCGCGGACGGCGCCGCACCCGCACCCTCCTGATCGGCGCCGGCGCCGCTGTCGCGCTGCTCGCCGTCGGCGGCGGCGCGTACGCGATCGGTGCCGCAGTGGGCGACGATGACGACGACCGGCCCGGCATCCACGCGCTCGGCTCTCACGATGACGACGACGACCATGGCGGTGACGGCGGCGCAGCGTGGGCTCCCGCCGATGCCGCCGCGCTGCGCTCGGCCGCCGAGGCCGCGATCGCGCATGCCTCGGCCGAGGGGATCACCTCGATCGAGGTCGAGCGCGGCGGGTACGACATCGGTGCCCGCCGGGCCGACGGCACCGAGGTCGACCTGTTCGTCACTCCCGAGGGCGCCGTGCGCGAGCGCGGAGACGACGACGCGGATGGCGACGACGGCGACGACCCGCTGATCGACCTGGCCCGGCTCGGCGACATCCTCACCGCAGCCCAGGCGGCCGCCGGCGACGCGGGCGCGGCGGAGGGCGCGTTCCACGCGCTGTCGACGGGCGGCTCAGGCGCGGTCTATGAGGTCGAGCTGCGTGGCGCCGACCGGAGCGACGTCGAGGTCGACCTCGATGCCGATCTCGGCGTGGTCCGGGTCGACATCGACAGCTGACTCGACCAGCTCACCGAGCCGGGGCCGGTGCCGCCGTCCCCGGCTCGGTCATGCGCGGGCGGTGGTCGCGGTCAGCTGCACCAGCATGCGCAGGGTCTTGCGGTTGCGGGCGGTGCCCGCGGTGCTGAGTGCGCGATCGGGCACCGCTCGAGCGAGCGTGGTCGACGCGACGCAGCCCTGACCGTCGTCGATCCACGGCTCGCGCCCGACGAGCGCGATGCGCTCGTCCGGCCGCACCCGGTCGGTCATCGCCCGGCGCGGGAGAGCTCTGCTCCGGCGTGTGCGAGCTCGGCGAGCGCCGCCTCGCTCGACTCCGCGGCGACACCCGCGACGAGGTCGGTGAGCACGCGCACCCGGATGCCGTGGGCGATCGCGTCCAGCGCGGAAGCGCGCACGCAGTGGTCGGTGGCGATGCCGACCACGTCGGCGTCGGTCACGCCGTGCGCGGCGAGGATCTCGGCCGTCCGCTCCCCGCCGTCGGTGACGCCCTCGAACATCGAGTAGGCCGGGATGCCCTGCCCCTTGCGCACGTGGTGCGTGATCGCCGTCGTGTCGAGCAGCGGGTCGTAGGCTGCCCCCTCCGTCTCCGCGACACAGTGCACGGGCCAGGTGTCGACGTAGTCGGGCTGCGCCGAGATGTGACCGCCGTTGTCGCTGTCGGCGTCGTGCCAGTCCCGCGACGCGATGATGACGTCGTAATCGGCGGCGTGGTCGGCCAGCAGCGCCGACACTCCCGACGCCACGGCATCACCGCCGGCCACGGCGAGGGCGCCGTGCTCGGTGAAGTCGTTCTGCACGTCGACGATGAGAAGAGCCCTGGTCATGCACCGAGCGTACGCGTCGAACGAGCTCGGCGGTGGCTCGAGCGTGACGCGATCCGGCCCGCATTTGACTTGCCCCGGCCTGTTGCTACCGTGGAGAGGCGGGCCGGACATGCTCGCAGAGTGCTGCCGCCCGGTGACGAGCGCCCGCCCGGATGAGGACCAGAGGTCCGCCCCTGGGCGCGCCACGACGAACCGCCTGCGTCGTGAGCAGCGCCCGTTCTCTCCGGCTCGCGCGGAAGGCTCCGACCTTCCGCGCACGCGCGCGTCGCTTCTCGGCGGAGGCGACAGCCGCGCGCGTGCTCACCGTGAGAAGGAAGCGTATGCCGCCCAGAATCCGTTTCGCCCCCGCACCGTCCCTCTGTCTGCTCACCGGTCCTCTGAAGGCCACACTCCCGTCCCGTTAGTGCTCTCTCGTTCCGCCCTCCGGCAATGCCGCCGGCCCTTCGACGAGAGAGAGAAACGTGGAAAACCTGCAAACACTCGCCGGACCCGTCGTGGTCCTGCTCATGCTGCTGTTCTTCGGCGGCAGCCTGTACATGTCGCTGCGCATCCGCAAGCGCACCGAAAACGCCGACGGCTACATGACCGGCGGCGGCAAGATCGGATTCGGCATCTCGGCCGCGTCCATGACCGCCACCTGGATCTGGGCGTCGTCGATGTACGCCTCGGCCACGTCCGGCTACACCTACGGCATCTCCGGCCCCATCCACTACGGGCTGTGGGGCGCGCTGATGATCCTGCTCATCTACCCCTTCGGCAGGCGCATCCGCCAGGTGGCGCCGAAGGCGCACACCATCGCCGAGGTGATGTTCGCCCGGCACGGCCGCTCCAGCCAGCTGATGCTCGCCGGATCCAACGTCCTCGGCAGCATCATCAGCCTCACCTCGAACCTCATCGCCGGCGGCGCGCTGATCTCGATGCTCTCGCCGTTCAGCTTCGGCCAGGGCATCCTCGCCATCGGCGCGGGTGTGCTGCTGTACACGCTGTGGTCGGGATTCCGCGCGTCGGTGCTCACCGACTTCGCGCAGGTGGTGGCCATGCTCGGTGCGGTGATCGTGATCATCCCTGTTGTCTTCTTCGCCGCCGGCGGCCCGAGCCTGTTCGAGACGGGGGCGTCGAACCTCACCCCGCAGCAGGCCGACTTCTTCTCGTCCGACGCGTTCTTCAACCAGGGCGCGCCGTACATCGCCGCTGTGCTCGCCTACGCGATCGGTAACCAGACCATCGCGCAGCGTCTGTTCGCCGTGCGCGAGGACCTCATCAAGAAGACCTTCATCACCGCCACCTTCGGGTACGGCGCGACGATCATCGGCATCGGGATGCTTGGCGTGATCGCCCTGTACGCCGGCGTCACCCCTGCGGGTGGCGACGTGAACAACCTCATCCCCCAGATGGCTGCGACCTACCTGTCGCCGCTGCTGCTGTGCGTGTTCTTCGTGATGATCATCGGATCGCTGTCGTCGACGGCCGATGCCGACCTGACGGCTCTGTCGTCGATCATCATGGCGGACGTCTACGGGCAGAACATCGCCGGCAAGAAGAAGGCGAACCCGCGCACGATGGTGCTCGTCGGCCGCATCACGATGGTCGTCGCGATGGTCGCCGGCCTGTACTTCGCCGGCAGCCAGTTGAACATCCTCGACCTGCTGGTGTTCGTCGGCGCCCTGTGGGGTGCGCTGGTGTTCCCGGTGATCGCGAGCTTCTACTGGAACCGCGTCACCAACCTCGCGTTCTCGGTGTCGGTGGTCGTCGCACTGGCCGCGTTCCTGCCGGTCCGCTTCGAGTGGATCGACCTGAACGGCCCGATCGGCATCGTCTCGGACGTCATCTCGACGATCGGCATCGGCGTCGTGCTGGGGCTGATGGCATTTGGCTTCTTCGGAAAGCGTGTGGCGCTCATCGTCGGAGCGGCCGCGACGCTGGCATCCGCCCCCTTCGCGATCGGATTCCTGCACACCTACCCGGTGCTGTCCGGCTCGCTCGTCGCGTACGCGGTGTCGACCATCGTCTGCGTCGCCCTCACCCTGCCGAGCAAGAAGGAGGACTTCGACTTCGAGCTGATCAAGCAGCGCACCGGCGACTTCGACTCGGTCGACACCGGCGAGCTCAACGCCGAACTGATGCGGTTGACCGAGACCGAGTCGCTGTCCGCTGAGAACGAGAGGAACTGACATGGAACTGTCGACCATCGCTCTGACCGGCTACGTGCTGATGTGGCCCGTGGTCGTTGCCGGTGTGCTCACCGTCATCGTCCGCGCATTCACCAAGGAGGCGAAGAAGGCCAAGGCCGAGGGCCGCTCGATCATCTGATCGGAGGGCCGCCGAGACGCTCGAAGGCCCGGGATGCGGTGCATCCCGGGCCTTTCTCGAGCCACCTGTCAGGATCGAACTGACGGCCTTCCCATTACGAGTGGGATGCTCTACCACTGAGCTAAGGTGGCGTGCGCAGCGGACTGCGGCACAAGCAAAGATCCTACTACGACGATCCGGTGCGCGCGAAACCGAGCAGACCTCTCCCGCAGATCACTCGCAGCGCAGCCCGTCGTCGGGAACCGTCCCGTTGATGAGGAAGGCCTCGACCGCATCGTCGACGCAGCTGCTGCCCTTGTTGTATCCGGTGTGGCCCTCGCCCACCCGGGTGACGAGCACTCCGTTCTCGAGCTGCTGCGCGAGCGACTCGGACCACTCGTAGGGCGTCGCGGGGTCGTTGGTCGTGCCGACCACGACGATCGGGCCGGAGCCGGAGGCGGCGATCGGCTCACGCACGCCGACCGGCGGGTAGGGCCACACTTCGCACGGGTCGGGACCCTGCCAGTACGGCGCGAACGTCGGGGCGAGCTTCTCGATCTTCGCGATCGCCGCTGCCTCCGCTGCGGGGTCGTCCTCGACGGGATAGTCCATGCAGTTGTACGCCCGGAACGCCTCGGCGGAGTTGTCGGCGTAGGTGCCGTCGGGTTCACGGCCGTTGTAGCTGTCGGCGAGCGCGAACAGCACCGACGGGTCGCCCTGCAGCACGGCGGTGAACCCCTGGGTGAGGTACGGCCAGCTCTGCTCGCTGTACATCGCGGTGATGATGCCGGTGATCATCGTGTCGACGGTCAGCGACCGCCCGTCGCCGTTCTCGATCGGCGTGCGGGCGACCGTGGCGAGCAGCGCCTGCACGTCGGCGATGGCCTCGTCGACCGAGCCGTTGAACGGGCAGTCCGCGCCGGAGAGGCATCCGGACAGGTATGCACGCAGCGCGGATTCGAAGCCGACCGCCTGCGTGGTGCCGACGTCCAGCCCGGGGACGGCCGGGTCGATCGCCCCGTCGAGCACCAGCCGCTGGGCCCGCTCGGGGAACAGCTTCGCGTACGTCGCGCCGAGGAACGTGCCGTACGAGTAGCCGAGGTAGTTCAGGGTGTTGTCACCCAGCACCCCGCGGATGAGATCCATGTCGCGGGCCGAGTCGGCCGTCGTGATGTGCGGCAGCAGCCCGTCGCTGTTCGCCTCGCAGGCGTCCGCGTACTGCTGGTTGCGCGCCGTGATCTCCGCCTCCCACTCCGCAGTGTCGCGAGGGGCGTCGAGCACGCCGTAGTTGTACTCGTCCATCTGCTCTGCGTCGAGACACTCCACGGCGCTCGAGCGGCCGACGCCGCGCGGGTCGAATCCGATCACGTCGAAGCGCTCGATGAGGTCGGCCCCTACCGCGTACTCGAGACTCTGGGCGACGAAGTCGTATGCGCTGGATCCGGGCCCGCCGGGGTTGATCAGCAGCGAACCCTGGAACGTCCCGGTCGCCTGGTGGCGGATGATCGACAGGGTCAGGTCGCCCGCCGACGGGTCGTCCCAGTCGCGCGGGGCGGTGACCTCGGTGCAGTCGAACCGGGCTCCGCACGTCTCCCACACGAGCTTCTGCGAGTAGTACGGCTGCAGCTGCTCCGGCACGCCCGACAGGTCGGGGTCGCGGGAGATCGAGGTGGGAGCCTCCGGGATCTGCGCGTACAGGCATCCGGAGAGGACGAGCGACGCCGCGGCGAGACCGGCGAGCACGGCGGCGGCCCGGCGCAGCGGGCGGGACCTGGAGGTTCGGAGGTTCACGGGGTCCTTCCGCTGGAGACGGTCACGAGAAGACTCTCGACGGCGAGGAGCGGCGCGACGTTGCGCTCCAGGGATTCGCGGGTGGCGGCCACGGCATCGAGCACGAGGATGGTGCGCGAGGTCGGCCACGCGCCGGCGATGCGCTCGAGCTCGTCGCGCAGCTCGCGGTTGATCAGCTCGTCGCCGTGCCCGAACTGCAGCATGACGACGTCGCGGTACAGCGACTGCAGGTCGGTGAGCACCCGGTCGATCCCGTCGCGCAGGCTGCGCGTGGCGCGCTTGCGCTGATCATCCTCGAGGGCGCTGATCTGCGCCCGCAGCGCGGACGGCACGGCCTGCCCCTCGGCGATGCCGACGGTGCGGAGCAGGGCGGCGCGCTCGGCGGCATCGCGCTCGGCGGTGAGCGACTTCGCGTCGTCGGTCGCGGCCTGGATGATCGTGCCGGCCACCTCGACGGCCGTGCTGACGCCCCGCACGCCGAGCACGGCACGCAGCGTCTCGTCTCGCCGGCGCCGCGCGGCATCGTCGGTCGCCAGCCGCTGCGCCATGCCGATGTGCCGCTGCGCGTGTCGGGCGGCCTGCTCGGCGACGGCGGCGTCCACGCCGGTGCGGGCGGTGATGAGTCGCGCCACATCGTCGACGTCGGGCTCGCGCAGCCGCAGCGGGCGCACCCGCGAGCGGATGGTGGGGAGCAGGTCGGCCTCGCTGGGGGCGCACAGCACCCACACGGTCTTCTCCGGCGGCTCTTCCAGGGCCTTCAGCAGCACGTTCGAGGTGCGCTCGACCATGCGGTCGGCGTCTTCGACGACGATCACCCGGTAGCGTCCCGCAGACGGGGCGAAGTACGACCGCTCGACCAGGGCGCGCGCCTCGGCGATGGTGATGATGACCTTGTCGGTGCGCAGCGCCGTGACATCCGGATGCGTGCGCGCGAGCACCTGACGCATCGTGGCCTCGTCGTGCGGACCCTCTGCGATCAGCGCGGCCGCGAACGCGTACGCCAACGTGGATCGCCCCGACCCCGGCGGGCCGGTGATCAGCCACGCGTGCGACAGGGATGCCGGGTCGGCTGCGGCCTGACGGAGGGTCTGCACCGCGGCATCCTGACCCCACACGTCCGTCCACGGGAACGGCGCGGTGGTGAGGGCGGTCATGCGCTCCAGCCTATCCGCGGGGCCGACATCGACTGCTGCTCCGCCCGCTCAGACGAGGACCGACATGCGCGCCCGGATCAGCACGGCGATGTCGTCGGGGTCGAGCGAGGCGTCGACGACGAGGAACCGCTGCGGCTCGGCGGCGGCGAGCGCGAGATACGCCGCTCGCACGCGGGCGTGGAAGTCCTCCTTCTCGGCCTCGAGACGATCGAACGGCTTGTCGTCCGCGTCGAGCCGGCGACGGGCCGTCGACGGGTCGAGGTCGAGCAGCACGGTCAGATCCGGCAGCGCACCCTCGGTCGCCCACAGCGAGAGGTCGCGCACCTCGGCGGCGTCGAGCACACGCCCGGCACCCTGATACGCGACGGACGAGTCGAGGTAGCGGTCCTGGATGACGACGTCGCCGCGCTCCAGCGCCGGTCGTACGACCGTCGCGACATGGTGGGCCCGGTCGGCGGCGTACAGCAGGGCCTCGGCCCGGGGCGCGATGTCGCCCCGGTGGTGAAGCACGATGTCGCGGATCAGGGTGCCGACCTCGGATCCGCCCGGCTCGCGGGTGTGCAGCACGGTGCGCCCGCGCTGCTGCATCCACTGCGCGAGCAGCCCGGCCTGGGTGGTCTTGCCCGAGCCGTCACCGCCTTCGAACGTGATCCACAGTCCCGGCTGCTCCCGGGTCACGCGTCCGCCTTGGCCGCCGCGCGTGCCGCATCGGCCTTCGCGATCGCGTTCGCCTTGCGCGTGGCGGCGGCCTTCTTCGCCGCAGCCGAGCGCGCAGCGGCCTTGTCGGCGTCCGAAGCGGGCTTCGCCGTGGTCTTCTTGGCGGCAGGCTTCTTGGCGGCAGGCTTCTTGGCCGGGGCCTTCTTCGCGGCCGGCTTCTTCGCACCGCGCTTGGGCGCGGGGCCCTTGGCGCGCTTGTCGGCGAGCATCTGGACGGCGATCTCGAACGTGACGTCGTCGGGGGTCTGCCCGCGCGGGATGGTCACGTTCGTCTCGCCGTCGGTGACGTAGGCGCCGAAGCGGCCGTCGCGGATGCGGATCGGCTTGCCGCTGACGGGATCGGCCTCGAACTCCTTCAGCGCGCTCGACGCCTTGCGCCCGCCGTACTTCGGCTGCGCGTACAGTTCGAGGGCCTGCTCGAGTGTGACGTCGAAGATCTGCGACTCGCTCTCCAGCGAGCGCGAGTCGGCACCCTTCTTCAGGTACGGCCCGAAGCGTCCGTTCTGCGCGGTGATCTCTTCATCCGTGGCGGGATCGACGCCGACCACGCGCGGCAGGCTGAGCAGCTGCAGCGCGGTGTCGAGGTCGATCGTGTCGACCGACATCGAGCGGAACAGCGACGCGGTGCGGGGCTTGGGCGCGGCATCCTTCTTCGTCTTCTTCTTCGGCTTGTCGACAACCTCGCCGGTCGTCTCGTCGACGGTGTCGTCGTCGGAGACCGGATCGTTCTCCTGCACGTACGGCCCGAAGCGGCCGTCCTTGACGACGATGATCTTGCCGTTCTCGGGGTTCTCGCCGAGCACACGGTCGCCGGCGACGGGCGCGTCGATCAGCTCGCGCGCCTTGTCGGCGGTGAGCTCATCCGGCGCGAGGTCCTCGGGCACGTTCACGATGCGCGGCTTGGCCTCGGGGTTCGCCGGATCGACGACCTCGAGGTACGGGCCGTACTTGCCGAAGCGGAGCGTGGCGTCGTCGGTGATGCGCGTCGAGTTCAGCGCGCGCGCGTCGATCTCACCGAGGTTGTCGACGACCTGTCGCAGACCCACCTGCTTCTCGGAGCCGTAGTAGAACGACTTCAGCCATTCGACGCGGTTCTGCTCACCTCGGGCGATCGCATCGAGGTCGTCTTCGAGGGCTGCGGTGAAGTCGTAGTCGATCAGGTCGGCGAAGTGCTGCTCGAGCAGCCGCACGACGCTGAACGCCAGCCACGTGGGCACGAGCGCCTGCCCGCGCTTGGTCGCGTAGCCGCGATCGATGACCGTGCCGATGATGCTCGCGAAGGTCGACGGGCGGCCGATGCCGTGCTCTTCGAGCGCCTTCACCAGCGAGGCCTCGGTGTAGCGCGGCTTCGGCGTGGTGCGATGCCCCTTCGCGACGGATTCGCCGATGGCGAGCTCGTCGCCGACGGCCACGGCGGGCAGCGACTGGTCGGCCGAGGAGTCCTGCGCGTTGCGCTTCTCGTCGCGGCCCTCCTCGTACGCCTCGAGGAAGCCCTTGAACGTGTAGACGGTTCCGGATGCCGTGAACTCGACCCGCTTGCCGGCCCCTGCACTGAGCTGTGTCGAGGTGTGGGTCTCGAGGGTGACCGTGGTCGTCTCGTACTTGGCATCCGACATCTGGCTAGCGACGGTGCGCTTCCAGATCAGGTCGTACAGGCGCTGCTCGTCGCGGTCGAGGCCGGAGGCGACCGACGCCGGCGTGCGGAACGTCTCACCCGACGGGCGGATCGCCTCGTGCGCCTCCTGGGCGTTCTTGCTCTTCGACTTGTACACGCGCGGCTTCAACGGCACGGCCGAGTCGCCGTACAGGGCGACGGCCTGGTTTCGCGCAGCCTGGATCGCCTGCGTGCTCAGCGCGACCGAGTCGGTGCGCATATAGGTGATGTATCCCTTCTCGTAGAGCCGCTGGGCGACGCTCATCGCCTGCTTGGCGCTCATCGAGAGCTTGCGTCCGGCCTCCTGCTGCAGCGTGGAGGTGGTGAAGGGCGCGTAGGGACTGCGAGTGCCGGGCTTCGCCTCGACCTTCGAGACGGTCGCCGTTCCTGTGGCGTCCACGGCGACGGCGAGCGCTTCGGCGTCGGCCTCGGTGAGCACCACGACGGCCTTCTTGAGCTTTCCGGTGTCGTCGAAATCGGTTCCGCGGGCGAGCTGACCACCGTCGACGCGCACGAGACGCACCCCGAACGCGGATCGCTCGGCCGAGCCTGCCGACGCGGACGCCTGCGACTCGACATCCCAGTACTCGGCCGAGACGAACGCCATCCGCTCGCGCTCGCGCTCGACGACCATGCGGGTGGCGGCCGACTGCACGCGGCCGGCGGACAGCCCCGACTTGACCTTGTACCAGAGCACCGGCGAGACGTCCCAGCCGTACAGCCGGTCGAGGATGCGGCGGGTCTCCTGCGCATCGACGAGGGCGAGGTCGAGCTCTCGGGTGTTGCCCACGGCGGCCTGGATGGCGTCTTTGGTGATCTCGTGGAAGACCATGCGCTTGACGGGCACCTTGGGCTTGAGCGTCTCGAGCAGGTGCCAGGCGATGGCCTCGCCCTCGCGGTCCTCATCGGTGGCGAGCAGCACCTCGTCGGCGTTCTTCAGCGCACGGCGCAGCTCGGCGACCGTCTTGGTCTTGCGGTCGGACACCACGTAGTAGGGGTCGAAGTCGTTCTCGACGTCGATGGAGTACTTGCCGTACGCCTTCTTGTCGTCGACGGGGATGTCCTTCTTGTCGGCGAGGTCGCGGATGTGACCGACCGAGCTGAGCACCTGGTACCCGTCGCCGAGGTATCCCTGGATCGACCTCATCTTCGTCGGGGACTCGACGATGACGAGCTTCTTGCCTTCTGCCAAGGGGGCGTCCTTTCTTCGAAGCACACCATACACACCGCGATCATGGCGTGGGCCGAGAGATCGTCCGGCGAATCGGCTGACGCGCGGGCGGTGCGAGGGGCGTCGCACGTTCAGCTTCTCGGGGGTCCCGCCCGGGCACGGGCGACGGCGACCAGTCCAGAGTACGCGGATCTGACCTCGACCGTCGCCGTGAGCGCGTCGACGGCGCACGAGACGAGCTCCGATCCGGATGCCAGGGCCACGCGAGCGGCGAGAGCGCAGGCGTCCTCGCCGGTGGCGACGGCGCCCGACGCGGCGTCGGCTGCGGCGAGGGCGGCCGCATCGGCCGCGCCCGCAGCGCGCTGCGCCGTGACGGCTGCGCCGCCGACGGCGGCGAGTCCGAGCGAGAGAGTCGCCGCGACCGTGACCAGGCCGGCGGCGAGTGCTGTCCCACTCATCGGGCGGTCCGTTCGGGGCAGCTGCCGGCCGCCCACGCGGGGCGCGTCACAGTCCACCCGCCAGCGCACAGCTCGATGCGCTCAGCGGCACCGAGATCAGGCGTCCGATACGCAGGTCGAGCGACGCCGTCACGCACACCAGGTCGCCGGCGGCTCGGGATGCCGATGACGCGCCGTCCACGGCATCCCGCACCACCCCCGCCGCCCGAGCGCTGCTCTCGCCCCGCCCCAGCAGGCGGGCAGCGTCCGCAGCGGCATCCTGCAGCGAGACCTGCGTGGCGGCAGCGCCGAGCGCGCCGACGCCGAACGCGACGGCCATCAGCGCCGCCGGCAGGGCGACCGCGAGCTCGGCGGCGACCGACCCGCGGTCGCCGCCGAACAGGTGTGACGGGCGTGGCATCAGGCGACCGTGAGGGCCCGCCGGACGAGATCCGTGAGGATGCCCCTCACCTCGTCGGAGCGCATGATCACGACGAGCAGGCCGGCGAACGCCACGGCGGCCATCGTCGTGATCGCGTACTCTGCCGTCGCTGCTCCCGTTTCGTCGGTGAACAGGTCGGCTGCGCGGCTTCTCGTGAGCGGGGGCAGCGGGTCGGCGCAGGATGCGGTCATGGTGTTCCTTCTCTCTCGTGCGGGGCGGCTCTCGCCCTCGACGTCTCAGATGGGCAGGGGTGTCGAGGCGAGCACGCTGAGCATGAGCGGCGCGACCCCGAGCAGCAGGAATGCGGGCAGCGTGCAGGCGCCCAGCGGCAGCAGCAGCTTCGATGAGAGCCGCGCGGCGCGCACGCGCCCCCGCACGCGCGACTCGTGACGCTGCTGCGCCGCCGTTGCGCGCAGCAGCTCGCCGGCCGGAACGCCGGCCGAGCGCGACAGCTCCAGGACCGCGTCCGTGCTGCTGCGATCGTCCGACAGGGTGGCAGGGCTGTGCTCGACGAGCCGCAGCGCCCGCGGGATGCCGACGCCCCCGGCGAGCGCGACCGCGACCAGTTCGGCGTGCATGCCGGGTGTGCCCGCCGTCGGCTGCGCGGCCCGCACCATGCGTGCCGTCCACCAGCGCGCCACGAGCACCAGGGCGATGCCGAGCACGACGCATGCGACGCCGAACGGGTTGCCCACCAGCACGCCGATCGTGTCGAAGCCCAGCGCGAATCCCAGCAGCAGTCCCGCGAACGGCAGCCAGAGCAGCAGCCGCGCAGTGCCGGTGGGCTCGGCCAGCGCGACCCGCACGTCGTCGGCAGCGGCCGCGGCATCCTGCAGCGATTCCGACAGAGCGCGCAGCACGTCGGCCAGCGGCGCGCCGACGGTCGTCGCGATCTCCCAGGCGGCTGCGACGTCCGACCACGCACCGCCTTCCGCGTCGATCGCGCCCACGAGCTCCGCCCCGGCATCGACCCGAGCGACGACCCGGCCCGCGACGGTGTCGCCGGTGTCGGCCAGGTGCCGCCACGCGGTGTGCGGCCGCGCTCCCGCCTGCAGCAGCACCGCGAGGGTGCGCACCGCAGCCGCCGCCCGCGGGGGACCGTCCGGGTCGGGATGCCGGTGCCGCCACCTCACCACGGCTGCGCCTCCTGCATGGCCAGCCGATCGCCGCGCAGCACGAACCGGCCGGCGTGCGCGATGCGCCGGCGCCCGTCGGTGCTGCGCTCCAGATGCAGCACGATCGTGAAGGCGCTGACCACCTGTCGCGCCAGGGCCGTGGCATCCATTCCGGCGAGCGCGCCGAGCGCCTCCATGCGTGCCGGCACATCGGCCAGCCCCGAGGCGTGCAGCGTTCCCGCGCCCCCGTCGTGCCCGGTGTTCAACGCGGTCAGCAGCTCGCGCACCTCCTCGCCGCGGCACTCGCCGACGACGAGCCGATCGGGGCGCATGCGCAGCGACTCCCGCACGAGCATCGCGAGGGTGATGCGGCCGGCGCCCTCGAGATTGGCCTGGCGGGCTTCGAGTGAGACGTGATGCGGATGCCGGGGACGCAGCTCGGCGACGTCTTCGATGGTGACGATCCGCTCCCCCGCACCCACGTGCGACAGCAGCGCCGCGAGCAGCGTCGTCTTGCCCGTGCCGGTTCCGCCGGTGATCAGCACGTTCGCCCGGTCGCGCACCAGCTGGGCCAGCCAGGCCCGCTGCGCCCCCGTGAACGTGCCCGTCGCGGCGAGCGCATCGAGGTCGGCGCCGAGCACGCGGGGGATGCGGACCGACAGGGCGGTGCCGGTCACCGAGACCGGGGCGAGCACGGCATGCACCCGGATGCCCGAGGCGAGCCGCACGTCGACGCAGGGCGACTGGTCGTCGAGGTGCCGTCCGCCTGCGGCCACGAGGGCGACCGCGAGGTCACGCACCTCGCGCTCGGATGCGCGCCACGCCGGTACCCGCTCGGCACCGCGGCCGCGGTCGACGTACAGACCGTCCGCGCCGTTGACGAAGATGTCGGTCACCTCGGCATCTCGCACGTGCTCGGCGAGGGCGCCGAGGGCAGGTTCCACCTCGACCTCGGCGTCGGGATGAGCGCCGATGCGGGCGTCGGACGGCCGCGGTTGGAGGACGAACGGTTCGGGCATGCGACGACGTTAGGCGCGTCGTCCCGCGCGGCGTCGCCCGATTCCCAGGCGATGTGCACAACTGCCCCGACCGCGGCATTGTGCAGACAGATCCCCGGCGGCACCGTGCACGCCCACCCCGCATCCCGCAGACGGACAGGCGGCACCTCACGGGGGGAATGAGGTGCCGCCTCGCGCCGCCCGGTACGAGGGGGCATCCGGGCGCGCTGAAGCCGTAAACGAATTCGGCTGAGGTCAGTGTATGCACGCGCCCCGCGCCACGGCAAACCATTTTCACTACCCACTTTCGACAGTAGGCGGCACCCTCCGGCGGGACTAGATTCGCCGTGTCACGGTCGTGTCCCTGCACGATCACCCGACCGCGCAAAGGAGCGAGTGCATGAGCAGCCAGATCGACCACCTCCTCGACGAGGCCCGTAGATTCCCGCCGTCAGAGGAGTTCGTCGCCCAGTCGATCGACGACCCGGCGCTCTACGAGCGGGCTGCGGCCGACCGTGAGGCGTTCTGGGGCGAGCAGGCCCGGGAGAGCGTGCACTGGCACAAGCCGTTCACGCAGGTGCTCGACTGGTCGAACCCGCCGTTCGCGAAGTGGTTCGACGACGGTGAGCTCAACGTCGCCTACAACTGCCTCGACCGCCACGTCGAATCAGGCAACGGCGACCGCGTCGCCCTCCTGTGGGAGGGCGAACCGGGCGACGAGCGCCGCATCACGTACGCCGAGCTCACCGACGAGGTCAAGCGCACCGCCAATGTGCTGCAGGACCTCGGCATCGGTCACGGCGACCGCGTCGCCATCTACCTGCCGATGATCCCCGAGGCCGTCATCTCGATGCTCGCCGTGGCGCGCCTCGGCGCCGTCCACTCCGTCGTCTTCGGCGGGTTCAGCGCCGACAGCCTGCGCTCCCGGATCGACGACGCCGGCGCCAAGCTCGTGATCACCGCCGACGGCGGCTACCGCAAGGGCAAGGTGTCGGCACTCAAGCCGGCCGTCGACCAGGCGCTCAGCGACCGCAACGGCGAGGGCGAGCAGAAGACGGTCGAGCACGTGCTCGTCGTCAGGCGCGGCGAGAACCAGGTCGACTGGAACGACGAGCGCGACATCTGGTGGCACGACGTCGTGCCGCAGGCATCCGGCGATCACGAAGCGCAGGCCTTCCCCGCCGAGAACCCGCTGTTCATCCTGTACACCTCGGGCACCACCGGAAAGCCGAAGGGCATCCTGCACACGTCGGGCGGCTACCTCGTGCAGGCCGCGTACACGCACAAGTACGTCTTCGACCTGCATCCTGAGACCGACGTGTTCTGGTGCACCGCCGACATCGGCTGGGTCACGGGGCACAGCTACGTCACCTACGGCCCACTGGCCAACGGCGCGACCCAGGTGCTCTTCGAGGGCACGCCCGATTCCCCGCACCCCGGACGCTGGTGGGAGCTGATCGAGAAGTACGGCGTGACGATCTTCTACACCGCGCCGACGGCCATCCGCTCGTTCATGAAGCTCGGTCGTCAGATCCCGCAGAAGTTCGACCTGTCGAGCCTACGCCTGCTCGGCTCGGTGGGCGAGCCCATCAACCCGGAGGCGTGGATGTGGTACCGCGAGGTGATCGGCGCCGGCGCGACTCCCATCGTCGACACGTGGTGGCAGACCGAGACCGGGGCGATCATGGTCTCCCCCCTCCCCGGCATCACCGCCACCAAGCCCGGCTCGGCGCAGGTGCCGATCCCCGGCATCTCGATCGACGTCGTCGACGACGACGGCAACGAGGTCGGCAATGGCAATGGCGGGCTTCTGGTGATCACCGAGCCGTGGCCGAGCATGCTGCGCGGCATCTGGGGCGATCCGGAGCGGTTCAAGGAGACCTACTGGGACAAGTTCCAGGACAAGGGCTACTACTTCGCCGGTGACGGCGCGCGTCTCGACGAGGACGGCGACCTGTGGCTGCTCGGCCGCGTCGACGACGTGATGAACGTGTCGGGTCACCGCCTGTCGACGACCGAGATCGAGTCGTCGATCGTCGCGCACGAGGCCACCGCCGAGGCGGCCGTGGTCGGCGCGTCGGATGAGACCACCGGGCAGGCGGTGGTCGCGTTTGTGATCATCAAGCAGAGCTATCTCGAAGTGCATTCGCCCGAGGGCCTGGCGACGCTGCTGCGCGGCTGGGTCGGCGAGCAGATCGGCCCGATCGCGCGTCCGCGCGACGTCTACATCGTGAACGAGCTGCCGAAGACCCGCTCGGGCAAGATCATGCGCCGGCTGCTGCGTGACGTCGCCGAGGGCCGCGAGGTCGGCGACACGACGACGCTGGCCGACACCATGGTGATGAGCACCATCACCAGTCAGGTCAAGTAGTTCCTGAGGATCGCCGAGGCGCCATCACCGTCGAGACCCCGGGCTGCAGACGCTGCAGCCCGGGGTCTCGCCGCGTCCGAGCGAGCACTGAGCGTGCTCAGCCGTCGGGCAGGCTGATCCTGGCCATCCGCTCGCGCACGGTCCGGAAGAGGGCGACATCGAACGGCAACTCACCGCCCTCATCGCCCACGAGGCGCATAACCTCGTCGCCGAGCGCGATCGAGAAGCCCACTGTCATCCTGGCTTCGGTCTCGGGATCCGCGTCGGCGAGTCGAGCCGACTCGGGGTGCTCACGAAGCCAGTCGGCGATGACGTTCTCGAGGCCCTGCCTGCTCTCGTGACTGGTCCAGGACACGGCGTTCGTGGTTCCCGGTTCCCGTATGAACAGCGCGAAGCGCTTCCGCGTCAGCTCGTCGTCGACCTGGCCACGCACCGACTCCATCACGATGAGGCAGGCTGCGACGACCAGGTCTCGGGAATGCTGAGCCAGCACGCGCGCGGTGAGATCAGGGTCGTATGACAGCGGCGCCCCGAAGATCGCCTGGTCGAGAGACGGGAAGTAGTTGAAGAACGTGCTGCGCGACATCATCGCTGTGGCGCACACGCGGTCGACGGTGACAGCACCGATCCCCTCCTCGTAGGCGAGATCGACGGCGGCCTGCTCCATCAACCGTCTGGCGGCATGCATTTTGGCCTCACGAAGTCGGCTCATCCCCATCCTCCCGGAAGACACAAGTGTAACCGGCAAATTTTGGCTTGTATCTATCTTTGGACTCAGTCCATACTGGTGCGATGCATCCTCTCCGCACTGCGCAGCGCAGCGCCTCCTCCCCCTTCGGGCGGACGTCGGGCGCCGTCGCCATTGCCGCCGGCATGATCATCGCGGCCCTGCCGCCCGTGGCGTATGCGTCCGCCGTGTCGACTCCCATCACCATCGAGGCGACCATCAGCGACGGCACCGACACTGCGGCGCTCGCGGGCGTCGCTGTCACTGTGCGCGGGCCCTCCGTCGACGGAGCGGTGCTCGCATCCGGCACCACGAGAGCCGATGGCACCGTCTCCCTCGACATCGAGGCGAGCCCCACCGTCGACGGCGATCAGCGCTCCTTCGTGGCGGATGCCGTGTGGCCGGGTGCACAGGGAGAACTCGAGCGCACCGAGGCTCAGACGGAATTCACCCTCGATAGCGACTCCGTCTCGGTCACGTTCTGGGGCAGTTTCGCCACCATCACCGGAACGGTCTCCGCGACGGCGGATGGTGCACCAGTCGCCGACCTGCAGGGATCGACGCTCGCGATCCTCAGCGGAGAGGTCGAGGTGCAGCGTGTGCCTCTCGCCGCTGACGGCAGGTTCACGAGCGGAGCGGTCCCGGCCACCGCCGACGACGATTACAGGCTGGCGCTGACCCCGCCGCCCGGGCTCGTGCTGGCGGCAGAGCAACCCGCCAACCCGCCCTTTCGCGTCGCCGCAGCGCAGCCGGGAATCGACGTCGATCGAGAGTTCGCACTGGTGTCCGACAGCGTCGCTCCCACACCCACGCCGGCTCCGACACCCACACCTACTCCGACACCGACTCCGACCCCGACCCCGACCCCCACTCCGACTCCTTCCCCTGCACCCACCCCCGCACCGACGGTCCCCGTTCCCGCTCCGACGCACGCGGCCGCCTACGTATACCCCGGCATCCCGCTGTTCTCCCGACCCGTCTCGAGCGCACTGGGCACCTCCCCCGACACCGTGCTGGACTCCGTCATCGACGCAGCTCAGCGCGCGAACGGCGACCCCGTCGCACTCATGAGCGACGCCGGCCAGGTTCTGGGCTTCGCGCAGGACACTGGCCGAGCGGACGGGATCCCGCCCGTGAACAGCCTGCTTGACCGGATGACAGGCCTGCGGCAGACCGGATCCGTGATCGCCACCACAGACCTGGAGAACGTCATGCTGATGCTGCAGGACACCCGGGCGTCGTTGCAGGAGCAGCAGCTGGGCTCACAGCTCTCCGAGGTGCATGAACGCAATCGAGCCATCGCCGCATCTGTCGATGCGGTCGCGGCTCTCGAAGCGTATGGACGCGCACCCTCCCGTGCCGGGTTCGACGCTGCTGCCGCTGCCCTGCGTGGCGCGTCGATGACACACCCCTTCCAGGATCTCTACAGGGACGGCGAGCCCGACCCCACGGCCGGACGGGTTCAGGCAGCTGCGGCCGCGGCCGCACTGCGCGCCCAGCTCGACGTCGCACGCAACTCCCAGCAGATGGACATGCTGCGGCTGCAGCCGCTGATGACCAGGCAGGCAGAGGGCGTGGATCTGATGACGTCGTTCGTCGAGAAGGTCCGAAGCACCCGCTCGAGCGTGATCGGGACGATGCGATCCGCTCCTATCGCACTCGGATCAGTGCAATGGCGGGAGGGCGACGCAGCCGACGCCTTCGATCTGAGCGCCGTACCCGACGGCGACCACCACCTGATCCTGCACTTCGCCGAGACCGGATTCAGCGCCATCACCCCCGTCCACGTCGATCGCGCGGCCCTGGCGGCGACCGGCGCAGACTCCCCCACCACCGCGGCGTGGGTGGGGGCGGGGCTGATCTTGGCGGGGATTCTGATCTTCGCCAGCCCCTCGCTGAGGCGAGCAGCGGCGGCAAGGGGGCAGCTCAGGCGAGGATGAAGGTGACCTCGACCTCGACGGGGGTGTCGAGCGGCAGGCTCGCCACCCCGACGGCCGCGCGGGCGTGCTGCCCTGCGTCGCCGAAGATCTCGCCGAGCACGTCGCTGGCGCCGTTGACGACGGCCGGCTGGCCGGTGAAGGCGGGGTCGGATGCCACGAAGCCGCCCACGCGCAGCACACCGGCGATCCGGTCGACGCCTCCGGCTGCTTGCGCGGCGGCGGCCAGCGCGTTCAGAGCGCACGTGCGGGCGTAGCCCTGGGCATCCGCCGCCTCGATCTCGGCGCCGACCTTCCCGGTCGCCGGCAGGGCCCCGTCGACGAACGGCAGCTGCCCGGAGGTGTAGACGAGACCGCCGTGGACGACGGCCGGGACGTATGCGGCGACGGGAGCGGCCACGGCGGGCAGCTCGAGGCCGAGCTCAGCGAGGCGGGCGGAGACGCTCATCGGCTCTCCCTCTCGAACTGGCGGGATGCCTCGGCCGCGGCGGCGAGGCCCGCGTTGGCGGTCGAATCCTGCGTGACGGGACGCTTCAGGTAGGCGACGAGACCGCCCTCCGGGCCCGGGACGACCTGCACGAGCTCCCATCCCTGCTTGCCCCAGTTGTTGAGGATCGCCGCCGTGTTGTGGATCAGCAGCGGCGTGGTCAGATACTCCCACGTGATCATGGCACTCCTGTGCGTCGGCGACGAACGGCACGGGATGCCGAAGCGTCGAGGCTCTTATTCAGGGAATTCCCTTAACATCAGCGTATGCCTCAAACGAAACGCACGCTGTCTGGTGTGCTCGGCGGTCTGCTCGGCCTGGTGGGTCTGAGCGCGGTCGCCGGGGTCCTGGTCACCGCAGCCGTCACGCCCGCCATCGCCGTCGCAGGAGTGACGGGGTCGCAGGCGCTGACGATTTTCGACAACCTACCGAACAGCCTCACTCCGGGCGCGCCGATGGAGCCGACGGAGTTCTACGCGACCGGCGCCGACGGGCAGCCGTTCCAGATGGCGAAGTTCTTCGACCAGAACCGCGTGCCGGTGACGTTCGAGCAGGTGTCGCCGCTGCTGTACGACGCGATCCTGTCGAGCGAGGACAAGAACTTCTACGAGCACGGCGGGGTGAACCTGCTGCAGACCATGAAGGCCGCCGTCGAGAACTTCACGGGCAAGTCGTCCCGAGGCGCGTCCACGATCACGCAGCAGTATGTCAAGAACGCGTTGATCCAGCAGTGCGAGCAGGGTGTCACTCCCAACGATGAGGAGTACGACGCCAAGATCCGGCAGTGCTTCGAGGGCGCCGCTCAGTCGAAGGGCGCGGAGGGCATCGAGCGCAAACTGCAGGAGATGCGCTACGCGGTGCAGATCGAGAAGGACTACTCGAAGAACGAGATCCTGCTCGGATACCTGAACGTGTCGAACTTCGGCGGCACCACCTATGGCATCGAGGCTGCGGCCAACCGCTACTTCGGCACCACCGCGGCGAACGTGACGCTCGTGCAGGCTGCGACGCTCGCGGGCATGGTGCAGGAGCCCAATCTGCTGCGCATCGATCGACCGGAGGAGGGCACCTGGACCGATAAGGACGGTGTCGTGCACAACACCGCAGCCGACGGCTATGCGACCACGAAGGACCGCCGCAACTACGTCCTCGATCAGATGCTGAAGAACGGACAGATCACCAAGGAGCAGCACGCGGCCGCAGTGGAGGCGCCGATCGAGCCGAATCTCACCCAGACCACGCAAGGCTGTGCAGCGGCAGGCGCCAACGCGTACTTCTGTCAGTATGTGAAGTCGGTCGTCGAGAAGGACGAGGCATTCGGCGCCACGCCGGAGAAGCGCCTGGAGAACATGCGCCGCGGCGGCATGCAGATCTACACTTCGCTCGACATGCGGGTGCAGGGTCCCGCGGTGGAGGCAGTGCGCAATCGGGTGCCGGCCGCGATGCCCGGGATCCTCGTCGGCGGCGCCGGCGTCTCGATCGAAGCGTCCACCGGCCGCATCCTCGCGATCGCGCAGAACACGGACTTCAGCGAGTCGTCGAACGCGAGTCTGGCCAACGGGCAGTCGTCTCAGGTGTTCGCCGCTGACAAGAAGCACAACGGCTCCACGAACGGATTCGAGACCGGGTCGACATGGAAGCTGTTCACGCTGCTGGAGTGGCTCGAGCGCGGGCATTCGGTCAACGAGGTGGTCGACGGTCGCTATCCGGTCGCCGGCAAGTTCACCCAGTGCGGCGGCACCTACACCTTGGCTCGCGATAAATCGTCCAAGAACTTCGGAAACGGACGCGGGTCGGTCAGCAGCGTGCGCAGCTTCACCGCCGCCTCGCTGAACACCGGCTTCCTGGCGATGGCGAAGCAGCTCGACTTGTGCGACATCAACAAGATGGCCAAGCGTCTTGGTGTCCACTACGGCGACATGGGCGATGTCACCACTGATGGCGAGGCCCCCAACGACCCGTTCCCCACCGTGCTGGGTTCGAAGTCCGTCGCCCCGATTCAGATGGCAGGCGCGTACGCCACGGTCGCCAACAACGGCGTCTTCTGCGAGCCCCGCGTGATCGACAAGATCATCGCTCAGGACGGCCAGGAGATCCCGGTTCCGAAGACCAGCTGCACCCAGGTGATCTCGCCGGAGGTCGCCGCGACCGCAGCCTTCGCACTGCGGGGTGTGATGGAGGGGGGAACCGGCACCGGCGCCAACCCCTACGACGGCATCCCGGTCATCGGCAAGACCGGTACGGCGGAGATCTCGCACACGATGCTGGTGGAGTCGAGCACCAAGGTCACGACGGCTGTGTGGGTCGGAAACGTCAACGGCCGCGAAGATCTGAGGAACTTCCGTGCTCACGGGACGCGCCTCAACGACATTCGCTATCCGCTCGCGAGAGACATCCAGCGGGCCGCGAACGCCGTGTACGGCGGCGACCGGTTCCCCGAACCCGACCGCAGCCTCACACGCACCGTGCCCAAGGACCTGCCCAGCGTGGTCGGCAAGTCGGTCGAGGAGGCCACGCAGATCCTCGACGCCGCCGGGTTCAGCGTGCAGGTCGGCGACCCGATCGACAGCGACATCGGCGCGGGCCTGGTCGCAGAGCAGACCCCCGGCGCCGGTCGAGTGGCCAGTGGCACGACCGTCACCCTGCGCCCGAGCACGGGCAACAAGCCCGCCGCGCCGGCGACCGTGCCGAACGTCACGGGCGCGAAGTTCAATCAGGCCAAGCCCGCGCTGGAAGGCGCCGGGTTCGGTGTGACCGCCGAGGGATGCAAGAACGGATCGACAGTGAACGGCCAGAACCCTCCGGCCGGAACTGCGGCTCCCGCCGGCACCGTGGTGACGCTCACCTGCGCGGGTGACGGGTGAGCCGTCGCACGAACGCGCACCCGGCCCTCGTTGCGCTCGGCGCGATGGGGGCCGTCGGCGTCGGCGCGGCGGTCTGGGGCATCGGCATCGAGCGCTACCTGTTCACGGTGCGCGAGGTCAGCGCCGCGGCGCTCGCACCGGGCAGCGCGCCGATGCGCGTGCTGCACCTCTCCGACGCGCACATGGCGCCGTGGCAGCGGCGCAAGCAGCGGTGGCTCGCGTCGCTCGCTGCGCTCGAGCCCGACCTGATCGTGAACACGGGCGACAATCTCGGGCATCCGGAGGCTCTCGCCGGCATCCGGCGCGCGTTCTCCCCGTTCCGGGGCGTGCCCGGTGTCTTCGTGCACGGATCGAACGACGTGGTCGCACCCGTGCCGCTCAATCCGCTCAAGTACTTCCGCGGCCCCTCCCGCGGGCACACGGCACCTGAGCTGCTCGACACGGCCGCGATGGACGCGTTCTTCACTGACGAGCTCGGGTGGGTCGACCTGAACAACGCCGCGGTGCGGATGGATGTCGCCGGCAACAGCATTGACTTCGCCGGGGTCGACGACCCGCACCGCGGGTGGGACGACTTCGCCGCCCTCACCTCTGCGGTCTCATCGCTGGGTGACTCCCCTGCAGGCGCGTCGCGCATCGCCGTGGCGCACGCGCCGTACCGGCGGGTGCTCGACTCGTTCATCGACCTGGGCGCGGACGCGATCTTCGCGGGCCACACCCACGGCGGGCAGGTGTGCATCCCGGGCTTCGGCGCGCTGGTGGCGAACTGCGACATCCCGCTGAAGCAGGCGAAGGGCTTGAGCCGCTGGTCGCACCGTGGCCGCACGGTGCCGCTGAACGTCTCGGCCGGCTGCGGCCATTCGATCTACGCGCCGGTCCGGTTCGCGTGCCGCCCCGAGGCGACCCTGCTGACGCTGACCGCACGACCCTGACGCGCCCGGACGCACCGCGTGATTCGTGGTTGCACAGCGAGCCATGTAGACTTGAACGGTTGCAATCACGGGGTGTGGCGCAGCTTGGTAGCGCGCTTCGTTCGGGACGAAGAGGCCGCAGGTTCAAATCCTGTCACCCCGACTCAATGCCGCGAGGACCCCGCCCGGAGGGCGGGGTCCTCGCGGCATTTCCGTCGGTGTTCCAGTGGGGCCCCACGGCGCAGGAGGCTCCGCGCGCCGCCTGCCCACGCGACTCCCACCCGCCTCCGGTCGGGCGGCGCGTGGAGGGCGCCGTGGGGATGCACCCCGCCGCAAGCTTCTGCACCAGGCGAGGCGCGCCAGCGCCGAGACGCCCCGCCACTTCTCCTCCGCCGATGCCGCGCAGCGGCGAGCCCAGACCCGTCTACCGTCACCCCACAGGGAACCCCAATAAGCTGGAGCATCATGAGCCACCCCCGCCTGGTCGCCTTCGACCTCGATGACACGCTCGCCCCGTCGAAGGGCGAGATCGACGACCGGATCGCCGAGCTGCTTCGCGACCTGCTGCGGCGGGTGGATGTCGCGATCATCTCGGGCGGCAACGAGCAGCAGTTCCGCACGCAGGTCATCGCCCGCCTCGACGGTCTGGGGATCGATGAGAGCGCGCGCCTGCATCTGCTGCCCACCTGCGGCACACGCTACCTGCGCCACGACGGCGCCGGTTTCGCCGCGGTGTACGCGCACGACCTGACCGACGACGAGAAGACCGCAGCGCTCACCGCCCTGCAGGAGGAGGCCGAGCGGCTGGGACTGTGGGAGGCGGAGCCGCGGGGTGACATCCTCGAGGACCGAGGCTCGCAGATCACCTTCTCCGCGCTCGGACAGCGCGCTCCGCGAGATGCCAAGCACGCCTGGGATCCCACCGGCGAGCGGCGTGCGGCACTGCGTGACGCGGTGGCGCCGCGCCTGCCGGGCCTGGAGGTGCGATCGGGTGGTTCGACGTCGATCGACATCACCCGCGCCGGCATCGACAAGGCCTACGGCATGCAGAAGCTCGCCGAGCACACCGGCATCCGTCTCGACGAGATGCTCTTCTACGGCGACCGGCTCGACGAGGGCGGCAACGACTACCCGGTGCTGGCCATCGGAGTGCCGTCCGTCGCCGTCGACGGCTGGCAGGACACGGCCGACAAGCTGGATGCCCTGATCGCCACCCTTCCCGCCCCGGTCGCGCGCTGAGGGCGGGGCTCGGCGCGAGCCCCGCCCTCAGTCGCCCCTCGCGTCCGCTCAGCGCGGGATCGGCACCAGGCGTGTCAACTGGGTGACGTGTGCGGGCTCGAGCTCGGCGAGCGTCGACACGCCCAGCAGCCGCATGGTGCGCTCGATCTCGCTGCGCAGAATCTCGATCGTGCGGTCGACGCCCGCCCGCCCTCCTGCCATCAGTCCGTACAGATAGGCGCGCCCGATCAGGGTGAAATCCGCGCCCAGGGCGACGGATGCCACGACATCGGCTCCGTTCATGATGCCCGTGTCGATCATCACCGTGAACTCCGGGCCGACCGCCCGGCGCACGTCGGGCAGCAGGTGGAACGGGATGGGGGCGCGGTCGAGCTGGCGTCCGCCGTGGTTCGACAGCACGATGCCGTCGACGCCCGCGTCGCGCAGACGCACGGCATCCTCGACGGTCTGCACGCCCTTGATCACGATCTTCCCGGGCCACAGGTCGCGGATCACGGCCAGATCGTCGTAGCTGATGGTCGGATCCATCGCGGCGTCCAGCAGCTCGCCGACGGTGCCGCCCGTGCTGCTGAGCGAGGCGAATTCGAGCTTGGGGGTGGTGAGGAAGTCGAACCACCACCACGGCCGCGGGATGGCGTTGATGATCGTGCCGAGCGTGAGCTGGGGCGGGATGCTGAAGCCGTTGCGCTTGTCTCGCAGGCGCGCGCCGGCCACGGGCGTGTCCACGGTGAAGTGCAGGGTGTCGAAACCGGCTGCGGCCGCACGCCGGGTGAGCTCGTAGGAGATCTCACGGTCGCGCATCACATAGAGCTGGAACCAGTTGCGCCCCGGGATGGGAGCCTGGGGCTCTCGCAGGGCGGCGTCGCGCACGCCCTCGATCGAGGTGGTGCCGAGGGTCGACAGGGTGAAGGGGATGCCCGCGGCGGCGGCCGCTCCGGCTCCGGCGATCTCGCCCTCGGTCTGCATCAGCCGGGTGAAGCCCGTGGGCGCGATCCCGAAGGGCAGTGCAGACGGGCCGCCGAGGATGTCGACGCTCGTGTCGACGTCCTGCGCCGGCTTCAGGATGCCCGGATGGAACTCGACATCCTGGAACGCCTGACGTGCGCGCGACAGCGAGAGCTCCCCCTCGGCGCCGCCGTCGGTGTAGTCGAAGGCCGCCTTCGGCGTTCGACGCTTGGCGATGGTGCGCAGATCGTCGATGGTGAGTGCGGCGGCCAGGCGCCGCTTACGGCCGTCGAACTCAGGCTTCTTGAACTGCATGAGTTCGAGAAGCTCGGTGGGCCTGGGAAGCTGACGGGTGACCATCGGCGGGTGTCCTTTCGGGGGCGGATCAGGAGGCGTCGGGCGTGAGCCCTGCGGCGGCGGAGTAGCCGGTGATGTGGGCGTGTATGAGAGAGCGCGCGCGATCGTCGCCGCGCTCGACGGCGTCGATGATGGCGTGGTGCTCGGCCCGCAGGCGGGCGGCCATGGCATCCCAGTCGTCGATCCGCTCCGCGCCGGCCAGGATGTACGACTCGATCGCGGTGCGCAACCCGGCCATCATGGCGGCGATCACCGTGTTGCCGGACGCTTCGGCGAGCGCGTAGTGCAGATCGGCGTCCAGGGCGAGGAACTCGCCCGGGGTCAGGTCGGCGGCATCCATCTCCCGCAGGATCCCGCGGACCGACGACAGATCACGCCTGGGATCGGTGCACAGCCGCGCGATGATGGCATCCTCGAGCACTCCCCGTGTGTCGACGACGTCGTCGAGACGGAATCCGCGGGCGGCCATCTGCAGGCGCAGCAGCGTCGACATGCCGTCGGACGGGGTGGCGATCACCGTCGCGCCCGCCTGCGGGCCGGAGCCCGTCGAGGTGCGGAGCAGACCCATCACCTCGAGCACGCGGAGCGCTTCGCGCACGCTCGAACGCCCCAGGCCGAGATCGGCGGCGAGATCGCGCTCCGACGGCAGCCGGTCCCCCGGGCTGAGTGCGCCGCTGAGCAGGTCGGCCTCGATGCGCTCGAGCACGGTGCGCCAGGCTCGCTGCGTTGCGCTGGTCGGCTCTGCCATGCATCCTCCTGTGGTCTGACCACAGAGTACCCAGCGTGGTCAGACCACACAAGTCGGTCAGGCGAGGACGCCGCCGGACTCGTCGAGGTAGCAGTTGCCGCACAGCGACTGATAGGTCACCTCGGCGCCGTCGATCGCGACCTGATCACCGGCGAACACGAACCGGCCGTCGACCATGCGCCCGTTGAAGACCGCTTTGCGCCCGCACCGGCAGATGGTCTTGAGCTCTTCGAGCGAATGGGCGATGGCGAGCAGGCGCGCCGACCCGGGGAACGCGTGGGTGCGGAAGTCGTTGCGGATGCCGTACGCCATCACCGGGATGCCGTCGAGCACCGCGATGCGGAACAGGTCGTCGATCTGCTCCGTCGTGAGGAACTGCGCCTCATCGACCAGCAGGCACGCGACATCACGCGGCTCGCCGTCAGCGCGCACCCTCTCCCGCTCGTACGCGAACAGCGCACGCGCCTCGTCGTGCGGCCCGATGAGGAAGTCGACCTCGCGCGTCATGCCGAGCCGGCTCTCGATCTGCGACGCGCCCTTCGTGTCGATCTCGGGCTTGGCCAGCAGCACCCGCTGATCGCGCTCCTCGTAGTTGTAGGCGGCTTGCAGCAGGGCGGTCGACTTGCCCGAGTTCATCGCGCCGTAGCGGAAGTACAGCTTCGCCACGCTCGTGCGGTCAGGCCGTGAGCGAGAGGACGGACGCGGTCGAGCTCATCGACTTCTCGGCGGCGGCCGCGTCGTCGTTGAGCCGGTTGCCCATCGTCGGGATGAGCTCCTTCAGCTTCGGCTCCCAGCCGGCGTACTGCTCGGGGAAGCAGCGACTCAGCAGACCGAGCATGATCGGCACAGCAGTCGAGGCGCCGGGCGAGGCTCCGAGGAGCCCTGCGATCGTGCCGTCCTCGGCCGCGACGACCTCGGTTCCGAACTGCAGGATGCCACCCTTCTGCGGGTCCTTCTTCATGACCTGGGCGCGCTGACCGGCCTGGATCAGCTCCCAGTCGTCATCACGCGCCGTCGGCACGAAGGTGCGCAGGTTCTCGACCTTCTTGCGGTGGCCCTTGACCAGTTCGCTGATCAGGTAGGTGATGAGATCGGGGTTCGCGAAGGCGACGCGCAGCATCGGCCACAGGTTGTGCGGGCGCACCTGCGTGATGATGTCGAGCATCGAGCCGTGCTTGAGGAATTTGGGGCTGAAGGTGGCGAACGGCCCGAACATCAGCGACTTCTCGCCGTCGACGAAGCGCGTGTCGAGGTGCGGCACAGACATCGGCGGCGCGCCGATCGCCGCCTGCGAATACACCTTGGCCTGATGCTGTGAGACGAGCTTCGGGTCGGTCGTCTTCAGCCACTGACCGCCGATCGGGAAGACGCCGTACCCCTTGACCTCGGGGATGCCGCTGTTCTGCAGCAGCTTGAGCGCCCACCCGCCGGCGCCGACGAAGACGAAGCGCGCCTTCACCTGGCCGGGTGTGCGGCCGATGACATGGCGGTACTTGACGAGCCAGCCGCCGTCCTTCTGACGCGAGAGGCTGCGAACCTCGTGACCGGTGCGCACATCCACACCCGACTTCGCGAGGTGATCGAAGAGCTGGTGGGTCAGCGCGCCGAAGTCGACGTCGGTGCCGGACGGCACCCGGGTCGCGGCGAACGGCTCGCCCTTGCGGCGCTTCTGCATCAGCAGCGGAGCCCACTTGTTGATGACGCGGGAGTCCTCGCTGTACTCGATGCCGTCGAACAGCGGCTGGTTCTTGAGCACCTCGTACCGGGCCCTGAGGAACGCGACATCCTTCTCACCGCGCACGAAGGTCATGTGCGGCACCGAGTTGATGAACGTCGACGGACCGTCGAGGATGCCGCGCTCGACGAGCGTCGACCAGAACTCACGGCTCTGCTGGAACTGCTCGTTGATCGAGATCGCCTTGGCCGGGTCGAGAGAGCCGTCCTTGCCCTGCGGCATGTAGTTCAGCTCGCACAGCGCGGCGTGACCGGTGCCGGCGTTGTTCCACGGGTTCGAGCTCTCCTGGGCGACGTCACCGAGTCGCTCGTAGGCGACGATCTTCCAGTCCGGCTGCAGCTCGTGCAGCAGGGTACCCAACGTGGCGGACATGATGCCCCCACCGATCAGAACGACATCGACGGTTTCGGTCACCAGAACAGTCTAGTCGCCCACGACAGTGCGGCTTTCCGGTGGGGCGGGGCGCCCGGCGCCCCGCCCCCGAGCTCAGACGGCGGCCGGCGCGAGGCGCTTCGTGAGCTCCTCGGCGATCTGCACGGCGTTGAGCGCCGCGCCCTTGCGAAGGTTGTCGTTGCTGATGAAGAGCACCAGCCCCTTGCCCTCGGGGGCCGACTGGTCGGCGCGGATGCGTCCGACGAAGCTCGGGTCCTTGCCGGCCGCGTGCAGCGGGGTCGGGACCTCATCGAGCACCACGCCGGGGGCGGATGCCAGCACCTCGCGCGCGCGCTCGGGCGTGATGTCGTTCGCGAACTCGGCGTGGATCGACAGGGAGTGGCCGGTGAAGACGGGCACGCGCACGCAGGTGCCGGCGACGCGCAGGTCGGGAAGACCGAGGATCTTGCGGCTCTCGTTGCGGAGCTTCTTCTCCTCATCGGTCTCGTTCTCGCCGTCGTCGACCACGGCGCCGGCGAGCGGGATGACGTCGAAGGCGATGGGCGCGACGTACTTCTCGGGCGCGGGGAACTCGACGGCCGACCCGTCGTGCACGAGGCGCAGGGTGTCACCCTGCTCGAGAACGCTCTCGACCTGGCCGAGCAGCTCCTCCGCTCCGGCGATGCCCGAGCCGGAGACGGCTTGGTAGGTGCTGACCATCAGGCGCTCGAGGCCGGCCTCGGCGTGCAGCGCCTTCAGCACGGGCATGGCGGCCATGGTGGTGCAGTTCGGGTTGGCGATGATCCCCTTGGGTCGCTCGTCCATGGCATCCGGATTCACTTCGCTCACCACGAGCGGAACATCGGGATCCATCCGCCAGGCGCTGGAGTTGTCGACGACGACCGCTCCGGCCGCGGCGAACGTCTCCGCGTACGCGCGGCTGGCGGTGGCGCCGGCGGAGAACAGCGCGATGTCGATGCCCGAGGCATCCGCGGTCTCGATGTCTTCGACGGTCACCTCGACGCCGGCGAACTCGATGACGGTGCCGGCGGAGCGCGCGGAGGCGAACAGGCGCAGCTCGCGCACCGGGAACGAGCGCTCCACGAGAATGTCGCGCATCACGGTGCCGACCTGGCCGGTCGCGCCGATGATGGCGATCGAGAATCCGGAATCGGAGATACGGGTCATGGGGAATCCTTGGCGTGCAGGCGATGCGCCAGGCTCAGCCCCGTGGTGCGGACGCTGCGCCTGGCACCGGTGTCAGGGTTGCGGCGAGTCTATCCGGTCGCCGCTGGGTGCGGGTCCGGCATTTCAGACGTCGGATCAGCGGCCGGTGCCGGCGTGCACGACGGCCTCGATCTCGCTGTCGAGGCCGTAGGCGCTGTGCACCGCGCGCGCGGCCTCGGCGAGGTCGTCGCCGCGCAGCACGACCGAGATGCGGATCTCGGAGGTCGAGATCATCTCGATGTTGATGCCGCCGGCGCTGAGCGCCTCGAAGAGGATCTCCGACACGCCGGAATGCGTGCGCATCCCCGCGCCCACGACCGACAGCTTGCCGATCTGGTCGTCGTGCAGCAGGTTCTCGAAGCCGACCTCGCTCTGCTCGGCGGCGAGCGCCTTGAGTGTCGTCGGGGCATCGGCCTTGGGGAGGGTGAACGAGATGTCGGTGCGTCCGGTGGATGCCGCGGAGACGTTCTGCACGATCATGTCGACGTTCGCGCCGGACTTCGAGACGATCTTGAAGATCTCGGCAGCCTTGCCCGGCACATCGGGCACACCGGCGACGGTGATCTTGGCCTGGCTCAGGTCGGTGGCGACGCCGGCGACGATCGGTTCTTCCATGGCTTCTCCCTCGGTGGCGCGCGGGTTCTTCATGCCCTCGCCCAGAACGTACGTGCCCTCGGACGACGAGAACGTCGAGCGGGCGTGGATGAGCACACCGTGACGGCGGGCGTACTCGACGGCGCGGATGTAGAGCACCTTCGCGCCGTTGGCGGCGAGCTCGAGCATCTCCTCGCTCGAGACCTGCTCGAGCTTGCGGGCACGCGGGATGACGCGCGGGTCTGCGGTGTAGATGCCGTCGACGTCGCTGTAGATCTCGCAGACGTCGGCGTTCAGGGCTGCGGCGAGGGCGACCGCGGTGGTGTCGGAACCGCCGCGCCCGAGCGTGGTGATGTCGCGGGTGTCGCGGTTGAAGCCCTGGAAGCCGGCCACGATGACGATCGCGCCCTCATCGAGCGCCTCGCGCAGCCGCACCGGGGTGACATCGACGATGCGGGCCTTGCCGTGATGCGAGTCGGTGATCATGCCGGCCTGGCTGCCGGTGAACGATCGCGCCTCGAAGCCCATCGAGTGGATCGCCATGGCGAGCAGCGCCATCGAGATGCGCTCACCGCTCGACAGCAGCATGTCGAGCTCGCGGGGGGCGGGGATCGGCGCGACCTCGTGCGCGAGGTCGAGCATCTCGTCTGTCGTGTCGCCCATCGCGCTGACGGCGACGACGACGTCGTGACCGGCGCGACGGGTGTCGACGATGCGCTTGGCGACGCGCTTGATGCTCTCCGCGTCGGCGACGGACGAACCGCCGTACTTCTGCACGATCAGGGCCACGATCACTCCCGGGGACGATGGGCGGATCCGCCCAGCCTCATTCTACAAATCACTCCCATACCGCCCCGCGCATGTGACGCGTGACGACCGCACGTGTGCGCTCAGCCTCGTTCATCCGGATCGGGGCGGTGGCCGGGGCCCGGCGGGATGTCCGGCAGGATCGCCTCCGCCGTCTCGGCTGTGGTGATGGGTCCCGTGGTCAGATCCGCAGCGGAGCCCCGCGGCTTCAGCCGCCCGCCGGTCGCGGCGAACCAGCATCCGATCAGCACGATCGGGAAGCCGATCAGCAGGCCGGGCGTGAGCGGCTCGGCGAGCACGACGGCGCCGAGCACGACGGCGACGATCGGATTGACGTAGGTGAACAGCGGGGCCCGCACCGGGCCCACCTCGCGGATCAGCGCGAAGAAGGCGACGAACGCGAGCGCCGTGCACACGATGCCGAGCAGCAGCAGCGACACCGTGGCGCGGACGGTGGGCACCTCGTGCTGGGTGAGCAGAGCGGCCGGCAGGTAGCCGATCCCGATGGCGAACAGCGCGAGGGTGATCGTGCCGAGCGAGGGCACATCCTTCAGCTTCAGGGCGATGATGAACGGCGCGATCGCGTACAGCACCGCCGTCAACAGGACCTCGGCGATCGCGAACGTGCTGCTCGGCCCGTGCGGGAACAAACCGGGGCCGGCCACCACCACGGCGACGCCGGCGAAGCCGAGCAGCAGTCCGCCGAGCCGGATCGGCGCGAGTGCGGTTCGGTCGCCGCGCAGCAGCGCGATGATCACGGCGAACAGCGGAACGGTCGACACGAGCAGCCCCGTGAGCCCGGACGGCAGCTGCGTCTCGGCGTGACTGAGCAGCAGGAAGGGCCCTGCCATCTCGACGAGACCGAAGGCGAGCACCCAGGGCCAGTGCCGCCACGCCGCCGCGAGCGCGCCGGCGCGCAGCGCGAACGGCAGCAGGATCACTGCGCCGAGCAGGGTGCGCCCGGCGACCACCGCAGGCGGCGAGAACGAGTGCACGGCCTCTTTGATGAAGAGGTAGGTGATGCCCCACACGAACGCCATGATCGCGAACAGCACCCAGCCCCGGCGGGTGAATCCCGCGTGGTGCGCGCTCACAGGCGGCGGCGTCCCTCGAAGGCGCGCCCCAGCGTCACCTCGTCCGCGTATTCGAGGTCGCCTCCGACGGGCAGTCCGGACGCCAGCCGCGACACGGTGATCGACATGCTGGTCAGCAGACGGCTGAGATAGCTGGCCGTCGCCTCGCCCTCGAGGTTGGGGTTCGTGGCGAGGATCACCTCCTGCACGGTGCCGTCAGCCAGCCGGGTCATCAGCTGCGCAATCCGCAGGTCGTCGGGGCCGACGCCCGCGATCGGGCTGATCGCGCCGCCGAGCACGTGGTACAGGCCCCGGAACTCGCGGGTGCGCTCGATCGCCGCGACGTCCTTGGCATCCTCCACGACGCAGATCAGCTCGGGATTGCGCCGGGGGTCGCGGCAGATCGCGCAGCGATCCTGCTCGGACACGTTTCCGCACACCTCGCAGAAGCGCACCCGCGCGCGCACCTCGGTGAGCAGCTCGGACAGGCGAGCGACGTCGAACGACGGCGTCTGGAGGATGTGGAAGGCGATGCGCTGCGCCGATTTCGGGCCGATGCCGGGCAGGCGGCCGAATTCGTCGATCAGCTCTTGGACGATTCCGTCGTACATCAGGTGAACCTCGAGGGGGGCTGGTAGGGCTCTTCACGCAGGAACTTCGCACCGAGCACCTGCCGGATCACGGCCTCACCACGGCGCTCGACGCCGTCCGAGGCCACGGGGCGACTCGGCGGGGGCACCTCGCGCAGCGATGGACGGGCGGGCGCCTGCTGCGATGTCGCCGCGGCGGCCGATGCCGGTGCGGATGCCGCGGAGCCGGCGGCCGGGCGACGCGGGTCGTCGTACTCCGGGTCGTACGGCGGTTCGTCGTCGTACGGCGGATAGTCGTCGGGAGGCGGCGGCGCGTCGACGTCCCCGTCGTGCGGGGGCTGCGGCGCGGAGGCTGCGGCTTCGACCTCGCCCGGCTCGTCGTCGACGGGGAACTGCGGCTGCGGTGCGCTCGGAACCGCCACGGGTGCGCTCGGGCTCGGCACGCGGGCGTCGATCGGGGCGGCCGTGGCCGTCGCCGCCGGGGCGGATGCCGGGATCGGCGCGACGGCCCAGTCCGTGACCGCCGCCGAGGCGGAGCGCGTGCCACCGGATGCTGCTCCCCCGGTGCCCGATCGCGGCCGCGCCGGAACCGCGCCCCGCGCACCGTCGAGATCCTGCGGGCCGCTCATCGGGTTGGCCCAGCCGGCGGCCGGGGCGTCGTCGTCTCTCGGCGCGGGTCGCGATGGCGTCGACTCCGGCCCTGAGCTGGTGGGCGCCGGTCCGCGCGGCGCCGCACCCGGGCCCGGTCCTGCGGGGGCGGGACCGGTGGGTGCTGCTGCTCCCCCGCCGCCGGGCGGCAGCGGCGCGGGAAGGTACTTCACCGTGACCCCCAGCTCCTGCTCGATCGCCGTGCGGAGATGATCCGACGTGTTCTTGCCGGGGGTGGTGCCCTTGAACCGCGGCACATCGCTCGGGCTCGAGAAGCCGAGGGTGAGCACCTTCGTCTCCGGGTCGAACGCGAGCGGCTGGATGCCGGTCACGATCAGCCAGGAGGCGCGGCTGATCGTCTCGAGGCGGGTGAGCACCGACGGCCATGCCGCGGCGATGCGCTCGAAGGTCACCGGTCCGCTCGGCGCGGGCACGGCGGCCTCGGGGGCGGCTGCGGTGGACGCCGCGGGCGCGCCCGGCGCCACGGATGCGGTCTTTGCCGTCACCGCCGATGCGGATGCCGGTGTCTCGGCCGCACGCGCCGGCCGATCAGCCGACGCGGAGTCGGCTGCTGCGGAGGGCACGCCGTCGTGCGGCTTCGGCGCACCTGTGCCCGACCCGGTGAGGTTCTCGACGATCACGGGCGACACCGTCGGCTCGGCTGCAGACGCCGACGGCCTGCCTGCGGCAGGGAGCTGCGCGGCGGGCGGCACCGCCGCCTGTGCGACAGGCGCGACAGCGCCGGCCGCAGCCGCAGCGGGCTGCGCGACTCCGGCATCCGTCGGCGATCCCGCGAGCACGCGCGCGATCATCAGCTCCAGGTGCAGCCGGGGCGAGGTCGCTCCGCTCATGTCGTCGAGTGCCTGGCTCACGAGGTCGGCGGTGCGCGAGAGCCGCGCCGCGCCGAACGAGGCGGCCTGCGCCTGCATGCGCTCCATCTCGTCAGCGGGGATGCCGCGCAGCACCGCCGATGCGCCGTCGCCCACCGCCTCGATCACGATCAGGTCGCGGAGGCGCTCGAGCAGGTCGTCGACGAATCGGCGAGGGTCCTGGCCGGTCTGCACGACGCGATCGACCGCGGGGAACGCCGTCGCGGCGTCGCCGGCGGCGAGCGCGTCGACGATCTCGTCGAGCAGGGCGGCGTGCGTGTAGCCGAGCAGCGCGACGGCGCGCTCGTACGTCACGTTGCCCTCATCCGATCCCGCGATCAGCTGATCGAGCAGCGACAGCGTGTCGCGCGGCGACCCGCCGCCGGCACGAACGACCAGCGCGAGCACACCCTGCTCGACCTGCACCCCCTCTTCACCGCAGAGCTTCTCGACGTACTCGAGCATCGCCGCGGGCGGCACCAGACGGAACGGGTAGTGGTGGGTGCGCGAGCGGATCGTGCCGAGAACCTTCTCGGGCTCGGTGGTCGCGAAGATGAACTTCACGTGAGCGGGCGGCTCCTCGACCAGCTTCAGAAGGGCGTTGAACCCCTGCGGGGTGACCATGTGCGCCTCGTCGAGGATGAAGATCTTGAACCGGTCCCGGCTGGGCGCGAACGTCGCACGCTCGCGCAGGTCGCGCGCGTCATCGACGCCGTTGTGGCTGGCGGCGTCGATCTCGACCACGTCGAGCGAGCCGCCACCCGCCCGCGACAGCTCGACGCAGCTGGGGCAGACGCCGCAGGGTGTGTCGGTCGGGCCCTCGGCGCAGTTCAGGCAGCGCGCGAGGATGCGGGCCGACGTGGTCTTGCCGCAGCCGCGCGGACCGGAGAAGAGATACGCGTGACCGACGCGGTCGCCGCGCAGCGCGGTCATGAGCGGATCGGTCACCTGGGACTGCCCGATCATCTCGCCGAAGGTCTCGGGCCGGTAGCGGCGGTACAGGGCTGTCGTCACCCGTCCAGCCTACGGCGTGCCGCCGACATCAGCCCGCCCGATCGCTCCCCCCGGTGCTGGAAGCCGGGCGAGGTCAGACCTCCTGCGCGTCGATGATGGGAATCGTCGTCGTGATCACCGGAAGCGAGACTGTCAGGCGCGTGCCGTCGTCGCGACGGGCATCCTCGATGCCGCGCAGCGTCGGCCGCCCCGGGCGCACCGGGCCCTGCCCCGCCAGCAGCACCGACGCCGGCTCCCCCACCGCCGCGCGGTGCGCGGCGCCGCGCACGGTGAACTCGACGGCATCGCCGTCGCGCACCTCGAGACGAAGCTCGTTACGCGTGATGGTGATCTGCAGCTGCGAGCCGCGCCACTGCAGCGGGTACGACAGCTCCGGCCAGTCGACCGGCAGACGCGGGTCGAAGCTGAGCTCGCCGTCGTAGTCGCGCATGCCGCCGAAGCCGCTGACCAGCACGGTCCACACGCCGCCCGCCGATGCCACGTGCACCCCGTCGGCGGCGTTGTTGTGCAGGTCGGCCAGATCGACGTACAGCGCCTGCTCGAAGTACTTCCGGGCGAGGTCCTGGTAGCCCACCTCGGCCGCCATGATCGACTGCACGACGGCCGACAGGGTCGAGTCGCCCGTGGTCAGCGGATCGTAGTAGTCGAAGTCGGCCAGCTTCTCCTCGTCGGTGAAGTGGTTGCCCTGCAGGAACAGCGCGAGCACGACGTCGGCCTGCTTGAGCACCTGGAAGCGGTAGATCACCAGCGGGTGGTAGTGCAGCAGCAGCGGACGCATCTCGGGCGGCGTGCCCTCGAGATCCCACACCTCGCGCTCCAGGAAGAACGCGTCCTGAGGGTGGATGCCCAGCGCCTCGCTGTACGGGATGTGGATCGCCTCGGCCGCACGCAGCCATGCATCCCGTTCGCCGTCGTCGAGGCCGGTGCGCTCGACGAGAGCCGCATACGCGGATGGTGCCCTCACGGCCATCTCGCCGACGATGCGCGCGGCGAGGCGCAGGTTGTACCTGGCCATGACGTTCGTGTAGAGGTTGTCGTTGACGACGGTGGTGTACTCGTCGGGGCCCGTCACCCCGTGGATGTGGAAGGTCGAGTCGCCGTTCGTGCCGCGCCAGAAGCCGAGCGTCGCCCACAGCCGAGCGGTCTCGACGGCGATGTCGGCGCCCTCCCGGCGCAGGAAGTCGAGGTCGCCGGTGGCGCGCACGTACTTGCCGAGTGCGTAGCTGACGTCGGCGTTGATGTGGTACTGGGCGGTGCCGGCGGCGTAGTACGCCGAGGCCTCCTCGCCGTTGATCGTGCGCCACGGGAACAGCGCGCCCGCCTCGTTGAGCTGGGCGGCGCGGCGGCGCGCGGCAGGGAGCATCATCACCCGCGCGCGCAGCGCGTTCTTCGCCCACTGGGGCGACGTGTAGGTGAGGAACGGCAGCACGTAGATCTCGGTGTCCCAGAAGTAGTGCCCGCTGTATCCCGAACCGGTCAGGCCCTTCGCCGCGACGCCGTTCCCGTCAGCGCGGGACGCCGCCTGCGCCAGTTGGAACAGGCACCAGCGGGTCGCCTGCTGCAGGTCGTCGTGTCCGGCGATGCGCACATCGGAGCGCTCCCAGAACGCGTCGAGCCACGTGCGCTGCGCGGCGAACAGGGCATCCACCCCCTCCACCCCGACCCGGTCGAGCGAACGCCGGCACCGGTCCACGAGCTCGCGGGGCGGCACGCCGCGCGAGCTGTGGTAGCTGACGATCTTGCTGATCCTGATGGGCTGGCCCGCCTTCGCCTGAATGCGGAAGACGTTCTTCGCGATGTCGGGCTCGACGAGCGTGCGGGCGCTGTACTCGTTCTCGGTCTCGATGAGGTGATCGGCGACGACCGCGACCGTCATCCCCGAGTCCGAGACGCTGTACGACAGCGCCGAGCGCAGTCCGTCCTGCCAGTACTCGACGGGCTGCAGCACGCGCTCGGTGATCCGGTCGGCCTTGCGTGGATCGAAGCCAGCCTTGCGGTCGGCCCTGCTCGCCATGGGGTCGCCCGCGTAGATGCCGGCGCCGTCCTGCCGGTTGAGCATCTGGCAGCTGACCGTGACCGGCGCGTCGGCGTTCTCGACGGTGACCTCGAGACGCAGCACGGCCAGGTGGCGCTCCTCGAAGCTCACCATCCGCTCGTCGCGCATGCGCACGCGCTTGCCCGACGGCGTCATCCAGACGACGTTGCGCTCGAGAACACCGGTGCGCATGTCGAGCGACCGCGAGTACTCGTGCACCTCCATCTCGTCGAACGAGAGCGGCTCGTCGTCGATGTAGACGCGCATGACCTTCGCGTCGGGCGCGTTCACGATCGTCTGCCCGACCTCCGCGAACCCGTAGGCCTGCTCGGCATGGCGGATCGGCCAGGTCTCGTGCAGACCGTTGATGAACGTGCCGTGCTCGTGCGCCCCGCGACCCTCGATGTGGTTGCCGCGCAGACCCAGGTAGCCGTTGGCGACGGTGAAGACGGTCTCGGAGACCCCCTCCTCGTCGTAGCGGGTCTCGACGAGACGCCAAGGGTCGACGGGGTAGCGGTCGCGATCGATCATGCTCTCTCCGAAAGCGTGTGAGGGGGGTCAGTTCTGCGCGTCGTCGAGCAGACGGGCAAGATCATCGACGATACAGGTCGCACCCGCCTCACGCAGAGTCGAGGCGCCCGCGCCGCGGTCGACGCCGACCACGGCGCCGTATCCTGCGGCGGCCGCCGAGGCGACGCCGGACACGGCGTCCTCCACGGCGACGGCATCGGCGGGGTCGACTCCCAGCAGGCGCGCGCCGTCGAGGAACATGTCGGGTGCGGGCTTCGAGGCGAGATGGTCGCGCTCGGCGACGAGACCGTCGACGACGACGCGGAAGAAGTCGCGGATGCCCGCACTGGCGAGCACCTCGCCGGCGTTCTTCGAGCTCGACACGACGCCCATGGGCACGCCGGCGTCGCGCAGGCTCTCGAGCAGTGCGAGCGAGCCGGGGTACGGGGCGATCCCCTCACTGCGCAGCACGGCGACGAACGCGTCGTTCTTGCGGTTGCCGACGCCGCACACCGTGTCGGCCTCGGGCGGGTCGGTGACCTCTCCCCACGGCAGCTCGACGTTGCGGCTGCGCAGCAGGCTGGCGACCCCGTCGTAGCGCTTCTTACCGTCGACGTACGCGAAGTAGTCGTCGTCGGTGTAGGCGGGCTCGATGCCCCAGCGTGCGAAGACCTCGTCGAACACCTTCTGCCAAGCGCGCATGTGCACCTCGGCGGTGGGGGTCAGCACACCGTCGAGGTCGAAGAGCACGCCGGCGGTGCGGTGCAGATCGGGGAGAGCGTCAGACATGGAACCTCCTGGGTCGGACGGGCTCGTCCAGCCTAGTGAGAGCGGATGCGCCGAGGTGGCTCAGATGGCCGAGAGCGTCTGGCGGGCGATCTCGAGCTCCTCGTCGGTGGGCACGACGAGCACCTCGACGCGCGAATCGTCCGAGGAGATGCGCCGGATGCCGCGCCCGCGCACTCCGTTGCGCTCCGCGTCGACCTTCACGCCGAGGAACCCGAGGGTGGCGAGCGCGTCTGCGCGCACGTCGACGGCGTTCTCGCCGACGCCGGCCGTGAAGACGATGACGTCCACCCCGCCCAGTTGCGCGATGTAGGCGCCCAGGTACGAGCGCAGCCGGTGCACGTACACGTCATAGGCCAGCGACGCCGCCTCCTCCCCCGCGGCACGGCCGGCGAGGATGTCGCGCATGTCGCTGCGGCCGGCGAGACCGAGCAGGCCGCTGCGCTTGTTGAGCAGCTCGTCCAGCGCATCCGTGTCGAGGCCGGCGCGGCGAGAGAGGTGGAACAGCGCGGCCGGGTCGATGTCGCCGGTGCGGGTGCCCATCACGAGACCCTCGAGCGGGGTGAACCCCATCGACGTCTCGACCGACCGGCCGCCGGCGATCGCGGTCATGGATGCCCCGTTGCCGAGGTGCAGCACGATCTGCCGCAGCTGTGCGAGGTCGCGTTCGAGGAACGCTGCCGCGGCCTCGGAGACGTACTTGTGGCTCGTGCCGTGGAACCCGTAGCGGCGGATGCGGTGCTCGTCGGCGGTGGCGGCGTCGAGTGCGTACGTGTACGCCGCCGGGGGGAGGGTCTGGTGGAACGCGGTGTCGAACACGGCCACGTGCGGCACGTCGCGGAAGGCCGCGCGCGCCGCTCGGATGCCGGCCAGGTTCGCCGGGTTGTGCAGCGGAGCCAGAACGCTGAGGTCGTCGATGTTGATCTCGACCAGAGAGGTGATCACCGTCGGCTCGAAGAACCGTGCTCCGCCGTGCACCACGCGGTGCCCGACCGCGACGGGCGGGTGGTCGGCGAGGTCGGGCCCGTGCTCAGCGAACTGCGCGAGCATGACGGCGAACGCCTCGTGATGATCGGCGATCGGCCGCTCGTCCGTGTGGCGCACGTCGAGGATCGTCGGGACGGGTTCCCCGGGCTCGGCGGTCACGCGCGCCGTGTGACTGACGGTTCCGGAGGGCTGTCCGATGCGCTCGATGAGCCCGCTGCCCAGCTCGAGCTCACGGGCCGGGTCGATGAGGCTGTACTTCAGCGACGAGGAGCCGCTGTTGATGACGAGCACGGATCCCTGCGAGGGCTGATCGTGACGGCTCGACGCAGCGGGGTTCATGCCTGTTCTCCCTGTGCCTGGATGGCGGTGATCGCGACGGTGTTCACGATGTCGTCGACGAGAGCGCCGCGCGACAGGTCGTTGATCGGCTTGTTGAGTCCCTGCAGCACCGGGCCGATGGCCACGGCACCGGCCGAGCGCTGCACCGCCTTGTAGGTGTTGTTGCCGGTGTTGAGGTCGGGGAAGACGAACACGGTGGCCCGTCCGGCGACCTCGGAGCCCGGCAGCTTGGCCTTGGCGACCGCGGCATCGGCGGCTGCGTCGTACTGGATCGGCCCCTCGACCGGCAGCAGCGGCTCGCGCTCGCGCACCAGGGCGGTGGCCGCACGCACCTTCTCGACGTCGGCGCCCGACCCGGACTCGCCCGTCGAGTACGACAGCATCGCGACGCGGGGATCGATGCCGAAACGCCGGGCGGTCGCCGCAGACGAGATCGCGATGTCGGCCAGCTGCGCACTGGTGGGATCGGGGACCACGGCGCAGTCGCCGTAGACGAGCACCCGGTCGGCGAGCGCCATCAGGAAGACGCTCGAGACGACGTCGACGCCGGGCTTGGTCTTGATGATCTCGAACGAGGGGCGGATGGTGTGCGCCGTGGTGTGCGCGGCGCCCGAGACCATGCCGTCGGCGAGTCCGAGGTGCACCATCATGGTGCCGAAGTACGACACGTCGGTGACCGTGTCGGCAGCCTGCTGCAGCGTGACGCCCTTGTGCGCGCGCAGGCGGGCGTACTCCTGCGCGAACCGCTGCACGAGTGCGGGGTCGGTCGGGCTGAGCACCTGCGCTGCGGAGATGTCGAGCCCGAGCGCTCCCGCGCGGGCGCGGATGCTCGCCTCGTCGCCGAGGATCGTGAGGTCGGCCACCTCGCGCGCGAGTAGGATGGCCGCCGCCCGCAGGATCCGGTCGTCGGAGCCCTCGGGCAGGACGATCCGCTTGCGCTCGCTGCGCGCGCGCTCGATGAGCCCGTACTGGAACATCAGCGGCGTGACGACGGTCGACTCCGCGAGCCCCATCTGCTCGGTCAGCTCGGAGATGTCGACGTGCTTCTGGAACAGCTCGAGCGCGGTCTGGTAGCGCTGCGCTGATTCGGGGCTCATCCGGCCGCGCGAGCCCATGATCCGCACCGCCGTATCGAAGGTGCCCAGGTCTGTGGCGATGATGGGCACGCGCAGCTCGAATCCGTCGATGAGCTGCAGGATCGTCTCGGGCAGCTCGAAGGGCCCGTTCAGCACGATGCCCGCGAGGTCGGGGAACGTGCCGGATGCCGCGGCGAGCACCGTGGCGAGCAGCGTCTCGGTGCGGTCGGCGGCGATCACGACGACCGCACCTTCGGTCAGGCGCGGCAGCACGTTGACCATGGACATGCCCGCGATCACGATGCTGTACGCCTCGCGCTCGAGCAGCTCCTCGCCACCGCGCACGAGCCGCCCGTCGACGGCGCGCATGATCCCCCGCATCGAGGGGGCGACGAGGGAGCGCTCCTCGGGGATGGCCCAGACCGGGGTGCGCCCGTCGCCGACCAGCTCGACGATTTCGGCGAGCTGGTCGGACTCGGCGCGGTTGACGACGAGGGCGAACAGCTCCGCCCGCTCCGCAGCGAGCTCTGCGATCGCCAGTGCGGCGAGCTGCTGCACCTGCGCGGATGTGCGTGCGGTGGTCGTGCCCAGCTGCTCGGCCTGTCTCTGGCTGTCGCGCCCCGAGAGCACGAGCAGCACCGGGACACCGAGGTTGGCGGCGATCCTCGCGTTGTAGCCGAGTTCGGCGGGGCCCGCGACATCGGTGTAGTCGCTGCCGACGACGATGACGGCGTCGCACTGCGCTTCGACCGCCTTGAAGCGTGCGACGATCGTGCCCAGTGCGGCCTCGGGGGCGCGGCGCACGTCGTCATAGGTGACGCCGATGCAGTCGTCGTAGTCGAGGTGCACGCCGTCGTGCGCCAGCAGCAGCTCGAGCACGGTGTCACGCTCATCGGCCGAGCGGATGATCGGCCGGAACACCCCGACGCGAGGCGAGACGCGCATCACGGCGTCGAGCACGCCGAGCGCGATCGTCGACTTGCCCGTGTGTCCTTCGGCAGACGTGATGTAGATGCTGCGTGCCACGTGACCAGCCTAGTGACCCCCGGCCCTCAGCCCACCTGGGTCCCTGAGCCTGTCGAAGGGCACGGCCCCGACAGCGCATCCACCACGGCGGCCGCGTCGTCTGCGAATCGGGCGTAGTGCTCGGGGTCGGAGTTGATCTGCACCCGGTTGATGGCCCTCGACGGCTCGAGGCTCTGCCAGTCGGGCACGCGTCTCAGGCGCGTGAAGAACATCGACGACGCGGTGACCGGGTCCATCCGCTCGGCGACGCTTCCCCACCACTCCTGCTGCTGGAACAGTCCGATGCTCGTCGTGCGGCTGCCGTCGGGGTTGACGACCCCCGAGGTCTCCCAGTCGCCGTGATCGAGGTTGCGCAGCGAGCTCTCGCCCATCGCCGCCATCACGCCGACGATCTGACCGTCGCGTGCGAACCCGAGCTCGCGTGCCGTGCGCACGACCGTCGCGGCGTTCTCGAGCTGCTCACCGCGCCATCCGCTCACCCCGAACGCCGGGTATGCCGCGGGATCGTCGAGACAGTACCCCTCGGTGCGGGGAGCCGTGACGAGGGCGAGAATCGCCAGGGCGCCGGATGCCAGCAGCGCCACCCCTGCGGTGATCGCGGCGACCGTGAGCCCGCGCCGACGCTGCGCCCGCACCCGCGACCGCGCCGTGCGGCCGCCGCGGCGAGCGCTCACGATCGCGCCGGCGCGTGAGCGCCCCGAGGCGGGCGCCGCGCCGCCAGCGCGGCGATGCCCCCGCCGATCGCTCCGAACAGGTGCGCCTGCCACGACACCCCGGCGCCGGCGCCGAAGATGCCGCTGAGCACGGTCGTGCCGTACAGCACGACGACGATGAGGGCGATCGCCGCGTAGGCGATGCGGTGTGCGACCCGGCCGGGGGCCAGCACCCGCAGCACCGTGTACCCGAAGTATCCGAACACGAGCACGGACGCGCCGACGGTGAGAGTCCCGGGGGCGTTCAGCAGCCACGTTCCGGCGCCGCCGACCACGGCGATGATCCCGGTCACCGCCCAGAAGCGCTTCGCGCCCTCCACCGCCACCAGGCAGCCGAGCACGAGCAGGGGCAGCGAGTTGCTGATCAGATGCGCCCAGCCGGCGTGCAGCAGCGGGCCGAGCACGAGGCCGGGAAGGCTGCTCGGGTCCCACGAGCGCAGTCCCCAGCCGGTGAACGACCCCGGCAGCACGGCGTCGAGCAGCTGGATCGCCCACATCACGGCGAGCAGCGCCACCGGCGCGAGGAAGCGGCCGGCTGACGAGGAGCGCGAGACGGATGCAGCGGGGGCGGTCACAGGTCGATCCTCGCAGGGCATCCGGTGAGAGAGCCGAAGGTTCTGCCGCACGCAGCGCGTCGCGTCTGGAAAGATGAAGACCCTCCGCGCACCCGACAGAGCCCGGTTGCCCTTGCTACGTTTCCGTCCTGGGGGAATTGGCCTGGATGCCGTCACGCGGAGAGCCGTTCACGAGTCTACCCGAACGCGGAGGGGAGCTCGAACAGCCAGCCCGTGTGCCAGGCTCGAATCGATGGACTCCCTTCTTTCACGGCCGCTCGCGCACTGGCGGTTCGACGGCGAGCTGCGGATGTATCAGGCCGAGGCGCTGCGGAGCATCCCCACCGAGCCGTCGGACTCGGCGATGCACGTCGTCGCCCCTCCCGGCTCGGGCAAGACGCTGCTCGGTCTGCTGCTCGCCGCCCGCGCGGGGCGTCGGGCGCTGGTGCTCGCTCCGAGTGTGACGATCCGCGATCAGTGGGTGCGCGCCGCGCGCGATCTCGCGCACGATGACGGGGCCGTCTCAGATGACCCCACCGAGCTGGGCGACCTGACGGTGCTGACGTACCAGCGGCTGAGCGTCGCGGGCGACAGCTCGCCCTTCGACGAGCTGGCCGCCCGCCAGTGGCTGGACGAGCTCACCGCATCCGGGCGCACCGCGTCGGACGCTGCGACCTGGCTCGCGACGCTGTCGGTCGACAACCCGGCGCAGCACGCCCGCGGCATCCGCAGTCGCGCCTCGGCGCTGCGGCGCCGATTCAGCCGGGCCAGACCCGACGAGATCGCCCGCGTGCTGCATCCGAACGCCCTCGCCCTCATCGACCGGGTGATCGAGGCGGGCGTCGACACGGTGGTGCTCGACGAATGCCACCATCTGCTCGATCACTGGGCGCTGGTCGTCGCCTACCTGCGGGCTCGCATCCGCGCGAACGGGGGCACCGGTCTGCTGATCGGGCTGACCGCCACGCTGCCCTCACCCGACGACGGCACCGGGTTCGACAACTACACCCAGCTGCTCGGCGAGGTCGACTACGAGGTGCCGACGCCCGCGGTCGTGAAGGAGGGGCACCTCGCCCCCTACCGCGCGCGGGTGTGGTTCACCGAACCCGTGCCCCAGGAGGCCGACTTCATCCGCCGCAGCGAGGTGCAGCTGCACGAGCTGGTCACCCGGGTGCTCTCCTCGCCCGACGGGGTCGGCTTCCTCATCGACCAGCTTCAGCCGACGCTCGACGAGCACGAGGCGGCAGACCACTCCGCACCGTCGCCCGAGGAGCGGGCCCGCCGCGACATCGATCGGGCGCTGAGCCGGGACTTCCCCCTGGCCGTCACCTGCGGGTCGGTGCTGCGGGTGACCGCCCCTGAGCATCCGCTCGTCGCGCTGCTCGACCCCGACCTGTTCGGGCGGGCGAGCACCGAGGACCTGCTGCAGGTGCTCGCCAGGTTCGCACTCGACCGCCTGCTGGCCGATCCCGACGCGCACGCGCAGTGGCGCTTCCTGAAGAGGTCGCTGGCGGATTTCGGACTGCACCTCACCGACCGCGGGCTGCGCCGCGGACGCAGCCCGGTCGAGTCGACGCTGGCGACCTCCGTCGCGAAAGACCACGCCGCCGTCGAGATCGTGCGCCACGAGCTGGGCGGCGCGGACGGCGATCGGGTGCGCGCGGTCGTGGTCACCGATGTCGTGGAGTCGGGCAACTCCCGCGGTCTGACCGGCGATGCGGCTCCCGGCGCGCTGCGCGTCTTCGAGCTGCTCGCCGCCGATCCGATCACGGCCGCGTTGTCGCCCGTGCTGATCACGGGTGAGCATCTGCGCACCACCGCGGCGGCCGCGCCGGATGTCGCCGCCGCCCTCAGCCGCCTCATCGGCACCGCCGTCGACGTCAGCGAGACACCCGGCGCGACGCGCCGGCTGCAGGCGACGGGCATGAGCGGGTCGAGCCTGGTCGCCGCGGTCTCGCGTCTGGTCACCGAGGGCCGGGTTCGTCTGCTGATCGGCACGCGGGGTCTTCTCGGCGAAGGGTGGGACTGCCCCGCCGTGAACACCCTGGTCGATCTGACCACCGTCGCCACCAGCACGGCGACCCAGCAGCTGCGCGGGCGCACCCTGCGCCTGGACCCCGCGTGGCCCGACAAGGTGGCGCACAACTGGTCGGTCGTCTGTCTCATCCCGCCCCAGGTCCTGCTCGACGACCGCGGCGAGATCGATCGGCTCACCCGGCGCCACGGCCACCTGTGGGGTCTCAGTGCCGACGATCACTCCGAGATCGTCTCGGGCCTCGGCACCGCCCTCGCCGCATCCGAACGCGAGATGCTCGACCGGATCGTCGCCAAACACCCGCAGACGGATGTCGGTGTGCTGAACACCGCGGTGCTCGCGACGGAACGCTCCCGGGCGCAGACCAGGGTGGACTGGCGCATCGGCGAGGCGCTCCCCGCCCGGGAGCGCGAGGCGGTGGCTGTACGCAGCCCCCGCCGCGGCTCCGGGCGCAGCGGGATCGTCCAGGTGATCCCGGCGCTGACCGCCGGCACCTCCCGCACCTTCGCGCTGTCGACGCTGGCGAGCGGCGCCGCACTCGCCCTGGCCTCGGGCCCGCTCGAGCTGCAGCTGCCCGTGCTCGGCGGGCTCGCCGCGGCGCTGGGCGTCGGAGCGCTGTTCACCTTCGCCCGGCGCGGTAGGGACATGCGGCGCGCCCTTCGACTTCGCAGAGACCCGGCGCGGGTGCATCACCTCGCCGCTCTGACCGTGTCGCGCACGCTGCAGTCGGCGCAGCGGATCTCGGCCCTGCCCGACGAGGCGGTGACGGCGACCGCGCAGAGTCTCGCAGACGGATCGACACGAGTGAGGGTGCTCGTCGATGCTCCGGCGCAGACTCGCCGGGTGCTGACCGACGCGGTGCAGGAGCTGTTCGGTCCGGTGCGGACCCCGCGTTTCGTGCTGCGCGTCGGGGTGCGGCAGCCGACCTACCTCACCGTGCCTCAGCAGATCGGCAGACGGCGAGCGGATGCCGAGGTCTTCGCGGCACTCTGGCGGCAGACGCTGGGGCCCGGTGAGCTGATCGAGCTCAGCGGGGCCGAGGGCCTGATCGTGCTGCGCGCGGCTCGAGGGCAGGGCGGCGAGCTCGAGCACTCCGCGCCGCGGCACTCGGTGTGGGGCTGATCCCGCGCTCGCCCGCACGGCCTCGTCCGCAGTCGGGCGTCCGCGCCCGCCCGACGGCGTTACGATCATCACACGCACCGTCGCGCACGAGAGGGCCCGCATGCACGAGAACGCACTGCTTGATGCCGAGCAGTTCACCCAGCACACTTCGCGCATCACCGCCTCCGTCTCATCGGTGATCGACGGCAAGGCGGATGCCGTCCGCAACGCTCTCGTGTGCCTGCTGGCGGAGGGGCACCTGCTCATCGAGGACGTGCCGGGTGTGGGCAAGACGATGCTCGCCCGCGCGCTGGCCGCAAGCGTCGACGCCACCGTCCGCCGCATCCAGTTCACCCCCGACCTGCTGCCCGGCGATGTCACCGGCGTCGCGGTGTACGACCCGGTGCAGCGGGAGTTCGAGTTCAAGCGCGGGGCGATCTTCGCGCACATCGTCATCGCCGACGAGATCAACCGCGCCTCGCCGAAGACCCAGTCGGCGCTGCTGGAGGCGATGGAGGAGCATCAGGTCACGGTCGACGGCGACACCCACCCGCTTCCCGACCCGTTCCTCGTGGTGGCGACGCAGAATCCTCTCGAGATGGAGGGCACGTACCCCCTGCCCGAGGCGCAGCGGGATCGGTTCATGATGCGGATCTCGATGGGGTATCCGGATGCCGCGGCCGAGACGCTCATGCTCCGCCAGCGCGACACCGCCAATCCGCTGGCCACCATCTCCCCCGTCGCGGACGCCGCGTCGGTGCGCGCGCTGATCTCGTGGGCACGCCGCGTGCACGTCGCCGAGTCGCTGGAGGAGTACGCCGTCGCCCTCGCGCAGGCGACGCGCCAGGATCCGAACCTGCATCTCGGCGCGAGCCCGCGGGCGACGCTGCAGCTGGTGCGCGCGGCGAAGGTGGTCGCGGCGCTCGACGGTCGCGACTATGTGGTGCCCGACGACATGGCCGACCTGGTCATCCCCGTCTTCGCGCACCGCCTGCTGGCGGCGCGCGGGGTGCACCGCGCCGGGGCGCAGCCGGTCGAGGCTGCGCTGCGCCAGATCGTCGCGCGGGTTCCCGTGCCGTTCGCCGCCCGCGTCTGAGCACATCATGCGCACCCGTCCGCTGACCGCGCGAGGAGCGGCCTGCCTGCTGCTCGGCGTGATGCTGTGCATCGCCGCGAACGTGCTGGGTGCCCGCCCCCTGCTGTACGTCGGGGTGCTGCTCATCGTGCTGCCTCTCATCGCGCTGCTCGCCGTGCGTACGCCACGACGACGCGGCGAGGTGTGGCGGCAGATCTCCACCGACCTGCTCGCGGTCGGCGAGACGTCGAAGGTCACCGTGCGCTTCGAGCTGTACGCTCCGGGCATCCCGCACGGCCGCTGGAGCGACACTCTTCCCGAGGCGGTGCGCGGCGACGCCGCCGGGGAGTACCCCGGCGAGAGTCGGCTGCTGCACTACGACCTCGAGGGGGTGCGCCGCGGGACGGCGTCGCTCGGTCCGCTGCTGCTGCGCACGGTCGACCCGTTCGGTCTCGCACAGCGGGTGCAGGCGTTCGGCGAGACGCGGATGATCACGGTCGTGCCGCAGGTGCTCGCGCTCGCCCCGCTGCCGACGAAGGTCGGAGCGGCGGGTGGCGCGGCGCAGACGCGCTCGACGCGGCTCGGGCAGGGGGCAGACAACCTCATCCCGCGCGCGTACCTGTCGGGCGACTCCCGACGGCGCATCCACTGGCGCGCGACGGCGCACCGCGGGTCGCTGATGGTGCGGCAGGAGGAGGAGGAGGCGAGCCCGGACGCCGTCGTCGTGCTCGACCGTGCGGCATCGCGCTGGGCGCGTCAGGGTGACGGCGTCGACCTCGCCTTCGAGGCTGCCGTGTCGCTGTGCGCGTCGGCCGCGCTGCGCTTCGTGCAGGACGGCTACAGCGTCGACGTGTTCGACAGTGCGGGCTCGCTGCTCGGTGCGCTGCGCGGGCACGAAGACGACCGGGACGCCCTGCTGGTCGCCCTGGCGACCGTGGCGCCCCGCGGCGAGCCGCGCGACCTGCGCGCGATCGTCGGCGGCTCACCCCCGGGCCCGCTGGTGCTGATCACGGGGGCGATCGATGCGGATGATGCCGCACGGCTGAGCACGGCGGGCGCCTCGGCGCCGATGCTGATAGCGGCGGGCGCCGACTCCGGGGCTCTCGCCGCCGCCGCTGATCGCGGCTGGAACGTGGCCGCGCTGTCCGCGACAGCGGATCCGGCGGACGTGTGGGAGGCAGCGATGCCGCGAGCGAGGACTCGCCGTGGCTGAGCCGGCGAGCATCGTGCCCAGGCCCGGAGTCGTCGGGCCCGCGGTGCTGGCCGCGGTCGCCGCTCTCGTCGCGATGTGGCCGTACACCGGGGTGATCGCGCCGGGCGCGTGGACCTTCGCGGTGGTGGTGATCATCACGACCGTCGCCACAGCGGGCATGGTGGGCAGGCGGCTGCTGCGCAGGGCGCAGGACGGCATCCGGTCTCTTCTCACTCTGCTGCTGCAGCTGGCCGCCCTCACCCTGGTGCTCACGAACCTGCTGGCGAGCGAGGCCGCCGATCTGGGTGTCGTGCCCACCGCGGCGAGTCTGGAGCTGACCGTGCTGCGTCTGCAGCGCGCGGTGGACGAGATCTCGAACGGCGTCGCGCCGATCGATGCGACGGTGTCGATGACCACGACGATGGGACTGGCTTTCGCGCTGGTCGCGCTGCTTCTCGACCACCTGCTCGCGCATCGGCTGGTCGTGCTCACCGTGCTCTTCACCTCGGTCGTGGGCGCTGTGCCGATGCTGCTCAGCTTCGGCTCGGTGAACCTGGTGTGGTTCCTGCTGCAGGCGGTGATCATCCTGATCGTCCTGCGCTTCGGCGCGAGGCATGATCGCGATGCGATCCGCCATTCGCCCTTCGTCGCCGCCGGGCTCATCGGCGCAGCGGCGATCGCCGCGACCGTCGTCGTCTCCCCCGTTCTGCCGCTGAGCGCCGCAGCCGGGGGGAACGGGCAGCTGTCGACGGTCAACGCCGACCTGCGCCTGGGTGACGACCTGCGCCGGCCCGACGAGACCCAGGTGCTGACCGTCGTCACCTCGGCCGCCGCCCCGCCCTATCTGCGACTCGCGACGCTGTCGAGGTTCGACGGAGAGGTCTGGCGTCCCGATCGCTCCGACCGCAACCCCGTGGAGGACGGCTTCGGCGCCCGTCCGTGGACGGACGACATCGAGACGGTCGAGCACGATGTCTCGATCCGCGTCGTGGGGATCTCGAGCTCCCGGCTGCCGGTGCCGTACGCCGCCGAAGAGATCACCGGGCTGCCGCGAGGCTGGCAGGCGATGCCGCTGAACCGCACTGTGATCAGCTCGACTCTGGATGCCGCCGGCGCCGACTACACCGTGCAGATGGCGACCCCGTCACCGAGCCTCGAGCAGATCAGGGCGAGTTCCGCCGGGGGTGCGGAGCTCGTCGCGGCGCCCGCAGGCGACCTCCCGGGGATCATCGGCGGCCTTGCGCGGGAGGTCACCGCAGGCGCCGACACGGACTACGACCGGCTGCTCGCGCTGCAGACCTGGTTCCGCTCGGAGTTCGAGTATTCGCTCGACGCGCCGGTCGACGACGGCTTCGACGGCACCGGTGCCGACGCCGTGGCGACCTTCCTCGAGGTGCGCAGCGGCTACTGCATCCACTTCGCCGGCGCCTTCGCTCTGATGGCGCAGACCCTCGACATGCCCGTCCGCATCGTCGTCGGGTATCTGCCGGGCACGGCGACCGACGAGAGGCGGGGCGAGCAGCGCGTGTACTCCGTCACGAGCGACAGGCTGCACTCGTGGCCCGAGGTGTACTTCCGGGGTATCGGCTGGGTGCCGTTCGAGCCGACCGCGACGCTCGGAACGCCGACCGATTTCACCCCCGCCGCGGGAGCGGGCGGCGATGGCGACACGGGGTCGCCGACCGCTTCCGACGCGCCGACAGCGGCGCCGTCGGCCGCGCCGACGGGTGGCCCGGACCGCCGCGATGAGGATCCCGGGGCCGGCGGCGACGCTGCGCTGCAGCAGCTCGACCCCACCCCGGTGGCGTTGGTCGTCGGCGGGATGCTGGTGGTGCTTCTGCTGCCGGGACTCGCTCGCACGCTGCGCCGGATGCTGCGGATCCGCCGCGCCGCGGCCGGCGATGCCATCGCTGCGTGGCGCGAGGTCGCCGACACCATGGCCGACCTGGGGCTCCCGCTGCACGCGGCCGAGACCGCGCGGACCCGGGCGCACTCGCTCGTGACAGGACGCGGTGTCGACGCGGACGCGCTCGGCGATCTCGTCACGGCGGTCGAGCGCGTCAGCTATGCCGAGAACGGCCCTGCCGGCCACGAGCTGGACACGTCGCTGCGTCGGGTGATCGGCGATCTGCAGGTCGGTGTCGATGCACGCCGGCGCGTGCTCGCCTGGCTGCTGCCCGCGTCGCTGCTGCGTCGCTGACCGGGGTCAGACCCGGGCGGCCGCCGCGTGATCGTCGCACGGCACCGTGTCGCAGTCGGCGCAGACCACGAACTGGCGGCGGCACGAGAGGTCGGGGCAATTCGCGGTGCGGCTGGTCGCCGCGCCGCACCCGGCGCACGTGCCGATGACGGCGGCGTGGTCGCTGAAGTCGACGGACCCGCGCTTGTCGAACACGTAGAGCGAGCCCTCCCACAGACCGTCGTCTCCATACTTCTCTCCGTAGCGGACGATTCCCCCGTCGAGCTGGTACACCTCGCCGAAACCGCGCGAGACCATCAGGCTCGACAGCACCTCGCAGCGGATGCCGCCGGTGCAGTAGGTGACGACGGGCCTGCCCTTCAGGTCGTCGTACGCCCCCTCGTCGAGCAGCCGGACGAAGTCGCGCGTGGTGGCGGTGTCGGGCACGACCGCGTTGCGGAATCGGCCGATCTCGGCCTCGAGGGCGTTGCGGCCGTCGAAGAACACGACCTCGTCGCCGCGCTCGGCGATCAGGCTGTGCAGCTGCTCGGGATCGAGTCTGGCCCCGCCACCCACGACGCCGTGCTCATCGACCTGCAGCTCGCCCGGCGCACCGAACGAGACGATCTCGTCGCGCACCTTCACGCTGAGCTTGGGGAAGTCGGTGCTGTAGCCGTCGGCGTCGATCGCCGTGCCCTCGCTCCACTTGATGTCGGCATCGGCGAACGCCGGGTGCTGGCGGAAGCGCCGCACCCACTTCTTCACCGCCGGGAGGTCGCCGCCGAGGGTGCCGTTGATGCCGTGCTCGGAGATGATGATGCGGCCCCGAAGGGCGAGAGACTCGCACAGGTCGCGCTGCCAGAGACGGATCGCCTGCGGATCCGCGAGCGGGGCGAACGCGTAGAACAGCACGATCTTCGGGGTGGGCACCCGGAGATTCTACGTGGGCTCGCTGAACGACGAAGGCCCCCACATCGTGAGGGCCTGCGGCGGATTCTGGCGGTGACGGAGGGATTCGAACCCTCGGTTGCTTGCACAACACACGCTTTCCAAGCGTGCTCCTTCGGCCGCTCGGACACGTCACCAGGAAACAACCTGTCCATCCTATCCGATCGTGCGCGTCGCTTCCGACCAGAGCGGGCGGCTCACTCGAAGCGCACGCCGTACATGGTCGTGTCGGGATTCGACTCCAGCCGGTGCATGCCGAGACGCTCGTAGAAGGCGCCCGCGCCCGTGTTCGCGGGGTTCATGCCGAGGTGCAGTCCGCGCACGCCCCGGCGCTGCAGCTCGGCGAAGAGCGTCTCGATCAGCCGACGCCCGAGACCCTGCCCCTGCGTCTCGGGCAGCAGATCGATGTGCAGGTGCGCGGGATACTCCACGGCGTGCGTCTCGCCGCCGGGTGCGCGGCGGCCGGCGTAGCGGATGATGCCGTCCTGGCGGGTGGGCTCGGCGGCGCCGGAGAGCGGGTAGGACCTCTGCCTCGAGGGCCACCACTCCTCGCGGAACCACCGCTCGAAGGCATCCGTGTCGTCGGTGGCGACGACGTACCCGATGGTCCGGCCGTCGTCCGACTCGACCACCCACGACAGATCCGGATGCCGCACGACGTACGGCACGGCGAACACGTCACCCCACAGGCGATCGTCGGTGAAGATGCCGGTCGCATCGCCACCGGCATCCGCCGTCTTCACGCAGATGTCGTAGAGCGCGTCCCGATCGGCATCACGGTACGGGCGGATCGTCGTCACGGGAACTCCTCGATGCGGGTGCTGGGGTCGGCGCCCAGCCTAGCGACGCCCAGCTCAGCACGAACGCGCCGACGAGCAGCGCGGCCGACGCGCCGACGAGCGCACCGCCGACGGTGTCGGTGATCCAGTGCACGGCGAGCAGTGTGCGCGACAGCGCCATCACCACGACCCAGACGGTGCCGATGATCGCCATCCACACCCGCGGGAAGACCAGCCAGAGGACCACGGCGATGGTGGCGGCGTTCGAGGTGTGCCCCGACGGGAACGAACCGAAGTCCGACGTCACCAGCATGTCGTCGGGACGCGCTCGGGCGAAGATCTCCTTGAGCAGCTGGGTGAGTCCGGCACTGACCACGAACGCGATCGCGGCGAAGACGGCTCCGCGCCATCGTCGCAGCAACACGAGCAGCAGCACGATCAGCAGCGGCACGAGGATGATGGCGACCCACCCGCCGCCGATCCAGTTCAGCAGATATGCGGCCGAGAGCATCCAGTCCTGTCTCACCTGCGACATGAGGTCGTTCCAGAACACGTCGAGTCCGATCGTGGCGCCTCGAGGCAGCAGCACGACGAGCACTCCGAGAAGTGCAGCGAGGGTGAGCGTCGCGCTTCCGGCGATCAGCAGCGTGCGTCTTCTCATCGTCCCATTCTGCCCCGCGACCGCGCTAACCTTCGGCTATGAGCGCCGATACTTTCCAGCTTCTCGGCGGTTCGGCCGCCGATCTCGTCGAGGCCCATCCCGTCGATCCGGGCCGCGTCCGCCCGCACCGGGTCATCGACGGCGACGGGTTCAAGATCCGGATGCTGACGATGGACGACGGCACGACGATGCGCGAGCACCGCGCGCCGGTGCCCATCCTCGTGCAGGTGGTCGCCGGCGGCATCCGGTTCCGCGTCGCGGGCACCGAGCACGTGCTCTCCCCCGGCGGTACGATCACCGTCGCCGCCGGGGTGCTGCACGAGCTCGAGGCCGATCAGCCGTCACACGTCCTCCTCGTGCTGCTGGGCTGAGTCCGCCCGGCGGTCAGCCCTTCGTCGCTCCGGCGAGCAGTCCGCGGACGAAGAACCGCTGCAGGGCGAAGAACACGATCAGCGGCACGATGATCGAGATGAACGTTCCCGCCGACTGCAGGAACCAGCGGTTGCCCCACGTGCCCGACAGCGAGTTCAGCGCCTGGGTGATCGGCAGCGCGCCGGGCGAGGCGAAGATCGTCGCGACCAGCAGATCGTTCCACACCCAGAGGAACTGGAAGATGCCGAACGAGGCGATGGCGGGCATCGCCAGGGGCAGGATGATGCGGAAGAACACCTGTCCGTGACCGGCACCGTCGACCCGCGCGGCCTCGACGATGTCGCCGGGGATCTCGGCGATGAAGTTGTGCAGCATGAAGGTGGCGAGCGGCAGCGCGAAGATCGCGTGGGCGATCCAGACGCGCGCGAAGCTGAACTCGACGTCGTTGAGCGTGAACCCGGGGAAGATCATCACGTCGTTGATCGTGAGGCCCTCTGAGAACAGGCTCAGCAGCGGCACGAGGGCCATCTGCAGCGGCACGATCTGCAGCGCGAACACGAAGACGAACAGCAGGTTGCGGCCCTTGAAGTCGATCCACGCGAACGCGTAGGCGGCGAGCGCGGCGATCGCGATCGGGAACACCGTCGCCGGGATCGTGATCGCCAGCGAGTTGATGAACGCGGTGGCGAGGGTGGTCGAGGTGCCGCCTGCGTTGAGCGCCTCGGCGTAGTTGTCGAGGGTGAACTCGGGGTTCGTGAAGGCGGTCCACCATCCGGTCGACTGCGTGTCGGCGCCGGGGCGGAACGATGTGACGAAGAGACCGAAGGTGGGGATGGTCCAGAACACCGCGATGATCACCGCGGCGATCGTGGCGCCCTTCGACGTGAGCTTCTTGTGCGCGATCGCCTCGTTCCGGCGGGTGTCGCGCGCGACCTGGCGCTTGGTGCGGGTGTCGCGGACGACGGCTTCTGTGGCGCTCATCAGCGGATCTCCCTCTGCTTGGCGAGCGAACGGGCGTTGTAGATGATCAGCGGCAGCACGAAGATGAACAGCACGACGGCGAGCGCCGACGAGTGCCCGTAGCTCTGGAAGCGCTGCTGCTGGTTGACCATCTCGAAGCCGAGGACGGTCGTGTCGTCGCGTCCGCCGGTCATCACCGCGACGATGTCGTACACCTTCAGTGACATGATCGTGATCGTCGTGAGCACGACGATCAGCGACGAGCGGATGCCGGGCACGGTGACGTTCCAGAACCGCTGCCACGCGTTCGTGCCGTCGAGCTCAGCGGCCTCCAGCTGTTCGGACGGGACGGCCTTGATCGCGGCGGACAGGATCACCATCGCGAAACCCGTCTGCGTCCAGATGAACACGATCAGGAGCATGAAGGTGTTGATCAGCGGCTTGACCGCCAGCCAGCTCACCGGGTCGCCGCCGAACAGGGTGACGATGGCGTTCAGCAGACCGATCTGGTCGCCCTGGCGGTAGTCGTACATGAACTTCCAGATGATGCCCGCACCGACGAACGAGATCGCGACGGGCATGAAGACGAGCACCTTCAGCACCTTCTCGCCGCGTGCGCGGTCGATGAAGACGGCGTACGCGAGACCGAAGGCGACCGAGATGGTCGGGGCGAGCAGCGCCCAGATCAGGGTGTTGATCACCGACCAGGTTCCGACCGGGTTCGTGAACACCCAGATGTAGTTCTCGAGTCCGACGAACTGGTCGCCCGTCTTGTCGAAGAACGATTTGACGAACGTGGAGACCGCCGGATAGATGAGCCCGAGCAGCAGCATGATCGCCGCGGGGGCCATGAAGAGCACCAGCTGGAACAGGTAGCCGGCACCCTGGCGCGAGCGGTAGTCGGCGAAGAAGAGCAGAGCGCCCGAGAGCAGCGCGATCGCGACGACGTACAGCACGGCGTTCGAGAAGGGCCGCAGCAGCATCAGGGCGAGCACCGGGATGACCAGGCACGCGACCAGCCGCATGATGAAGTAGCCGCGGCCCGGCCGCGGCGCGAACTCGATCAGCACGAGCACGATCGCGACGACGAGCCCGAAGGCGAGCAGCACGGCGGGGATCTGAAGGAGCGGATGCAACCCGCCCAGCCACAGGAAGAAGTTGTTGAGAGAAGCCGGCCCGAGGGCGATGCGGGCGGGGTCTTCGACCGGCGCCGAGATGATGAGCAGGAACAGCATCGCGGCGATGAGGACGAACCCGGCGACGACCACGATCTGCGTGATCCGGCGCCCCTTGGCATCCACGCCGTGCGTCGTCTTCGGCAGTTCCGCCGTGTCTTTTTCCTCTGCTGTCAGCAGTGACATGGGATCTCCTTCTGAGTACGGATGCGGGGTCGGGCATCGCTGCCCGACCCCGCCAACACCGGCGGATTCGCGCTCAGACTAGCGCGCCCGACTAGTTCTCGTAACCTGCCTGGATGTCGCTCAGCACCTGGTCGGTCGGCTTGCCGTCGACCCAGTCGACCATGCCCTTCCAGAACGAACCCGACCCCACCGTGGACGGCATCAGGTCGGACGCGTCGAAGCGGAAGACGGTGGACTCGTCCTGCAGGATGCCCATGGCCTCCTGCAGGAACTCGCTGCTGGCCAGGCTCGGGTCGGCGTTCTTGTTCGCGGAGATGACACCGCCGAGCTTCACGCGCGCATCGGCGAACTCCGGCGACGCCATGAACTCGAGCACCTTCTGCGTGGCTGCCTTGTCGTTGAAGCCGGCGACGAACTCGCCGCCACCCTCGACCTGCAGCTCGCCCTCGGTGTAGCCCGGCATGATGAACGCGTACACGTCACCGTCGGGTCCGACCTCCGGGGTCTTGCCCTCGGCGTTCTTCACGTCGAGGAAGTTCGCCGAGAGGAACGACGCCTGGTGGGTCAGCGCGCAGCTGCCGTCTGCGACCTTGGCCGCGACGTCCGCGAAGGCGGTCGAGTTGATGCTCTTCACATCGCCGAAGCCGGCGTTCACGTAGTCGGGGTTGAGGATGATCGAGCCGACGGCGTCGAAGGCGTCCTTGATCTCGGGGTCGGTGAACTTGACGTCGCCCGCCACCCACTTGTCGTAGACGTCCGGGCCGGACTGGCGCAGCACGAGGTCCTCGATCCAGTCGGTGCCCGGCCAGCCGGAGGCGTCACCCGAAGCGAAACCGGCGCACCAGGGTGCCTGACCCGACTTCTCCTTGATGGTGTCGGTGAGGGCGATCATGTCGTCCCACGTCTTGGGGACCTCGACGCCCCACTCCTTGAACTTCGCCGGCGAGTACCAGACGTAGCCCTTCAGGTTCGCGAGCATGGGAGCCGCGTAGAAGGTGTCGTCGAACGTGCCGTACGCCTTCCAGTCCTTCGACCAGTTCTCGTCGACGGCCTTCGACACGGCATCCGGCGCCTTGACGACCTTCCCGGTCTCGACGAGCGTCTTGAGCAGACCCGGCTGGGGCACGACGGCGATGTCGGGGGCGTCGCCACCGGTCACCTTGGTGACGATGTTGCCCTCGAAGCTCTTGTCGCCGGTGTACTCGACCTTGATGCCGGTGTCCTTCTCGAAGGCCGCGAAGCTCTCGTTGAGATCGTCGGCCTCGGTGCCGGTGATGCCACCGGAGATGCGGACGGTCGCGCCCTTGCCGTCGCCGTCGCCGCCTCCCTCTCCGGGGGTGGCCTCCGCGCATCCGGTCAGGGCGATCGCCGTCGCTCCGACCAGGGCGAGGGGAGCAAGCAGGCGGTATCGCTGTGACAGAGCCATGTGTTTTCTCCTCTTCCAGGGTGTGCCGGGCCTCGTCGAGCGGAGGGTCTCCGCAGCGATGAGGAACCGATTCCAGGACAACCTACTTGTCCCGAGCGCCCCGAGGCAATGCCACGCGCAGACAACTGCACAACCGTTGTGCATACGTGATCACGACCCTGGGAGCGCTCCCACAGCGTAGCGCATGGAACCGGTTCCCTCTACGCCGGGTCCCGGGGTAGCCTGACGGAGCCGACTCGAGGAGACCCATGAGCACGATCGCCGACGTCGCCGCGAGAGCCGGCGTGTCCAAGGCCACGGCGAGCCGAGCGCTGAGCGGGGGCGGCTACGTCTCGACCGAGGCCCGGCAGCGGGTGCGCGACGCCGCACGCGAACTGCACTATGTCGCGCATTCCTCCGCCACGACGCTCGCCACCGGACGCTCGCTGTCGGTCGGCGTGATCATGCCCGCGCTGGACAGGTGGTTCTTCGCGGAGCTGCTCGCCGGCATCCAGGAGGGACTGCTGGATGCCGGACAGGACCTGATCCTCTACGGGATACAGGAGGGATCGGACGAGCGCGACCGGCTCTTCTCGGACGTGCTCCCCCGGCGCCGACTCGACGGGATCATCGCCGTCGGCATCCAGCCCAGCACGCATGAGCTGTCGCGTCTGATGCGGGTCGGGTCACCTCTGGTGAGCGTCGGCGCCTATCGCGAGCAGAACAGCTCCATCTCGATCGACGACGAGGCGGCGGCGCGCATCGCGACCGAGCACCTGATCGACCTCGGACACCGCGACATCGCGTTCCTCGGCGGCCGTGACGATGCCGCCACCCACGCGTACGGCGACGAGCAGCGACTGCGCGGCTACCGGGCGGCCATGACGGCCGCGTCGCTGCAGGCGGCCATCCGGCACGCGCCCGGCGACGCCACCACGCCCGGCGGCTACGAGGCGGGCGTGCGCATGCTCGGCGACCGGCAGAACCGGCCGACGGCGTTCGTCGCGGTGTGCGACGAGGCGGCGATCGGCGGCATCATCGCCGCCAGACGCCTCGGCCTGTCGGTGCCAGCCGAGCTGAGCGTGGTCGGGATCGACGACCACGCGCACGCGGAGATGTTCGCGCTGACGACGGTGCGTCAGAAGCCGCGGATGCAGGGGCTCGCCGCGGTCGAGCTGCTGCTGCGCAGGATGGATGCCCCGGATGCGCCCGCCGAGCAGCTCGCGGTGCCGTCCGAACTGGTCGTCCGCTCGTCGACAGCGGTGCCTCGCCCGTAGCCGGCGCACCCGCGCCCGCGCCCCGGATACGCCAGAAGGCCCCGGATACGCCAGAAGGCCCCCGGGGTGAACCGGAGGCCTTCTGTACGCGGTGAGGCGTGATTACTTGAGGGTGACCGTGGCGCCGGCGGCCTCGAGGGCCTCCTTCGCCTTCTCGGCGGTCTCCTTGTTGGCGCCCTCGAGGACGGCCTTCGGAGCACCGTCGACGACGGCCTTGGCCTCGCCGAGGCCCAGCGAGGTGAGCTCGCGGACGGTCTTGATGACCTGGATCTTCTTGTCGCCGGCGGCCTCGAGGACGACGTCGAACGAGTCCTTCTCCTCCTCGGCCTCAGCAGCGCCAGCGCCACCGGCAGCGCCGGCGACGGCGACCGGGGCGGCCGCGGTGACGTCGAACTTCTCCTCGAACGCCTTCACGAACTCGCTGAGCTCGACGAGGGTGAGGCCTGCGAACTGCTCCAGCAGCTCCTCAGTGGAAAGCTTCGCCATGATGTTTCTCCTAGATAAAGGTGTGGTTGTGGTGAAGAGATCGCCGGACGCTTACGCGGCCTCTGCGGTCTCCAGCTTTTCGCGAAGCGCGTCGATGGTGGCGGCAGCCTTGCCCATCGTCGCCTTCATCATGCCCGCTGCCTTCGCCAGCAGAACCTCACGGCTCTCGAGCGAGGCGTACTTGTCGACCTCGTCGGCGTCGAGGGTCTTGCCCTCGAAGACGCCGCCCTTGATCACGAGAAGCGGGTTGGCCTTGGCGAAGTCACGAAGAGCCTTGGCAGTGGCGACGAAGTCACCGTGCACGAACGCGACGGCCGACGGGCCCTTGAAGCCGTCGTCCAGCGTCGTGATCCCCGCGTTGTTCGCGGCGATCTTGGTCAGCGTGTTCTTCACCACGGCGTATTCCGCGTCCTGACGGATGTTGGTGCGCAGCTCCTTGAGCTGGGCAACCGTCAGACCGCGGTACTCGGTCAGCAGGACGGCGTTCGAGTTCTCGAAAGACTTCGTGAGCTCGGCAACCGTTGCATCCTTCTGCGCCATGGTCACTCCTTACGTGTACGGACGCCACGCGGATGCGGGGCGTCGACCTCGACCGCCCCACGACATGAGAAAAGCTCCGGCGCAAGCGCACGGAGCTTCGAGAAGAATTTCGCACACCTGCGCGGGCCCCTGCTGAGCAGTGCTTCGATCGTCGCGTTCGCACACGACGATGACCGGCGGTCTTCGGTTACGACCCACTGTACGGCATCCGCAACCTCTCCCCCAAATCGGTGCACGCGGGCAGTTCTCCCCATCGACGGGTCCGATCGCCTTCGCTAGCGTGAACAGGCGACACGTACCCGCGAGGGGCATGGGCCGAGAGAGAGGACACATCGTGGCAGACGTCAGCCTGGATTACACCGCCATGGAAGCCAGCATCCGCGCCTACAAGAGCATGCGATCCATGCTCGACGGAGCCACGAGCGCACTCGGGTCGGCGTCGAGCGGCGCTGTGCCGCAGGACGAGCTGCGCGAGCGACTGCACGAGCTGCACGGTGCGTGGGGCGGCGGGCTCGACAAACTCGCCCGCTTCTCGGAAGACGCGCACGGGGGGCTCAACTCGGTTCTCGAGGCGTTCCGCAGCTTCGACGCGGAGGTCGCGGCCAACATGGATGAGGGGAAGCGGTGATGAGCGCGTTTCCCGCACTCGGATTCGACCCCGCCCCCGGGGATCTGTCCCTGCTCGAAGGCTTCGTCGACAACCTCAGCTCCGGTGCCGACGGCGTGGACGATGCGCTCACTGTGCTGGATGGCGCGGATGAGACGACGTGGAGCGGTCTCGCCGCCGACGCGTTCCGTGCGAACCAGTCCGAGGAGTTCCGTCCCCGACTCGTCGACTCAGGACGCGCCTTGCGCTCGTCCCACACGACGCTGTCGACCTGGGTGAGCGAGCTGACCGAGTTCCAGCGCCGGGCGCGAGTCCTGGAGGACGACGCCGCCGAGGCGCGCGCTGCGGTGAACCGGAGCGAAGGTGCCCGCGAGGACGCCGACTCCACCGCCGACGGCGCCACGCCCGATCCGGACGCCGTCCGCGACGCCGAGCGTGCGCTCTCGCTGGCCCAAGGCGATCTGGCGTCGATCCTCGCAGAAGCGCGCCGCCTGCAGGAGTCCGTGTCGCAGCGCGCGGCAGAGATCGCGCGCCTGCTCGAATCCGCACGCGACGAGATCGGCCAGTACGCGGGCAACTGGTTCTCCAACACCTGGGACGATGCGGTGGACCTCGCCGACAAGTTCATGGAGTACGTCGTCCCGATCCTCGAGGACATCCTGCGTGCCGCGCTGCCGATCATCAGCCTGCTGTCGTTCGTGTTCCCGGCACTCGCGCCGATCGCGCTGGGCATGGCCGTGGCCCTCGTCGTCATCGACGGCCTCCAGGCTCTGACCGGGCGCGGCACCTGGGGCGATTTCGCCATCGGAGTCGCCGGGCTCGCGCTGGGATTCGCCGCCTCAGGCCTGAGCGGTGTGCTCGGGAACGGCGCGAGCGTGCTGCGGATCAACATCCCCACGATCGGGCCCGGCCTGGCCACGGCGGGCGGAGGTGCGATGACCGGCGGTGTGGTGACGGTCGCGTCGCTCTCCATCAGCACCGGTGCGCTCGCGGGCAACACCTACTGGGCGGCGACGACCGCGAACGACATGTACTCGGGTGGCAAGGACTTCCTCGAGAGCATCGGCGGGCCGTGGTCGAACCTCGTCGAACGCGGCAGGAACCTGGCGTCCGGCGAAGGACCGCGCACGGATGAGGAGAAGTGGTGACCGCCGACGCGCGAGCAGCCGAGCGCGACGTCGTGTGGCAGCGCCTCCCACAGGGCTGGATTGAGCTGCGGGCGTTCGGCGATCAGACGCCGGCGCAGTGGTGGCAGCGCTACCTCGCATCCGGAGAAGGGTGGCTGACGGAGGAGGCACGTGACGCTCTCACCGCCGGGTTCCACCGCGGCGTGGCCATGTTCTCCGGTTCGTCGTTCGACTTCGCCGGCATGCACCTCGACGTGGGCGACAGTCCCGCCGTCTGGTTCCTGTCGACTCAGGTCGTGCGTGCCGCGAAGGACGTCGTGCGCGACGCCGACCGCTCGCTCGCCTATCTGGCCGCGGCCAAGCTGGGCGCGGCAGGCTCGAGCACGTCTTTCACGGCATCCGACGGGCGCACCGGGCTGATCGCCTTCGGCACCGTCGGCACGCCGACGCACGGCATCGTCGCAGTGGGAGAGCTGTCACTCCCCGGCGATCGCGGCATCGCCCTCGTGACCGGGATGACCTCCGACCCGCAGCGCCATCAGGACCTGCTGATCCGGGTGGCGTACGCGCTCGACACCACGCTGCTGCTGCCCCCTGGGCAGACCCCGCCGGAACCCGAGGCGACAGAATAGGGCCATGGCCTTCCACCTCATTCGCGCAGAATCCCGCCCCTATCTGAGCCCCGAGCCAGAGGCTGCGGGAGAGCGCTCCACGGCCCAGCGCGCCGTGGAGGTGCTGGGAGCCGACTACCTGCGCTGGTCCCGCATCGGGTTCGGGCTGCTCGCATTCGTCGGCTCGGTCATCGGCGCGTCCGGCTCGAGCGCCATCATCGATGCCTTCAGCGGCGACAGGTCGCCCGTGGTCAGCGCGTTCGCCGCCGTCACCGGCCTCGCTCTTCTCGCCGTGCTCGGCCTGAGCCTGTGGATGCTGATCGCGCTGGGCCTCTCCGGTCGTCGGCTCGTCCGATCGCTCGCGGCGTGGCTGGCGGGCCCTTACCGCTCCGGCCGGCTCGCGCCGTCGTGGGCCGGCTGGCTGCACACACGACTTCTCATGTTCCGGCCGGGCGCCTTCGTCCGCATCGCCGCCGCCTCGTGCGCGGCACTGTTCGGGGCGTACGCGACCTACGCGTTCTTCGAGACCGTCGCGGCACCCTCAGCCAACCTCGTGATGTACGGGCTCTGGGCGATCATCGGGTTCGTCTCGTCCGTCGTGCTGTTCTCCGGCAGCATCCGACTGATCAGCGGCCGCGCCGAGGCCGACCGAGTATGGCGCACCGTGCGCGACACCGCATTCCGCTGACGCGTCGCCATCCGCCGTCGTCCGGGTCCTCCTCGCGATCGGGCCGGCCTGCGTGCACGGCGTGTGGAGGCCGACGGACCACCGCGCCGCGGGTACTCTCATAGGGTGACTCCCGAACTCCAAGCGCGCATGCTCGCGGATTCTCGCGACCGGGTCGCCTGGCTTCGTGCGCGAGCCCGCGGGATCACCGCCACCGACGTGGCCGGTCTCTCCGGAGAGGCCTCGATCGCGCGCGCTGCGAATGCCAAGCTCGGCGCCGGCCCTCGGTTCGGCGGCAACGCGTACACCGATCACGGACGCCGTCGGGAACCGGAGATCGCGGCGTGGGTGGCTGCGACCCACGGCATCCTGCCCTCGTCGGCCCTGTTCCACGCGGAGATCGAGAAGCGCCACCTGGCGACGCCGGACGGCATCTGCGTGGACGGCGACGGGCGCGTGCTGCTCGCCGAGATCAAGACCACGAACAAGTCGTGGCGCACCATCCCCCGCACCTACCTTCGGCAGGTCTGGTGGCAGCAGCACGTGCTCGGCGCCGAGCGCACGCTGTTCGTATGGGAGGAGCACGACGACTTCAATCCGATCCACGACGAGCCGCGCTCCGTGTGGATCGACCGCGACGAGAAGGAGATCGATCAGCTCATCGCCCTCGCGACGCGCTTGATCGACGAGCTCTACCGTCGCACCACGGGTCAGGCGCCGCCGACCCGCGCGCCGCTTGCACCGAGCCGCCGCTCGGCGCTTCGCGAGCGCGACATGTTCCGGGCTCTGGCCCTCTCGGAGTGACCGCGGCACTGCCACTGTCAGCGCCGCTCAGAGCGGGGCCAGCACCCGGGCGGCCTCTGCCGCCACCTCTTCGGCGATCGCGTCGAGCAGGGGTGAGCGCAGGTTCCACTGCTGCCAGTACAGCGGCACGCGCACGTGCGGCTCGCCCAGCGCGACGAGATCAACAGAGATGTGCGGCGCGGGGATGAGCCCCCATCCGAGGCCGAGCCGGACGGCTTCGGAGAAGTCGTGCGACGCCGGCACGTAGTGCCTCGGCACCTGCCACGGATCCACGCCTCTCGCTCGCAGCCAGCCCTGCTGCAGGGCGTCACGGCGGTCGAAGTCGACGAAGGGCGCACGGGCGAGCGCGTCGGACGTGACGCCGTCGGCGAACCAGCGGGAGACGTAGTCGGGCGTCGCCATCGCGCGGTACTCGAGCACACCGAGGGGCGTGACGGCACTGCCGCCGACCGGTTGGGCCTCGCTGGTGACGGCCGCCATCACCTCACCCGACTCCAGCATGCGGGCGGTGTAGTCCTGATCATCGCGGTGCAGGTCGACATCGATCGGATGCTGCCGCGCGACGCGTGCGAGCGGGGCGAGGAACCAGGTGGCCATCGAGTCGGCGTTCACCGCCAGCGGGATGCGCACCCGCGGGGAGTCGGCCGCGGCGTCACCGAGGCCGAAGGCCGTGATCGTGTCGTGCTCGAGCAGCGCGACCTGCCTGGCCAGCCGCACGAGCGCCTCGCCGGCCTCGGTCGCCCGGACCGGGCGCGAGCGCACCACGACCGCCCGGCCGATCTGCTGCTCGATCGCCTTGATCCGCTGGCTGACGGCGGACTGCGTCACGTGCAGCCGGCGTGCGGCGGCGTCGAAGCTCCCCTCATCGACGACCATCGCGACGGTGGCGGCCAGCTGGGCGTCGATCTGCACATAAGCCATGCTAATGCGGCTGCAGTTCTCTTCGCTCGCACTGATGTGCGCGAGCTTCTAACGTTGATCCGTGCTCACCTTCCTCGCCGGCCTCGGCGTCATGTACTCGCTGATCATCGCCGTCGGAGCGCAGAACGTCTTCGTCCTGCGCCAGGGGCTGCGCCGCGAGCACGTCCTTCCCGTGGTGCTGATCTGCGCGGCCTCCGACGCGGCGCTCGTGCTGGTCGGCACCGCTGGGCTCGGCTTCCTGATCGCCGAGCAGCCCTGGCTCGTCGTCGCGGCGCGCTGGCTCGGAGGCCTCTCGCTCGTCGCGTACGGGCTCCTCGCCGCGCGGCGCGCGTGGCGAGCGGAGGGCGAGACCCTCGTCGCGGACGCGGCACCGGCATCCGGATCGGAATCACCGGGGCACGGCGGCACCGCGACCGCGACCCGTGCCCGCCTCGCGCCGGTGCTCGCCGCCACGTTCGCGTTCACGTTCCTCAACCCCAACGTCTACCTCGACACGGTGCTGCTGATCGGCTCGATCGCCGCGACGCACGGCGACGAGCGGTGGATCTTCGCGGCGGGGGCGATCCTCGGCAGCATCACCTGGTTCTTCGCCCTCGGGTTCGGGGCCAGGCACCTCGGCCGGTGGCTGCGCACGCCGCGCGCCTGGCGGATTCTCGACACGGGCATCGCCGCGCTGCTCGTGCTCATGGGCGTCCTGCTGGTGCTGCCCGTCTTCACCGGCTGAGCTCCCGGCCACGCAGAAGACCCCCGCCGGCGAACCGGCGGGGGTCGTGCATCGACGGGCTCAGCGGCCCGGTCGATCAGCGTCAGATGGCGTTGACGTCCAGCGGGATGCCGGGGCCGAACGTGGTCGACACGGCGCCCTTCTGGATGTAACGGCCCTTCGCGCTCGACGGCTTGAGGCGCACGATCTCCTCGAGCGCTGCGCCGATGTTCTCGTTCAGCTGCTCGGCGGTGAACGAGGCCTTGCCGACGATGAAGTGCACGTTGGCGTGCTTGTCGACGCGGAACTCGATCTTTCCGCCCTTGATCTCCTCGACGGCCTTGGCCGGGTTGGGGGTCACGGTGCCGGTCTTCGGGTTCGGCATCAGGCCGCGGGGGCCGAGCACCTTGCCGAGACGACCGACCTGGCCCATGAGCTCAGGGGTCGAGACGGCTGCGTCGAAGTCGGTCCAGCCGGCAGCGACCTTCTCGATGAGCTCGGCGCCGCCGACCTCGTCTGCGCCTGCGGCGATGGCGGCCTCAGCGGCCGGGCCGTTGGCGAACACGATGACGCGGGCGGTCTTGCCGGTGCCGTGCGGGAGCATGACGGTGCCGCGCACCATCTGGTCGGCCTTGCGGGGGTCGACCGAGAGCTTCAGCGCGACCTCGACGGTTGAGTCGAACTTCGCCGAGCCGGTCTCCTTCGCGAGGGCGACGGCCTCGGACGGGGTGTAGAAGCGGTCGTCGCCGATCTTCGCGAGAGCCGCCTGGTATGCCTTGGACTTGGTAGCCATTGTTATCTCCCTCAGCCCTCGACCGTGATGCCCATCGAGCGCGCAGTGCCCTCGATGATCTTCGATGCGGCGTCGATGTCGTTCGCGTTCAGGTCGGCCTGCTTCTGCTCGGCGATCTGACGGACCTGGTCCTTGCTGATCTTGCCGACCTTGACGGTGTGCGGGGTGGCCGAGGCCTTCGCGACACCGGCGGCCTTCTTGATCAGCTCGGCTGCCGGCGGGGTCTTCAGGACGAACGTGAAGCTGCGGTCCTCGTAGACGGTGATCTCCACCGGGATGACGTTGCCGCGCTGCGACTCGGTCGCGGCGTTGTACGCCTTGCAGAACTCCATGATGTTCACGCCGTGCTGACCGAGCGCGGGGCCGATCGGCGGCGCCGGGTTGGCTGCACCGGCGTTGATCTGAAGCTTGATCAGGCCGGTCACCTTCTTCTTGGGTGCCATGATTTTCCTTTCATCGAGCTGCGCTGTGGCCCTTCGACTGGCTCAGGGACCCAGCGCTCTCTCCCGCTTCCCCGGCGTCTCCGGGGCGCGGTGCCCTTCGACAGGCTCAGGGAGCCGTGTCGAAGAAGTACACAAACCACGACAGTCTACCGCATGCGAAGCGCCCCGCCGGACCAGCCGACGGGGCACTTCGACGGGCTCAGTGACCCATCGGGGTGTCAGATCATCTTGGTGACCTGCTCGAACGACAGCTCCACCGGGGTCTCGCGCTCGAACAGCGAGACGAGAACCGTGAGCTTGCCGCTGGCGGCGTTGATCTCGCTGATCGTTCCGGGCAGACCCGCGAACGAGCCCTCCTTGATAGTGATGGTCTCGCCGACCTCGAAGTCGACCTCGGCCGCCATCGGACGGGCGACGGCGACGCCGCCCTTGGCAGCGATGGACTTCGCGGTGGGGACGTCCTTGACCTCGACCAGCGACTTCAGCATGTTGAACGCCTCTTCGAAGCGCAGCGGGGTCGGGTTGTGGGCGTTGCCCACGAAGCCGGTCACACCGGGCGTGTGGCGCACGACCGACCAGGTGTCCTCGTTGAGCTCCATGCGCACCAGCACGTAGCCGGGGATGCGCACGCGGTTGACCATCTTGCGCTGGCCGTTCTTGATCTCGACGACGTCCTCCATCGGGACCTCGATCTGATAGATGTCGTCCTCGACCTCGAGCGTCGACTTGCGCTGCTCGATGTTGGCCTTCACCTTGCGCTCGAAGCCGGCGTACGAGTGGATGACGTACCACTTGCCGGGCAGCATGCGCAGGTCCATGCGGAACGCCTCGTACGGGTCTTCCTCGACCGCGTCGTCGGCCTCGGGGCCGTCGTACGGGGTGACCTCGTCGGCCGCGGCCGCCTCAGCCTCGGCGGATTCCTCCGCCACTGCGTCGTTGAGGACCTCGGCGGCTGCTTCAGACTCAGCCGCTTCGTCCAGGTTCAGAGCGTCGTTCACGATCGCGTCCGCCTCCGGGTCTTCGATTTCGATGTCGTCGGTGTCGTCGTACTCCACGCCGGTCTCGCCCTCGATGTGCAGAGCGTTGTGCTCGGCGGCTGAGGACGACTGCTCCTGCTCGGCGAGCACGTTGCCCTCCTGGGCCTCGTCCTCTTCGCTGGACTGCTCGGCGGCGGTCGCCCAGTCGGCGTCGTCGGAATACTTTTCAGACACTTTGCTTCTTTCCAATCGCTGCAACGGTCCGGCGTGCGGACCGTCGACGTGGGTTCATCAGCTCAGCGGAACTCCGAAGACGTAATGCGCTCCGGTTCCGAAGATCCAGTCGAGTCCGTAGACCAGACCCATGACGATCAGCACGAAGACGAACACCACGGTGGTGAACTTGGCGAGTTCCTTGCGGGTCGGCGTGACGACCTTGCGAAGTTCGCTGATGACCTGACGGAAGAACAGGGCGATGCGTCCGAAGAAGCCGAGCTTGCTGTCGCGCAGGGCGTAGGTGCCCGAGGCGGCGATGTCGCCGCGAACGTCGTCCTGGTCCATGCACGTACCTTTCGTGAGTCAGCATGCGCTGACGCGCAGGGCGGACAGGAATCGAACCTGCAACCTGCGGTTTTGGAGACCGCTGCTCTGCCAATTGAGCTACCGCCCTAGAGACCGGTCGGCCTCTGGGTCCGCCTCCCCGCCGCGGCCCTGAGGCACGGTGAAGGATGCAGACAACTGCCCCTCAAGTGTACGGCATCCGCAACCGTGGGCAGAACCGGCGGCGACGCCCGCGTGAGTCGCGAGTGTCGGGCAGACTGGATGAGCCGGTCGCGACCGGCCGAGAACCGGTGACGAGAGGGGCGCAGTGGGCGCGGATGTGCAGCAGTTCCAAGTGGATCTTCGGGGCGTCGTCGATCTGCTGAGCCGGCACATCTACTCCGGCCCTCGCGTGTACCTGCGCGAACTGCTGCAGAACGCCCGGGATGCCATCGCCGCCCGGTCCGAGGTGGACGGCGGCGGCACCGGCATCCGGATCACTCCGCTCACCGACGACGGCGGCGAGTTCGTGCTGCGCGACGACGGCATCGGCCTGACGGCGGCCGAGGTCGCCGACCTGCTCGCCACCGTGGGCCGCAGCTCGAAGCGCGACATCTTCGACATGCCGCGCAGCGACTACCTCGGGCAGTTCGGCATCGGGCTGCTGAGCTGCTTCATGGTCTCGGATCGCATCGTCATCCGCTCGCGCAGCGCGCGGGGCGGCGCGGCAGTCGAGTGGACCGGCAGCTCCGACGGGACGTTCCAGGTCGTCGAGCTCGATGACGAGGTTCCGATCGGCACCAGCGTGCACCTGACCCCGCGGTTCGAGCACGCCGACCTGCTGCGCCCCGCGGCGGTCAGGCGGCTCGCGCAGGACTTCGGCGAGTTCCTGCCCGTGCGGCTCACGATCGGGATGCCCGGCGGCGACGTCGATGTCACCCGCCCCGCTCCGTTCCTCGGCGAGGGCGACGCGGATGCCGCACTCGCGTACGGCCGCGACCTCATCGGCGCGACCCCGATGGACGTCATCGAGATATCGGAGCCGGCCACCGGCACCCGCGGCCTCGCGTACGTGCTCCCGTTCGCGCCCCCGCCCAACCTGCGCCAGGCGACGCGCACCTACCTCGGCCGGATGCTGCTGGCCGAGCGCTCGGCGGAGGTGCTGCCCGACTGGGCGTTCTTCGTGCGCGCCGTCGTCGACTCGACGGGCCTCTCCCCCACCGCGAGCCGCGAATCCCTGGTCGAGGACGCCGCTCTCGAGCACGTCCGCGAGCAGCTGGGTGCGGGCATCCGCCGCTGGGTGCTCGAGCTCGGACTCACCGCACCGCACCTGCTCACCCAGTTCGTCGCGGTGCACGAGCTGGGCCTGAAGTCGCTCGTGCGCCACGACGACGAGCTCGCCCGCTTCATCACCCGCTGGCTGACGGTCGAGACCAACCACGGCAGTGCGCGCATCGGCGATCTGGTCGAGCAGCACCGCCACGTCCGCTACGCCCGCACCGTCGACGAGTTCCGTCAGGTGGCCGGCATCATCCCGGCATCCGAGATCGTCGTCAACGGCGGCTACCTGTACGACGCCGACCTCATCGCCGGCCTGCCGGAGCTGTTCCCCGACGTGACCGTCGAGCAGATCGACGTGACCGGCGAGCTCGACCGACTCGACCCGCCTCCCCTCGACGACCGGGAAGCGGCGATCGCGCTGGAGGCGCGCGCGGGCGCCGTGCTCGCCGGCTCGGGATGCGCGGTGATCGTGCGGGCCATCGACCGCGCCGATCTCAGCGGACTCTACGTCGCCGATCCTCGCGTGCTGCGCGCGATCGACCGCGACCGCACCACGGGCATCGCCGGCGGACTGTGGGGCGGCGTGCTGTCGCGGATCGACGACACGGTCGGCGGCGCGGCCGACGACGACCTGCGCGCGCGACTGTGCCTGAACTGGTCGAACCGCGTGGTGCGCACCCTCTCCGCAGTCGAGGACGAGGCCGTGTTCTCACGCACCGTGCAGCTGCTGTACATCCAGGCGCTGCTCGCCGGCCACCATCCGCTCACCGACGCCGACCGGTCGCTGCTGACCACGGCCCTGACCGACCTCGTCGCGCTGTCGGCGGGGGTGCGCGACGATTTCCCGTTCGACGGACTCGATCTGCCGCGCAGTCTCACCGAGGAGCCCTGATGACCGACTCGACGACGCGATTCCGCCGGCTGCTCGACGAGATCGACAGCACGCCGTGGGGGCCGCACGAGCAGGCCCTCACCGCCGAGGCCGTCGCCCTCGCCCAGGAGCTCGGCGACGAGCAGCTCGAGTACCAGGCGCGCATGCGCCAGACGGCGTCGGCGAACATGGGCGGGCTCACCGACGTGATGCTGAACTCGTTCGCGTGGTGCCTCGCGCACCACGACGCCGACCCGCAGCGCTTCCCGCTCGACATCGAGAACGGGGCCGCCGACCTCATGTGGCAGTTCAAGTGGATGGCCGCGACGCTGCGCGCGTCGCCGGCGTTCTCGAGCGAGCAGATCGCAGCCGTGCTCGATGACATGGAGGCGCACTACCGGCGCGCCGGGATCGGCATGAGCGGGGTCCTCACGGCCCGCTTCGAAGACGCCTGGGCATCGGGCCGCATCGACGACGCCGAACGGCTGCGCGGTCTGCTCGAGACGACGCCCCGCGACGACTACAGCCACTGCGATGCCTGCGGGCGCAGCCAGAACGCCGGGTTCTTCGCCGTCACCGATCGCGACGAACAGGCGATCCGCCTGGTGGAGGAGATGATCGAGGGCGGCTTCTCGTGCGGTGAGGAGCCCGAGCACGCCCTGTCGCGCGTGCTGCTGCCGTATCTGCGCACCGATCGTCTCGACGACGCCCGGTCGGCGCATCTGCGCAGCTACCGGCTCGCGAAGGACAACCCCGACAACCTCGGGATCATCGCGAACAACATCGTGTTCGCCGCGGTCACGGGCAACGAGGCTCGGGCGCTCACGCTGGTCGAACGCCACCTGCCCTGGCTGGCGCACGACCGGCTGAACGTCGACGGCCACTTCGCGATGCTGTCGGCCGTCTCGTTCGCCCTCGACCGCGTGACCGCGGTCGGGCACGGCGACGCGATCGTGCGCGGCGCGGACGCCCCCGGCCTGGATGCGTTCTTCGCAGAGCACGACGCCGAGTGGACGGCATCCGCCCTGGCCACCGCCGCGAGCGCCGCCGCCGACCGCATCGGCGCCGAGTTCGATGCGCGCGACGGCTCGGACTGGCACGCGCAGCGCCGGGCACGCATGCACGCGCTGGCCGGCGCGCGCTGGGACGTGCCCATCCGCTCCGACGCGTTCGCGGTCGAGACGCGCGCGCCCGAGCCGCAGGATGCCGAGGGCTGGTACGAGCGCGCGCTCGCGCTGGCTGCGTACGGCTCCGAGCGCGATGCGCTGGCGGCCGCCGACCGCGTCGGCGAGATCGCGGATGCCGAACAGCGGGCGCGGCTGCTCGGTCTTCGCATCGGCGCGCTCGCGTCGCTCGCGGAGGGGGACGCGGCGGAGGCGCTGCTGCCCCTGCGCGGTGCCGCGCTGCGGGAAGCCGGATGCCCCGAGCAGGCCGAGCTGGAGTCGCGCCGCGGGCTCGCGCTGTTCGGGCGAGACGACGTCGGCGATCACGCGGCCCTCGAGCAGGAGTGGGCGGATGCCACCCGCCTGCCGGCCTGGTCGCGGGGCGACGTCGCGCTGACCCTGGCGGCGCTGCGGTTGCGAGGGGACGATCCGGTCGGTGCGGCCGAACTCACCGAGCACGCCGCCGCGTGCTTCGCCGAGGCCGGCGACGAACGACTGGTGACCGCGAGCCGGATGCTGCGCGCCATGGCATGCGTGCCACAGGGCGAGATCGAGCAGGCGCACGCTCTGCTCGAGTCGCTGCTCGCCGACGACGCCCTGAACCCGGGTCAGCGAGCACGGCTGCTCGAGATGCGCGCGCGCCTGCACGGCGGCGCGGGTCGGCTCGAAGAGGGCGCCCGCGATGCCGACGCCGCAGCCGGCATCCTGACCACGCTCGGCGCGGCCGTCGCACTGGCCGATGTGCAGATGCTCGCTGGTGCGCTGTGGGACGACGCCGGGCACCCCGATCAGGCCGTGCCGCGGTACCGTGCGGGCATCCGCCTGATGCGCGGACGTGACGCCGATGTCACCGGCGCGGAGTTCCGGCTCGGGCGGGCGATGCTCGCGGCCGGTTTCGCGGCCGAGGCCGCCGAACTGCTCGGCGACGTGCTGCAGCGCGAGGAGGGCGGCGGCGCGTCGGCGGCGTCGCGCGCGATGACGGCCGGCGTGCTGGGCCGTGCGCTGGCCGCCGCTGACGAGTACGGCCAGGCGATGGGTGCGTACGGCTACGCGGCCGAGCTGCACGCCGAGGCCGGGGAGCCCGCCGAGCAGGCGCTCGTGCTCACCGAGCAGGCCAAGATCCTCGCGCGCTTCGGCGAGCACTCCGACGCTCGCGACCTGCTCGAGCAGGCTGGCGAGCTGGTGCGCCCCACCGACGCGGTCGGCGCGATCGTCGAGGTGCTGCACAACCTCGGGCAGCTGTACGGCGGTGCGCGCGACGAGCGAGCGTTCGCTCTGTTCGAGGAGGTGCGCGCCCTTGCGGTCGAGCATGAGGCGGACTGGCTGATCGCCGACGTCACCGACTCCCGCGGCCGCGCACTGCTCGAGTTCGACCGCATCGACGAGGCGATCGCGGCGCTGCTCACCGCAGCCGACCGCTTCGCCGCTGTGGGGGATGCCGCCTCAGCCGGCGGTTCGGAGCTGTTCGCCGCCCGCACGCTCGCGGGCGTCGACCGCCGTGAGGACGCCGTGCCGCTGTACCGCAGCGTGCTCGACCGCGGTGCCGAGATCCCGCCGCTGCGCCAGGTGGCCGCCCTCGAGCTGGGCGACGTGCTCGAGAGGCTCGGCCGCACGGGCGAGGCCACCCAGGTGCGCGCTCTGCTCGACGAGTAGGTCGCGCCGACTCGGCATCCGGCATCCGGCATCCGGCATCCCGCATCCCGACTCATCCGAGGTAGGCGAACACGCGAGCGCAGGACGAAACACCCGGATTCCCTCCTACCTCCGCCTATTGGCCTACGCTGGCGCGGGCAGGCGGGCCCGACACGCCCACCCAGCCGCTCGGATGCCCGGCATCCGCATCCGCATCCCCATCCGCATTGGCATGGGCATCCGACTCATCCGAGGTAGGCGAACACGCGAGCGCAGGACGAAACACCCGGATTCTCTCCTACCTCCGCCTGTTCACCTGCGCTGGCGCGGGCAGGCAAACAGGCGGGCAGGTGCTCAGCCGACGCTCCGTGACGCACGACCTGGCACGCCGGGCGGCGCGGCGCGTCAGAAGAGCTGACGCCAGTTGGCCTTCGCGAGGTCGAGCAGCTCGTCGCCGCGGCCCGACATGACGGTGCGGATCGCATAGAGCGCGAAGCCCTTCACCTGCTCGGCGCTGATCGACGGCGGCATCGACAGCTCCTGCCTCTCGGTGACCACGTCCAGCAGCGCGGGGCCATCGTGTGCGAGCACCTCGGCCACCGCGTCCAGCAGATCCTCCGACCGCTCGACCCGCCGCGCGAAGATGCCCAGCGCCGACGCGACCGCCGCGAAGTCGGGATTGTCGAGCTCGGTGCCGTAGGTGACGAACCCGGCCGCTTTCATCTCGAGCTCGACGAAGTTCAGCGACGAGTTGTTCACCACGACCACCTTCACGGGCAGCCGGTTCTGGGTGATCGTGATCAGCTCGCCGAGCATCATCGCCAGTCCTCCGTCTCCGGCGAGCGCGATCACCTGCTGGTCGGGCCGGGCGGTCTGCGCGCCGATCGCGTGCATGATCGCGTTCGCCATCGACCCGTGCGTGAACGAGCCGATCAGGCGCCTCCGCTCGGTCATCGAGAAGTAGCGCGCGGCCCAGACGGTCGGGGACCCGACATCCGCGGTGAAGATCGCGTCGGACGCCGCCGCCTCGTCGATCAGCCGGGCGAGGTACTGCGGATGGATCGGCGCCGAGCCGCGAGCGGGCACCGCCAGCTCATCCAGCTTCGCCCTCGTCTTGCGGTAGTGCACGACGGCATCATCGAGATGCGAACGGTCGCTCTTCTCGGCCAGCCGCGGCAGCAGGGCCTCGACGGTCGCCTTCACGTCGCCGACGAGGCCGAGATCGAGCGGATGCCGCCGGCCGAGCTGCGAGCCGCGGATGTCGACCTGGATCGTCGTCGCGTTCTCGGGGTAGAACTGGGGGTACGGGAAGTCCGACCCGAGCACGAGAAGCACGTCGGCCGCCTCCATCGCACGGAATCCGGACGCGAAGCCGAGCAACCCGGTCATCCCGACGTCGAAGGGGTTGTCGTACTCGATGTGCTCCTTGCCGCGCAGGGCGTGCACGATCGGGGCGGCGAGCCGGTCGGCCAGGGCGACGACCTCGTCGTGCGCCCCCTCGACGCCGGCCCCGGCGAGGATCGTCACCCTGCGTGTGCCGTTGAGCAGGGTCGCCGCCTGCTCGAGTTCTGCGGGGCTGGGGGTGATCACGGGGTTCGTGCGCGGGATGACGACGGCGCGGTCGTCGGCGATCTCGGCGAGGGCCACGTCGCCGGGGATGACCAGCACCGCGACTCCGCGCTGCTCGATGGCCGCGCGCATCGCGATCTCCATGAGCCTCGGCATCTGCGACGGGTCGGCGACGTACTCGACGTACACGCTCGATTCGCGGAACAGCTCCTGCGGGTGCGTCTCCTGGAAGTACCCGGTTCCGATCTCGACCGTGGGGATCTGAGCGGCGATGGCGAGCACCGGCACGCGCGATCGGTTCGCGTCGTACAGCCCGTTGATCAGGTGCAGGTTGCCGGGGCCGCAGGATCCGGCGACGACGGCGAGGTCGCCGGTGAGCGCGGCATCGGCGGCGGCGGCGAAAGCCGCTGATTCCTCGTGACGCACGTGCACCCAGCGGATGGTGCCGTCTCGGCGCAGTGCGTCGGTGAAGCCGTTCAGCGAATCGCCCGGGATGCCGTAGACCCGGTCGATGCCGTTGGCGCGAAGCGTGCGGACCATGTTCTCAGCGACGGTCGTCATGCTTCGACCCTATGCCCGCCGGCGGGGTCAGTAGTCGGAGACCCCGTACCGCTCCGGCTCCCCGGTGCGCTGGAACGCGCGTCCGCTGACCGACGACGGCCGGATGCGCACGTAGTTGTACTTGAGCGTCGGCACCCACGGCTTGAGCCCGAGCCGGTCGGCCGCCTCGCGCTCCGCCAGGGTGTCGAGCGTGTGCGCGCTGCCGCGCACGATGACGCTCCAGGCGTCGGCATCCGTGTGCTCGTCGACCTCGAACAGCACCTCGTGGTTGACGGTCAGCTCGATGAGCTTGCTGCCCTCCGCGGTGCGGAAGATGATCGACGTGCCGTCGGTGACGAAGTTGATCGGGAAGATGTCGATGACCTCGCCGACTCGGGTGACCAGGCGCCCCAGCTCCGATCCCCGAAGGCGTTGCCAGCATTCCTCTTCGCTCAGCCGGATGACCGGATCCTCGGTGGTCATGACACGCTCCTTCCGCCTGGTTCGAGAGTATCCCCGAAGGCGACGACGCGGTACGGGCAGAAGCCGCCCGTACCGCGTCGAAAGAGTGCCGGTGATGCTCAGGCCGAGCGGATGAGCTTCTTGTTGACGAACTCGTCGGCAGCCAGCAGACCCAGCTCGCGCGAGGTGCCGCTGCGCTTCACACCGCCGAAGGGCAGCTCGGGGCTGTCGGCGAGGGCGATGTTCACGTAAACCATGCCCGCCTCGATCCGGTTCGCGACGCGGTCGGCCTGCTCGGCATCGGTCGTGAACACGTATGAGCCGAGGCCGAAGGTCGTGTCGTTGGCGAGCTCGACAGCGGCATCCTCGTCGGCGACGCGATACACGACGGCGGCCGGGCCGAACAGCTCCTCGCGGTACACGTCCATCTCAGGCGTCACGTCGGCGAGCACGGTCGGCGCGAAGAACGCGCCCTCGCGGGTACCACCGGTGAGCAGAGTCGCCCCCTGCGCAACGGCCGTGTCGATCTGCTGCTGCAGGCGCTCGGCGGCCACGAGCGACGACAGCGGGCCGAGCACGGTGTCCTCCTGCGTCGGGTCCTCGGCTGAGATGGCGGCGAGCGACGCCACGAACTTCGAGGTGAACTCGTCGTACAGCTCGTCGACGATCACGAAGCGCTTCGCGCCGTTGCACGACTGCCCGTTGTTGTCGATGCGTGCGTCGACGGCGAGCTGCACGACCGAGTCGAGGTCGTCGGCCGAGAGCACGATGAACGGGTCGGATCCGCCCAGCTCCAGCGCGACCTTCTTCAGGTTGCGGCCGGCGACCTCGGCGACGGCGGCGCCGGCCCGCTCGGAGCCGGTGACCGAGACGCCGTGCACGCGCGGGTCGGCGATCATCGTCGCCGCCTGCTCGTTGGTGGCGTACACGTTCACGTACGCACCCTCGGGCAGACCCGCGTCGCGGTAGATGGTCTCGATCGCGGCAGCCGACTCGGGGCACTGCGGGGCGTGCTTGAGGATGATCGTGTTGCCGATCGCCAGATTGGGAGCCGCGAAGCGGGCGACCTGGTACGACGGGAAGTTCCACGGCATGATGCCCAGCAGCGAGCCGAGCGGCGCCCGGCGCACCACGGCGGTGCCCTTGCCGAGGATGTCGAGCGGCTGGTCGGCCGTGATCACCTCGATGTTGTCGGCGTAATACTCGATGATGTCCGCGGCGAACTCGACCTCGCCCACTGCAGAGGCGATCGGCTTGCCCATCTCGCGCACGATGATCGCGCCCAGTTCGTCCTTGCGCTCGCGGTGCAGCTCTGCGATGCGGCGGATCACGGCGGCCCGGTCTGCCGGAGCGGTCGCGCCCCAGACCCTGGCGGCCGAGGCTGCGGCCGCGACGGCCTGCTCGATCTGCTCGTCGGTGGCGGTGTCGTACCGGGCGACGGTCTCGCCAGTGGCCGGGTTGACGACGACGTAGTCGGTCATGTCGGTTCCTCTTCTCTCTCGCCGGAGCGGACTCAGGCGTTGGGGATCAGGGTGTACTTGGTCGACAGGTACTCGTGGATGCCCTCGGCGCCGCCCTCTCGGCCGATGCCGGACTGCTTCACACCACCGAAGGGGGCGGCGGCGTTCGAGACGACACCGACGTTCAGACCCATCATGCCCGTCTCCAGCGCGTCGATCATCCGGTGACCTCGCGCGAGGTCCTCGGTGAACACGTACGACACCAGCCCGTACTCGGTGTCGTTCGCGAGACGCACGGCCTCGGCTTCGTCGGCGAAGGTCGCGATGGCGAGCACCGGTCCGAAGATCTCCTCGCGGAGGATCGCGCTGCCGGCGACCACGTCCGTGAGCACGGTGGGCTGGTAGAACGTGCCGGTGCCCTCGACGGCCTCGCCGCCGGCCAGCACGCGCGCGCCGCGCTCGACGGCGTCGCTGACGAGCTCCTCCGCCTTGGCGACGGCGTCCTCGTCGATCAGCGGGCCGATGGCCACGCCGTCTTCGGTGCCGCGGCCGATCTTCATCGCCTGCACGCGCTCGGTGACGCGCCGGCCGAACTCCTCGGCGATGTCCTGATGCACGATGAACCGGTTGGCTGCGGTGCAGGCCTGGCCGATGTTGCGGAACTTCGCCAGCATGGCGCCGTCGACCGCCTTGTCGAGATCAGCGTCCTCGAAGACGACGAACGGCGCATTGCCGCCCAGCTCCATCGACACCCGCAGGATGCCGTCCGCGGCCTGCGCGATGAGCTTGCGGCCCACCTCGGTCGACCCCGTGAACGACAGCTTGCGCAGGCGCGGGTCGGCGATGATCGGCGCCGACAGCGCGCCGGAGCGCGAGGTCTGCACGACGTTGACGACGCCGGCGGGCAGGCCCGCCTCTTCGAGCAGCTTCGTGAAGAAGATCGTGGTCAGCGGCGTCAGTGCCGGGGGCTTGATGACCACGGTGCAGCCGGCCGCGAGGGCGGGAGCGATCTTGCGGGTCGCCATCGCGAACGGGAAGTTCCACGGGGTGACGAAGAACGACGGACCCACCGGGCGCTGCGACACGATCATCTGACCGGTGCCTTCGGGGTTGCTTCCGTAGCGGCCGCTGATGCGCACGGCCTCCTCGCTGAACCAGCGCAGGAACTCGCCGCCGTATACGACCTCACCGCGTGCCTCGGCCAGCGGCTTGCCCATCTCGAGGGTCATCAGCAGCGCAAGGTCCTCCTTGTGCTGCTGCACGAGGTCGAACGCGCGACGCAGGATGTCGCTGCGGGTGCGCGGGGCGGTCGCGGCCCAGGCATCCTGCGCGGCGACGGCTGCGTCGAGTGCCCGGATGCCGTCGGCCGGCGTCGCGTCGGCGATCGACGCGATCACCTCGTTCGTCGCGGGGTCGCGCACGTCGAAGGTGCGCCCCTCTTCGGCATCCGTCCACTGCCCTCCGATGAAGAGGCCGCCGGGGACGCGGGAGAGGAGTTCCTGCTCGTTCGATGCGAGTGTCATTGTCATCTCGTTTCTGTGGGGAGGGATGGTCAGCGGCCGCGGGCGCTGGGCGGGGCGTCCACACCCAGCGTCTCACCGCGGAAGAAGGCGGGGGCGAAGATCCGCTGCACGAGCATCAGCACCGCGCCGAAGATCAGCAGGCCGACGCCGATGAAGAACACGATGCCGATGCCGCCCTCGCCGTTCGCGTCGGCGCCGATCGCGATCGACCCGTAGTCGGGCGCGAGGCTGTCGATCGCGGTGATCACGAAGAGCACGAGCAGGATGATGCCGCCGACGAGCGGGCTGGCGAATTTGAAGAAGAAGTCCTTGCCCGAGTCGAACCACTGACGGCGGAAGTACCACACGCACGACAGGGCGGTGATGCCGTAGTAGAAGCAGATCATCATGCCCAGCGCGAGGATGGTGTCCCACAGCGCGTCTTCGCTGAGGAAGCGCATCACGGCGTAGAACCCGCCCGCGACGAACGCCGACGCGATGGTCGCGTACCCGGGGGTGAAGAACCGCGGGTTGACGCGCGCGAACTTCCTGGGCATCGCGCCGTAGTGGCCCATCGCGAGCAGGGTCCGCGCGGGCGAGATGAACGTCGACTGCAGCGACGAGGCCGACGAGGTGAGCACGGCGAGCGACAGCAGGAAGGCGAGGCCGCCCATGACCGGACCGGACAGCGCGAAGAACACGTTGCCGCCGATGTCCTCGTTCGTGAGTCCGAGGCCCGTGTCGCCGATCCCGGAGTACATCAGGCTGCTGACGGTGAGCAGCAGGTAGATCGCAATGATCGAGACGACCGTGAGCATGGCGGCTCGTCCTGGCGTGCGCTCGGGGTCCTTCGCCTCCTCGTTCATCGTGAGAGTGACATCCCATCCCCAGAACATGAAGACGGATGCCGACAGGCCCATCACGATCATCGAGATCCCGCCCTGGATCTCGAACGGGTTGAACCACGCCGGCTCCGGCAGGTTCGCCTCGAAGGCCCCGCCCTGGACGGTCTCGACGATCGCCATCACGGCGAAGAGCACGAGGATCGCGACCTGGAACGCGACCAGGCCGTACTGCAGCTTCTGCGACGTGGACACGTCGCGGTACGACACCCAGGTGGCGAGCGCGACGAAGATCAGGCACACCGCGACGTTCACGAACGGATTGCGGGTGATGGCGGCGATCGACTCGTCACCGGAGATCTGCGAGATCAGCAGGAAGAGGAAGTCGACGGCGATGCCGGCGAGATTCGACAGCACGAGGATGGTCGCGACGATCAGCCCCCACCCGGCCATCCACCCGACGTACGGGCCGAACGCTCGGGTGGCCCAGGTGAAGCTCGTGCCCGAGTCGGGCATCGCCTTGTTCAGCTCGCGGTACCCGAAGGCCACGAGCAGCATCGGGATGAAGCCGAGCAGCAGGATGGCGGGGACCTGGAAACCGACGGCGCCCACCGCGCCGCCGATCCCGGCAGTGTACGTGTAGGCCGGGGCGATGCACGAGATGCCCATCACGAGGGCGCCGAGAACGCCGACGGTGCCGACGCTGAGCCCCTTTCGGGAGATCCCGGTGGTGACTGCGGAGCCGGGCTCCATCGCCCGATCGGTGCTGGACATCAGCGTTCTCCTGCCTCGGCGCGGGTGCGCGGGACGACGATCATGGGTACGGGCAGCTCGTGCAGCATCTTCGCCGCGGTCGAGCCCAGGAAGAGACGGCGGGGCTGGGCGAGCCGGCTGGAGCCGACCATGACGACCTCGCCCGGATGCCAGCGCAGGTGCGCCACGGCGTCTTCGACGCTGTCGCCGGTCGCACGCTCGACCTCGACGGCGAGGCCCTCGGGAAGGGATGCCCGCACCTGTGCGAGCACATCCTCTCCGTGAGCGTTCTGCGCGAGGCTGATCGCACCGGTGTCGAGACCGGCAGGCACGTCGAAGGGCACGAGCGAGACGAGACGCAGGGTGCCGCGGGCTGCGGTGGCGAGCTCCACGGCGGAATCGAGCAGGGCGTCGGCGCCGGCGCGCGTGCCGACCGCCGCGGTCACCCGCGGGATCGGCACCCCGGCGTCGGTGTCGCGGTGAGACCCGGCAGGTGCCAGGGCGACGGGGATGGGCGAGGAGTGCACGAGCTCGGATGCCACCGAGCCGAGCCGGTGTCGGCCGAGGGTGGAGCCGTTGCCGGCGCCGACGACGATGAGGCGCGCGTCGAACTCCTCACCGGCGGCGATGATGCCCTCGGCGAAGGACTCGTTGAAGCGCACGTGTCCGAGGCAGCGGATGTCGGCGGGCACCTGGGCGACGGCCGCTCGCAGCCACTCCTCGGCCTGGGCGCGCACGTGGGCCTCGAAGGCACGCTCCGGCGGGACCACCGCCGAGCTGCGGGTGCCCTCCGGCGGAAGCACGATGACGAGTTCGGGGGGCGCGTCGATGCTGCGCGCCAGCCTCGCTCCGAGAGCGAGGGCGTCGGCACCGGCATCCGTCGCCGTGTACCCGACGACGATCGACCCGGTCATGCCTCGGCGACCTCGGCGCCGACCTTCTCGAGGATCTGCGCGGCGGCGAGGCGGCCCATCCGGATCGCGCCGTCGACGTGCTGGTAGCCGGCGCCCGCCATGTCGCTGCACGCGAAGTGGATCGGACCGACGGCGGCGCGCAGATCGGCGCCGTAGCGGTGCAGTCCGCCCATGTCGAAGCTCGCGGCGTACGCACCGCGGGTCCACTCCTCGCTGCCCCAGTCGCTCTCGTAGTACACGACCGGATTCTTCGCCTCGGGACCGTAGTAGTGCGACAGCGATTCGAGGATGCGCTCCTTGCGCTCCTCGGCGCTCAGCGTGAACAGGTCGTCGGCGTTCTGGTCGCTGACGAAGCCGACCAGGGTGCCGCGTTCGTCGCCGTGGTTGGTGTTGTCGTACGCCTCGTGCGAGAGCTCGTACGGGCTGAACGCGGTGCCGCTGAGACCCTGCTCGCGCCAGAACGGGCGGTCGTACACGGCGTGCACCTTGATCACGAAGCCCATCGACAGGTGCTGGTGCAGCTGGTGCTGGCGGCGCGGCAGCGGGGGCACGAACGAGATGCGGTCATAGAGCACCGGGGCGTGCGCGAGGATCGCGTGCTTCGCACGGACGGTCATGCCGTCGGCGTACGCGACGACGCCGCCCTGGGCCCCTGAGCCTGTCGAAGGGCCCCACTCCAGGGTGCGCACCGGCTGGTTCAGGAAGACGTCATCTCCGAGGCGCTCGGCGAGCAGCACCGGAACCTGCTGCAGGCCGCCGACGACGCGCTTGTCGAGGATGAAGTCGGCATCGACCAGGTTCGAGTACGACCCGGCGGATGCCGCCATCAGCAGCGACTGCAGCAGCGAGAACGCGTGCGTCGGCTTGGTGAGCATGGCTGAGCCCGTGGCGAAGGCGAGGTTGCGGACCGCCTCGTCGTCGTCGGTCTGCTGACGCAGCCAGGCGTCCCACGTGATCGAGTCCCACTCGGCGGCGTTCGGGTGCTCCCACGGGCGGTCCGGGTCGATCTCGGCGACCATCGCGTCGAGTCGCTCGGTGATCTCGGCGATCGTCGCCTCGGTCTCGGCCGACACCGGGAACATCTCACCGGTGAAGCGGTGCAGCGTGCCGTCGGGGCCGACGTACACGCTGTCTCCCTCGCGGTAGCGGTCGAATGTCTCGAGGCCCAGCTCGGCGATGGTCTCCTTCAGGGCATCCTGATCGGGCGAGACCCACTGGCCGCCGATCTCGAACATCGCGCCGTCGATCACGTCGGTCCACAGCCGCCCACCCACGCGGTCGCGCGCCTCGAGCACGGCGACCGACAGGCCTGCCTTGCGCAGTTCGTTCGCCGCGGTGGTTCCGGCGGCTCCTGCTCCGACGATGACGACGTCGCGCGTGATGGCGTGCTCGGTCATGGTGATCTCCTTTGATACGTGATGTCTGTCGGATGTGTGTCGGCCGCGACCCCTGATCCCCCGACCAGGGTCGCGGCCGACCGTCTCAGGCGCGCTGCAGCGCGGCGGCGAGGACGTCGATGCCCTCGTTCAGCAGGTCGTCGCCGATCGACAGCGGCGGCAGGAAGCGGATGACGTTGCCGAAGGTGCCGCAGGTGAGGATGATGACACCCTCGGCCACGCATGCCTTGGCGACGGCGGCGGTCAGCGCGGCATCCGGAGCGCCGGTCTCGGCGTCGACGAACTCGACGGCGATCATGGCGCCGTGGCCGCGGATCTCGCCCAGACGCCCGTCGTTCTCGCGGATCGCCTGGAGGCGCTCGGTGAGCACCGCGCCGATCTGCTGCGCACGCTCGATGAGCCCGTCGTTCTCGAACGCGTCGATCGCGGCGCGCGCGGCGGCGCAGGCGATCGGGTTGCCGCCGTAGGTTCCGCCGAGACCGCCGGCGTGTGCGGCGTCCATGATCTCGGCACGGCCGGTGACCCCGGCGAGCGGCAGGCCGGCGGCGATGCCCTTGGCGGTGGTGATCAGGTCGGGCTCGATGCCGAAGATCTCGCTGGCGAACATCGCGCCGGTGCGGGCGAAGCCGGTCTGCACCTCGTCGGCGATGAAGACCACGCCGTTGTCGCGGCACCAGGCCACCACCGCGTCGAGGAAGCCGTCGGCGGGCACGATGAACCCGCCCTCGCCCTGGATGGGCTCGATGATCACGGCGGCCAGGCTGTCGGCGCCGATCTGCTTCTCGATGAGGGTGATGGCGCGCTCGGCAGCCTCGGCGCCGGTCAGTCCGTCGCGGTACGGGTACGAGCCGGGCACGCGGTACACCTCGGGGGCGAACGGGCCGAAGCCGGACTTGTAGGGCATCGACTTGGCGGTCAGCGCCATGGTGAGGTTGGTGCGGCCGTGGTAGCCGTGGTCGAAGGCGACGACCGCCTGACGTCCGGTGTGCTTGCGGGCGATCTTGATCGCGTTCTCGACGGCCTCGGCGCCCGAGTTGAACAGAGCGGTCTTCTTCGCGAAGTCGCCGGGGGTCAGGCGGTTGAGCGCCTCGGCCACGTCGACGTACGACTCGTACGGCGACACCATGAAGCAGGTGTGCGTGAACTGCGCGGCCTGGGCGGCAACGGCGGCGGCGACCTTGGGGTGCGCGTTGCCGACACTGGTCACGGCGATGCCGGAGCCGAGGTCGATGAGCGAGTTGCCGTCGGCGTCGACGACGACGCCGCCGCCGGCGGCCACGACCGAGACGGGCATGGAGTGCGCGACGCCTGCGGCGACCGCGTCGGACTTGCGAGCGAGGATCGCCGCGGAGCGCGGCCCGGGAAGCTCTGTGATGATGCGACGGACCTGCTCGAGGGTGGGTCCGCCTGCGGGAGTCGTGGAGGTCTCGTCGATGAGGGTCATGAGGCGAGGCTACGACTCGGGCGTACGGCCCGCATTCGCCGAAGCGTACACTTCGGATTGAACTCTCGCCACACCGTACAAACAGAAGGAGGCTCCGGTGCCGACCGACACCCCGCCCACGTTGCGCACGCTGCTCGGACATGCGCACCTGCGTCTGAGTCTCGTGACGGCCGAGCCGTCCCCCGCCGACGGCTCGCTCGACCTTCCGTTGCGCGGAGTCCACAGCTCGGACCTGCTCGATCCGACGCCCTTCCTCGCGGACGACCTCGTGCTGATGACCACGGGGAGCCAGTTCGGCGACCACGACGAGCGCGGCGTCACCGACTACGTCACCCGTCTTGTGGGCCGCGGCGTGCGCGCGCTGGGCTTCGGGTCCGGGGTGCACCGGGTGGGGCCGCCGGACGAACTCGTCGCCGCGTGCGAGGCGGCCGGTCTCGCTCTGTTCGACGTGCCCTACGACATCCCCTTCCTCGCCGTGGCCCGCGCGCACGCCGAGGCGATGGCGTCGCACGCGTACGCTCGGCGCACCTGGGCGCTCGAGGTGCAGCGCGCGCTCGCCCTCGCCGCGCTGCGGCCGCGTGGCCTGGAGGCGACGCTCGCCGAGCTCGCCCGGCGACTGGACTGCTGGGTCGGCCTGTTCGATTCGAGCGGCACGATCGCGCAGGAGCATCCGTCTGCCCTCGCGAGCGGTGCGGATGCGGTGGCGGATGCCGTCGCCGACCTGCTCAGCAGAGGGACGACCGCGACGCGGTCGCTCGACGGGGGCGAGAGCACCGTGACGCTGTTCACCCTCGGCCGCAGCTCACAGCTGAAGGGCGTGATCGCGGTGGACCTGCATCCCATCGACGCCGAGGCCCGCGCCGTGATCACAACGGCGATCGCCATGGCGGGGCTGGCGCTCGAGCAGAGCGAGCAGCTCGCCCGCGGGCGCCGCCGCATGCACACTCAGCTGCTCGCGTCGCTGCGAGCGGACGACCCCACCCTCGCGCGGCGCACGCTCGGCGCCCTGCCACCCGCCCCGATCGTCGTCGCGACCGCCGCCGACGCACCGGTCGACGCGATCGTCGGCTGGTTCGAGCGGCAGCGGTCGGTCGGCGGCACCGTGTCGTTCGTGGCGGAGGATGCCGACGGGCTGACGATCTGCCTCGGCGCATCCTCGCGGGGCCTGCTCGATCAGGTGGCGAGCCGCTTCGGCATCCGGATCGGCGCATCGGAACCGGCCGACTACGACGCCTTCGCCCATGCGCACGCGCAGGCGACGACCGCGCTGCAGCGCCCCGGCGGCGACGGGGTGATCGAGTACCACGACGTCGGATCCGGCGGGGTGCTCGACGCGCTCGTCTCCACCGAGACGCGCACCCTGGCGCGGACGAGGCTCGCGAAGCTGCGTGCGCACGACGCGACCACCGGCGCCGAGCTGGAGCGCACTCTGCGCGCGTGGCTCGAGCATGACGCCCGCGGCGAGCAGACCGCCGCGGTGCTGGGCATCCATCGGCACACGCTGCGCAGCCGCATCGCGCAGGCCGCGGCGCTGCTCGGCACCGACCTCGCCTCGTTCCCCGCACGCGCCGAGCTGTGGGCGACGCTGCGGGCGGCCGGGTGAGTACCCGCGCTCAGCGCGGCGCGTGCGCCTCGAGGAACTCGTACACGTCGGTGGTGTCGATGCCGGGGAACGACCCCGTCGGCAGGGTGGCCAGCAGGGTGCGCGGGGTGCGCACGTTCGGCCACGCCTGATCGCGCCAGCGCTCCTCGAGCTCGACAGGCGCGCGGCGGCAGCACGTCTCGACGGAGTGCTTCGACACGCCCCGATTCGGGGTGTCGCGCCCGACGAACCACTTCGTGTCGTCGAAGCGCACGCCCACGCTCACCGAGTGCAGCCCCTCGCTCGACGGCTCGACGCGCGCTGTGCACCAGTAGGTGCCGTTGCCGGTGTCGGTGTACTGGTAGTACGGGTTGAAGCGGTCGTCGACGTCGAAGACCGTGCGGCTCGTCCACCGGCGGCAGCACATCTGCCCCTCGATCGAGCCGAGCCGGTCGGTCGGGAAGTTCACATTGTCGTTCTCGTAAGCCTTCGTGATGGTGCCCGACTCGTGCACCTTGAGGAAGTGCACCGGGATGCCCAGGTGCCGCGTCGCGAGATTGGTGAACCGGTGCGCTGCGGTCTCGTACGAGATGGAGTAGGCGTCGCGCACGTCTTCGACCGAGATGGCGCGGCGCTGCTTGGCATCCTGCAGCACGGGCACGACGTGCGCCTCAGGCACGAGCAGCGCCCCGGTGAGGTAGTTCGTCTCGACCCGCTGGCGCAGGAACTCGGCATAGCTGCGCGGCTCGGAATGCCCCAGGATGCGACTCGACAGCGCCTGCAGCACGGCGGTGCGCGCATCGCCCTTCGCCGGGACGCTGCTGGAGAGGTACAGCCGGCCGTGCGCGAGATCGGCGACGCTGCGGGTGGACTGCGGCAGGTCGGGCGCGTAGTGCAGGGTGAAGCCGAGATGCGCGGCGATCTCCGACGCGGTGCGCTGCGTGAGCGGCCCGCCCGGGTGCCCCACGGCGTCGAGGATCTCGCGTGCCTGCGCCTCGAGATCGGCGAAGTAGTTGTCCTGCCGGCGCATTAGATGGCGCAGCTCGAGATTGGCGCGGCGCGCCTCCTCCGGCGTCGCGGCGCGCTCGTCGCGCAGCCGCTCGATCTCGCCGTGCAGGGCCAGCATCGCGTCGATCGCGTCGTCGGAGAGCGACTTGCCGATCCGGAACGACGGGATGCCGAGGGCCTGGAAGGTCTGGCCCTTCATGGCGCGTTCGAGCGCGATCTCGCGGGTCGCGCGCTCGTCGAGCGGCTCGCCCTCGAGTAGGCCGTCAAGGGTCGTGCCGAGCACCTTCGCGATCGCCTGCAGCAGGGTGAGCTTAGGTTCGCGCTTGCCGGTCTCGAACATCGACACCTGGCTCGGCGCGCGATCGATGCGCGTGGCGAGCTCTTCGAGCGTCATCCCCCGCGCGGTGCGCAGCTGGCGGATGCGCCGGCCGATGGTCAGCGCGTCGGCCTCTGAGCTCGAATCCTGAGCCGATCGTAGGGTCATGCCGGAAAGTCTGTCACAGAAACAGAAATTCGCGCGAACTTCACTGTCGTTCTGGTCATTCCGGATGCTGTTCTTCACCCACAGTGGATCTAACGCCACCTCGGCCATCCGGCCGACCGGACACTCACGGAGGAGACAGATCATGAGCATTCCCACTGCGACCGCACCGACTCGCACCGTCGCGGCAGCCGTCTCCGCCGATCTCGGCCCGACGCTGCACGTCACCGGACCGCGGCTCGACCGCCAGGACGAGATCCTGACCACGGAGGCCATCGCGTTCCTGACCGAACTGCACCACCGCTTCGGCGGACGGCGCCATGACCGCCTCGCCGACCGGCAGCGCGCACGGTTCGAGATCGGCAACGGCCACGACCCGCGCTTCCGCGACGACACCGCGCACATCCGCGATGACGACTCCTGGCGGGTCGCCGGTGCCGGTCCCGGCCTGGAAGACCGCCGCGTCGAGATCACCGGGCCCACCGACCCGAAGATGACGATCAACGCCCTCAACTCCGGCGCCAAGGTGTGGCTCGCCGACCTCGAGGACGCGACCAGCCCGACCTGGCGCAACATCATCGGCGGGCAGCTGTCGCTGCGCGACGCGATCCGCGGCGAGCTGACCCACACGAGCGCCGACGGTCGCGAGTACCGGATCACCGCCGAGCAGACGCCCACGATCGTGATGCGCCCCCGCGGCTGGCACCTGAGCGAGAAGCACGTCGAGTTCACCGACCGCTCGGGCCGCCGGCTCACGGCATCCGCCTCGCTGATCGACTTCGGGCTGTACTTCTTCCACAACGCGCAGGCGCTCATCGACGCCGGACGCGGGCCGTACTTCTACATCGCCAAGCTCGAGTCCCGCGAGGAGGCACGGCTGTGGAACGACGTCTTCTCGTTCAGCGAGGAGTACATCGGGATCCCGCACGGCACGATCCGCGCGACCGTGCTGATCGAGACCCTGCCCGCGGCGTTCGAGATGGACGAGATCCTGTACGAGCTGCGCGACCACTGCGCGGGCCTCAACGCCGGCCGCTGGGACTACATCTTCTCGATCATCAAGAACTACCGCGGGCGCGGTGCACGGTTCGTGCTGCCCGACCGCAGCGAGGTCACCATGACGGTGCCGTTCATGCGGGCGTACACCGAGCTGCTCGTGAAGACCTGCCACCGGCGCGGAGCGCACGCGATCGGCGGGATGAGCGCGTTCATCCCGAACCGTCGTGACGCACAGGCCACCGAGCGCGCGCTCGAGAAGGTCGCCGCCGACAAGCGCCGCGAAGCCGGCGACGGATTCGACGGCACCTGGGTGGCGCACCCCGATCTCGTCGCCACCGCGAAGGCCGAGTTCGACGCGGTGCTCGGCGAGCGCCCGCACCAGCTCGACCGCCGACGCGACGACGTCGAGGTGACGGCTGCCCAGCTGCTCGACCTGCGCATCGGCCGCCCGGTGACCGCGGCCGGGGTCCGCGAGAACGTGTCGGTGGCGATCCGCTACCTCGAGGCCTGGCTGCGCGGTCAGGGCGCGGTCGCCATCGACGGCCTCATGGAAGACGCCGCGACCGCGGAGATCAGCCGCTCGCAGGTGTGGCAGTGGATCCACCAGGACCGCCGCACCGACGAAGGCACCGCGATCACGGTGGACTATGTCGAGGGCCTGATCGGCGAGGTGCTCGCCGAGAACCGCCCTTCGACAGGCTCAGGGACCCAGCCAGGCTCAGGGACCCAGCCAGGCTCAGGGACCCAGCCAGGCTCAGGGACCCAGCAGGGCCCGGCGGCCCAGCAGGACCGCTTCGACGACGCCGCCGAGATCTTCCGTCAGGTCGCGCTGCAGCCCGAGTTCCCCGCGTTCCTCACCCTGCCGGCGTACTCCCGCTACCTGACCGACAACGACTGACCCATCCGCTCATCACACGAAGGACATGCCATGACCCGCTACCAGGACGACATCGACGCCATCCGGCAGCTGAAGGCCGCGCAGGGCGCCGGCTGGAGTGCCATCGACCCCGAATCGGCCGCGCGCATGCGCGCGCAGAACCGCTTCCGCACCGGACTGGAGATCGCGCAGTACACCGCCGACATCATGCGCCGCGACATGCAGGAGTACGACGCCGACTCCTCGGTCTTCACCCAGTCGCTCGGCGTCTGGCACGGCTTCATCGGCCAGCAGAAGATGATTTCGATCAAGAAGCACATGAAGTCGACGAACAAGCGCTACCTGTACCTGTCAGGCTGGATGGTCGCGGCCCTGCGCTCGGAGTTCGGACCCCTCCCCGATCAGTCGATGCACGAGAAGACCGCGGTTCCCGCGCTGATCGAAGAGCTCTACACCTTCCTCCGGCAGGCGGATGCCCGTGAGCTCGACCTCCTGTTCACCCAGCTCGACGCCGCCCGGGCTGCTGGCGATGAGACCGCCGCGGAGTTCATCCAGTCGCAGATCGACGGCTTCGAGACCCACGTCGTGCCGATCATCGCCGACATCGACGCCGGCTTCGGGAACCCGGAGGCGACGTACCTGCTCGCGAAGAAGATGATCGAGGCAGGCGCCTGCGCCATCCAGATCGAGAACCAGGTGTCGGACGAGAAGCAGTGCGGTCACCAGGACGGCAAGGTGACCGTCCCGCACGAGGACTTCCTCGCGAAGATCAACGCGGTGCGCTACGCCTTCCTCGAGCTCGGCATCGACAACGGTGTCATCGTCGCCCGCACCGATTCCCTCGGCGCCGGGCTCACGCAGAAGATCGCCGTCTCACGCCAGCCGGGCGATCTGGGAGATCTGTACAACTCGTTCCTCGACGTCGACGACATCGCCGCCGACGACCTCGGCGACGGCGATGTGGTGATCAAGCGCGACGGCCGGCTGGTGCGCCCCAAGCGCCTGCCGAGCAACCTGTACCGGTTCCGGCCCGGAACCGGCGAGGACCGCGTGGTGCTGGACTGCATCACCTCGCTGCAGCACGGCGCCGATCTGCTGTGGATCGAGACCGAGAAGCCGCACGTCGAGCAGATCGCCGGCATGGTCGATCGCATCCGCGAGGTGGTTCCGAACGCGAAGCTGGTCTACAACAACAGCCCGTCGTTCAACTGGACGCTGAACTTCCGGCAGCAGGCGTACGATCTGCTCGCCGAGCGCGGTGACGACGTCTCGGCCTACGACCGCGACAGGCTGATGAGCGTCGAGTACGACGACACCGAGCTCGCCGCGCTGGCCGACGAGAAGATTCGCACCTTCCAGCGCGACGGATCGGCGCGGGCCGGGATCTTCCACCACCTCATCACCCTGCCGACCTACCACACCGCCGCGCTGTCGACCGACGACCTCGCGAAGGGGTACTTCGGCGACGAGGGCATGCTCGCGTACGTGAAGGGCGTTCAGCGCCGCGAGATCCGCGGCGGCATCGCCACCGTCAAGCACCAGAACATGGCGGGATCCGACCTGGGCGACAACCATAAGGAGTACTTCGCCGGCGAGGCGGCCCTGAAGGCCGGCGGTCAGCACAACACGATGAACCAGTTCAGTTGATCCGCCCTTCGGCAGGCTCAGGGCCCCATCTTTGGGACGCTGAGCCTGTCGATGCGCCGTCGTTCGGCAGGCTCAGGGCCCCCTCTTGGGCCGCTGATCCGCCCTTCGGCAGGCTCAGGGCCCCATCTTTGGGACGCTGAGCCTGTCGAAGCGCCACCCAGACCCTGATAAGAGTGAGACATGACATCCACCGCTGATCTGTACGACGTGCACGGCGACGACCTGCAGTCCCTGCCCCTGCAGCTGCGCTCGTTCGGCGGGCACGCCTCGTTCGAGGGTCCGATCCGCACCGTGCGCTGCTACCAGGACAACCTGCTGCTGAAATCGCTGCTCTCCTCCCCCGGCGACGGCGCGGTGCTCGTCGTCGACGGCGACGGCTCGTACGGCACGGCGCTGATGGGTGACATGATCGCGCAGCTCGCGGTCGACAACGGCTGGGCCGGCGTCGTCATCCACGGCTGCATCCGCGACAGCGCCGCGATCGCGACCATGCCCCTCGGGGTCAAGGCACTCGGCACCAATCCGCGCAAGAGCGGCAAGCAGGGCACCGGCGAGCTCGATATCGTCGTCGAGTTCGGCGGAGTCGTCTTCCGCCCGGGAACCCGGCTGTACGCCGACGAAGACGGCGTGCTCGTCGAGCGCTGATCACCGGCATCCGGCCGCTTCGGCTCGCCCAGCGCAGGCGAACACGCGAGCACAGGACGGAATCCGCCCATTTCGGCCTGCGTCCACGTGTTCGCCTACGCTCGCGAAGGCGGGACCGAACAGAGAGGTCTCCCCGCGCCGCGCCGAGTACGATCGGAGTCGTGACCGAACGCGCCCCCCTCTCCCGCAAACTGTCCGCCATCGCCGAGTCCGCCACCCTGAAGGTGGATGCCAAGGCCAAGGCCCTCAAGGCCGAGGGCAAGCCCGTCATCTCGTATGCTGCCGGCGAGCCCGACTTCGCGACTCCGCAGTTCATCGTCGACGCGGCGGCGAAGGCTCTCGAAGACCCGGCGAACTTCCGCTACACCCCCGCCGCGGGTCTGCCCGAGCTGCGCGAGGCGATCGCCGCGAAGACGCTGCGCGACTCGGGCCTCGAAGTCTCGCCGTCGCAGATCATCGTCACCAACGGCGGCAAGCAGTCGGTGTACCAGGCATTCCAGGCGGTGGTGAATCCCGGCGATGAGGTGCTGCTGCCCGCGCCGTACTGGACCACCTACCCCGAGGCCATCCAGCTGGCCGACGGCGTGCCGGTCGAGGTCTTCGCCGGCGCCGACCAGGAGTACAAGGTCACCGTCGACCAGCTCGAGGCCGCGCGCACCGAGCGCACCACCGTGCTCGTGTTCGTCTCGCCGTCGAACCCAACGGGCTCGGTCTACACCGCCGACGAGACTAAGGCGATCGCCGAGTGGGCGCTCGAGCACGGCATCTGGGTGATCAGCGACGAGATCTACCAGAACCTCACCTATGAGGGTGTCGAGGCGACGTCGATCGTGCAGGCGCTGCCCGCGATCGCGAACCAGACCATCCTCGTGAACGGTGTGGCGAAGACGTACGCGATGACGGGCTGGCGGGTCGGCTGGATGGTGGGCCCGGCGGATGCCATCAAGGTCGCCGCCAATCTGCAGTCGCACCTGTCGAGCAACGTCAACAACGTCGCCCAGCGCGGCGCGATCGCCGCGCTGAACGGTCCGCAGGACGAAGCCGAGAAGATGCGCGAGGCGTTCGACCGCCGTCGCAGGCTGATCGTGGCGGAGCTGTCGAAGATCGACGGCATGGTGGTGCCCACCCCGACCGGCGCGTTCTACGTCTACCCGGACGTGCAGGGGCTGCTGAACCGCACCTGGACGCGACGCGACGGCAGCACCGTGACGCCGACCACCTCGCTCGAGCTCGCCGACTTCATCCTCGACGAGGCCGAGGTCGCGGTCGTGCCCGGCGAGGCCTTCGGCCCGTCCGGTTACCTGCGTCTGTCGTACGCCCTGGGAGATGACCAGCTGCTCGAGGGCGTGCAGCGCCTGCAGCGTCTCTTCTCCGCCTGACGTCCATCGTCGAGGCCCCTGCCGACGCCCCCGGTGCGCACGTTCGCACCGGGGGCGTCGTCGTGAGGTGCGGGTGACGGCAGTTGTCAGCCCTGGTGGCCGATGAGCCAGGGCACGCCGAAGCGGTCGACGAGCGTGCCGTCGTGGTCGCCCCACGGGCGCTTCTGCAGCGGGTCGATGATGCGGCCGCCCTCGGCGAGCGCGTCGAACCAGGCAGCCAGGGTCGCCGGCTCCGCCGCGCCCAGCAGCGAGAAGAACATGCCGCTCATCTCGACCGTGCTCTCGCCGGCCGCGGCATCCGCCCCCGCCAGCTCGACGGGACCGTCGAGCATCCCGTGCGCGATCGCGTCGCCGGGGCCGTCGGTGCGCCCTGCGTCGGCGTAGGTGAACAGGCGCGTCTCACCGCCGAACACCGATGCGTAGAACGTCAGCGCCTCCGCGGCGCGGCCGGGAAACAGGAGGTACGGGATCAGTCCGGTCATCCGGCGAGTGTACGCGCGGCGACCGCGATGACCTACAGCGCGACGCCGACGAGCACCGGCTCGGGCTGCAGCAGCAGACCGAACTCGGAGTGCACCCGACTCTGGATGAACCGGGCCAGCTCGCTCAGCTCGGCGGCGGTCGCGCCGCCCCTGTTGCTGAGCGCCAGCGCGTGCTTGGTCGACAGACCTGCACGAGACTGCGGCAGGCGGAAGCCCTTGCGGATCCCGGAGTTCTCGATCAGCCACGCGGCGCTGACCTTCACCGAGGCCACGGGCTTCTCCTCCCTCGGGGTGAGTCCGTAATACGAGTCCAGCGGGATGACCGTCACCGAGTCGAGGTCCGGCTCGACGGGCCAGCGCGGGCACTCGGGCGGCAGGCTGCGCGCCACCGGCTCGGGCACGATCGCGTTCTGGAAGAACGAGCCGGCACTCCAGGTGTCGGGGTCGTCGGCATCGAGCAGCATGCCCTTCGCCGCGCGCGTCTCGAGGATCCGGGAGCGCACCCAGGCGAGCGGCACGGGCTCGTAGTCCTCGAGACTCAGCGCTCTGCGCAGCTGCTCGCCGCGCACGATCCGGCCCGCGTCGCCGGTGACGGCGAGGTCGAGGGTCACCGAGAGGATCACCGCGCGACGGCCCTCGGCCTCGCCGTAGTGGTGCTTGAGCACCGAGGTGCGAAAGCCCAGCCCGAGCTCGGCGGCAGGCAGCACCACCGGAGCGTCTTCGTGCTCGTCGATCAGCTCGACCTCGACCAGGGTCTCCTGGATCTCCTGCCCGTACGCGCCCACGTTCTGCACGGGGGCGGCGCCGACCGTACCCGGGATGCCGCTCATCGCCTCGATGCCGGCATAGCCGCGCTCGACGGCGTAGGCGACCAGGGCATCCCAGTTGTGCCCGGCCTGCACGCGCAGCCGGATGCGTCCCTCGTGCGGCGACGGCACCTCTTCGACGCCCTCGGTGAGCACCCGGATGACCGTGCCGTCGTAGGGCGCGTCGCCGACGAACAGGTTCGACCCGCCCCCCAGCACGAACCAGTCGTCGCCCGCCGACCAGACGTCCTGCAGCGCGGCGAGCAGCTGCTCGCGGGTTCGCGCCTCGAGCATCCGCTGCGGCGCGGCGCCGGTGCGCAGGGTGGTGAGCTCGCGCAGGGCGATGGGGGTGATCTCGATCACGTCGGCGGATGTCATGTCAGAGCGCGACCCGCAGCTGGGCCTTCACGAGCACGGTCGTCTCCTCCGCCCTCACGGTGAGGTCGATGCGCGCCGTGGCCTCGTCGACCGCGCCGACCTTCGCGACGACGTGCACGTCGGCGCCCGTCTCGGCGTCGACGACGACCGGCTTGGTGAAGCGCACGCCGTAGTCGACCACGCGCGTGTCGGCCGGAAGAGCCGAGAGCACGACCGACGAGGCGAGGCCCATGGTCAGCATCCCGTGCGCGAGTACGCCGGGCAGCCCGACGGAGGCGGCCACGTCGTCGCGGTAGTGGATCGGGTTGAAGTCGCCGGATGCGCCCGCGTAGCGGACGAGCGACTCGCGAGTGAGGTGCAGGGTGCGCTCGGCGATGACGTCGCCGACGGTGAAATCGGCCATCAGGCGGTCTCCCCTTCGCTGTCGGAGCCGACCAGCAGCACGCTGACCGCTGTGACGACGTGCTCGCCCGCCGTGTCGGTCATGCTCGCCTCGCTGGTGATCATCGCGTTGCCGCCGAGCGAGCGGATGCCCGTGACGGCCAGCTGCGCGGTGAGCTCGTCGCCGGCGACGATCGGGCGGCTGTACCGGAAGCGCTGCTCAGCGTGGATGGTGCGCGCCAGGACGATGCCGGAGTCGGGCTCGGAGAGCAGCTGCTGCAGCGTGAGGTCCTGGATGACCATCGGGAACGTCGGGGGCGCCACGAGATCGGAGTAGCCCGCGGCGCGAGCCGCTTCGACGTCGATGTGCTGCGGGGCGTCGGCGAAGACGGCACGCGCGAACTCGCGCACCTTCTCACGTCCGACGAGGTACGGGGCCGTCGGCGGGAACTCCCGGCCGATCAGTTCACTGTTCACGGGCACCCCACGATCCTACCCGGGAGGTCTGGGCGGGCCCTGCCGGTCGGGCCGGGGGAAACGCCTCAGCGGGTGCGCGACCGCAGCGCCTTCAGCGTCATCTGCACGGCGATCACCACGAGGTAGGCGGCGAAGAGGATGTTGCCCGTGAACGGGTCGATCATCGTCGCCAGCCAGGCACCGAGCGCGGTGGTGGTGCAGGCGGAGACGCCGATCAGGGCGGCGGCGACCAGATCGACGTTGTGGTGGCGCAGGTTGCCGATCGTGCCCGACACCGCCGTGGGGATCATCATCAGCAGCGACGTTCCCTTGGCCACGAGGTCACTCGTGCCGAAGCCGAGCATGAGCACGGGGACGATGATCACTCCGCCGCCGACACCGATCAGCCCGGCGATGACACCGGTGACCACCCCGACCGCGACCAGCGCGACGCCGTTGAGCCAGCCGAGCTCGAACTCGGCGGCGCGTGAGGGGATGACGACGAACAGACTCACGATCACGACGAGCAGGAAGGCGACGAACCCCCAGCGCAGCGCGGTCTGCGAGACCCGGGGCAGCAGGCGCGAGCCGATCTGCGCGCCCACCACGGCGCCGGCGGCCAGGATGAGCGCGGGGATCCACGCGACCGAACCGGAGATCGCGTACGAGATCACCCCGACGCTCGCGGTCGGGACGATGGCCGCCAGCGACGTGCCGGCAGAGATGCGCTGCCCGAAGCTGAGCAGCAGCACCAGCAGCGGCACGATCACGGTGCCGCCACCGACCCCGAACAGACCCGAGAGCAGACCTGCCGTCAGACCGATGCCGATGAAGGAGAGGTAGGCGCGGGGCCCCCGGGTGATGGCCTGGTGCTCTGCGTTCACGCAGTCCAGACTATCGCCGGCGGTCCCGCGCCCCCGTTCTCTCCCGCGGCACGGCCGTTCGCGCTCAGACCTCCTGATCCGCCGTGATCGGCACCGCGATCGACTCGGTCAGCGCCTGCTCGTAGCGCTGCTGCCGTCGTCGCAGCCACAGTCCCCCGGCGACCAGCGCCGCGAGCACCGCGTAGGCGGTGGCCGCGAAGGGCTGCGCCACCAGGGTCGTGAGGTCGCCCTGGCTCAGCTGCAGCGCCTTTCGCAGGTACTCCTCGCCCATCGGACCGAGGATCATGCCGACGACCAGCGGGGCCACGGGATACCCGAAGCGCCGCATGAAGTAGCCGAGCACGCCGATGATCACCAGGATCAGGACGTCGACGACGGCGAAGTTCAGCGCGTACGCGCCGAAGGCGGCGAACAGCAGGATGCCCGCGTAGAGGTACGGTCGCGGGATCTGCAGCAGCTTCACCCACATCCCGACCAGCGGCAGGTTGAGCACGATGAGGATGACGTTGCCGAGGTACAGGCTGGCCACCAGGGCCCACACCAGCGCGGGCTGGTTCTGGAACAGCTGCGGCCCCGGCTGCAGGCCGTACGCCTGGAACGCGACGAGGATGATCGCCGCCGTCGCCGTGGTCGGCAGCCCCAGCGTCAGCAGCGGCACGAGCACGCCGGCCGCAGCGGCGTTGTTCGCGGCCTCGGGTCCGGCGACGCCCTCGATCGCACCGCGGCCGAACTCGTTCTTGCGCTTCGACAGCTTTCGTTCGGTCGCGTACGAGAGGAAGGTCGCGACATCGGCGCCGCCGGCGGGGATGGTGCCGATCGGGAAGCCGATCGCGGTGCCGCGCAGCCACGGCTTCCACGAGCGCTTCCAGTCGTCCTTCGTCATCCAGCTGCGCCAGCCGCCGGTCACCGGGATGACGTCGATGCTGCCGTGTCGCAGACGAGCGGCGATGTACAGCGTCTCCCCCACGGCGAACAGGCCGACCGCGACGAGCACGATGTCGATGCCGTCCGACAGCGGCAGCAGTCCCAGCGTGTAGCGCTGCTGCGCGGTGAGCGTGTCGGTGCCGACCAGCCCCAGGAACAGGCCGACCCCGAGCGAGGTCATGCCGCGGGGCACGGAGCTGCCGATCAGCGCGCCGACGGTGACGAAGGCGATGACGATGAGCGCCACGTAGTCGGCCGGGCCGAGGTTCACGGCGAACTGCGCGAGCACGGGTGCGAGCAGCGTGAGTCCCACGGTCGCGATCGTGCCGGCGATGAACGAGCCGATCGCCGCTGTCGCGAGCGCGGCGGCGCCCCGCCCGAGCTTGGCCATCCGGTTGCCCTCGATCGCGGTCACGATCGAGGCGGATTCGCCGGGTGTGTTGAGCAGGATGCTGGTGGTCGAACCGCCGTACATCCCGCCGTAGTAGATGCCGGCGAAGGTGATCAGCGACGCGGTCGGGTCGAGGGTGTAGGTCAGCGGCAGCAGCAGGGCCACCGTCATCGCCGGGCCGATGCCCGGCAGCACGCCCACGGCCGTGCCGATCAGCACGCCGAAGAAGGCGAACACGAGGTACTGCGGCTGCAGCGCGGTCGCGAAGCCCTCGAGAAGCAGGGTCCAGCTGTCCATCAGAACAGTCCTCCCAGCCAGCCGAGCGCCGGCCCCCAGGGCAGCGACAGACCCATCAGACCGGCGAAGACGACCTGCACGACGAGGCTCAGCGCGAAGCCGATGAGCAAGGCGAGCCACCAGCGCCTGGCGCCCAGAGACCACGCCACGATGCCGAACAGCAGAGCGGCGGCGGGCGCCCATCCGATGACGTCGATGAGCACGAGGTGCGCGACGACCGCTCCGACGATCTTTCCGAGGGTGAGCCAGTCGGTCTTCGCGTCGGGGTCGATGTCCTCGCCGTCTTCGAGCTCTGCCCGGTTGCCGCGAAGCACCGAGACGAGTACGGCGGCGGCAGAGCCGAGCAGCACGATCGACACGAAGATCGGGAAGATCGTGGGGCCGACTTTCACACCGACCGGAACGTGGATCGAGAAGGCCCCGATGAGCGCGAACGCGCCGAGGGCGAGCATGAGCAGGGCGAAGACGAGTTCACCGAGGGGAACCCGCTGAGCGGGCCGAGTCGCCTCGGCCCGCTCAGCCGCCCCGTGGATCGGGGCGTTCATGTCAGATCAGCCCGATGTTCTTGAGCGTCCCGGTGACGTCGGCGATGCTCTCGTCGAGGAACGCGTCGAACTCGTCGCCCACGAGGAAGGCATCCGCCCACCCCTTCGTCTCGAGCTCCGAGGTCCACGCCTTGTTCTCGTGCATCTCGGTCACGATGCGCTCCAGTTCGTCGCGGTCGGCGTCGGAGATGCCGCCGGGGGCGACCACACCGCGCCAGTTGGTCAGCACGACGTCGTACCCGGCGTCGGTGATCGTGGGCACCTCGGGGAGCGCGTCGACCGCCTCCTCGGACGAGACGGCGAGTGCGCGCATCGAGCCGTCCTCGATGTACTGCAGGAACTCGCCGACTCCCGAGATCCCCGCGGCGACCTTGTTGCCGACGAGGAGCGAGACGGCCTCTCCGCCGCCGGAGTTGGGCGTGTAGTTCAGCTTCGACGGGATGTCGGCGCCCTTCACCCCGGCCTCTTCGAGCAGCAGACCGGCGAGGATGTGGTCGGCGCCGCCCGCGGAGCCACCGGTCACCGTGACCTCCTGGCCCTTGTCGACGATGTCCTCGACGAGGTCTTCGAGGGTCTTGTACTTCGACGCCTCGGGCACGACGACCACGAGAGGCTCGTCGGTGAGGCGGGCGATGGGCGTGGTGTCCTCGAGGCGGACGTTCGACGCGTTCGTCTCGATCGCACCGACCATCACCAGGCCCATGACCATGAGCGTCGCCGGATCCTTCTGGTTCCCGAGCTGGGCGAGGCCGACGGTGCCGCCGGCACCGCCGACGTTGGTGACCGGGGCGGATCCGACGATGTCGCCGTCGGTGAGGACCTTCGACATCGCCCGACCGGTCTGATCCCACCCGCCACCCGGGTCGGCGGGGACGATGAGCGACACGTCGGTGAACGACGAGGCCTCGCCCTTCGCGTCGGAGTCGGATTGCGGTGCGGCGTTCTGCGATGAGCATCCGGCGAGTGCCAGTGCCGCGACGGCGGCGATGGCGACCAGAGCTGAGCGTGACTTCTTCATGCGCTCCTCCTTGAGCGGTGTGGGGATGCTGGCAAACCTAGGCACACCCCGCGGCCGGATCTGGTTCTGAAATCAATGGTCGGGCTTTCGAAAGTATTGGTCTCGGATGCCTTCGCCAGGCGGTTCCGCTGCTCGCCTGCGCGGGGAGAATGGTCTTGTGGCCTCGAGGATGACGCACGCGTCGCAGATGACGTTCAGCGGGATGCCGCTGCGCGTGCAGCTGATCCTGCTTCAGGCGCTGATCGTCTCGGTGGTGACGCTGATCGCGGGTGTGACAGCCGGGATCATCCAGGCGCACACGGTGCGCGATGCGTATGAGGATCGCATGCTCGCGGTCGCCCAGTCGATCGCATCGATGCCCGTCGTGCTCGACGCGTTCGACGATGCGGATCCGTCTGCGACCGTGCAGCCTCTCGCCGAGACCATCCGCCGGGCATCCGATCTCACCTATGTCGTGGTGGCCGACGCCGACGGCATCCGCTTCTCGCATCCGAATCCCGAGAGGATCGGGCAGAAGGTGTCGACCGACGCCTCTGTGCCGCTCTCCGGCGAGATCTACATGGGCACGCAGACCGGCACGCTCGGGCCGTCGTGGCGCGTGAAGGTGCCGGTCTTCAAGGGCTCCGAGGTGATCGGCACGGTCTCGGTGGGCATCCTCGAATCGCAGGGCACGGGAGAGTTCGCCGGAAACCTCGCGTGGATCATCGGCGCGATGCTGGTCGCCGTGATCCTGGGCATCTTCGGCTCGGCGTGGGTGACGTCGGTGATCCGCCGGCGCATCCACCTGCTCGAGCCGCACGAGATCACCGCTCTCGTGCGCAACCAGGAGACGACGCTGCACGGACTCAGCGAGGGCGTGGTCACGGTCGACGCCTCGGGCACGATCACCCTGGCCAATGATGCGGCGGCGCGCCTGCTGGGAGCCGACGTCGGCGATCTCACCGGGGCGCGGGCGTCGGACGTGCTCGACGACGAGCTGCTCGCCGTGCTGCGCGACGGCGAGGACGCCGGGCAACCGGTGATCGTCGGCAGTCACGTGCTGGTGGCTCGCGGCACCGGTGGGCGCGTCGACGGGGAGGCTGTGGATGCCACCCTGCTGCTGCGCGATCACACCGAGCTGCACGATGTCGTGCGCCGGGTCGAGGCTGCGGATGCCATCATCGCGTTCCGCCGTCGCGCCGGCCTTCCCAAGGGCCTGAGCGCCGAGACGCTCGATCGCGTCGTGACCGCGCTGGATGAGAATCCCGACGCGTCCGCCGCCGAGCTCGGCGATGTGCTCGGGATGTCGCGGGTGAGTGCGCGTCGCTATCTCGAGCACCTGGCGAGCACGGGTCGGGCGGTGCGCACGCTGGACTACTCGACGAAGGGCCGCCCCGGCACCCGGTACCGGATGATCGACGCGGCGGCGGAGGGCGTGCGCGGCTGAGGGCGCCCGGCGGAGCGCTGAACGTCTTGGTGCGCCCGCCGCGGGCATCCGGTCGTGACGACGACGAAGCCCGCCACCCCGTGAGGGGCGGCGGGCTTCTTCGATCCGGAGGAAGGTCTTACTCGGCCTTCTCCTCGGCGGGAGCCTCGGTGGTCTCGTCCGTGGACTCGACCGGAGCCTCGGTGGTCTCCTCGACGGGAGCCTCCTCGACCTTCTCGGCCTTGGGTGCCTCGGCCTTGGCGGCCGGCTTCGCAGCCTTCTTCTTCGGGGTGACGGGCTCGAGGACGAGCTCGATCACGGCCATAGGGGCGTTGTCACCCTTGCGGTTGCCGACCTTCGTGATGCGGGTGTAGCCACCCTGACGGTCGGCGACCAGCGGCGCGATCTCGTTGAACAGCACGTGCGCGGCGTCCTTGTTCGAACGCAGCACGGTGAGCGCACGACGGCGCGCGTGCAGGTCGCCGCGCTTGCCGAGCGTGATCAGGCGCTCGGCGAGCGGACGCAGGCGCTTCGCCTTGGTCTCGGTCGTCTTGATCGACTTGTGGATGAAGAGCGCTGCCGCGAGGTTCGCGAGAAGAAGGCGCTCGTGTGCGGGGCCGCCTCCGAGGCGGGGACCCTTGGTGGGCTTGGGCATGATTCGTCTAGCTCCTGGTCAGAAAGATGTCGGGTTTCAGAAGGACTCGTCTTCGCCTGCGCTGTAGAAGTGGGCGCCGTCGAAACCGGGCACCGAATCCTTCAGCGACAGACCGAGCGAGACGAGCTTGTCGCGCACCTCGTCGACCGACTTCTGTCCGAAATTGCGGATGTTCATCAGCTGCGTCTCGGAAAGGGCGACCAGCTCCGAGACGGTGTTGATGCCCTCGCGCTTGAGGCAGTTGTACGAGCGCACCGACAGATCGAGGTCCTCGATCGGCATGGAGAGCTCGCTGGAGAGCACAGCCTCGACCGGCGCGGGGCCGATCTCGATGCCCTCGGCCTCGACGTTCAGCTCGCGGGCGAGGCCGAACAGCTCGGTGAGGGTCTTGGCTGCGGATGCGACGGCGTCGCGCGGGAGGATCGAGGCCTTGGTCTCGACGTCCAGCACGAGCTTGTCGAAGTCGGTGCGCTCACCCGCACGGGTGGCGTCGACGCGGTAGCTGACCTTGAGCACCGGCGAGTAGATCGAGTCGACCGGGATCTGGCCGGCCTCGGCGTACTCGTTGCGGTTCTGCGCCGCCGAGACGTAGCCGCGGCCGCGCTCGATGGTCAGCTCGAGCTCGAAGCGAGCGGTGTCGTTGAGCGTCGCGATGACCAGGTCGGGGTTGTGCACCTCGACACCCGCCGGGGCGGAGATGTCAGCCGCGGTGACCTCGCCGGCACCCGTCTTGCGCAGGTACGCGGTGATGGGCTCGTCGCGCTCGCTGGAGACCACCAGCTGCTTGATGTTGAGGATGATCTCGGTGACATCCTCCTTCACACCGGGGATCGTGCTGAACTCGTGCAGCACGCCGTCGATGCGAATGGTGGTGACCGATGCGCCGGGGATCGACGAGAGCAGGCTGCGACGCAGCGCATTGCCGATCGTGTATCCGAAACCGGGCTCCAGCGGCTCGATGACGAACCGGCTGCGGTTCTCGGAGATCTTCTCCTCGGTGAGAGTGGGACGCTGTGCGATGAGCACTATGTGTTCCTTTCGATCACATGCCCGCTATATGACATGTGTGGGGTGAGGTCTGAAGTTGTGGAAAATCTGGGGGCGAGTCCGCCTCACTGGGTCCCTGAGCCTTGCTTCTGGGTCCCTGAGCCTGCCGAAGGGCCCAGTGAGGCGAATGCGCGAGATCAGACGCGACGGCGCTTCGGCGGGCGGCAGCCGTTGTGTGCCTGAGGCGTGACGTCCTGGATGGACCCCACCTCGAGGCCGGCGGCCTGCAGCGAGCGGATCGCGGTCTCGCGGCCCGAGCCCGGACCCTTCACGAAGACGTCGACCTTCTTGACGCCGTGCTCCGCAGCCTGGCGGGCAGCGGACTCTGCGGCCATGCCGGCGGCGTACGGCGTCGACTTGCGCGAGCCCTTGAAGCCCACGCCACCCGACGAGGCCCAGCTGATGACAGCGCCGGACGGGTCGGTGATCGAGACGATGGTGTTGTTGAACGTCGACTTGATGTGGGCCTGGCCCATCGCGATGTTCTTCTTTTCCTTGCGGCGCGGCTTGCGCGCGGCGGCCTTGGGTGCAGCCATGAAAGTGTTCTCCTATTCCCTGGCCGCTTAGCGGGCCTTCTTCTTGCCGGCGACGGTGCGCTTCGGGCCCTTGCGGGTACGCGCGTTGGTCTTGGTGCGCTGACCGCGGACCGGAAGGCCGCGGCGGTGACGCAGGCCCTCGTAGGAGCCGATCTCGACCTTGCGGCGGATGTCTGCGGCGACCTCGCGGCGCAGGTCACCCTCCACCTTGTAGTTGCCTTCGATGTGGTCGCGCAGTGCGACGAGCTGCTCGTCGGTGAGGTCCTTGACGCGGATCGACTCGTCGATCTCGGTCGCCTGGAGGATCTCGACGGAGCGGGTGCGGCCGATGCCGTAGATGTAGGTGAGGCCGATCACCACGCGCTTGTCGCGCGGGATGTCAACGCCGGCAAGACGTGCCATGCGGTTCTCCTGGAGTGTTGTGGAGGTGTGGAGCAGCATCCGGTCCCGGGCCTCCGCCCCGAGGTGTCCGCCTCTTGGATCCCTGAGCCTGTCGAAGGGTCAGGGTCTGCCGAAGCATCCGATGCTGCCTGTTTTCGATATTCAGTTCTTCAGCTGCCGGGCCGGATGCCGAAGCACGCGGCCCGACCCCTGCTCAGCCCTGGCGCTGCTTGTGACGCGGGTTCGACTTGCAGATGACCATGACGCGACCGTGACGACGGATCACGCGGCAGTGGTCGCAGATGGGCTTGACGCTGGGGTTGACCTTCATGATGGTTCCTGTTCGCTGTCTTCGTGCCGCCCCGCAGGGCAGGCCGTTACTTCTCGGCCGATCAGCGGTAGCGGTAGACGATTCGACCGCGGGTCAGGTCGTAGGGCGAGAGCTCCACGACCACGCGGTCCTCGGGGATGATGCGGATGTAGTTCTGCCGCATCTTTCCGGAGATCGTGGCGAGCACCTTGTGTCCGTTGCTGAGCTCAACGCGGAACATCGCGTTGGGCAGCGCCTCGGAAATGACGCCCTCGATCTCGATGACACCGTCTTTCTTAGCCATAGCCTCGCTGACGCTTCTGCAGATCGGCCGATCTGCGGTGGGTGGGTGATGAATGTGGTGCAGCCCGTTCGGACACGCCGCAATAAGGCACAAGGCACCAAGGAACTAAGATATACCCTTTGCGGCGCTGCGGCAAATGGAGCCCCGCTGGATCAGGGCAGCACCTTCGGGAGCTCGGTGTTGATCTCGTTGATGTCGAGGCGCTTGCCGTTGATCTCGACCGTCGGCGTGCCCTTGATCTCGTGCGCCTTCGCCTGCGCGGCGCCGTACTTCAGGTACGTGCCGTCGTCGATGCATCCCGCCGCCTTGTCGGCGCCGACCTGGTCGGCGATCTGCTTGAGCTGATCGTCAGTCAGTCCGGTCGAGTTCTCGGCAGGCTGGTTCGCGAACAGCGCGTTCATGAAGTCGAGCGCCTTGTCGGAGTTGTTCTCGGCGACGCAGTACATGGCTGCGGCAGAACGCGACGAGTAGTCCGTGCCCTGCGAGAGGTGGTCGAGGATCGCGATCGGGTGGATCGCGAGCGTCAGCTTGTCGGCCGCTGCGGCCTCCTGCAGCTGCTGGCCGTAGGCCTGCTCGAACGAGTTGCACGCGGGGCACATGAAGTCGAGGTAGGTCGTGACGACATCCTCGCCCTCACCGATGGTGATCGCCCCCGTCTCGGAGTTGACGATGTCGCTCTTCGGCGCCGGCCCTGCATCGGTGGCCTGGTTGTTCAGCCAGACGACGACCGCGCCCAGCGCGACCAGCACCACGACGACGGCGATGGAGATTCCGATGGCGAACCAGTTGGGCTTGCTCTGGGCGTGGGCCATGACAGTCCGATCTTCAGCACAAAATTGTCGCCCCCATTCTGCCGTCTGCACGCTATGCCTGCCATGTGAGCCGCGGCGCAGCGTTTTCCCGCGAGACTTACCTTCCAGCACGAGACAGGTGTCAATGAGCGCCGTCTGATGCTGGAGCGGAAGTCTCGCGGCTTTCCACATCCGGAGGTTCGCGACTGGCTTTCCACCGAAAGTGGGAATGAGACGGATGCTCGCGTCCGGCACTGCGTTGGATGGGCGAATGCTGCTGTTGATCGAACGTGCCATCGTCGCCTCCCCGGTTCCGCTGATCACGCGATCGGAGGCGCGGATGCTGGGGATCACGCTGCGCGCCTCGATCCACGTGCGGCTGCGGCGGGGCATCTACGCGCCGAAGCAGGCGTTCCTGAGGTTGAAGCCGTGGCAGCGCTACGCGGCTCGGGTGCACGCCTTCGCCCGCAGCAGGCCGGATGCCATACTTTGCCTCGAATCTGCGGCCGTGCTGCATGGGATGCCGGTGTTCGGGCATCCGCGCGACATTCATGTGTTCGACCCCGATCTCAGGACCTCGCAGCGCAGCGGAGACGTGTGCGTGCACACCAGCACCGATCCGCGTGAGATCGCCGTGGTCGCCGGCGTGCGGGTGACGTCGCTGCTCGACACTGCCGCCGACCTCGCCCGGGTGCTGCAGCCGGCGCGAGCTCTCGCCGTCGTAGACAGTGCGATCTCACCCGCGCAGGGTGGATCGGTGTCGGTCAGCGACATCATGACTCGCAGCAGGAGCCAGAACGGTTCGCGGGGCCGGGCCATGCTCCGCTGGGTATGCGAGCGAGCAGACCCTCGAGCGGAGTCCCCGTCAGAGAGTGTGAGCCGGGCGATCATCGAGTGGAGCGGATTCGAGGAGCCGGAGCTGCAGCGTAAGTTCCACTACGACGGAAACGATGACAGGGTCGACTTTCACTTCCGTTCCACCCGCGTGGTCGGAGAGGCTGACGGCTGGGGCAAGTACCACCTTGACGACGCCGACGAAGCGGCTGAGCGGCTCAGGGCCGAGAAGCGCCGCGAGAACAGGCTCCGGCGGCACGGGCATCCGGTCGCACGATGGGAGCTGGCAGACGCCTGGAAGGTCGATCCGCTGGTCGGCGCGCTGCCCGCAGCAGGGCTGCGTCCACAGCATCCGGTGCAGCCGGAGATGCTCGCCTCGCTCTCAGACCGCCGTCGTGACCACCTCCCGTCTCAGCCGAGTTCACCGCGCGAGACTTCCGTTCGGGCACGAGACGGAGTTCAATAAACGCCGTCTCGTGCTGGAAGAGAAGTCTCGCGGGGCGAAGGGAGCGAAACCGGCGGGGCTACGAGATCGGGACGGGGGTCACGCCGAACGGTGCGAGGCCGGCGGCACCGCCGTCGGGCGCGGTGAGCACCCAGATGCCGCCCTCGTGACGTACGACGCTGTGCTCCCAGTGCGAGCCGTCCGAGCCGTCGACGGTCGAGACCGTCCAGTCGTCGTCCTCGATGAACGTCGCCTCTCCCCCGGCGGTGACCATCGGCTCGATGGCGAGCACGAGTCCGGGGCGGATCTCGGCGCCGGCATCCGGGGTGCGGTAGTTGAACACGCTGGGCGCCTCGTGCATCTTGCGTCCGATGCCGTGGCCGACGTACTCGCGCAGGATGCCGTACGGCTCCTCCGATGCGCCCTGCGCCTCGATGTAGTCCTGGATCGCCGCTCCGAGATCGCCGATATGCGACGCGGATGCCATGGCGGCGATCCCCGCCCACATCGACCCCTCGGTGACCCGCGAGAGCTCCTCGCGGCGCGCCACCAGCTCGGGACGCGAATCATCGGGCACCACGAACGTCACGGCGCTGTCGCCGTTCCAGCCCTGGTACTGTGCTCCGCAGTCGATCGAGACAATGTCGCCCGGCTCGAGCACCCGATCACCCGGGATGCCGTGCACGACCTGCTCGTTGACCGAGATGCAGGTCGTGTGGCGGTATCCGCGCACGAGCTTGAAGTTCGACTCGGCGCCGCGATCGAGAATGGTGCGCTCGGCCACCGCATCCAGTTCCGCCGTCGTGACCCCCGCCCGCACCAGCGGGCGGATCGCGTCGAGCGCCGCGGCGGTGATCAGCCCGGGCTCGAGCATCGAGCGCAACTGGGCCGGTGTCTTGTAGATCGACTTGCGGAACATCGAACGGGTCAGACCAGCTGCCCGATGCCGCGTGCGGCGAGGGCCGACGAGATGCGCTCGGAGATCTCATCGAGCGAGCCGACGCCGTCGATGCGATCGACGATGCCGCGCTGCTCGTACACCGAGATGATCGGAGCGGTCTCGTTCTCGTAGATGTCGAGACGGTGCGCGATGGCCTCGTCGGTGTCGTCCGACCGGCCCTGCTCCACGGCACGCAGGCTGAGCCGAGCGATGCTCTCCTCGCGGGGCACGTCGAGCAGGATCACGGCGTCGAGCGACGCGTCGTGCTCGCCGAGGAACGCGTCGAGGTGGTGCACCTGCGCCGTGTTGCGGGGGTAGCCGTCGAGCAGGAAGCCGCCCTGCGCGTCGTCCTGCGACAGGCGGTCGCGCACGATCTCGCTGGTCAGCTCGTCAGGCACCAGGTCGCCGGCGTCGAGGATCGCGGTGACCTTCTGACCGAGCTCGGTGCCTTCCTTGATGTTGGCGCGGAACATGTCGCCGGTCGAGACGACGGGGATGTTCAGCGCCTCGGCGATGCGGATGCCCTGGGTGCCCTTGCCGGAGCCCTGCGGGCCGACGATCAGCAGTCGTGCGGAAGCGGTCATCGGAGGAGCCCTTCGTAGTGGCGCTGCTGCAGCTGCGCGTCGATCTGCTTCACCGTCTCGAGACCGACACCCACGATGATGAGGATCGAGGCGCCACCGAACGGGAAGTTCTGGTTGGCCTGCACCGTCGCCAGCGCGATCAGCGGGATCAGCGCGACGAGGCCCAGGTAGAGAGAACCGGGGAACGTGATGCGGGTGATGACGTAGTCGAGGTACTCCGCGGTCGGGCGACCGGCGCGGATGCCCGGGATGAACCCGCCGTACTTCTTCATGTTGTCGGCGACCTCGACCGGGTTGAACGTGATCGCGACGTAGAAGTAGGTGAATCCGATGATGAGCAGGAAGTACGCGGCCATGTACAGCGGCTGGTCGCCGGATGCCATGTTCGCCAGCACCCACGCCACCCATGCGGGCGGCTCGCTGCCGTCGGCGGGCGTGTTGAACTGCGCGATCAGCATCGGCACGTACAGCAGCGACGAGGCGAAGATGATCGGGATCACGCCCGCCATGTTGACCTTGATCGGGATGTACGTGTTCGTGCCGCCGTAGGTGCGACGGCCGACCATGCGCTTGGCGTACTGCACGGGCACCCGCCGCTGCGACTGCTCGACGTACACGATCAGCGACATCACCACGATGCCGATGATCATCACCAGGAGGAAGGTCTCGAAGCCCTTCGCCTCCCAGATGGCCCACATCGACGACGGGAAGGTGGCGGCGATCGAGGTGAAGATGAGCAGCGACATGCCGTTGCCGATGCCGCGCTCGGTGACGAGCTCGGCCATCCACATGATGAGTCCCGTGCCCGCGGTCATCGCGATGATGATGAGCGCCTGTGCCCACCACACGTCATTGGTCAGCAGGTTGTTGCACGCTGCGACGTCGGTCTGGCCGAAGAGCTGACCGCTGCGCGCCACCGTCACCACGGTCGCGGACTGCAGCAGCGCGAGTGCGATCGTGAGGTAACGGGTGTACTGGGTGAGCTTGCTCTGGCCCGCCTGGCCCTCTTGATGAAGGGTCTCGAAGTGCGGGATGACGACGCGCAGCAGCTGGGTGATGATCGTCGCGGTGATGTACGGCATCACGCCGAGGGCGAAGATCGACAGCTGCAGCAGTGCACCGCCGGAGAAGAGGTTGACGAGTCCGAGCAGGCCATCGGTGCCGGCGTTGGCAGCGAGGCACTGCTCGACGTTCGGGAAGTTCACGAACGGAGCCGGCACATTCGAGCCCAGACGGTACAGAGCGATGATGCCGATGGTGAAAAGGATCTTCTGCCGCAGGTCAGGCGTGCGGAAGATTCGCGCGATGGCGCTAAACAAGGGCGTTCCTCCTGAAGGGATTGCCGAACATCGAAGGACGGCCGAAAGTCCAGGGTAACGCAAAGGAGGGGCCGGACAATCTCCGACCCCTCCCAGCGTTCACTGCGGCCTGATCAGTTGACCGAACCGCCGGCGGCGACGATCTTCTGCTCGGCGCTGCCGGAGACCTTGTCGACCGACACGGTCAGCTTGACCGAGATGTCGCCGTCACCGAGGACCTTGACCTTCTCGTTCTTGCGCACGGCACCCTTGGCGACCAGGTCGCTGACGGTGACATCGCCACCCTGGGGGTACAGCTCCGCGAGCTTGGCCAGGTTCACGACCTGGTACTCGACGCGGAACGGGTTCTTGAACCCGCGCAGCTTCGGGGTGCGCATGTGCAGCGGCATCTGCCCACCCTCGAAGCCGAGACGCACGGTGTTGCGCGCCTTGGTGCCCTTGGTTCCACGACCGGCGGTCTTGCCCTTCGAGCCCTCACCGCGACCGACACGGGTCTTCGCGGTGTGAGCGCCGGGAACGGGACGCAGGTGGTGCACCTTCAGCACCGACGGACGCGAAGCCGGAGCGTCGGCGTCCTTCTTGGCCGGAGCCTTCTTGTCGGCGGCCTTGGCCGGAGCGGCCTTCGCAGCAGCCGGCTTCTTGGCAGCGGTCTTCGGGGCCTTCTCAGCCTCGACGGTTTCGTTGTTCTCAGCCATTAGTCGATCTCCTCAACCTTGACGAGGTGCGCGACGGCGCGGACGTAGCCGCGGGTCTGAGCGTCGTCGGGACGAACGACCGAGTCGCCGATCCGCTTGAGACCGAGCGAACGCAGCGTGTCGCGCTGGTTCTGCTTCTCGCTCACCTTGGACTTGATCTGCGTGACCTTGAGGCGCTCAGCCATCAGGCACCTACCTTCTGCGCGGCGGCGGCGGCAGCGGCCTTCGCCTCGTTGCGGATGATGATCTCCGGCACGACGGCGTCGTAGTCGAGACCACGACGAGCGGCGACGGCGCGCGGCTCCTCGAGACCCTGCAGAGCCTCGACCGTGGCGTGCACGATGTTGATCGTGTTCGACGAGCCGAGCGACTTCGACAGGACGTCGTGGATGCCGGCGCACTCGAGCACGGCACGCACCGGACCACCGGCGATGACACCGGTACCGGCAGCGGCCGGACGCAGCAGGACGACGCCTGCAGCGGCCTCACCCTGCACGGGGTGCGGGATGGTCGAGCCGACGCGCGGAACGCGGAAGAAGTTGCGCTTGGCCTCTTCGACACCCTTCGAGATCGCCAGGGGCACCTCGCGGGCCTTGCCGTAGCCGACGCCCACCAGGCCGTTGCCGTCGCCGACGACCACGAGAGCGGTGAAGCTGAAGCGACGACCACCCTTCACGACCTTCGAGACACGGTTGATGGTGACGACGCGCTCCAGGAACTGGTTGTCCCCGCGGTCGCGCGAGTTGCGGTCGCGGCCCTGGCCACGATCGCGACCGCCACGGCGGTTGTCGCGCTGCTCACGCTGCGGCTCGGCCTGAGCCTCGGCAGGAGCGGTTTCGGTCACTTCGTTCTCCTTGATGTCACTCACAGTGCCAGCCCCCCTTCACGGGCGCCATCGGCGATGGCGGCGACACGACCGGCGTAGCGGTTGCCGCCACGGTCGAACACTGCCTCGGAAACGCCGGCGGCCTTCGCGCGCTCAGCGACGAGCTCGCCGACCTTGCGGGCCTTGGCGGTCTTGTCACCGTCGAAGGAGCGCAGCTCGGTCTCGAGCGTGGAAGCGGATGCCACCGTGTGGCCCTTGGCGTCGTCGACGAGCTGCACGAACACGTGGCGCGCGGAGCGGTTGACGACGAGACGCGGGCGGACGTCGGAGCCGACGATCTTCTTGCGAAGACGTGCGTGGCGACGCGCGCGGGCGGCGGACTTGGACTTCACAGCCATGGTTACTTACCAGCCTTTCCGGCCTTGCGACGCACGACCTCGCCGGCGTAGCGCACGCCCTTGCCCTTGTACGGCTCAGGCTTGCGGATCTTACGGATGTTGGCAGCGGCCTCGCCGACAGCCTGCTTGTCGATGCCGCTCACGGTCACCTTGTTGGTGCCTTCGACCGTCAGGGTGATGCCTGCGGGCGGGTCGACCAGGACCGGGTGCGAGAAGCCGAGTGCGAACTCGATCGAGTTGCCCTTCTGCTGCACGCGGTAACCGGTGCCGACGACCTCGAGGCCCTTGGTGTAGCCCTGGGTGACGCCGACGATGTTGTTGTTGATGAGGGTGCGGGTCAGACCGTGCAGCGAGCGCGACTCGCGCTCGTCGTCCGGGCGGGTGACGAGAACCTGGTTCTCTTCGACCGTGACCTCGATGGGGTTGGCCAGGGTGAGCGAGAGCTCGCCCTTGGGACCCTTGACTGCGACCTCGCGGCCGTCGACCGAGACGGTCACGCCGGAGGGGATGTCGATGGGAAGTCGTCCGATTCGCGACATGTCAGATCACCACACGTAGGCGAGAACTTCTCCGCCCACGCCCTTCTGCTCAGCCTGACGGTCGGTGAGGAGACCGGAGGAGGTGGACAGGATGGCAACGCCGAGGCCACCGAGGACCTTGGGCAGCTCGGTCGACTTCGCGTACACGCGCAGACCGGGCTTCGACACGCGCTTGATGCCCGCGATCGAGCGCTCACGGTTGGCACCGTACTTGAGCGAGAGGGTGAGGTTGCTGCCGACGCGAGCGTCGGTGACCTCGTAGCCGGCGATGTAGCCCTCCTGCTGGAGGATCTCGGCGATGTTCGTCTTGAGCTTGCTCGACGGCATGGTCACGGAGTCGTGGTGCGCCGAGTTCGCGTTGCGCAGACGGGTCAGCATGTCTGCGACCGGGTCTGTCATCGTCATATCTGGTTTCCTTCGATCATGAGGTTCCGGCTGCCGTTACACGACAGACGGCCTTCGATGAGAGTCGCGTCCGAGCGGACGCACAATCTTCAATTGTACGGGCACTTCGACAGGCTCAGCGACCCACATGGGTCCCTGAGCCTGTCGAAGGGTCACGCCGGGGCGTCGGCGGCCTTGAACGGGAAGCCGAGCGCGCGCAGGAGAGCGCGACCCTCGTCATCCGTCTTGGCCGTCGTGACCACGGTGATGTCGAAACCGCGGACGCGGTCGATCTTGTCCTGATCGATCTCGTGGAACACGCTCTGCTCCTGGAGACCGAAGGTGTAGTTGCCGTTGCCGTCGAACTGGTCGGCCGACAGACCGCGGAAGTCGCGGATGCGCGGCAGCGCCAGGTTGACGAGGCGGTCGACGAACTCCCACGCGCGGTCGCCGCGGAGGGTGACGTGCGCGCCGATGGCCTGCCCCTCGCGCAGCTTGAACTGCGCGATGGACTTGCGGGCCTTCGTGACGATGGGCTTCTGACCGGTGATCTTGGTGAGGTCGTCGATGGCGCCCTCGATCACCTTGGAGTCACGAGCCGCCTCACCGACACCGGTGTTGACGACCACCTTGACCAGGCCGGGGATCTGCATGACGTTCGCGTAGCCGAACTGCTCCTGCAGAGCCTTCTTGATCTCGGTGTTGTACTTCTGCTTCAGGCGAGGCTGGGTCTTGCCAGTCTCAGCAGCAGTTGCCGTTGCCATCAGAGGTCCTTACCTGACTTCTTCGCGTAGCGCACGCGGACCGTGCGCTTCACGCCGTCCTTGACCTGCTCCTCGACGCGGTGGCCGACGCGGGTCGGCTTCTTGGTCGAGGGGTCGACGAGAGCGACGTTGGAGATGTGGATCGGGGCCTCGACGGTCTCGATGCCACCGGTCTTGGTGCCGCGCTGGGTCTGGCCGACACGGGTGTGGCGGGTGACGAAGTTGACACCCTCCACGACGACGCGGTTCTGCTCGACGAGGATCTCGAGGACCTTGCCCTGCTTACCGCGGTCGCCGCCCTTGTCCTGCTTGCGGCCGCTGATGACCTGAACCAGGTCACCCTTCTTGATTTTCGCCATGATCAGATGACCTCCGGGGCGAGCGAGACGATCTTCATGAACTTCTTGTCGCGAAGCTCACGACCGACCGGTCCGAAGATGCGGGTGCCGCGGGGCTCCCCGTCGTTCTTCAGGATGACGGCGGCGTTCTCGTCGAACTTGATGTACGAACCGTCGGCACGACGCGTCGACTTGACGGTGCGGACGATGACGGCCTTGACCACATCGCCCTTCTTGACGTTGCCGCCGGGGATCGCGTCCTTGACGGTCGCGACGATGGTGTCGCCCAGACCGGCGTACCGGCGGCTGGAGCCACCGAGAACGCGGATCGTGAGCAGCTCCTTGGCGCCGGTGTTGTCGGCGACCTTGACGCGGGACTCGTTCTGGATCACTTTGCCTTCTCCAGGATCTCCACCAGACGCCAGCGCTTGGTGGCGCTCAGCGGGCGGGTCTCGTTGATGAGAACGAGGTCGCCGATGCCGGCGGTGTTGTTCTCATCGTGCGCCTTGACCTTCGAGGTGACGCGGATGACCTTGCCGTAAAGCGGGTGCTTCACGCGGTCCTCGACCTCGACGACGATGGTCTTGTCCATCTTGTCGCTGACGACGTAGCCACGGCGCGACTTGCGGTATCCGCGGGCGCCTGCCTCGCGGACGTCGTGCTCGCCGTGCTCGACGGCGTCAGCAGCCTTCTTCTCAGCCATTACTCGGCCTCCTCCTTCGGAGCGGCCTCGTCAGCGGCATCCGCCTTCTTGGCCTTGCTCTTCTTCGCCTTCGCCGGAGCCTCGACCGGAGCGGGCGTCGCACGGATGCCCAGCTCGCGCTCGCGGATCACGGTGTAGAGGCGCGCGATGTCGCGCTTGACGGCGCGGATGCGGCCGTGGCTCTCCAGCTGGCCGGTGGCCGACTGGAAACGGAGGTTGAACAGCTCCTCCTTGGCCTTGCGCAGCTCCTCGACGAGGCGCTGGTCTTCGAACGTGTCGAGCTCGCTCGGTGCGAGCTCCTTGGTGCCGATCGCCATTACGCGTCGCCCTCCTCGCGCTTGATGATGCGTGCCTTGAGCGGCAGCTTGTGAATGGCCCGGGTGAGGGCCTCGCGAGCGAGTTCCTCATTGACGCCCGCGACCTCGAAGAGGACACGGCCCGGCTTAACGTTGGCGACCCACCACTCGGGCGAGCCCTTACCCGAACCCATGCGGGTCTCAGCGGGCTTCTTGGTGAGCGGACGGTCGGGGTAGATGTTGATCCACACCTTTCCGCCACGCTTGATGTGACGGGTCATCGCGATACGAGCGGACTCGATCTGACGGTTGGTCACGTAGGCGGGAGTCAGCGCCTGGATGCCGAACTCACCGAACGACACCTTGGTGCCACCGGTGGCCTGGCCCGAACGCTTCGGGTGGTGCTGCTTGCGGTACTTGACCTTGCGAGGGATAAGCATCAGGCAGACGCTCCTTCTGCGACGGGAGCCTCGTTGCGACGGTCACCGCGGTCGCCACGGGGGCCACGACGGTCGCCACGCTCGCGCGAAGGCTTCTGGTTGGCCTGCTCGCGAGCAAGCTCCTTGTTGGTGAGGTCGCCCTTGTAGATCCAGACCTTCACGCCGATGCGGCCGAAGGTGGTCTTCGCCTCGTAGAAGCCGTAGTCGATGTTCGCGCGCAGCGTGTGCAGCGGCACACGACCCTCGCGGTAGAACTCCGAGCGGCTCATCTCCGCGCCGCCGAGGCGGCCGGAGACCTGAATGCGGATGCCCTTGGCGCCGGCGCGCTGCGCGCCCTGCAGACCCTTGCGCATCGCGCGACGGAACGCCACGCGAGCAGAGAGCTGCTCGGCGATGCCCTGCGCGACGAGCTGAGCGTCGGCCTCGGGGTTCTTGACCTCGAGGATGTTCAGCTGGATCTGCTTGCCGGTGAGCTTCTCGAGGTCGCCGCGGATGCGCTCGGCCTCGGCGCCGCGGCGGCCGATGACGATGCCCGGACGTGCGGTGTGGATGTCCACACGCACGCGGTCGCGGGTGCGCTCGATCTCGATGTTCGAGACACCGGCGCGGTCGAGCTGCGTCTGCAGCAGACGACGGATCTTGATGTCCTCGGCGACGTAGTCGGCGTAACGCTGGCCCGGCTTGGTCGAGTCCGAGAACCAACGCGACACGTGGTCCGTGGTGATGCCGAGGCGGAAGCCGTACGGGTTGACCTTCTGGCCCATTACTTGCTCGCCTTCTTCGTCTTGGCCGCCGGTGCGGCCGCGTCAGCGACCTCCGGGGTGGCCAGCACGACCGTGATGTGGCTCGTGCGCTTCTTGATCTGCGAGGCACGACCCTGAGCACGGGGGCGGAAACGCTTGAGCGTCGTGCCCTCGTCGACGTACGCGTTCTTCACGTACAGGTCCTGCTCGTCCAGGAATTCGCCGTCACGGTCGGCCTTGACCGACGCGTTGGCGATGGCGGAGTGCACGAGCTTGTAGATCGGCTCGCTGGCACCCTGCGGTGCGAACTTCAGAATGGCCAGTGCTTCCTGCGCCTGCTTGCCCTTGATGAGCGCGACGACACGACGAGCCTTCTGAGGGGTCACGCGGATGTGCTTGACGCGTGCGATGGATTCCACCATTGTTCTCCTCCTCTGTTTCTGTCCAGAGCGTCACCGCGTCAGCGGCGACGGCCCTTCTTGTCGTCCTTCTCGTGGCCGCGGAAGGTGCGGGTGGGCGCGAACTCGCCCAGCTTGTGGCCGACCATGGTCTCGGTCACGAACACGGGGATGTGCTTGCGACCGTCGTGCACGGCGATGGTGTGTCCCAGCATTGCGGGGATGATCATCGAGCGACGCGACCAGGTCTTGATGACGTTCTTCGTACCGGACTCGTTCTGTCCGACCACCTTGCGAAGCAGGTGCTCGTCGACGAAGGGGCCCTTCTTGAGACTGCGTGGCATCTTCCTCTACTCCTACTTGCGCTTCTTGCCGGCGTTGCGGCGGCGGACGATGTACTTGTCACTTTCCTTGTTGGCGTGACGGGTACGACCCTCAGCCTGGCCCCACGGGGAGACGGGGTGACGTCCACCGGACGTCTTGCCCTCGCCACCACCGTGCGGGTGGTCGACCGGGTTCATGGCGACACCGCGGACGGTCGGGCGAACGCCCTTCCAGCGCTTGCGGCCGGCCTTGCCCCAGTTGATGTTCGACTGCTCGGCGTTGCCGACCTCGCCGATGGTCGCGCGGCAGCGCGCATCGACGTTGCGGATCTCGCCCGAGGGCAGACGCAGCTGTGCGTAGGGACCGTCCTTCGCGACCAGACGCACCGAGGCGCCGGCCGAACGGGCCATCTTCGCTCCGCCGCCGGGACGCAGCTCGATCGCGTGGATCACGGTACCGGTGGGGATGTTCTTCAGCGGCAGGTTGTTGCCCGGCTTGATGTCAGCGCCGGCACCCGACTCGACGACGTCGCCCTGCTTCAGCTTCGTCGGCGCGAGGATGTAGCGCTTCTCGCCGTCGAAGTAGTGCAGCAGCGCGATGCGCGCGGTGCGGTTGGGGTCGTACTCGATGTGCGCGACCTTGGCGTTGATGCCGTCCTTGTCATTGCGACGGAAGTCGATGACACGGTACTGGCGCTTGTGGCCACCACCGATGTGACGGGTCGTGATGCGGCCCTGGTTGTTGCGACCACCGGTCTTGGAGAGCGGGCGCAGCAGCGACTTCTCAGGCGTCGATCGGGTGATCTCGGCGAAGTCGGCCACCGACGAACCGCGGCGACCCGGGGTCGTGGGCTTGTACTTGCGAATAGCCATTATCTGTCCTTATCCCCCGGTCAGCCGACTGCCGTGAAGATGTCGATGGAACCCGACTTGAGAGACACGATCGCACGCTTGGTGTCCTTGCGCTTGCCGGTGCCGAAGCGGGTGCGGCGGGCCTTGCCGACGCGGTTGATCGTGTTGACCGAGGCGACCTTGACGCCGAAGATCTTCTCGATGGCGAGCTTGATCTCGGTCTTCGAGGCGCGCGGGTCGACGAGGAAGGTGTACTTGCCCTCATCGATCAGGCCGTAGCTCTTCTCGGACACGACCGGCCCGAGGATGATGTCGCGCGGGTCCTTGTTCAGGGCCGTGGCGAGAACGTTCTGCTCGGTCATGCCGAGACCTCCTCTGCGGTCGCGCCCGTCTTCGAGGCGATGAAGCCCTCGAGTGCGGCCTTGGTGAAGACGATGTCGTCGGAGACGACCACGTCGTAGGCGTTCAGCTGGTCGAAGCTGATCAGGTGAACGTTCGCGAGGTTGCGGACGCTCTTCGTGGTCAGCTCGTCAGAGCGCTCGATGACGACCAGCACGTTCTTCGACGGGGCGACGGAGGCCAGCAGGCCGGCCGCAGCCTTGGTCGAGGGGGTGCTGTCGGCGACGAAGGCCTCGACGGCGTGCAGACGCTGGCCGCGGAAGCGGTCGCTGAGCGCGCCACGAAGGGCGGCGGCGATCATCTTCTTGGGGGTGCGCTGCGAGTAGTCGCGCGGCTGCGGGCCGTGGACCGTGCCACCGCCGCGGTGCTGCGGCATGCGGATCGAGCCCTGACGGGCGTTACCCGTGCCCTTCTGCTTGAAGGGCTTGCTGCCGGAGCCGGACACGTCGCCACGAGTCTTCGTCGCGTGGGTGCCCTGACGCGCGGCGGCGAGCTGCGCGACGACGACCTGGTGGATCAGGGGGACGTTGGTCTCGACGTCGAAGATCGAGGCGGGCAGCTCGACAGAGCCTGCCTTCTTGCCTTCGACCGTCAGGACGTCGATAGCCAGAGTGGAGTCAGCCATGGGATCAGGCACCCTTCACTGCGTTGCGGACGTACACGATACGACCACGCGCACCGGGGACGGCGCCCTTGACGAGCATGAGTCCCTTCTCGGCGTCGATGGCGTGCACCGTGAGGTTGAGGACGGTCACGCGCTCGCCACCCATGCGGCCGGCCATGCGCATGCCCTTGAACACGCGGCTCGGGGTCGACGAGGCGCCGATCGAGCCGGGCTTGCGGTGGTTGCGGTGCGCACCGTGGGAGGCGGAGACGCCGGCGAAGTTGTGACGCTTCATGACACCGGCGGTGCCCTTGCCCTTGCTGGTGCCGACGACGTCGACCAGCTGACCTGCCTCGAACACGCCGTCGAGCGTGAGCTCCTGGCCGAGCGAGTAGTCAGCGGCGTCCGCGGTGCGGATCTCGGTGACGTGGCGACGCGGCGTGACGCCGGCAGCCTCGAAGTGGGCGGTCAGCGGCTTGTTGACCTTGCGGGGGTCGATCTGGCCGTAGGCGATCTGAACGGCGTTGTAGCCGTCCTTCTCGGGGGTGCGAACCTGGGTGACCACGTTCGGCGCCAGCTCGATGACGGTCACGGGGATGAGCTTCCCGTTCTCGTTCCAGACCTGGGTCATGCCGAGCTTCGTGCCGAGCATGCCCTTGGAAATCTTTGCGTTGATGTCAACCATGGCGGACCTCAGAGCTTGATCTCGATGTTGACATCGGCGGGCAGGTCGAGACGCATCAGCGAGTCGACGGCCTTCGGCGTCGGGTCGACGATGTCGATCAGACGCTTGTGGGTGCGCATCTCGAAGTGCTCGCGGCTGTCCTTGTACTTGTGGGGCGACCGGATGACGCACACGACGTTCTTCTCGGTCGGAAGCGGCACGGGCCCGACGACGGTCGCGCCCGCACGGGTCACGGTGTCGACGATCTTTCGTGCCGACGTGTCGATGACCTCGTGGTCATACGACTTCAGGCGAATGCGGATCTTCTGTCCCGCCATTGTCTGCTCTCTCTCTATAGGCGTCGTACCGTCCGGGGCCGGGTGACCCTGGGGCATTGGACGCTCGATGGCGCTGGTCGCGCCTTCGGCACTTACGCACCGCTGTTGTCTTTTCACCATGAAGACGCCAGCATCGGATGCTTGCGTCTTCGAGTGGGAGGTGTTCTGCTGCCCGCGGCCTAGAACCCTGCAGCATCCTGGGGATGTCGCCGTCTATGCACAGTCGTGACAGTGATTCCGCGCTTCACGAAGAGCGCAGAAATGTGGAACCTGTCTATTCTGCCACGCGGATTCCGGCGCCGCAAACCCGGGCGTGTCGCGGTCGGGCGCCCCCGTCCGCTACTCGGGTAAATGCGTTTTCGCGCTATCATCTCAGGCGCCGGAGATCGTTCCGGCGATGGGGAGGCGACGTGCCAGATTCGCAGAACGCGGTGGTGATCGAGGACGATCCGGACATCAGGGAACTCGTGCGCGAGGTGCTCGAACAGGCGGGGTTCCGCGTGTTCGTCGCCGGCACCGGGGCCGACGGCATCGCTCTGATCGACGAACACCACCCGCTCGTCACGACGCTGGACGTGAGCCTTCCCGGCATGGACGGGTTCGAGACGGCGCGCCGCATCCGAGCGTTCAGCACCACGTACATCGTCATGCTGACCGCGCGGGCCGAGGAGATCGACGCCGTGCAGGGGCTGCAGTCCGGCGCCGACGACTATCTGACCAAGCCGTTCCGACCCCGCGAGCTGCGAGCGCGCATCGACGCGATGCTGCGCCGACCCCGTTCGCTCAGCGCCCAGGACGGCACCCCGGCGCCCGCCGCACGGCCGGATGCCGGCGACGACCACGACTGGATCGAGCACAGAGGTCTCCGGCTGCATCCCGCGATGCGTCTCGCGACCGCCGACGGTTCATCGCTCGAGCTCACCCGCAGCGAGTTCGACATCCTCAGGGATCTGCTCACCTCGGGCCGTCGTGTGGTCTCGAAGGAGGTGCTCGCGCTGATGCTGCGCGGTGACCGCATGGCGGGAGGAAGCTACGTGAGCGAGCACGACGTGCGCGCCATCGAGGTGCACGTCGCGAACCTCCGGCGCAAGCTCGGCGAGTCGGCCACCCAGCCCCGGTGGATCGAGACGGTGCGCGGGGTCGGCTACCGCCTCGCGGTCTGACCCGCTTTCGCCGCTGCCCTTCAGTCGGCGATCACCACGGACGCGTCGAGGCTCGTGGTCGCGCGCCCCGCGGCATCGAACGCCGCTCGGATCAGCGCGCGGGCATCCTTGCCGTAGGTGTCGGCTACCGCGACGCCGACACCGATCACCGGGATGACGGCGGTGCCGCGGTCGGCTAGATCGTCGAGAATCCGTCGCTGGATGCGGCTCGCCAGTCGCCGCACCGCCGCCGGCGATTCCGCCGCGACGGCGAGCCCGAGTCCGTTCGGCCCGAGTTCGCCGACCGGCGACATCGCGGGAGCATAGCGGCGGAGGGACTCGCGACACAGAGCCACGACTGCCTCCTGCTCGCTCGCACCGAACGCGATGCCGATCTGCGGCAGGTCGTCGGCGCGGAACGCGATCACGCCCAGCGTGCGCTCGTCTTCGCGGTCGACCTCGATGATCCGCTGCACCATGACGAAGAACGAGCGCGCGGTCAGCAGCCCGTCTCCCGTCAGGCTCAGTTCGCTGCTGCCCTCTCCGAAGACGACCGCGTTGTTGCGGAGCGTGGTCGTCGTGACCAGCGCGACGATCAGGAGCACGATGGTCAGGATCCCCGCGCTGCTCGAGTCGAACCAGGTGCGGAAGACGTCGCTGGCGGGCCCCAGGGTCATGAACACTGCGCTTCGCGCGCCGTAGTAGATGCCGCCCACGATCAGGACGACCGTCAGACCGATGGTCTCGGGAGTGTCTCCGTTGCGCCCGCGTCGTGACTCGGCGGCGCCGAGGAGCGCGAAGACGGCCACGCCCGCGAACGTCGCGGCGGCACCGGCCCACTCCCCTGCTGCGGCGCCTTCGACGAAGACGGCGGCCACCGAGACGAGAACGGCGGCTGCGACGATCATGCTCGGACGCAGCAGACGGTGCGCGTTGTGCCGCAGGCAGCCCAGCCACAGGCATCCGACGGTGCCGACCAGCGCCCCGTTGCCGATGGCGAGCGGAACAAGGTGCTCGTCGACCTTCATCCACACCAGGTAGGCGATGACGGTGAGGATGCCGAACAGGTACGCCACCGCCCACAGCTGACCTGCCCGGCTCTCCTGACGCAGCAGGGTCTCGAGCAGGTACATCACCGCGGCAGAGAGCGCCGCGACGGATACGAGGACGTTGACGGTGTACGCATCCAGCTGCATCAGGTCTCCTCTCGGGCTGCCGGCAACGGCAGCGACATCGTGAACTCGGCTCCCTGGCCGAGGACGGTGCTCACCGTGAGCGAGCCGTTGTGCGCCACGACGATGTCGCGGCTGATCGACAGACCGAGCCCGCTGCCGTGTGTCACGGACTGCCGGACAAGCGCCGAGCGGAAGAACCGCTCGAACAGGCGCGGCACTTCGCCGGCGGGGATGCCCGGTCCGTCATCGCGCACCGCAAACACCACCCGGTCGGCTTCGGTGCGCACGTCGACCTCGACTCGACCACGGTCTCGGCCGTACTTCACCGCGTTCGAGACGAGGTTGTCGATCACCTGACGGATGCGATGCGCGTCGATGTGGGCCCACACCGGGCCGTCCGCGAGCAGCTCGATGGACATGCCGCGTTCCGCAGCGGGCAGCAATGACGACTCGATGGAGGCTGCGGCGAGCGCCGTGAGGTCGGTGCGCTCGGGTCTGATCGACAGCGACACCCCCATGCGCGACATCGCGGATGCCGCCACGAGATCCGACACGATGGCGAGCAGCCGCGCGGCGTTGCGCTCGACGACCTCGAGGCTGCGCCGCGACGAGGCGGAGAGGGTCTCGTCGTCGAGGACGAGCTCGACATAGCCGGTGATCGAGGTCATCGGGGTGCGCAGCTCGTGCGAGACGGATGCGATCAGGTCTTCCCGGGCGCGCAGGGCGAGCTCCTCCGCGGTCGTGTCCTGCGCCACCACGATGAGCCCGTCGTGCGAGACGTTCTTGCCGGTGAGACGACGTGAGCTGAACTGCAGCGAGCGGCGGGCGAGGTCACCGGGGGCACCGAACCAGACGAGGGCGCGGTCGATCTCCTCCCCTCGTCGTGCGCGGGCGAGAGGGAGCTCGTCCTCGGCGAGCGGGGTCAGCCCGTCGGCGGCGAACGGCTGCAGCACGTCCGTGTCGCCGATGGCGGAGTGCAGACGCGCCATGGCCTCATTCGCGACGACCTGATCGCCGTTCGCCGTCAGGCGGATGAGCCCGAAGTCGACGGCATCCAGCGCCTCGGTGACGAGCTCCTCCTGGCTTCTGGCGCGATCCACCGCCCGGCGCAGCTCACGCGACTGCTTCTCGAGCACCACGCGCTGCGCACCCGATCTCCACGACGCGACCGCGGCGATCGTCGCCAGCCCCGCGACCACGATCGGGAACACCACGAACGCCGAGAGCAGAGGAGGCGCCTCGACGAGGACGATAGACGCCCAGTAGAGCGTGGTGACCACGACGGTCGCTCCGACCACTCCGAGCATCCCCAGCGTCGATCCGACCCACATCGCGGGGAAGAGCCACAGCAGCGGGAATCCGGATGCCGGGGACGAGAGCGTCAGCAGCATGACCGCGCCGATGTCGATCAGCGGCAGGAGCAGCACGAGTCCCACCGGGCTGCGCTGCCACGGGACGAGGATCGCGGCTCCCGTCGCGATGAAGATCAGCGTCAGGCCGAGCATGAGGGCGTCGACCCCGACGACGGCTCCCGTCGCGAGCGAGAGGAGCACGGCGAGGACCACGGCGGTGCCGAGCAGGACCTGGTTGAGCAGAACGGCCCTGTCGCCTACGTGTCGCAGCGCGGTCGGGGCATCCGACGCCAGGAACGTCATTACTCGAATCTAACCGGCGACATGACGGCCGACGGCACCGTCGTGGGGTGCCGGGTCAAAGATGCGCAGATCCTGAGCCTGTCGAGGCGACGCTTCCTCTGCGGCGCATCCGGTCGACGAGGCCCGAGCCGAATGCCCACGCGGCGTAGCCGAAGAGGAGCACCACAGCCACCGTCACCATGACGGCGCGGTGGGGACCGGTGATCGCCACTGCCGCCCAGCCCAGCCACGGGATCGCATACCAGACCGTGCCGCGCACCTGCACCTCACGGACCGGATCTGCGTCCGCTGCTGCGTTGTTGTCGCCCTTGGTGATGAATCGTCGCTCGCCATCGACCCCGGCGAGAACCTGGGTGACGCGGTGCGTGATCAGGGTCGGCTCACCGCTGCGCAGCTGGTAGGTCAGCACCATGCCGGGTTCCACGTCGGCGGCATCGGTCGGTCGCACGACGACCATCGTTCCCGGCGGCAGGTGCGGCTCCATCGACGAGGTCAGCACGGTGAGCGCGGTGGATCCGGTCAGTGCGGGGACCGCGATCGCGAGTGCGCCGACGGCGAGAATGCCGACGAGCAGTGCGACCGCGACGGCATTCAACAGCGCCCGCAGCAGGCCACCCCGCGATGACGTCGCAGGTTCAGGAGGGAGTGGCCCGCAGAATGTCTCGGCCTGGATGACGACGGAGTCACGCATCGGCTTCATCTCCTTCGGAACGACGACGTCGAGCCCACAGGAAGGCGATCATGCCCGCGACGGTCGCGGCGACACCCACCGCCGCTGCCGTCACCGCGCCGGTGCCGCCGGTCGCGGCCAGCGCGCTCGGCGGTGATGTCGGGGAGGGCTGCGGTGCGACGCCGCCATCCTCAGGCGCAACAGTGCAGGCGGCGCCTGCCGGCTGCACTGCCGCGGCCGAGGCATCCGCCAGCACCGCGCGCATCCGGAAGCGCAGGTCGGCCAACGCGCCCTGTTCGTCGGTGAGCGCGGAGCTGAGCGACGCGGTCACCCGGATCCGAACAGCCTGACCGGGTGCGAGCACGCTGTCGCTGCTGAGCACAGTGCACGAGCCGTTCGCGAGCGCCGTCGACATGGTGACCGGCGTCGCGCCGGTGCCGTCGGGGGCGGCAGCGAGCTCGACGTGCGCGGCGAACACGGCATCGACGCTCACCGGGTCGACGAGGTCGAGGCGAAGCCGTCCGGTGTGCGCGGAGTCGTTTCTGATCCAGAACGACGCGCTTTCGCGATCGCCGGGCACGAGACGCAGGTCGTCGGCGAACGCGGGCAGCACGTCGGTGCTGGAGTAGTGCGTGCCGTCGGTGGAGACGACAAGGTCATCCTCGGCGGCGGTGGCCGCCGTCGGGGTGGCCAGCGCTGCGACTGCGAGCAGGGCGGCCGCGCAGGTGGAGGCGGGACGTGTCATGTTCCGAGGCATGTCAACCGATACCTCCGGACGCCTGAACTCCGGTCAAGCCGGTGCGGCTGAGCAGGATGTTCCCGTATGCGACGTCAGTGGAACCTGCGAACACGATGCGGAACTCGGTGGTGCCGCTGATGGAGATTTCGCTTCGACCGAAAGCGACGGAGGTCGCACCGACGCGTACTGCTGCGACGTCAGCCCAGCCGCTGCCATTCTTCTTCTGCAGCATCATCCCGGTCGTCGTGATCGTCGAGCTGAAACCGAGCGTCACGGTCGGATTCCACCACGCGCCTGTGTCCGGAGACATCGTGAGTGGCTCAACGTCGAACGTCAGCTGGGCGGCAGGCTGGTCGCACTCGACGACCCTCGTTGCGGTATTCCCCGACGTTGTGTTCATCCCGAGGCATCTGCCGTCAGCCGCGGAGACGAGCTGAAAGAAGGAGCCGGAGTTCTGCACGTACCAGCGCTGCGCGTCGCTCGATGCGGTGGCGGCGATCTGCTGCACACCAGTGGCTGTCTGCGTGAGCCGCGTGCTGGGCGCGTGTCGTGGCCGGATCGTGACGAAGTTCTGGTCACCGCCGTTCACCGGCATGAACTGCCAGCGCTGATTGGACTCCTGATGGCATGTCCAGGAGATCACGTTGGTGTTCGCGCCCCCAGCTCCGGATGCATCCAGGCAGATTCCGTTGGCCGCCCTGCTGCGGATCGTGTGCCAGGAAGACTTCGCCGGGTCGAAGAAGTTGGTGGTGAGCGGGTACATGCCTGCGGTGCGCTGCGTGTGCTTGGCGGTGGGCGTCGTAGCCACCCAGCCTTGCGCGTTCAGGGTCACCGTGAGTTCGGGGTTCACGGTGCGTCCGCCGGACTGCACCGCGATCGCCTTCCAGTCAGGGATCCGGGTGCGCACGCAGAGGGTGGCGATGGCGTCCTTGGGCAGCGCGAGCTGCATGGTGGTGGCTCCCCAGGTGCCTGTGGCCACACCGGAGCCCGGCACACCGGTGGCATCCGTGCAGGCGCCGGAGGTGTATCGCCACAACGAGATCGGCAGATCGTTCGCGCCCTGCTGCGCGGAGGCGATCGAGACAGTGGCGGTACCGTCGATCGTACTGTTGTTCGTCACGGTGAACGACCGGGTGCTGGTCAGATTGCTCGGCAGGTACTTCGTCTCTTCGGGCGCGGCGAAGCCGGCGTGCGAAACCGCGACGGAGTCGGTCGTAACCCTGCCCGCGGTAGTGGCCTGGGTCGTCCAGTACGACCAGGCAGACCCGCTGCCGACGAACACGAGGAACGTCGCGAGACCGGCGATGATCGGGAGGCGCTGGCGTGCGAACACGGTGATCACGCCCCCTTCTGGACGGCGTCGATGGTGAGGGTGAGACTGTGGGCGGACCCGCTGCCCGCCGCTGGCGAGGGATTGGGCAGGCTCACCACGAGGCAGAAGGACTTCGTCTGGCCCGGCGTGAGCGAGCCCAACGCCGGCTTCGTATATCCGTTCAGCGCGGAGGTCCCGGCGAGTGCTGAGGTGCAGGCGGCAGCGTCCGCGACCTCCGTGAGAGCCCCCCGAGCGGATTCGGCGTAGGCGGGTCCGCCGGGGGCGGCGATCCGACCGGTGAGATCGACGGGTGCCTGCCCGGTGTTCGTGACCGTGAACGCCCAGGTCGCTGGTGCTGCCGGTGTCAGCTTTTTCTCCGGCAGGGCGGCCGTCGTGCCGTCACCGATCCGGATGCCGAACGTCGCCGCTTGCACGGTGGCCTGAGCGACCGGCGCCGAGTCGCTCAGGAAGGCGAAGGTGACGCCGGCGCCGGACACTCCGAGAGCCACCGCCGCCGCGCTCGCGAAGAGCGAGACGAGCACCGTTCGCCCCGTCAAGGGCTTGGGCGTCGAGGCGCGCAACGGTCGCCGTGAACTGAAAGGCCCCATGTCTGTGCTCCCCAGTGGTGTGAGTGTGTGATCGGGTCTGTGTGGCGCTGCGGCAGTCCCCGGCCGCAGCGCCACGCGAGATCACGGCGTGACCGGTGCCGACGCGTCGACCTGCTGGATGTTCAGCGCGAAGTCCTTCAGGCTGACCGCGCCGAACTGGGCGGCGTTGTCCGACGCCGGCGAGGCGTTGTCGCCGAAGGGCCATGCGATCTTCGCCGTGACGGTCACCGAGTGGGTCTTGACGCCATTGGCGTCGGCCGTCGGCACCTTGACGGTGACAACCGAGCCGGCGTTGGTGACCGCGCCGCCGTTCACCGTGAAGGAGGCGCTGTTGGCGAGACGCGTGACCAGCGCCGCGTTTGCGGTCGCGTTGCCGGCCGTCGCGGGCGCGATCGAGCCCTTGGCGAGATTCACCGTGAACGCGAGGTTCTGGCCCTGTGCGGTGATGTTGAACTTGCCGGTGTACTCGAGCGTGTCACCGGGGACGAGCTTGACAGCTGTGATGTCAGTGACGGTCGTCGCGGTGCCGGTCGTGTGCGTGATCTTCCAGGTTGGAGCGACGGCATCCTGCGCGACGTTGAGCTGGCCGGCCGAGATGGTCTGACCGCCCAGTGCCGCCGTGCTGTTCCAGTACGCGAGCGATCCGCCGGTTCCGAGCAGCAGCAGCACAGCGGCGCCAGCGGCGATGGTTCCCTTGGTGGTCTTGTTCATGACGATTACTCCCCTTGTGTGAATGCGCCCCCATGGCGCGCTTCACGGAGGAACCGGCCCCGGCGACGCGGGCGACAGCGGCTCTAGGAACTCCGGTGAAGCTGCATCCATCGTCACACGCGCGTGTCCCCCAAATGGGGGACACGCGCCAACCCTGAGGTTCTCTTGTCCCCCGAATGGGGGACAACGGTTTCCGCTAAGGCGATCCTGAGCTTCGAGGGGGTGCACCAGCGCGCGGGCACTGAAAAGGGGCGCTGCCCCAGAATGGGCAGCACCCCGTGAAGGTGCGGGACTGGACCGCAGCCGTCACTCGTTGCCGACGGCTCCGTCGGCTTTGTCGCGGATGTCGTCGATCTGATCCGCCGCTCCAGGAGCGACCTTCTTCGCGAAGTCGGCGACCTCGTCGAGCACCTTGTCGCTGATGTCCTCCGCCTGCTCGCTGCGGACCGCCTCGGCGATCCTGTCCTTGTTCTGCTCGAACGCGCTCTTGCCCTGATTCACCAGGTCATCGATGCCCACGGTTCTCCTCCCCTGCGTGATGTCGGTGCAGCATCCTGCACTCAGTCCCTTTTCTACGCGATCGAGCGGTTCGTGTCGACAGGCGCAGTCTGCAGCAAGAGACGCAAAGAGGGGCCGGACCCGAAGGTCCGACCCCTCTTTCGAGAAGCAGATGCTTACGCGATGACCTTGGTCACCGTGCCGGCGCCGACGGTGCGGCCACCCTCACGGATCGCGAAGCCGAGGCCCTCTTCCATGGCGATGGGCTGGATGAGGTCCACCTTCATGTCGGTGGTGTCACCGGGCATGACCATCTCGGTGCCCTCGGGCAGCGTGATGACGCCGGTCACGTCGGTGGTGCGGAAGTAGAACTGCGGGCGGTAGTTCGTGTAGAAGGGGTTGTGGCGGCCACCCTCGTCCTTCGACAGGATGTACGCGGTGCCCTCGAACTCCGTGTGCGGGGTGATCGAGCCCGGCTTCACGACGACCTGGCCGCGCTCGACGTCCTCACGCTTGGTGCCGCGGAGCAGCAGACCGCAGTTCTCGCCGGCCCATGCCTCGTCGAGCTGCTTGTGGAACATCTCGATACCGGTGACGGTGGTCTTCTGCGTCGGACGCAGACCCACGATCTCGACCTCGGAGTTGATGGCCAGGGTGCCACGCTCGGCGCGGCCCGTGACGACCGTTCCACGACCGGTGATCGTGAAGACGTCCTCGATCGGCATGAGGAACGGCTTGTCGCGGTCACGCTCGGGGTCCGGGATGGAGTCGTCAGCGGCCTGCATGAGCTCGAGGATCGAGTCGACCCACTTCTCTTCGCCGTTGAGGGCGCCGAGAGCCGAGACCTTGATCACGGGAGCGTCGTCGCCGGGGAAGCCCTGCGACGAGAGCAGCTCGCGAACCTCGAGCTCGACGAGCTCCAGGATCTCCTCGTCGTCGACCATGTCCGACTTGTTCAGCGCGACCATCAGGTACGGCACGCCGACCTGCTTGGCGAGCAGCACGTGCTCACGCGTCTGAGCCATCGGGCCGTCGGTGGCGGCGACCACGAGGATCGCGCCGTCCATCTGAGCAGCACCGGTGATCATGTTCTTGACGTAGTCGGCGTGGCCGGGGGCGTCGACGTGCGCGTAGTGGCGCTTCGGGGTCTCGTACTCGATGTGCGAGATGTTGATGGTGATACCGCGCTGACGCTCCTCGGGAGCCGAGTCGATCGTCGCGAAGTCACGCTGGACGTTCGTGGCCGACGGGTACTTGTCGGCGAGCACCTTCGAGATCGCGGCAGACAGCGTGGTCTTGCCGTGGTCGACGTGACCGATCGTTCCGATGTTGACGTGCGGCTTGGTCCGCTCGAACTTGGCCTTGGCCACTGGGTCCTCCTCAGGACGTTCGTGTAGAGATCGCCGGGCACTGGATTGTGACCGGCTCCCTACGGATTTCGGTTTCTCAGTTTAGTAGAGAGTGAATGTGAAGTTGTGGGGTACCGGCGCCCCTGGGCACTTCGACAGGCTCAGTGACCCAGGGGAACCGGAGAAGGGCTTACTCGCCCTTGGTCTTCTGGATGATCTCATCCGCAACGGCGCGCGGAACCTCAGCGTAGCTGTCGAACTCCATCGAGTAGACGGCACGACCCGAGGTCTTCGAGCGCAGGTCGCCGATGTAGCCGAACATCTCGGACAGCGGCACCGAAGCGCGCACCACCTTGACGCCCTGGGCATCCTCCATCGACTGGATCTGTCCGCGACGCGAGTTCAGGTCGCCGATGACGTCGCCCATGTACTCCTCAGGAGTACGCACCTCGACGGCCATCAGCGGCTCGAGCAGCACGGGGTTGGCGCGACGTGCGGCCTCCTTGAAGCCCATCGAGCCGGCGATCTTGAACGCCATCTCCGAGGAGTCGACGTCGTGAGCGGCACCGTCGACGATGGTGGCCTTGACGCCCACCATCGGGTAGCCCGCCAGCACGCCGACGTTCATGGCGTCCTGGAAACCGGCGTCGATCGAGCCGATGTACTCGCGCGGGATGCGACCGCCGGTGACCGAGTTCACGAACTCGTACGTCTTGTCGCCGTCGAGCTCGAGCGGCTCGATGTTGAACTGGATCTTCGCGAACTGACCCGATCCACCCGTCTGCTTCTTGTGGGTGTAGTCGTGCTTCTCGACGGCCTTCTTGATCGTCTCGCGGTACGCGACCTGCGGCTTTCCGACGTTGGCCTCGACCTTGAACTCGCGCTTCATGCGATCGACGAGGATGTCGAGGTGCAGCTCGCCCATGCCCTTGATGGTCGTCTGACCGGTCTCGGGGTTGAGTTCGGTGCGGAAGGTCGGGTCCTCCTCAGCGAGCTTCTGGATCGCGAGACCCAGCTTCTCCTGGTCGGCCTTCGTCTTCGGCTCGATGGCGACCTCGATCACCGGCTCCGGGAACGTCATCGACTCGAGCACGACCGGGGCTGCCGGGTCGGCGAGGGTGTCACCGGTGGTGGTGTCCTTCAGGCCGATGACGGCGTAGATGTTGCCCGCGGTGAGCTGGTCGACCGGGTTCTCCTTGTTGGCGTGCATCTGGAAGATCTTTCCGATGCGCTCCTTCTTGCCCTTGGTCGAGTTGACCACGGCGGAGCCCGACTCGAGGTGACCCGAGTACACGCGCACGTAGGTCAGACGACCGAAGAACGGGTGCACGGCGACCTTGAAGGCGAGCGCCGAGAACGGGTCGTTGGCGTCGGGGTGACGCTCGATGACCTTCTCTTCGTCCTTCGGGTCGTGTGCCTCGATGGCGCCCACGTCGAGGGGATTGGGGAGGAAGTCGATGACGGCGTCGAGCATGGGCTGCACGCCGCGGTTCTTGAACGCCGAGCCGCAGAGCACGGGGTAGATCTCGTTCGCGACGACCATCTTGCGGATGGCACCCTTGATCTCCGCGACGGTGAGGTCTTCGCCACCGAAGAACTTCTCGAGCAGCGCGTCGTCGGTCTCGGCGACGGTCTCGAGCAGCTGCTGACGGTACTCCTGGGCCTTCTCCTTGAGGTCGGCGGGGATCTCCTGCACCTCGTACGAAGCACCCATGGTGACATCGCCCTTGGAGTCGCCTGGCCACACCAGCGCGCGCATCTCGATGAGGTCGACGACGCCGACGAAATCGCTCTCCGCACCGATCGGAAGCTGGAGCACGAGCGGCTTCGCGCCGAGACGGCTCACGATGGTGTCGACGGTGTAGTAGAAGTCGGCGCCCAGCTTGTCCATCTTGTTGACGAAGCAGATGCGGGGCACGTCGTACTTGTCGGCCTGACGCCACACGGTCTCGGACTGGGGCTCGACGCCCTCCTTGCCGTCGAAGACGGCGACCGCGCCGTCGAGCACGCGCAGCGAGCGCTCGACCTCGACGGTGAAGTCGACGTGACCGGGGGTGTCGATGATGTTGATCTGGTTGTTGTTCCAGAAGCAGGTCACGGCGGCAGACGTGATCGTGATGCCGCGCTCCTTCTCCTGCTCCATCCAGTCAGTGGTGGCGCCACCGTCGTGGGTCTCGCCGAGCTTGTGGTTCACACCCGTGTAGAACAGGATGCGCTCGGTGGTGGTGGTCTTGCCGGCATCGATGTGGGCCATGATGCCGATGTTGCGGACCTTGCTCAGGTCGGTGAGCACTTCTTGTGCCACGGGGGTTCCTCCGGGATGGTTCAGGAACGAACAGAGAGTGGGAGCGGATGCCGCGGTGGCGGCATCCGCTCGGCCCCTTACCAGCGGTAGTGGGCGAAGGCGCGGTTCGACTCGGCCATCTTGTGGGTGTCTTCGCGGCGCTTGACCGCGGCACCCAGACCGTTCGACGCGTCGAGGATCTCGTTCTGCAGACGCTCGGTCATCGTCTTCTCACGACGACCCTTGGCGTAGCTGACCAGCCAGCGCAGCGCGAGGGTGTTCGCGCGGTGCGGCTTGACCTCGACGGGAACCTGGTAGGTCGAGCCGCCGACGCGGCGGCTGCGGACCTCGAGGGTGGGGCGCACGTTGTCGAGCGCCTTCTTGAGGGTGGCCACGGCGTCCTGGCCGTTCTTCGCCTCGACGCCACGGAGGGCGCCGTAGACGATCGACTCGGCGAGCGACTTCTTGCCGTCGACGAGGATCTTGTTCACCAGCGAGGTGACGATCGGGGCGCCGTAGACCGGGTCGTTGACGACGGGGCGCTTGGGTGCGGGTCCCTTACGAGGCATCTGACTCAGCCCTTCTTCGCGCCGTAGCGGGAACGAGCCTGCTTACGGTTCTTGACTGCCTGGGTGTCGAGCGCACCACGGACGATCTTGTAGCGGACACCGGGGAGGTCCTTCACACGACCACCGCGGACGAGCACCAGCGAGTGCTCCTGGAGGTTGTGGCCCTCACCGGGGATGTAGGCGGTCACCTCGGTGCCGTTGCGCAGCTTCACACGAGCGACCTTGCGCATCGCCGAGTTCGGCTTCTTCGGGGTGGTGGTGTACACGCGGGTGCACACGCCTGCCTGCTGCGGGTTCGCCTTCAGGGCGGGCGCCTTGGTCTTCGTGACCTTGGGCGAGCGTCCCTTGCGAACCAACTGCTGAATAGTTGGCACGTTCTCTCCTCATAGTGCTGCACGGTGACAGCGTGATGGGTTTCACATCATGACCCACCGGCTCGACAGAGGAGTCGGGCTTTTGGTGTGATGGGTATGCCGTGGAGGCGAACCGACGGTGTCGGCGCCTTGCATGCGCGCACAGTCGTGCACACACCCGATCAAGTGTAAACGCCGCAGGCGGGGCGGTCAAATGAGCATCGGATGCTGTGCTACGGCGTATCGGGATCGAAGGGTGAGTCCAGCGCTTCGCTGAGCTCGGCGAGCATCGCCTCGATCTGCGGCTCGACGTACTGCGATATCGCCGCCTGCACGTGGAGGCGGTGCCGCAGCAGCAGTCCGCAGATCTCGCGCCCGATCAGGTTGGCATACTCATCGGCGAGCGCGACCTCCTGACGGAGCGCAGCTTTCGCCTCGTCGGAGAGCGGTGGCAGCGGGGGCAGCTGGGCGGCCGCGTCGTCGGCCATGCCCGCGACGGTGAAGAGGAACGGAGCCCCCGGCACGGGGTCGGGGTCGAGCGGCATCCCCTCGTACTCGGGCTCGAGGCCCTCGGCTGGACGGTAGGCGCGCGACCGGTTCCTGGCCGCCTGGTGGTCGAGCTCGGCCTGGAGCATGGGCAGGTTGCGTGCCGTGTACTCGGCGACGGCCTGGTCGACGATCGCCTTGATCCGTGTCGAGAGGCCGTGTTGCACCCCGTGCGGCACGTTCCCGCCGATGCCGACGGCCGAGAGCACGGGAGAGCCGAGGCAGCGACGACACGGTGCCACCCGGCCGCGGTGCGTCGCCGGCGCCCAGCGCGGCACCCAGCGCAGCCAGGCCTCGACGGCCTGGTCGACGAGGGATTCCAGCGACCTCTCCACGAATACAGAGTAGGGCCGGGATGCCGCGCAGGGGCGCTTTCCCGCGAGGGGCGGCGCGTCTGACGGCGTCACTCCGAGTCGCTGCGCTCCCACGGCCACCGCGGTGTGCCCGAGCGTGAGCGCCGCAGCGCCACGGCGATCCACCCCGTGATCAGCGCGACGACGATGATGACGAGACTCGATCCGCGCACGACGATCTGCGAGGCGGCCGCGGATGCGTGGGCGATCCCTGCACCGCCGACCATGGCCGACAGCCACACGGCGGCCAGATGTGCGAGCGCTGTGGCCAGGGCCACGAGCACGATCGCGCCGTACGGGGGAAGCGGCCGGCGCAGCACCGGCGCCAGCAGCAGCGCGAACACGGCGATCGCGACGGCCATGCCCGCCACCCCCGGCCAGAGGGTGAGCCCCTCGACGGAGATGATGTCGACGTCGGCGAAGTACGACAGCATCCCGAGCCCGAGAATGGCGAAGGCGCCGAAGCAGACCGTGCCCACCACTCCGGCGAGAAACACAGAGACCCCCTCCGGCACGGGGCCATGGGGGTCTCTGAGGGTCATGCCGTCAGACTACGCTCATCGCAGCGCCGCGGGGCCCGCCTCGAGCGTGCGCTCGTACTCGGCCTGCGCCTCGGCGTTGAGCACCTTCTTCTTGGCTCCGCTGCGCGCGACCCAGGCACCGAACCAGATCGTGAGCTCGCGGGCGAAGATGAACGACGCGATGGCGAGCGGCGCGAGCAGCTGCTCGTTCACCAGCTCGAGCGACTCGGTCGCGGTCACCCGCCAGAACGGCGCCTGGAAGAGCTGCCCGAGGATGTAGCCGCCGTAGGTCGCGATGGCCACGAACACGCCGAAGATGACCCACTTGCCCCAGCGCGCACGGTTGATGAAGGCGCCGAGCAGCCAGAACGAGAGGAAGAACACGACCACCGGCACCCAGAACGCCCACGTCGTCAGCGCCTCGAGCGCGGCGGTGCCGACGTTCTCGACGCTCACGTCGCCGCGCACGGCTCCGAATCCGAGGATCGCCGCGAGATAGAGGACGGCGAAGGCGACCGCGGCCACCAGGCCGATGGCGCCCGCGGTGCCGCGGTTGCCGAGCTCTCGGGGCGGCTCGGGTGCCTGCACGAAGATCGGCTGCGGCGCGGCGGGAGGTGCGACCGGCTCCGCCGGGACGACCCGCGTCTCGGCATCTGACGGGTACGGGGTCGCGTACGCGTCGTCAGCGACGGTGTGGTGGTGAGCACGCTCGGCGTCGATCACCCGGGTCGCGTCGGCGTCGTGGGTCACGGCCGGAGAGACGGATGCCCCGGCCGTGGCCGCGGCCGCTTCGCGGCGCTCATCGGCTTCGCGGTGCGCCTCGGCGATGTAGTCGTCGTCGCGGCTCGAGTCGAGGCGGTTCGCATCGGCACGGTCGCCGGCGTCGGCAGCAGCTGCAGGGGTCTCGTCGCGGGAGTCTGCGTCGTCGTGGGTGCGTACGTCGGCGGAGTGCTCGACGCCATCGCCGGAGCGGACGGGCTCTGGGGCGCCGAACGTGCCGGGGTGATCGCGTTCGGCGGCGGCGAACGCCTCCATGTCGGGGTCGACGGGCGTCGCCGCAGCATCCGCGCTCGGCACATCCGCGCGTGCAGCGGCAGCGGCGTCGAGTCCCTCGTTGGCGCGGCCGACGACGTCGTCGACGTCGTGGTGCTGCTCGTTCTTCGGAACCTCGGGGTCACTCATGGGTTCGCCTCTCGTCGTAGATGCACACCGAGGCTAACTCCCTGCGCGTTTCACACCGCGAAGGCGTGCCGATATCTCCGCGATGTCGCGCTTGCACGGCTGTCAGGGAACTGTGCCGTCGAGCAGCTGTCCCACCATGTACAGCAGTCCGGGCCCCGCCGGAAGCGACAGCCACACCAAGGCGCCCACGATCCCCGCGCACAGAAAGCCGACGATCCAGGTGATCGCCCGGTTGCGCCCTCCGACCCGTGCTGCCATGTCCTCACCGTATGCCGAGGACGGGCGCGAAACGAGCATCCCCCGCCGTGGGCCCGCGGCTCCGCTGAGGGAGGCGGGATGCCGTTCCCCCACCTCATTGCACGTTCGGACACCGTCGTCAAGGCGCAAGACGACCGCGCGCGCGACGCCTAACGTGAGCAGGGTCACGGCGCCCGAGCCGTGTCGGATTGCGGAGTTGCCGATGGACACGATCGACGATGAGGCCACCGCTCCCCTCCTCGACGGGCGATACCGACTCGACGGATGCGTGGGCAGGGGCGGCACCGCGATGGTCTACCGCGCACACGACACCCTGCTGCGGCGCACGGTCGCGATCAAGCTGCTGCGCGCCGACGACGAGATGCCGCTGGAGTCGGAGCGGGTGCACAGTGAGACGGCACTGCTGGCATCCCTCTCGCACCCCTCGCTCGTCGCCCTCTACGACGCCAGCCTCGATCTGCCCCACCCGCGCTATCTGGTGATGGAGTTCATCGACGGGCCGACGCTCGCCACCCATCTCACGCACGGCCCGCTCAGCCGTCGCGAGGCGGCCGCGATCGGTCGCGACCTCGCCGACGCCCTGCGAGTCGTGCACCGGCGCGGCATCGTGCACCGCGACGTGAAACCCTCGAACGTGCTGCTCGCACGTGCCGACGGCGACGCGGGCTGGAACGCCAAGCTCACCGACTTCGGAATCGCCTTCCACCCCGACGAGGCTCGGCGCACCTCACCCGGAATCGCGATCGGCACAGCCGCCTACATGGCACCCGAGCAGGTGCGGGCCGATCCGATCACACCGGCCGCCGACATCTACTCCCTCGGTCTGGTGCTGCTCGAGTCGCTCACCGGCGAGCCCGCCTTCCCGCGCGCCCGCGACGTGCAGACGGCGCTCGCCCGGCTGGTCAGCGAACCGAGCATCCCGGATCAGCTCGGCGCCGAGTGGGTGCACCTACTGCGCCGGATGACCCACAGCGAGCCCGACCAGCGCCCGACGGCGGCCGAGGTGGTGCACGAGGTGTCGATGATGTCGGCGGATGCCCGTGACGACACCACCGGGGTGCCGCACGACACCACGGGAACGACGAAAGCGCTGCCGGCCGTCTCGATCGCGACCCCCGTGGCGCCGAAGATCGCGTCGGCGACGACTCCCGATGTGCAGGAGCGCCGACCCGTGCGTCGTCGGACGATGGGCGCGTTCGCCGCCGCTGCCGCCGCCGCGGTCGTGCTCGCGGGCGGATGGATGGCCTGGCCGGCGGGCTCACCGACGCCGACGGTCACCCCCGCGCAGGTCGCGGAGACGCCCGGTGCTCCGGATGCCGACCAGCCGGTCACCACGCCGATCGCCGAGACACCTGTCGAACCGGTGCAGCAGGCCGAGCCCGACCAGCCCGAGGTGCAGACCGCGGGCAGCACGACGGCGGACAACCCGAGCGGCAACCCGAATGCCGGCCCGGGGAACAACGCGGGAAGCTCACCCGAGACGAACTCCGGCAAGAGCGACTCTTCTCACGGCCAGGGCAACGGCAAGGGGAACGGCAAGAAGGACAAGTGATGCAGGGCCTCCAGCCTGTGCGACCGACGCTCTATGGTGGTAGTCATGGCTGACTCTTCGTTCGACATCGTCTCCAAGGTTGACCACCAGGAGGCGGACAACGCTCTCAACCAGGCGCGCAAGGAGATCGAGCAGCGCTACGACTTCAAGGGCACCGGCGCATCGATCTCGTGGAGCGGCGAGCAGATCGTCATCGTCGCGAACTCCGAGGAGCGCGTGAACGCCGTGCTCGACGTGTTCCAGTCGAAGCTGATCAAGCGCGGCATCTCGCTGAAGAGCCTCGAGTCGGGTGAGCCGGTCGCGAGCGGCAAGGAGTACCGCCTGACCTCGACCCTCAAGGACGGCATCTCGAGCGAGAACGCGAAGAAGATCGGCAAGATCATCCGCGACGAGGGCCCGAAGGGCGTGAAGAGCCAGATCCAGGGCGACGAGCTGCGCGTGCAGTCGAAGAGCCGCGACGACCTGCAGTCCGTGATCGCGCTGCTCAAGGGTAGCGACCTCGACATCGACCTGCAGTTCATCAACTACCGCTGACGTCGAGCGCCGCCGGCGCGCGGCATCCGGACTTCGGGATCTCTCCCGCCTCACCCTCGACCGTTCGGCGGCATCGAACATGTCGCTGCTGCCGTCACGACGGTGCCGTGTCGCGCCCCCTGGCTAGAATGCCGGTGTATGGGTTGTATGGGGCAACCCGGGGGACGCCGTCAGGCGTATTGGGGAGAGACACATGGTCGACGTCGAACGACCGCAGAGATCGGATCTCGCGGCGAAGAAGCAGCTGCTCGCCGAAGGGCTGTTCCACCTGATCGGTGAGCGGATCGTCAGCGGCGAGCTCGCTCCGGGAACGCGGATCCGCGACAGCGAGCTGGCCGTCGAGCTGTCCGTGTCGCGCACCCCGGTGCGCGAGGCGCTGCAGCGGCTGGAACGGATCGGGATGGTCACGATGTACCCGAGCCGGTACACCGAGGTCTCGTCGGTCACGCCCGATCAGGTCGAGACGATGCACGTCTTCGCGGGTCTGCAGGCGAGCATCGTCGTCCGCCTCGCGTGCCCTCGGCTCACGGCCGCCGAGCTGGAGGCGGTGTGCCGGCTCATCCGCGCCGTCAGCGCAGACATCTCCGACACCGCCGCGACCGCGAGCGCCCGACGCGCTCTGATCGAATACCTCGCCCCGCGCTCGGGCAACGCGCTGCAGGTGGCGTTGATCGACGAGGTGAGCCTCGCGCTCGCGCGTGCGTTGAAGACGCACGATGTGCCCGCCGACAGGCATCCGCACGTCGAGAGCGCGTGCGCCGATCTGGAGGACGCGTTCCTGCGCCGCGATGCGGACGCCGCCGAGCAGGCCTGCCGGCGGATGTACTGGATCATCTGACGGAGGCGTGGGTGTGCGCCCACCCCCGCGCCCAGCTGTCGAGGCGCTCGTACGCCTCGGTGCGCACGTCGCGGCGCGACAGGAAGACGTCGTGCAGCGCGCCGTCGATCCGCTCGACGGTGACCGAGCGACCGAGCTTGAGCGCGGCGCGGGCGATGTCGTCGACGACCAGCACGCTGTCGGCCGACGTCAGCTCATCGGACCACCGAGTGGGCAGCGCCGATCGCGCCGACAGCAGCACGCAGACCGGCACCTCGATGTCGAGCCCCCGTGACACGGCGGCGTGCCCGGCGAGCACCGCGCTCAGCCAGGCGGCGTGCACGGTCATCGCCTGCTCCGGCCGCCACTCCGGATTCACGTCGAGCGGATCGTCGGGATCGGCCACCTCACGCTGCGCCCGCGTGTAGAAGCCGAGGTCGACCTGCGGGGCCGCATCCATCGGGCGCAGCCGTGCCCGCAGCTCGACCATCGGCGTGATCGCCGCGCGCGCCGCTCCGAGCTGGAACTCCAGCCACGGGGCGTTCAGCACGACCGCGTCGACCTCCCCCGGGTGCCGCGATGCCCACAGGCTGAGGATCAGCCCGCCGGTGGAGTGGCCGAGCAGCACGAGGCGCCGGCCGGTGGCATCCCCCCTGGCCTCCAGCGCCGCCGCGATGTCGGCGTCGTACTCGGCGAGATCGGTGATGTAGCCGGGTGTCTGCCCCGGCCGCAGGCTGCGGCCGTACTTGCGCAGGTCGAGCGCGAAGAACCGCGCGCCGCGCTCGGTCCAGAATCGGGCGAGCCGCTTCTGGAAGAAGTAGTCCGACCAGCCGTGCACGTAGAGCACGTCGACGTCGGCGAGCGGGCGGCGATCGCCGACCATCCGCCACCACGGGACAGGGTCGGGCAGCGCGCGCACGACGGTCGCGACGACGTCGCCCTCGACGTCTTCTCCCAGCGGCAGCGTGAGCTGCTGGAAGCCCTCACCGAGGACATCGGGAACCCACTCGGCCATGCCTTCAACCTAGCGGGCGTGCGAGCTCACTCCCCGCGCGAGACGCGCACCATCTCGTCACGAGGCACGAGCTTCACGCGAGCGCGCTCCTGTGGGACGCCGAGCTCGATCTCGTGCGCGTCCAGGCGGTGCCAGCCGTCGAGGTCGGTCCAGGCCACGCCGCGCTCGGCGAGCAGCGCCGGAATCGCCTCGTCGGAGGGATCCTCCGGCTGCCACCACGAACCCTGGTCGTTGATGAGGTGACGCACGGTCTCCATGGCATCCGACTTGGTGTGCCCGATCAGGCCGACCGGCCCGCGCTTGATCCAGCCGGTGGCGTAGATGCCGGGCACGCGCTGGTTCGACTTCGTCTCGAGCACCTGCCCCTCGCGATTGGGGATCACGCCGTGCTTCTTGTCGAACGGCACGCCGGGCAGCGGCGATCCGAAGTAGCCGATCGCGCGGTACAGCGCCTGCATCGGCACCTCGCGCAGCTCGCCGGTGCCGACGGCGCCGCCGGCGCCGTCGGACTCGGTGCGCTCGTAGACGAGCGCCGCGACGCGGCCGTTCTCGTCCTTCTTCACCTCGACCGGGCGGGCCCAGAAGTGCAGGTGCAGGCGGCGGGATGCCGTGCCGCCGGCGTTGTTCACCGAGTCGAGCTTGCGCCACGACTGCATGATGCGATCCATCACCATGACCTGCTTGTTGCTGGTCACGGCCTGGCGCGACGCCTCGTCGTAGTCGAAGTCCTCGTCATACACGACCATGTCGACGTCGCGCAGCTCGCCCAGCTCGCGCAGCTCGAGGGGGGTGAACTTCACCTGCGCGGGGCCGCGACGGCCGAACACGTGCACGTCGGTGATGCGGCTGGCCTTCAAACCCTGATAGACGTTGTCCGGCACCTCGGTGACCAGCAGGTCGTCGGCGTGCTTGGCGAGCATCCGTGCGACGTCGAGCGCGACGTTGCCGTTGCCGATGACGCCGACCGACTCGGCATCCAGATTCCACTCGCGGGGGACATCCGGATGCCCGTCGAACCAGCTCACGTACTCCGCAGCGCCGAACGAGTGGTCGGCGTCGATGCCGGGGATGTCGAGCGACGAGTCGCGCACGGCGCCGGTGGCGAAGATCACGGCGTTGTAGTGGCGCTTGAGGTCGTCGATCGTGATGTCGGTGCCGAAGCGCACGTTGCCGAACAGCCGGATGTCGCCGCGGTCGAGCACGTCGCGCAGCGCCGTGATGATGCCCTTGATGCGCGGGTGATCGGGGGCCACTCCGTAGCGGACCAGACCGTAGGGCGCGGGCAGCTGCTCGAACAGGTCGATGGACACATCGAACCTGCGCTCTGCCTTGAGCAGGAGATCGGCGGCGTAGATGCCTGCCGGTCCCGCCCCGACGATGGCCAGCTTGAGCTTCGTCATAGGGTTCCTTCCGTCAGCTGCTGCGATCAGCGAGAGTCTCCGCGAACCGGGTCAGCGCATCGCGCACCGTGCCCTTCGGCAGCGGCTCGAGTGCGGCGACGGCATCGGCCGTCCACGTGCGGGCGAGAGTCAGAGTGCGGGCCGTGGCGTCGTTGTCACGCAGCGCGGCGAGCGGTCCGTCGAGCACGGCGGGATCCGCGCCGTCGGCGATGCGCGCCACTCCCTCGTCGATGCGGCGCGCGAGGTCGACGTCGTCGGGAGCGGTGCTCGTCTTCAGCAGCAGCGACGGCATCGTCGGCACACCGGCCCGCAGGTCGGTGCCCGGCACCTTGCCGGTCTCCTCGGCGTCGGCCGACAGGTCGATCACGTCGTCGAGCAGCTGGAAGGCGACGCCCACCTTCTCGCCGTACACGCGCAGCGGCTCCTCGAACTCGGTCGGCGCGTTCGAGAAGATCGCACCGCCCTGGGTCGCCGCGGCGATCAGCGAGCCGGTCTTGTCTGCCAGCACCTGGATGTAGAAGTCGATCGGGTCGTCGTCGGGCTGTGCGCCCACGGTCTCGCGGAGCTGGCCGAGGACGAGCCGTTCGAAGGTGTCGGCCTGCAGACGCATCGCGCGGTCGCCGTACCGCGCCATGATCTGACTCGCCCGCGAGAACAGGATGTCTCCGGTGAGGATGGCGACGTTGTTGCCCCACACCGCGTGCGCTGCGGGCACACCCCGGCGGGTGTCGGCTCCGTCCATGACGTCGTCGTGGTACAGCGAGCCGAGGTGGGTGAGCTCGAGCGCCTTGGCGACATCGATCACCGCTTCGGTGCCGCCGTTGCCGAGTTCGGCGGTGAGCAGGGTGAGCACCGGCCGGATGCGCTTGCCGCCGGCCTCGTAGAGGTAGCGCGCAGCGGCATCGGCGATGGAGTTCGCGACCTTGACCTCTTCGGCGATGCCCGCCTCGACCAGGTCGAGACCGGCTTCGATGCGCGAGGCGACGCGACGCGCGCCAGGACCGAGGAAGATGCGGTCGCTGAAGCCGAGCCGGCTCGCCAGTCGCGTGCCCGGGGTCGCGGGGCCTGAAGTCACGTGTTCAACCCTACCTTCGCGCCGGGGTGTGACGGCACGGCGGGCGCGCAGAAGTCGCTCACGCGAGCGCGTCGACGAGCGGCCGGAATTTCACGCGTGTCTCGAGCAGCTCCGACTCCGGTTCGCTGCCCGCGACGATGCCCGCACCGGCGTACGCCGTGACCCGCCGCGCACCGGATGCCGTGCGGGGGGCGTCTCCGAACTGGGCACAGCGCAGCGCGATCGCCCACTCGCCGTCCCCGGCGGCGTCGATCCAGCCGATCGGCCCGGCGTAGCGCCCCCGATCGAACGGCTCGATGCGGCGGATCGCGGCGATCGCGGCATCCGTCGGCGTCCCGGCGACAGCCGCGGTGGGGTGCATCGCCCCGACCAGATCGAGCGACGACGCACCGTCGCTGAGGGTGCCGGCGACGTCGGTCGCGAGATGGAAGAGATTGGGCAGCTCGAGGACGAACGGCTCGGCGTCTGCCTCGAGAGCGCTGGTGTGCGGGTCGAGCGCAGCGAGCACGCTCTGCACCGCGTACCGGTGCTCGTCGAGGTCTTTGCCGCTCGTGGCGAGCGCGGCGGACGCCGCGTGATCCTCGGACGGATCGGCGCCCCGCGCCGCGGTGCCTGCCAGCACCCGTGCGGTGACCGCTCGCTCGTGCGAGGTGACCAGAGTCTCGGGGCTCGCGCCGATGAGACCGTCGACGGCGAACGACCACGTGTCGGGATACCCGGTCGACAGCGCGCGTACGAGCCGGCGCAGGTCGGCGTCGCCGGGCACCGTGCCGGTCAGATCGCGGGCGAGCACGACCTTGCTGTACGCGCCGGCGGCGATCTCGTCGAGGGCTCGGCGCACGGCATCCTGATACCCCTGCGGCGTCTGCGCGCCGGGGCCGACGCGGCCCGCCCAGTGCGGGCCGAAGGCGACCGGGTCGGGAGCCGGAGCGAAATCCGGGTCGGATGCCGGACGGATGCGGGTGACCCAGCTGCGTCCGTCGCGCAGTCCGATCACCGTCTGCGGCACGAGCAGCACGCTGTCGGACGATGAGCCCTCGTCGAAGGTCAGCGCACCGAAACCGACGAGCCCGGTGCCCGGGAGGCGCACGTCGTCGTCGATGTCGGCGAGGGCGGTGATCTCGCGCCACGCGTCGGCGATGACGTCGCTGCGCAGGCGTCCTGCGCCCTCGGGGACGCGGATGACGGCCGCGGTGCCCTCGCCTGCGGCCACGATCCCCTCGCCGCGACGAAGCCAGGCCAGGGGCCGGACGGCGGAGGTGTGTGCCAGCAGATCCTCGACGGGTGGGATCTCGCGGGTCTCGGCGACCAGGCGGGTGCTGCTCACCCGTACAGCCTATCCGCCGCGCGCAGCGGCAGGCTCCGAGGCGGCGCGACGCGTCGGACGTGATGTTCTCGGGGGGGGGTTACGTTTCGGGGGCCGACACTCCACATGTCGGCCGGATCCCCGCATCCCGTCCGACATCTGGAGTGTCGGCCCCCGGTTCGTATCGGGCGGCAGGCGGGGGACCTGTGGCGGGCGTCAGCGGTCGAGGCCGAAGGCGATGAGGCGGTCGATCCACGGGTCGGCGGTGGCGTCGTCGAACGGGGCCAGCTGCGCGCGCACCTGCTGCTCGAGTTCGAGGGCGCGGGCCTCGAGGTGGGTCACGACCTCGACCGGGTAGCCGTACCGGATGCTGTGCTCGGCCCACTCGTCGCGGTCGTCGACATAGGTGCCCTGCGTGTTGAGGCGGCGCACCACGTCGAGGTCCATGTCGATCGCCGTCGACGGGAGGAGATCGTCGCGCCAGCGCACGTCCCACGCCAGGTCGATGTAGACCCGCAGGTCGCGGGGGTGCCCGCGGTGCACCGTGAGGGCGAAGTCGGTGTGATCGCGGGGCACGAGTGTGACGTTCGGCGACTCGGCGATGAAGTCGGCACCGGGTCGGTGGCTGCGCCAGCCGATCGGCTGGCCGACCCAGTCTCCCCACCCGTCGGCGCCCAGGTAGATGACGTGGTTGCTCCAGTGCGGCGAGCCGTCCCACTTGCGCCAGGCCATGACCATCGGTGTTCCCGGCTCGGGGCGGTTCGCACTCACCCGGCGAGTCTATGCCGCACCGCCGGCGCACGGATGTCGGCCCGGAACACACATGTCGGCGGCTTCCGGGCATCCGGACCGACATCCGTCCAGGCGACCGACATCCGTGCATCCGACCGCGCCTAGGATCGAAGCATGGAGCCGAACCGCGCCGATCTCGGCAAGAACCCGTCCCGTGTCAGCGGCATGTTCGACCAGGTCGCGAAGGGGTACGACCGCACGAACACGGTCATGACCCTCGGCAACGACGCGCTGTGGCGGGCGGCGACGACCCGCGCGGTCGCGCCGAAGCGCGGCGAGCGGATCCTCGATCTGGCCGCCGGCACGGCATCCTCCTCCGCCTCCCTCGCCGCGAGCGGAGCGCACGTCGTCGCCGCCGACTTCTCCCCCGGGATGCTGGCGGAGGGTCGCCGCAGGCACGGGCACCTGCACAACATCACCTTCGTCGAGGCGGATGCCACGGATCTGCCGTTCGGCGACGAGGAGTTCGACGCGGTCACCATGTCGTACGGCCTGCGCAACGTGCAGGATCCGAAGAAGGCGCTGCGCGAGCTGCTGCGGGTCACCAAGCCCGGCGGGCGCATGGTGATCAACGAGTTCTCGACCCCTCCCGGCCGGTTCTTCCGCGGGTTCTACAACTTCTACAACGCGCAGGTGCTGCCGAGGGTGGCACGTCTCGCGGGCACCAACGGCGACGCGTACGACTACCTGAACGAGTCGATCCGCGACTGGCCCGACCAGCGCACCCTGGCGGCGTGGATCCGCGAGGCGGGCTGGACGGATGTCGAGTACCGCAACCTCTCGTTCGGCATCGTCGCGCTGCACCGCGCTCGCAAGCCGCGGGCCTGACCGGCGCCGGCGTCAGCCGGCGGCGAGGCGCTTCTTCTCGGCCTCGACGTCGAAGTCGGCGGCCGGCCACTGCGGGTCGATGTCGTCCAGGGCGTCGATGAGCAGCTCCTGCACGGCGAGGCGCGCGTACCACTTGTGGTTCGCCGGCACGACGTACCAGGGCGCATCCGGCGTCGAGGTGCGCTCGAACACGGTCTGGTAGGCATCCATGTAGTCGTCCCAGCGCATCCGCTCGTCGACGTCACCCGGGTTGTACTTCCAGTGCTTGTCGGGCCGGTCCAGCCGTTCCATCAGCCGATCCTTCTGCTCATCGGGTGAGATGTGCAGCATGACCTTGACGATGCGGGTTCCGGATGCCGTGATGCGGCGCTCGAAGTCGACGATCGCGCCGTACCGGCGCTCGATCTCGGCCTCGTCGGCGAGGCCGCGCACCCGGCCGATCAGCACGTCCTCGTAGTGCGAGCGGTCGAACACGCCGATCATGCCCGGCCGCGGCAGCCGCTTCTCGACCCGCCAGAGGAAGTCGTGCGCGAGTTCCTCTTCGGTGGGCGCCTTGAACGCCGCGAGGTCCACGCCCTGCGGGTCGACGCCGCCGACGACGTGCCGCACGATCCCGCCTTTGCCCGCGGTGTCCATCGCCTGCAGCACGAGCAGCACCGCGTCATGCCCGTCACCCACGTGGCTGGCCGCGAACAGCCGCTCCTGCAGTTCGTCGAGGCGCTGCTCGCGCTCCTCGAGCAGGGCGGTGCCGCTGCCCTTGCCGCCGTCGAAGCCGGGGCTCGCGTCGGCGTCGACGTGGGCGAGCGAGAAGCCCTCGCGCACGCGGAGCAGCTCTGCCGGTTCGGTCGTCCACGCGTGCGTCGCCATGCAGACATCATGCCCCTGCGAGGCGCGATCGTGCAGCGCGCCGCACTGTGCGCCCTTCGACTCGTCGCGGCGCTCCTCGCTCAGGAACCGCCTGCGAGTCGAAGTGTCGGTGGCCTGCTTCACAATCGGATGCATGGACACCGTTCTCGTCATCGTCATCGTGCTGGTCGCCGCCGCCCTCGCCGGAGCGCTCGGCTTCGTGGTCGGCTCTCAGCGCGGTCGCGCGGCCGATGAGGGTCAGCGTGCCGAGGCTGCAGCTGCGCGACTGCGCGTCACCGCGCTCGAGCAGGATGCCGAGGCGCTGCGCGCCGAGACCGCATCTCGCGTGCAGGAGGAGCGGGTCCTGGCCGATCGGCGGGTCGTCGAGGCCAGGCAGCTGGCCGAGACGGCGCTCGCGGACGCTCGACGCGAGGCGCAGGAGCGGCTCGCCGACGAGCGCGCGGAGCACGCGCGGCGACTGGCCGAGGTGCGCGAGGAAGCCGACGCGGATGTGCTCGCGGAGCGCCGTCGTGCGACCGAGCGCCTGGACGAGCTGAAGGCCGATCAGAAGCGGCTCGCCGACGAGTTCGACGCGCTCAGCCGCCGCGCGCTCGAGGCGAACACGAAGGCGTTCCTGCAGCAGGCCGAAGAGCGTCTCAAGCGCAGCCAGAGCGAAGGAGCGGCAGAGCTGCAGAAGCGGCAGGATGCCGTGCAGCAGCTCATCGACCCGATCCAGAAGACGCTCGACACGGTGAAGACCGAGATGACGACCGCCGAGAAGGCGCGACTGGAGGCCCACGCCGCGCTCGCCGAGCAGCTGCAGATCATGCGCCAGTCGTCGGACACCCTCGGCTCCGAGACGCGCAACCTCGTCAACGCGCTACGTGCACCCCAGGTGCGGGGGCGGTGGGGCGAGCTGCAGCTGCGCCGCGTCGTCGAGGCCTCGGGCATGGTGAATCACGTCGACTTCGACGAGCAGCTGCACCACACCACAGACGACGGGGCGCTGCGGCCCGACCTCGTCGTGCACCTCGCCGGCGACAAGCGCGTCGTGGTCGACTCGAAGGTCGCGTTCAGCGGCTATCTCGAGGCCATGGAGGCCACCGACGACACCGTCCGTACACAGCGGCTGCAGGCGCACGCCCGCCATCTGCGCAAGCACATCGACGACCTCGGCGCCAAGGAGTACTGGGACGTCGTGGCGGGCTCGCCCGAGTTCGTCGTGATGTTCGTGCCCGCCGAGCCGTTCCTGGCGGCTGCGCTCGATCAGGACGCGACGCTCTACGAGTACGCCTTCGAGCGCAATGTCGTGATCGCGACGCCCTCGACGCTCGTCGCACTGCTGCGCACCGTGGGGCACGCGTGGCGGCAGGATCAGCTGGCGCAGGAGGCGCAGCAGATCTTCACCGTGGGCAAAGAGCTGCACAAGCGGCTCGGCACCCTCGGGCAGCATCTGGCCAAGCTCGGTCGCAGCCTCAACTCGACCGTCGACGCGTACAACCGGTTCGCCGGATCGCTCGACCGCAACGTCGTCACGCAGGCCCGCCGGTTCAGCGCCCTGCAGGGGCTCGACGACGTGCTCACCGAGACGCAGCCGGTGGAGGCGCAGGCGGTCGCACCGCAGAAGAGCGATCTGTACGAGATCGAGGCGGGCGGCGCCGACGCTTCCGACGAGCGCTTCGCGAGCGCCGACCTGGGCGAGATCACCCAGCGTCTCGACTGACGCCCCGGGCGCTCAGCGCTCGAGCGGCACCTCGATGATCTGCGGCCCTGAGATGGCGGAGGTCAGTGCCTGGTCGAGCGCGGAGCGCGTCGTCACCCGCTGATGCTCCCACCCGTACGCCGCGGCCAGTTCGGCCAGCTGCACGCGATGCGGGGTGTAGAAGGCCCGATCGAGGTCGGCCTGCGCGGCGGAGGCCGCCACCTCGAGCCCGTCGAAGATCGTCCCCCCTCCGTCGTTGCCGACGATCACCTGCACCCGCGGCGCCGGCTCGTCGGGCGGCAGCAGCAGCGCGCCGACATCGTGCAGGAAGGCCAGGTCGCCGAGCAGCACCCGCGTCACCCCGGGGGCGCCGTCCGCCTGGCTGGCCAGCGCGATGCCGATGCCGGTCGCCACCGTGCCGTCGATGCCCGCCAGTCCCCGGTTCGCGTGCACCGGCACCTTCTTGCCGCCGAGCACCTGATCCGCCACCCGCACCAGGCGCGACGATCCGAACATGAGCCGGTCGTGCGGCCAGGTGGCGCGCCACACGGCATCCACCAGGATCTGCCGGTCGACGCGCCTGCGCACGGCGTCGAGCTCGGCGCGCACCGCGTCGAGACGCTCGGCGCTGTCGTCGGAGTACAGGCCCTTCTGGTCGGGCGCTGGCGCGCTGAGGTCGACCATGCGCGCCTGCGAGGCCGACATCCACTCCCCCAGCCAGGCCCGATCCGCCGCACCGGGTTCGACGGCGAGCGCGGCGACGGCGCGGGTGCGTCGGTTGAGATTCAGCTGCTCGCCGCCGCGTCGCACGGCGATGACCTCGACGTCGGAGCGCGCGAGCAGTGCGGCGACCTCGCGGGCGAGGGTGGGATGCCCGAACACGACGACCCGTTCGATTCGGCCCCCGAATGCCGCATCGCGCAGCAGCTCCCGATATCCGTGCACGAGCAGTCGCCCGAAGCGCGCGCCGCTGACGATCTCGGCGATGAGGGGCCAGCCTCCCGCGTGCGACAGCTCTTCGGCATCCGGTCCGGCATCCGCGCCCGCGACGACCACCGTACGGGGCCCGCGTACCAGCACGACGGGCTCGACGGGCGTCGGCGCCGGCAGCTCGCCGAGCGCGGCTGCGACGTCGCCGGCCGCCGACAGCGGCTCGCGGCTGGGCAGGTTCAGGTGCACGGGGCCGCAGACTCCCGCCAGGCCGTCTCCGTCGAGACCGAGCGCTGCGCGCACGGCGCGCTCGCCCAGGCCCGACCACGCCGTCGGAGATCTCAGATCGTCCGCGCGCACGCCGGCGTGTTCGCCCGCGGCACTCGGCCGCCGAACCGTTCCGTCTGAGATCTTCGACGTGCCATCCGCCGAATCGGGCACGTCGGCATCGACGTGCAGGCGCACGAACGGGCCGAAGATGCCCGGCTGCACGGTCGCCTGGTTCGCGCCGACGCCGCGCATCTCGGGTGGCCGGTCGGCGGTCAGCAGCAGCAGGGGCACTCCGGCGTGGAAGGCCTCCATGGTCGCCGGCAGCAGGTTGCCCGCCGCCGTGCCCGAGGTGCAGACGACGGCGGCGGGAGCACCTGTCTCGCGCGCCAGCCCGAGCGCCGTGAACCCCGCTGCCCGCTCGTCGACCCGCACGTGCACGCGCAGCGCCCCGCTGCGAGCGAGTGCGGTCGCGGCGAGCGCGAGGGCCTGCGAGCGCGAGCCGGGTGAGAGCACGAGGTCGCGCACGCCGTGCGCGATGAGCTCAGCGAGCAGATCGGCCGCCGCGTCGCTCGCCGGCGATGCCGTCACGGGCGCGGGTCCGTGCCGTCGGTCTCGTCGTCGAGGCGTGCGAGCTCCTCTTCCAGCTGCCGGATCCGGGCATCCTGCTCTGCCGTGCTCATGCGCTGCAGGGCAACCGGATCGTCGTCCGGCCCGGTCACGAAATCGCTGATCCGCTCGCCGCGCCGGCGACGCCCGATCCAGAACCAGAGGATGCCGCCGATGACCGGCAGCAGCACGACGATCAGCACCCAGGTGCCCTTCGACACTCCGCGGTGCCGGTCGGCAGGCTGCGCGGCCACGTCGACGATGCTGAACACCCAGAAGATGACAGCCAGAAATCCGCCGACGATCAGGAGACGAGCCATGCCTCCAGTGTAGTTCGCCGACTTGTGCCCGGCCTCGGAGAGCGGCGACGCACAGCAGGTGCCTAACCCCCGCTCGTAGACTGTCGGGGTGAAGCTGCCACCCCTCCTCGTCTACACCGTGCTGCGGTTGCTGGCGTTCGTCGTGCCGCTGGGGATCCTGTGGCTGTTTCCCGTCTTCCGCGAGTACTGGTGGCTCGCCGCCCTGTTCGCCGCGCTGATCGGAATGAGCATCTCGCTGCTGTTCCTGCGGGCGCCGCTGTCGCGGGCATCCCGCGAGATCTACGCCAAGCGCAACCGCGACAGGAGCCAGACCGACGAGGACGCAGAGGACTCCGCCTCCGGCGCGTGACGGCTGCCCTCAGTCGGTGGATGCCGGGTTGCTGGCCTTGCCGTCGAGCCACAGCGTGTCTGACGCATCGGCGTGCACGCCGTCGCTGCCGACATGCTTGTCGCTGATCTGCGGCCCCTTGGTGATCACGTGCACGAGTGCCATGCCGTAGCCGCGCGAGAGGTCGTACTCGGCTTTCAGCCATTCGAGGATCGGAGTGGCCTTCGTGCCCGGCCCGAATCCCTTCTCGGATGCCCGCTCGATGAACTGCCGCGGAGTGAGGCCGGTCTTCGTCTCGATGTTGTCGAGGTATGCCTGGAACGACATGGTGCTCCTTACTGCTCTTCGACCCGCCGCGTTCAGCCGACGAGAGCCCAGTAGATGACGCCCGCGTAGGCGAGCGCTGTCAGCGATGTGAGGGCCAGGGCCGTGACCAGTTCGCGGGGGTGACGGTGGAACCAGACGATGATGATCGCCACCAGCCCGGAGAGCAGCGCGAGCATCGCGAGCCACGCGATCGGGTAGAGCAGGGCGATCCACGCAGCAAGCACGAACGGGATCAGCACGAACACGGTGAACAGCACCTGGGTGGCGCGCCTGCCGATCAGCACCGAGAGGGTGCGCTTGCCGACGGCGCGATCCTGATCGATGTCACGCAGGTTGTTGGCCAGCAGCACCGCGCAGGCGAACAGTCCCGCGGCGACCGCGACGACCCAGGCGACGTCAGGCAGATCCTGCACCTGCACCCACGTCGTGCCGAGGGTGGCGACCAGCCCGAAGAACACGAAGACGAACAGCTCGCCCATCGCGTTGTAGCCGTACGGGCGCCGGCCTCCGGTGTAGAACCAGGCGGCGATGATGCACAGGGCGCCGACCGCGAGCATCCACCACTGCTGCGACCGGATGACGATGGTCAGACCGACCACGGCGGCGAGCGCGAAGAAGACGAGCGCGACCAGCAGCACCCGTTTCGCCGGGACGCGGCCCGACGCGGTCAGGCGAGCGGGCCCGACGCGCTCGGCGTCGGTGCCCCGGATGCCGTCGCTGTAGTCGTTGGCGAAGTTCACACCGATCTGCAGCAGCACTGCGACGGCCAGGCAGGCGAGCGCGATGACCCAGTGGAAGAGGTGATCGACGGTCTGAGCCGCACCGGTTCCGAGCACGACCGGGGCGACGGCGAGCGGCAGGGTGCGCAGACGGGCGGCGCCGATCCAGTCCTTCGCCGTCACCGGCTCGAGGGCGAGCGCCGGGCGCTTCGCCGGGTTGCCGCCGGCGCGGCGTCGCTGCTGCGGAGCGCGCTTCTTCGTCTTCTTGGAGGAACCTGCCACGGCAGAGATCCTACTGTTCACGCCTTTGCTCGCCGCCGCCCCTCCCCCGCCGTCAGGCGGGTGCGACGATCGGCCGGCGCTCGTAGAAGGTCTGCAGCACGACCGTGGTCCGCGTGCGGACGTTGGCCGCGATCCGGATGTCGCGGACGAGCTGCTCGAGGGCGCGGGGCGACTCCACCCGCACGAACAGCATGTACGCGGCATCGCCCGCGATCGAGTGGCACGCCTCGATCGCGCTGAGATGCTCGAGCAGCTCGGGAGCGTTGTCGGGCTGGGCGGGGTCGAGGGGCGTGATCTCGATGAACGCCGACAGGGGCGCGCCCACCTGCTCGGGATCGAGCACCGCCTGATAGCCGACGATCACGCCGCGTGACTCGAGCCGCTTCAACCTCGACTGCACGGCCGAGGTCGACAGCCCCACCGCGTCGGAGAGCTGCGCGAGCGTGGCTCTCCCGTCGCGCGAGACGGCGGCGAGGATCGCGTGATCGACAGTGTCATCCATAGATGGAATAATAGAGGCGAAGCACGCCCGTCGCCGGAAAATTTCCGGCCTGTCCCCCGATCGGAGGGTTCGATGTCCACCATCACCAGCGCCACACAGAGCATCATCGGCGAGCCCGAGGTCGTGGAAGACGCATCGACCGCCGAGCGCAGCGCCGCCTGGACGCTGCTGAAGGACGCCGCGATCGCGATGCGCCCGCTGCAGATCAAGGACGGGTCGATCCCGAACGCCGACGACCGCGAGGCTGCGGCCGGCCACGTGGCGGCGATCATCTCCGGCATCCGGGCTCTCGCCCCCGCCTTCCCGCACGACGCGGCGTATCTCGACGCGCTCGTCGTCGACTTCCAGCGCTGGGCCGATGACGGTTTCGGCGTTCCCGACTTCCTCGACTCGCTGGTCGCCTTCCAGCCGCAGGAGCACCGCGTCGACGGCATCCGTCACCTCGTCGTCTTCCCGATGTACACGCAGAACGGCTCGAGCGACCGCCTCGTCGAGGCGCTGATCGTCGAGACCATCTGGCCCGAGTTCATCGCCGAGCTCGAGGCGGGCGACTACGGCAACAAGCTGTTCGTCTCGCTGCGCCTGATCGACTTCACCCCCGGCTACGACACCAACTCGGCCGTGCTGTTCCCCGAGACGGTGGCGATGCGCGAGATCCCCTCGTTCACCTGGGGCGCGATCTTCCAGGACCGCGAGGCGGCCCGGTACCGTCGCGTCGTGCGCGCGGCGTCGGAGATCACGAACCTCGACCTGCCCGAGCGCGCGAAGGCGATGCTCGACGACCAGCAGATGACCGAGAAGACGTTCGTGATGTGGGACATCATCCACGACCGCACCCACATGCGCGGCGACCTTCCGTTCGACCCGTTCATGATCAAGCAGCGGATGCCGTTCTTCCTCTACTCGCTGGAAGAGATGCGCTGCGACATGACCGCGTTCCGCGAGTCGGTGAAGATCGAGCGCGCGTTCGACGCCCGTATCGCGGCCGGCGAGACGCTCACCGAGACCGAGCAGGAGATGCACGACTACGCGCACCTCGTGCAGTACGCGGTGATCTTCGACCGCATCTTCCGCTTCGCGATCACCGGCACCCGGGTGCGCAATTACGACGCCGTCGGCGGCCAGCTGCTGTTCGCGTGGCTGCACCAGCGCGGCGTGCTGCACTGGACCGACACCGCCCTCACCTTCGACTGGGACAACGTGCCCGATGCCGTCGTGGCCCTCGGGGATGCGATCGACGACCTGTACTGGCACTCGATCGACCGCCCGAAGGTCGCGCACTGGCTCGCCGCGTACGAGCTGGTCCGCGGCACGCTCACCCCGCACCCCGCCTCGCAGTGGGCTCGCGGCCTGTCGGACGAGATCCTCGCCGGCGCCCCCAAGGGATACACCGACGCCGTGATGGACGACGAGTTCCCGCTGTCGATGTTCTTCGAGACGCTCGACAAGAAGATGAAGCCGGTCATCGAGTCGACCGTGGGCATCCGCGGCACCGATCTGTAGCCCTCGTGTCAAGGAGCGCGTCATGAGCATCCACCGCACCGTCGTCCTCGCCGGCGCCACCAGCGACGCCGGTGTCGCGACCGCCTCCGCGCTGATCGAGGCGGGCGCGCGGGTGGTCGCCACCGGCCGCTCGGCGGAGCGGCTCGCGGCGCTTCGCGATGCCGGGGCGCAGACCGAGATCGCGGATGCCACCTCGTTCACCGAGATGACCGCGCTGGCCGAGAAGCTCGGCGCCGTCGACGCGGTGATCCCTCTCGTCGGCGGCTGGCGCGGCGGTGGCGGGCTCGCCGGGCAGAGCGATGCGGACTTCGGCGCGCTGCTGCCCGCCCTGCAGGCGGTGCGCGCGACGAGTCGCGCCTTCGACGCGGCGATCAGGGCGTCGGATGCCGGTCGCTTCGCGATCGTGTCGTCGACGGCGGTCACCCGTCCCTTGGCGGGCGGTGCGAACTACGCGGCGATGAAGGCGGCGAGCGAGGCGTGGACGCGTGCCGTCGCGCAGGGGTACGCCAAGGCTGCGCGGGATGCCGGTGCGGCCCCGCACGCGGCATCCGTCATCTTCCGCACCGAGGGCGCCCTGCAGCCGGACGCCCTGTCGCGAGCGGTGGTCGCGCTGTGGGACCGGGATGCCGCAGAGCTGAACGACACCGTGGTCGCACTCGCCTGAGCACCGGTCACACGGACTCCTGCGCGTCGACCGCCTCGGGCTGTTCGGGGTCGGGCGCCCGGGCGTACAGCTCGGTGAGCAGCCGGTACGAGCGGGTGAAGAACGCGAGGCATGCCGCGACGACCATCACCAGGCCCGCGAACAGGCAGACCAGGGCGATGCCGCGCGCCTGACCGTCGCCGAGCAGCCACTCCCACCGCATCCGGCCCTCGTCGCTGCGCATGTAGGGGATGATCAGGAACTCCGCGATCGGCGCGATCAGGAACGCCGTGACCGGAGCCGCGGCCGCCTCGATCGCCTGTGCCACGCCGAAGACGCGACCCTGCCTGGCGTACGGGACGACCTTCTGGATCACGGTCTGCTCGGCCGCCTCGACCGGCGGGATCATCATCATGTACAGCCACATGCCGACGACGAACAAGGGCCACCACTCGCGCAGCGTGAACACCGCCCCGACGATGCCCATCGCCATCACGACGAGCAGCATGGTGCGCACGGGGCGACTGCCGAGCCCGAACTTCGCGACGAGCGCGCCGCCGATGAAGAACCCGGTCGACGAGAAGGCGAGCGCGATGCCCCACATCTGAGCCGAGAAGAGCGTGAGTCCGTACGGGTCCATCAGCGCCATGTACACGCCGCCGATGAGGTTGTTGAAGGTGGAGAACACGATCAGTGCGAACAGGCCGGGAGCTGCTCGGATCGCCTTCACGCTGCCGTGGAAGTCGAGCGCGCTCGGCGCGTCGGGGTCGGGCTGCGGCGCCTCCTCGGGGATGCGGACGAACAGCAGGTGCCCGAAGGTCACCGCCATCGCGGCGATCGCGATCATCAGCGTCCACCCCATGCCGAGGAAGCCGATCGAGAGGCCCGAGAACACGCTCGTCATGAGGAACGCGATGCCCTGCACGGTACCGACCAGGCCGTTCGCGTTCGCATGCTTCTCTTCGGGGATCAGCAGCGTGACCGTCGTCGACAGCGCGATGTTGCGCAGCTGCTCGATGACGCCGCCGATCAGGATGATCAGCGCGAACACCCAGAACCACGGACCGGTGATGTCGAGCAGGGCGGACTCGGGCTGCCACAGGTAGAGCATCCCCGCGACGGCGAACGCGCCGGCCGAGACCACGCTCGAGATCACCAACACGGTGTGCTTGCGGTACCGGTCGACGATGGTGCCGAACACCATCGAGAAGAAGGCGATCAGCAGCATGTACGCGCCGCCGATGACTCCCGTCGCCAGCACGGACTGCGTCTCGATGTACACCCAGAACGTCAGCGCGAACCACAGGAAGCTGGTCGTCACGTTGGCGATCAGCGTGTTCACGAGCACGTTCGTGAACGCCCTCGTCTTCGCCGTTGCGGTCACGGGTCGAGGGTATTCCTGGCCACCGACATCCGACAGATGTCCGCCGCAGATCCGCACATCCGCCAACCACTAAAATCGGACGGTGAGCACTCTGCATGACAGCGCCGTCCGCGGCTTCGCATCCGACAACTACTCCGGCATCCATCCCGAGGTGCTGGCGGCGATCTCGGCCGCCAACGGCGGTCACCAGGTCGCCTACGGCGAGGACCAGTACACCGAGCGGCTGCAGCAGGTGTTCCGGCGCCACTTCGGTGACAGTGCGCAGGCGTTCCCCGTCTTCAACGGCACGGGCGCGAACGTCACCGGTCTGCAGTCGATGCTTCCCCGCTGGGGTGCGGTGATCGCGGCATCCACGGCGCACATCAACGTCGACGAGGGCGGCGCCCCCGAGCGCATCGGCGGGTTCAAGCTGCTCACCGTGCCCACCGACGACGGCAAGCTCACCCCCGAGCTGGTCGATCGCGAGGCGTGGGGCTGGGGCGACGAGCACCGCGCGCAGCCGCTGGTCGTCTCGATAACGCAGTCGACCGAGCTCGGCACCCTGTACACGGTCGACGAGATCACGGCTCTCGCCGAGCATGCGCATGACCGCGGTATGAAGCTGCACCTCGACGGCGCCCGCATCGCGAACGCGGCCGCGGCCCTCGACGTGCCGCTCAGCGCCTTCACGACCGACGCGGGTGTCGACGTGCTCAGCTTCGGCGGCACGAAGAACGGCGCGATGCTGGGCGAGGCCATCGTGGTGCTGAATCCGGATGCCGCAGAGGGCCTGCTGTACAGCCGCAAGTTCAACATGCAGCTGTCGTCGAAGATGCGCTTCGTGTCGGCTCAGCTGATCGCCCTGCTCGAGGGCGATCTGTGGCTGCGCAACGCCCGGCACTCGAACGCGATGGCTCAGCGTCTGCGCACCGAGGTCGAGCAGGGCATCGCCGACGGCAGCATCAACGGCGTCGGCTTCACGCAGCCCACGCAGTCGAACGGCGTGTTCGCGACGCTGCCCGACGGCGTCGCCGACCGCCTGCGCGAGAAGTTCCGCTTCTACGACTGGGATGCCGCACGCAACGAGGTGCGCTGGATGTGCTCGTTCGACACGCAGGAGTCCGACGTCGACGCCTTCGTCGCCGAGCTCGCGCGTCTCACCTCACGCTGACGCGGCGACCTCGTCAGCGCAGCAGGCCGAGGTGCGCGAGCGCCTGGCGGATGAGCGTGCCGCGGCCGCCTTCGAGGTCGGCGGCGAGCGCATCGGACGCCGCCTCCTCGGGTGAGAACCACGTCACCTCGAGAGCGTCCTGCCTCGGCTCGCACGTGCCCGTGACGGGCACGACGAAAGCGAGCGACACGGCGTGCTGGCGGTCGTCATGGAACGCACTGACGCCGGGGATCGGGAAGTACTCCGCCACCGTGAACGGCGCGGGCGACGCCGGCAGCAGCGGGAACGCCATGGGGCCGAGGTCGTTCTCGACGTGGCGGAACAGCGCATCCCGGATCGTCTCGCCGTATCGCACGCGCCCCGAGACGATCGTGCGGGTGATCTCGCCGAGCGGGGTCGAGCGCAGCAGCACGCCGATGGACGTGACCTGTCCCGACCCGTCGGTGATCACCGGGATGGCCTCGACGTACAGCATGGGCAGGCGACGGCGGGCCTCTTCGAGCTCGATGTCGGTGAGCCAGCCCGGGTTCGCGCCGGCCTGACGCGCGCCGTCGTAGCCGAAGTCGTCGTCGGGCTCGGGGCCGGGATCAGGAGTGCGCACCGCCATGGCTCATTTCTACCAGCGTCGGAGACGACTGGCAGGATGTCAGCGTGACAGTCTCGATCGATTCCTCCGTGACGCTGTGGTCGCCCGAGCCGCGCGACGGCAAGCCGCTGCTGGTGCTGCTGCACGGCTACGGCGCCGACGAGCGCGACCTGTTCGGGCTGATCCCCTACCTGCCCGAGGGCATCGCGATCGCCGCCGTCGGCGCGCCGCTCACGCCGCCGTGGCCGATGCCGGGTCGGTCGTGGTACGCGATAGATTCGCTCGACACGCGGGATGCGGCGGGCATCACCACCGCGGCACAGGCGCTGCTCACGTGGCTCGACGAGGCCGCGGCCGGCGCCCCCTCGATCGCCCTGCTCGGCTTCTCGCAGGGCGCGGCGGTCTCGCTGCAGGCGCTGCGTCTCGACCCCTCCCGGATCGACGCGGTCGTGGCGCTCAGCGGTTACGTGGCGACGGGTGATCTGCCGAACGACGAAGTGCTGCACGAGCAGCGTCCGCCTGTCTTCTGGGGGCGCGGCACGCACGATGACGTCATCCCGGCGGCCCTGGTCGACCACACGGCGCAGTGGCTGCCGACGCACACCGAACTGTCGGGGCGCGTCTATCAGGGGCTGACGCACTCGATCTCGGAGCAGCAGCTGTCCGACGTGCACGTCTTCCTCTCGCAGTGGAAGGATGCGGCCCTGACGAAGGCTCCGTGAATCACGACACGCCCGGGTTGCGCACCTCCGGAGCGCGCAGGTAAAGTCACAGCGTCCTGTCCGCCGTGTCTGGAAGTCCCTTGATCTGATTCGTCGCCTCTCCGCGTACCCATCCACGCGCTGATCCGACGAACCCGCCTTCCGGCAGGACCCGCTCCGAATTCGAGCCCCTCTTCGGGCTCTTCGACCAGACGTCGTCCGACGTCTCTCGCGAAGCCCTCTTCGTCGGCATCGGCGCACACCCACTTCCGGGAGTCGCTCATGTCATCACCGAACATCTTCACCTCCGCCGCCGTCACGCTCGACCGGGTCTCGTTCGCCTGGCCGGACGGCACGATCGCCCTCGACGCCGTCAGCGGCTCATTCGGATCGGGTCGCACCGGGCTCGTCGGGCGCAACGGCGCCGGCAAGTCGACGCTGCTGCGCCTGATCGCGGGCGAGCTGACTCCGACCGCCGGGCAGGTCCTGCGCTCCGCGGCCGTCGCCTACCTGCCGCAGCGCCTCACCCTCGAGACCGATCGCCGGGTCGCCGACCTGCTCGGCATCGCCGCTCCGCTGGATGCGGTGCGCGCGATCACCGCGGGAGACGTCGATCCGGCGCACTTCGACGCCGTCGGCGACGACTGGGACATCGAGGCGCGCGCCGAGGCATCCCTCGCAGAAGCCGGCCTCGACCCCTCGTTCCTCGACCGCACGGTCGGCGAGCTGTCGGGCGGGGAAGCCGTGCTCGCCGCCGTCGCAGGCATCCGGCTGCGACGGGCACCGATCACGCTGCTCGACGAGCCGACGAACAACCTCGATCGCGAGGCGCGGGCCCGCCTCGCGCAGATGGTGCGCACCTGGCGCGGTGCGCTGATCGTGGTCAGCCACGACGTGTCGCTGCTCGAGCTGATGGATGACACGGCCGAGATCCACGGCAGCGAGCTGAGCGTGTTCGGCGGACCGTATTCGCAGTGGCGAGCGTGGCTGGATGCCGAGCAGGACGCGGCACGCCAGGCGGAGCGCGACGCCGCGCAGGCGTATCGGAAGGAGAAGCGGCAGCGCATCGAGGCCGAGGCGAAGCTCGCCACCCGTGCGCAGATGGGGCGCAAGGCGTTCGACGAGAAGCGCGTGCCGAAGATCGTCGCGAACGGGCGCAAGATGGCCGCTCAGGTGTCGGCCGGCAGGCTGCGCACCGAGGTGCGCGGCAAGGAGGACGCCGCTCACCATGCCCTCGACGCGGCCGGGCGGCGGGTGCGTGACGACGACTCGATGAGGATCGACCTGCCCGACCCGGAGGTGTCGGCGTCCCGCCGCATCGCGACGATCGGCGACGGCGAGCGCTCGTGGATCGTGCAGGGGCCGGAGCGGGTGGCCCTGACCGGGCGCAACGGGGTCGGCAAGACCACCCTGCTGCGCCGGCTGGTGGCATCCGGTGCGGACGGATCGAGCGCCTCGCGTGCGCCCGCACCTCCGGTCGACCCGAATCTGCGGGCCGACGCGCACACCGACCGCATCGGGTACCTCTCGCAGCGCACCGACGGGCTCGATGAGCAGGCGCCGGTGGTGCAGAACGTCGCCGCTGCTGCGCCGCAGGTGCCTGACAGAGAGCTGCGCAACAGGCTCGCGCGGTTCCTGATCAGAGGCGCCGCGATGGACCGGCCCGTCGCGTCGCTGTCTGGTGGCGAGCGGTTCCGGGTCGTGCTCGCGACGCTGCTGCTCGCCGACCCGGCGCCGCACCTGGTCGTGCTCGACGAGCCGACGAACAACCTCGACCTCGACACGGTCGACCAGCTCGTCGAGGCGTTGCGCGCCTACCGCGGCGCCGTGCTGGTCGTCAGCCACGACGACGTGTTCCTGGCTCGTCTGGGGGTCGACCTCACCCTCGAGCTGGATGCCGAAGGGCGGCTCACCGAGATCGGCTGACGCATCCCTACCCCTCCCACGTCGTCGAGAGCAAGGCACAGGTGCAGTGTCGGGGGTCTGTCCCATGATGGAGGGATGAGCGACGCTTCGACAGGCTCAGCGCACCGTGTGCTCGACAGATTCACGCCCGCTACGCAGGACTGGTTCCGCGGGGCGTTCGACGCGCCCACACCCGCGCAGGCCGGGGCGTGGGACGCGATCTCCGCCGGACGAAACGCCCTGGTGGTCGCGCCGACCGGGTCGGGCAAGACGCTGTCGGCGTTTCTCTGGGCGATCGACCGCGTGTTCCGCGAGCGGGCGGACGGTGCGACCGCGGCACCGGATGCCGAGCAGCGCGCTTCCCGCACCCGCGTGCTCTACATCTCGCCCCTGAAGGCTCTGGGCGTCGACGTCGAGCGCAACCTCCGCTCACCTCTGATCGGGATCGGGCAGTCAGCGCGGCGCCTGGGCGTGCCCGCCCCCGAGATCACCGTGGGGGTGCGCTCGGGAGACACGACCTCGAGCGATCGTCGCAAGCTCGTCAGCGACCCGCCCGACATCCTCATCACGACCCCCGAGTCGTTGTATCTCATGCTCACCAGCCGCGCCGGTGAGACGCTGCAGAACGTGCACACCGTGATCATCGACGAGGTGCACGCCGTGGCCGCGACCAAGCGCGGGGCGCATCTGGCGGTCAGTCTCGAACGCCTCGACGCGCTGCGCGCCGCCCGGAGCGCGCAGACGCCGGCGCAGCGGATCGGTCTGTCGGCGACGGTGCGGCCGATCGATGAGGTCGCGCGGTTCCTGGGCGGGTCGGAACCGGTCGACATCGTCGCGCCGCGGGCTGTGAAGACGTTCGAGCTCGGCGTGGTGGTGCCCATCGACGACATGCGCAACCCTCCGCCGTCGCCCGGCCCTTCGGCAGGCTCAGGGACCCAGGGTGGGGCAGGCTCAGGGACCCAGGGTGGGGCAGGCTCAGGGACCCAAAATGGTGAGCCTGCCGAATTCACCGAGATCACCGGGTCGGTGTGGCCGCACGTCGAAGAGGCGATCGTCGACAAAGTTCTCGAGAACCGCTCGACCATCGTGTTCGCGAACTCGAGGCGTCTGGCTGAGCGGCTCACCGGACGGCTGAACGAGATCTACGCCGAGCGGATCGGGGTGGCGGTTCCCGAGGCGGCAGGGCCTCCCGCGGCGATGATGGCGCAGGCCGGTGCCACCGCCGGCGCCGATCCGGTGCTCGCCAAGGCCCACCACGGGTCGGTGTCGAAGGAGCAGCGGGCGATCGTCGAAGACGAGCTGAAGTCGGGCGCGCTGCGCTGCGTCGTCGCGACGAGCAGCCTCGAGCTCGGCATCGACATGGGCGCGGTCGACATGGTCATCCAGGTCGAGGCGCCGCCCTCGGCGGCATCCGGACTGCAGCGAGTCGGCCGCGCGGGCCACCAGGTGGGCGAGATCAGCCGGGCTTCCCTGTTCCCCAAGCACCGCGGCGACGTGCTGCACACCGCGATCGTCACCGAGCGGATGCTGGCGGGACAGATCGAGGCGATCGCCGTGCCGCGCAACCCGCTCGACATCCTCGCGCAGCAGACCGTCGCCGCATGCGCGCTCGATTCGATCTCGGTCGAGGAATGGTTCGAGACCGTGCGGCGCAGCGCGCCGTTCCAGACGCTGCCGCGTTCGGCGTACGAGGCGACACTCGATCTGCTCGCCGGCAAGTACCCGTCGGACGAGTTCGCCGAGCTGCGCCCGCGCGTGGTGTGGGATCGGGATGCCGGCACCCTGACCGGCCGGCCGGGAGCGCAGCGCATCGCGGTCACCAGCGGCGGCACCATCCCCGACCGCGGGCTGTTCGGCGTGTTCGTCGCGGGCGAGACCAGCGGTGCGCGCGTCGGCGAGCTCGACGAGGAGATGGTCTACGAATCACGGGTAGGCGACGTCTTCACCCTCGGCACCACCAGCTGGCGCATCGCCGAGATCACCCACGACCGGGTCAATGTGCTCCCCGCATACGGTCAGCCGGGCAAGGTGCCGTTCTGGCACGGCGACGGCATCGGCCGCCCGTTCGAGCTCGGTGAAGCCCTCGGCCGGTTCTCACGCGAGGTCTCCACCGCCGCACCCGCGAAGGCGCAGCAGCGTCTCATCGACGCGGGCCTCGACGAGCGCGCCCGCGACAACCTGATGGGGTATCTGACCGAGCAGCGCGAGGCGACGGGAACCCTGCCGACCGACCGCACGCTCACGGTCGAGCGGGGCCGCGACGAGGTCGGCGACTGGCGGATCATCCTGCATTCCCCGTACGGCATGAAGGTGCACGCGCCGTGGGCGCTGGCCCTGAACGCGCGCGTGCGCGAGCGCCTCGGCGTCGAGGGGTCGGCCGTGGCGAGCGACGACGGGATCATCGTGCGGATCCCGGATGCCGATGCGCAGCCGCCCGGCGCGGACCTGTTCGTCTTCGACGCCGACGAGCTCGAGCAGATCGTCACCGCCGAGGTCGGCGGGTCGGCGCTGTTCGCCTCGCGGTTCCGGGAGTGCGCAGCGCGTGCCCTGCTCATGCCGCGGATGAACCCGAACAAGCGCACGCCGCTGTGGCAGCAGCGGCAGCGCTCGGCGCAGCTGCTCGAGGTCGCGCGGCGGCATCCGACCTTTCCGGTGATCCTCGAGACGCTGCGCGAAGTGCTGCAGGACGTCTACGATCTGCCGTCGCTGCGCCGGCTGATCACCGACATCGCCGAGCGTCGCATCCGGCTCGTCGAGACCGAGCCCGCGCAGCCCTCCCCCTACGCGCGCGATCTGCTGTTCGGCTACGTCGGCGCGTTCATGTACGAGGGCGACTCGCCCCTCGCCGAGCGGCGTGCCGCCGCACTGTCGGTCGATCCCGCGCTGCTGGGCGAGCTGCTCGGCACGGTCGAGATGCGCGAGCTGCTCGACCCCGACGTCATCGCGCAGTTCGAGCGCGAGGCGCAGCGGCTCGATCCGCAGCGCCGGGTGCGCGGGGTGGAGGGCGTCGCAGACCTGCTGCGGATGCTCGGGCCGCTGGGTGCCGAAGAGGTGGCCCTTCGGCTCGAGGGCACCTCGACGAGCTCCGACGCGGAGAATGCGGCATCGGCGGCGTCACCGCCGGATGCCTCGACGGCCTCGTCCTCGCCTCCCGCATCGGCGACGGTTGACGATGCGGCCGCCCTGCTCGCCGAGCTCGTCACGGCCCGCCGCGCCATCCCGGTCACGATCGCCGGACGCTCCCGATTCACGGTGATCGAAGACGCCGGCCGTCTGCGCGACGCGCTCGGCGTGGCTCTGCCCACGGGCATCCCGGTCGCCTTCCTCGAGCCTGTCGCCGATCCGCTGGGAGACCTCGTGTCGCGGCATGCGCGCACGCACGGCCCGTTCACGACCGAAGACGTCGCGGCCCGGTTCGGCATCGGCGCCGCTGTCGCCCGGCACACGCTGCAGCGGCTGGAGTCGGCGGGCCGGCTCACCAGCGGGTTCTTCCTGCCCGCCGCGTCCGCCGCCGCCGACGGGTCGAAGGAGTGGTGCGACGCCGAGGTGCTGCGCCGGCTGCGCATGCGCTCACTCGCGGCGATCCGCGGCAGCGTCGAACCGGTCAGCCCGCAGGCGTACGCGCGCTTCCTGCCCGACTGGCAGCACCTCACCCGACCCACGGAGGGCGTCGACGGGGTGCTCAGCGTGATCGAGCAGTTCGCCGGCGTACCGATCCCGGCCAGCGCCTGGGAGTCTCTCGTGCTGCCCGGCAGGGTGCGCGACTACTCCCCCGCGCTGCTCGACGAGCTCACCGCCGCCGGCGAGGTCGTGTGGGCGGGCCACGGATCGCTGCCCGGCCGTGACGGCTGGGTCTCGCTGCACCCCGCCGACCTCGCGCCGTTCACGCTGCCGGTGCCCGAGGAGGCGCCGGCAGCCGGCTCTCTCGAAGAGAAGGTGCTCGATGTGCTGCGCCTCAGCGGCGCGTCGTTCGCCGGCGCTCTGAAGGCGATGACCGGCGCCGAGAACCAGCAGTCCGTGCTCGAGGCGCTGTGGTCGCTGGCCTGGCAGGGGCACATCACGAACGACACCTTCGCGCCCGTCCGTGCGCTGATCGCGGGCGGATCGCAGGCGCACAAGACCGCGCGGCGCGCCCCGCGCACCCGCACGTACCGCGGCATCTCGCTCGCTCGTCCGACCGCGCAGCCGTCGGCCGCCGGTGCCGGTGGCCGGTGGGCGGTGCTGCCCGAGACCGATCCGGATGCCGCGCGCCGCGCCACGGTGACCGCGGGGCTGCTGCTCGACCGCTACGGCGTCGTCACCCGCGGGGCGGTGCAGGCGGAGGGCGTCCCCGGCGGCTTCGCGCAGGTGTACCGCGTGCTCGCGGGGTTCGAGGAGGCCGGGCACTGCCGCCGTGGATACGTGATCGAGAAGCTCGGCGCGGCCCAGTTCGCGGCATCCACCACCGTCGACCGGCTGCGCACCTTCGCGGGTCTCGCCGATCCGCCGCCGCGCACCGCAGTCACCCTCGCCGCCACCGACCCGGCCAATCCGTACGGCGCCGCACTCGCCTGGCCGCGGCTGGAGGCGGTGTCGCATCGGCCCGGCCGGAAGGCCGGCGGTCTGGTCGTGCTCGTCGACGGCGCGCTCGTGCTGTACCTCGAGCGGGGCGGCCGCACGGTGCTCGCCTTCGACGATGACGCCGACGTGCTGAAGGCCGCCGCCGCCGACCTGGTCGCCACCTCGCGGGCGCGCCGGCTCGAGACCCTCACCGTCGAGAAGATCAACGGCGAGGGCGTCTACGGCACGCCGTTCGCGCTCGCCCTGCAGGAGGCCGGGTTCGTGGCGACGCCGCGCGGCTACACCCTGCGCAAGTCCGTCTGATTGACTTCACCCATGGTCAGCGAGTTCGGCACCGGCATCGGCTACCTCGGACGCGGCTTCGGATACTGGCGGCGACGCCCGGGGCTGATGGCGCTCGGCCTGGTGCCCGGTCTCATCGCGCTCGCCCTGCTGGCCGCCGCGATCATCCCGCTGCTGCTGAACCTCGGCGGCATCATCGCGTGGGCGACGCCGTTCGCCGACGAGTGGGCGCCGTTCTGGCGGGATGGGCTGCGCACCGCCGTCGGACTGGTCGCGGCGATCGCCGTGCTGGCACTGGCGAGCGTGACGTTCACCGCGCTCACGCTGCTGATCGGAGACCCGTTCTATCAGCGGATCTGGCGTGCGATCGAGACCGACCTCGGCGGCGACGTGCCCGAGGGCGACGGCGGAGTCCTCGTGGCGCTCGGCGAGAGCATCCGCCTGATCGCGCTCGGTGCGCTCGTCGCGCTGCTGGCCCTCGCGATCGGCTTCGTTCCGCTCGTGGGCGCCCCGCTCGCCGCCGTCTCGAGCGTGCTGCTGACCGGGCGCCTGCTCGCCCGCGAACTCACCGGCCGGGCGCTGAACGCCCGCGACATCCCGACCGTCGAGCGGTCGCGGCTGTTCGCCGCACGTCGCGCACGCCTGCTCGGGTTCGGCGCGGCCACGCAGCTGTGCTTCATGGTGCCGCTCGGCGCCGTGTTCGTCATGCCGACTGCCGTCGCCGGCGCCACCGTGCTGGCGCGTGACCTGCTGCGCGAACGCTCGTCGACGGCGGCGCGTCATGCCTGAGGGCGACACGATCTATCGGGCGGCGCGTCGACTCGACGCCGCGCTGCGCGACCAGGAGGTGACGCGGTTCGATCTGCGGGTGCCGCGACTCGCGACCGCCGACCTCACGGGTCAGACGGTGCACGATGTGGTCCCTCGTGGCAAGCACCTGCTGATGCGGATCGGCGAGTTCACCCTGCATTCCCATCTGCGCATGGACGGCGCCTGGTTCACCTACCGCCCCGGCGAGAAGTGGCGCCACCCCGCGTTCAAGGTGCGCGCGATCGTGGGCACCGCCGACCACGAAGCCGTGGGCGTCGACATCGCCGAGGTGAAGCTCGTGCCCACCCGCAGCGAGGGCGAGCTGGTGAACCACCTCGGTCCCGATCCGCTCTCCGAGGACTGGGATCTCGCCGAGGCGATCCGACGCCTCGCCGCTGACCCGCGACCGATTCACGTTGCGCTGCTCGACCAGCGCAACGTCGCCGGTTTCGGCAACGAGTACGCGGCAGAACTGCTGTTCCTGCGCGGAATCCGGCCCGAGACGCCGACTCCCGAGGTCGATGTCGCCGCGCTGCTGGATCTCGGAGTCCGGACGATCCGGGCGAACCGCGATCGGATGGATCGCACCTTCACCGGCGACGCCAGGCGCGGCTTCACCGACTGGGTGTACGGGCGCGCGGGGCGCTCGTGTCGGCGCTGCGGCACGCCGATCCGCAAGGGCGAGCTGGGGGCCGACCCGACGCGCGAGCGCATCACCTTCTGGTGCCCGAACTGTCAGCGGTGAGCTAATCCCTCCCGGGGAATGAATCAAGCCCCCTCCTGGTTGTAGATATATCCGGAAGACTCCGGAACACGGGAGGAAACGTGGGCAAGAACTACATCGATATCGAGGACGACCAGGGCGCCACCCTGCGATACCGCAAGCACGTCAACGGCCGCGGACTCGTCGCGCACGGCGCGAAGGTGCACCCGAAGGCTCTCATCGAGGCCGGCGCCTATGTCGAACCCGGCGCGCGAGTGGGCGCCGGAGCACGGGTCGCGCGTGGTGCCTGGGTGGAGCCGGATGCCGTCATCGGAGAGAACGCCCGGATCGACGCGCACGCGCACATCGGCGCGGGGGCAGCCGTCGGTGAGGGTGCGTGGATCGGCGTCCGCACCGAGATCGGCGCGGGCGCGCACGTCTCACGAGGCACGCGCATCGGGCACGACGAGAGCGTCGCCCCTGGTCTCACGGTCATCACCGACCGGAAGGGTCTCTGGCTGGCAGCCTGAGACCATCATCTGAAGAGCCCGCGCGGTCGCAACGACCGGCGGGCTCTCGCATGCTCGCACGTCTTCGCCGTCGAACCCGCAGGCCTCGGTTCGAACGCTCACCTCCGAGCCATTTTCTCTAAATGAGGTCATTGCTAAAATTAGAAGCACGAGGTTCTGAAACACGGGCTTCTGCTTTCAGAGAGGCATCATGGACATCTCCGCACGGGCGTCGAGTATCGGGGCCCTCGCCGACGAGACGCGGCGTGCGCTCTACGAGCACGTCGTCGGCCAGCCCGACGCGGTCACCCGCGAAGCGGCCGCCACCGCTCTCGGAGTGCCGGCCCACATGGCGCGCTTCCATCTCGACAAGCTCGTCGACGCCGGACTTCTCGAAACCGAGTTCCGACGACTGAGCGGCCGCACGGGTCCCGGCGCCGGCCGCCCGTCGAAGCTGTACCGGCGGGCCGTCGGCACGGTGAGCATCTCACTGCCCGAGCGCCGCTACGACTTGGTCGGGCACGTGCTCGCGAGCGCGATCGAACGTGCCGGCGAGGGGATGCCGTTGCGGGATGCCCTCGACCAGGTCTCGCACGACGAGGGCCGCTCGATCGCCGAGTCCGCGGCAGACGCCGCCGATCGTGACGAGATCGACCGTCTCACCTCCGTGCTGACCGCGCAGGGCTTCGAGCCGCGGCGCGAAGCCGACGGCGACGGCGACGCCGTCATCCTCTCGAACTGCCCGTTCGACTCCCTCGCCCGCGAACACACCGAGCTGGTGTGCTCGGCCAATCTGTCGCTGCTGCGCGGTGTGCTCGACGGCCTGCACTGCGACCACATGCGGGCGCTCGGCGAGCCGCACGCGGGACGCTGCTGCGTGGCGATCCGCCCGCAGCGATGATCCTGCAGGCGATCGGGCGGTCGGCGCAGGCCGGCGAGACCGGCCGCCCCGACGTGCCGGCGACGCGGCGGGTACGCTGAACCGGTGAAGAACGACCGCCGCCGCGCTCCGAAGGGCGGGCGGCCGCGCCCCGCGAAGACGCAGAAGCCGACGCAGAAGCGCACCCCGCGGCCCTCGCCACAGCCCGCGCCGACCCCTCCTATCGACGAGACACCGCGCGTGTTCCGCCTCGGCGTGATCCCGGGCGCCACCCCGGGCAAGTGGGTGGATGCCTGGAAGGGGCGGATGCCGCACGTCGACATCGAACTCGTGCCGATCACCTTCGCCGGCGAGCGCGCCGCCATCGACGCCCTCGACGCCGCGCTCGTGCGCCTGCCCCTCTCCGACCGCGATGACCTGCATGTGATCCCGCTCTACGACGAGGTGCCGGTGGTCGTGGCATCCGCGGACTCGCACCTGATGGCCGCCGACCAGCTGACCGCCGACGACCTCGCGGGGCAGGTGTTGATCGTCCCCGGCGACGACGTGCTGGGGCCGCTCGACCTGCCGACCGAGGCGCCGTCGTTCCCGACGATCGGGACCACCGAAGACGCCGTCGCGACCGTCGCGTCGGGCGTCGGCATCCTGGTCGTGCCGATGTCGCTCGCCCGACTGCATCACCGCAAGGACGCCGACTATCGGCCGCTGCTCGGCGGGCGCACCTCGACGGTCGCGCTGGCGTGGCCGCGCGATGCGACCACGCCCGATGTCGAGACGTTCGTCGGCATCGTGCGCGGACGCACGGCGAACTCGTCGCGGTGACCTCCACCCTCACGGCCGAGGGCGGAGGTCACCATGCCGGACGGGTCAGGCCGCCGCTCGATGAGCCGTCTCGGCGGTGACGGACAGCGCGTCGCCTGACACGTCCACGCGCACCCGCTCGCCGTCGACGAGCTCGCCGGCGACGAGAAGATCGGCGATGCGGTCGTCGACCTCGCGCTGGATCAGGCGACGCAGTGGGCGTGCACCGTACTCCGGCTCGTAGCCGTGTTCGCCGAGCCATTCGACAGCGGCGTCGGTGACGTCGAGCACGACGCTGCGCGCATCGAGCCGCTGCGAGGTCGCCCGCAGCATGAGCCGCACGATACGACCCAGCTCGTGGCGACCGAGCTTCTGGAACAGCACGATCTCGTCGATCCGGTTCAGGAACTCGGGCCGCATCGCCTCACGCAGCCTGCCCATCACCCTCGCCCGCAGGTCGTCGATCGACGCGAAGCCGTTGGCCGATGCGTCCTGCGAGGCCACGAATCCGACGGCTCCCGAACGCGAGGCCAGGAACTCCGAGCCGATGTTCGAGGTCATCACGATCACCGTGTTGCGGAAGTCGACCGTGCGGCCCTGACCGTCGGTGAGGCGTCCGTCGTCGAGCACCTGCAGCAGCAGGTTGAACACGTCGGGATGGGCCTTCTCGATCTCGTCGAACAGCACGATGGAGTACGGGTTGCGCCGCACCCGCTCAGTGAGCTGACCGGCCTCGTCGTATCCCACGTACCCCGGAGGGGCACCGACCAGGCGCGACACGGTGTGCCGTTCGCCGAACTCGCTCATGTCGAAGCGGATCACGGCGTTCTCGTCGTCGAAGAGACGATCGGCGAGAGCCTTGGCGAGCTCGGTCTTGCCGACGCCGGTCGGGCCGAGGAAGAGGAACGACCCGACAGGCCTGCGCGCATCGCCCATGCCGGTGCGGCTGCGCCGAACGGCGCGCGCCACGGCCGCAACCGCGTCGTCCTGCCCGATCACTCGGGCGTGCAGGTCGGCTTCGAGGTCGCCGAGCCGCTCGCGCTCGGTCTCGGTGAGACGACTCACAGGGATGCCGGTCGCCCGCGACACCACGGCGGCGATCTGCGGCTCGTCCACGACGGCGTCCGCGGCAGACCGCGGGGACGGAGTCGACGCGCCGACGGCGTCGATCTCGCGCTGCACCTCTGCGATCTCGTCGCGGATGCGGGAGGCCTCCTCGTAATGCTCTGCGGTCACCGCCGCGTTCTTGCGCGACTCGAGCTCGGCGAGCTCGGCGAGCAGCCTCTCGACGTCGGGCACCACGCCCAGGCGCAGCCTCAGTCGGGCACCGGCCTGGTCGATCAGGTCGATCGCCTTGTCGGGAAGCACCCGGTCGGGCAGGTAACGGGCGCTCAGCTCGACCGCGGCGCGGACGGCGTCGGGCGTGTACGTCACCGAGTGGTGCTGCTGGTAGGCGGGCAGCAGCCCCTCGAGGATCAGCACGGCGTCATCGTGCGAGGGCTCTGAGACCTTCACGGGCTGGAAGCGGCGCTCGAGCGCGGGGTCCTTCTCGATGCGGCGGTACTCGCTGAGTGTGGTGGCGCCGACCAGGTGGAGTTCTCCACGCGCCAGTCGCGGCTTCAGGATGTTGCCGGCGTCCATGCCGCCGTCGCCCGATCCGCCCGCGCCGACGACGGTGTGCACCTCGTCGACGAACACGATGATCTCGCCCTTGTGGGCGGCGATCTCGTCCATCGTCTTCGTCAGGCGCTCCTCGAAGTCACCGCGGTAGCGGGTTCCCGAGAGCATCCCGGGCAGGTCGAGCGCGATGACGCGCCGATCCTTCAGCTGTGCCGGCACGGCGTCGTCGACGATCGCGCGGGCGAGCCCCTCGACGATCGCGGTCTTGCCGACGCCGGCTTCGCCGATCAGCACGGGGTTGTTCTTCGTGCGGCGGCTGAGGATCTCGATGGTCTGCTCGATCTCGTCGGCGCGCCCGATCACGGGGTCGAGTTCGCCGGCACGAGCGCGCGCGGTCAGGTCGAGCCCGTACTGGTCGAGCATGGGGGTGGCGGATGCCTGCTCGGCGGACGCCTCGTCGGTGTCGACACCGGCGGCGACCGGCTCGCGCTGGCTCTGCGTGAGGGCCTCCGGGGTGACTCCGGCGCGCGCGAGGATCTGCCCGGCGGGCACGTCCTGGCCCAGGACGAGCGCGAAGAACAGGTGCTCGGGGTCGATGTAGGTCGCGCCCGACGAGCGGGCCACCTGGTACGAGTGGAACAGGGCCCGGCTGGCGCTCGACGTGATCGTCGCGGCGTTCTGCGCTGCAGGCTCCGCCGGAACAGGCAGACCCGCATCGACCGCGGCCGCGATGGACTTCGGGTCGATGCCGAGGTGGCGGATCGCCTGGGACACGGCATCGTCTTCGACGATCACCCGCAGCACGTGCAGGGAGTCGAGATCAGTCTGGCCGCGCTCGAGCGCGAAACGACCGGCGCGCTGCAGGATGTGCTGCGTGCGCGCGGTGAGGAACCGGGCGAGGTCGATCGAACGCGCCTGCCGGTTGCGTTCCCCCGCGAGGTAACGGGCCAGGAAGTCGTCGAAAGATCCTGATCCCGCGTCGGTGAAGTCGTTGGGCATTACCCTTCCTCTCAAACTTGAGCGCACTTGTATCAACTTCAACATCAGATCATGACCGATATTCCCGGCCGAGGTCAACCGGCCAATAGACTCGGCGCATGTCCTCGGTGCTGTACGTCTGCGTTCGACCCGAACGGAGCGCGGCGGATGCCGAGCACCGCTCGTTCCGTCGCGGGCTGGGCCTGGCCGCCCTCGACCGCATCGATCTGCTGCACGCCTCTCTCGAGACGGTGGAGTGGCAGCAGTACGAGGCATTCGTCATCGGCGGGTCGCCGTTCAATGTGACGGATGCCGAGAAGGGCGAGCACCAGAAGGCGGTCGAGCACGATCTCGAGCGCATCGCGAGGCGCGTGCTCGACGACGCCGCGACGGCGCTGTTCACCTGCTACGGCATCGGAGTCGTGACGCGGATGCTCGGCGGCAGCGTGCACACCGCTCAACCCGAGCAGGCCGGCGCGACCACCGTGCAGCTCACGGATGCCGGGATGGCGGATCGGCTGTTCGGCCCGAGCGCTCCGAGCATGTCTGTGTTCACCGCGCACAAGGAGTCGGCACGCGAGACCCCTCCCGGCGCGGTGCTGCTGGCCACGAACGACGCCTGCACGGTGCAGGCCTACCGCGTCGGCGAGCGGCTGTACGCCACGCAGTTCCATCCCGAGGCGTCACCGCAGGACTTCGCCGATCGGATGGCCGTGTACCGGGCATCAGGGTACTTCGACCCGCGCGAGTATGAGAGCACCGAGCGGGCTGTGCTCGCGGCATCGGTCGAGGGAGAGGATCTGCTGCGACGGTTCGCTGGACTCGTCTGCGGCTGAGCTCGGCCCTTCGACAGGCTCAGGGACCCAGGTGGGGTCAGGGACCCAGGTGGGGCTCAGGGACCCAGGTGGGGCTCAGGGACCCAGGTGGGGCTCAGGGGCTCGGGTGGGACGCGGGGCCCTTCGACGGGCTCAGGGACCCAGGTGCAGGCTCAGGGACACAATGGCTCAGGGACCCGGGTGGGCGAGGGCGATCCGCTCGTCGAGGTATCCGCGCAGCGGCACGAGCGCGCCGCCGGGCGACCAGCGCACGCTCGGCACCCCGTCGAGCATGGCGAGGGGTCCGGACGCCCCACCGGCATCCACCGCCGCGACGTCAAGCACCTGCCAGCCGACGTGCACGACCTCGCCTTCCGCGAAGCCGCCCCTGCGCGCCTGCGCCCGACGCTCCGCTCTGGCCCTCGCCGAGTCGGCCGTGTATCCCCGGCGCACGGGCTCGGCGGCGCGCAGGATCTCGGCGGTCGACAGCACACCGTCATCGGTCAGCAGCAGCACCCCGAGATGCCAGGCGGCACCCGCCCGGACGATCCGATCGGCACGCCACCGCGAGGTGCGCTCCCGACCGAGAGACTCGCGCGGCACGCCGGCCAGGCGCGCCCGCGCATCGCGCAGCAGCTCCTGAGTCGCACCCATCCGTCCAGGGTAACGATTGGGCGCGGCCTGCAGGATGCGGGCAGAATCGACAGACACCCCAGTTCAGGAGCATTCCATGCCGCACACGGACACCGCACGCCTTCTCATCGCCTGTGACGACCAGCCGGGCATCGTCGCGGCTGTCGCCGGAGTTCTGGCCGCGCACGGAGCGAACATCATCTCCCTCGATCAGCACTCCACCGACGAGGAGGGCGGCCGGTTCTTCCAGCGCACCGTCATCCACCTCGAGGGGCTCTCGGCCAAGCGTCCCGAGCTCGAGGCGTCGATCGCCGAGGTCGCCGACCGCTTCGGCATGGAGTGGTCGCTGCACGACTCGTCGAAGCGCAAGCGCGTGGCCATCTTCGTGTCGAAGTACGACCACTGCCTGCTGGAGCTGCTCTGGCGCACCCAGCGCGGCGAGCTCGACATCGACGTGACGATGGTGATCTCGAACCATCCCGACCTCGCCGAGTCGGTGCGCTCGTTCGGCGTGCCGTTCATGCACATCCCCTCCGGCGACAAGGCCGCGATGGAGGCGCGCCAGCTCGAGCTGCTGCAGGGCAACGTCGACCTGGTCGTGCTGGCCCGGTACATGCAGATCCTCACCGACGACTTCATCGAGCGCCTCGGAGCGCCGGTGATCAACATCCACCACTCGTTCCTGCCCGCGTTCATCGGCGCGAACCCGTACGCCCGGGCCAAGGACCGTGGCGTGAAGCTGATCGGCGCGACCGCGCACTACGCCACGGCAGACCTCGACGAGGGCCCGATCATCGAGCAGGACGTCACGCGGGTCACACACGCGGAGTCGGCTGCGGAACTGCAGCGGCGCGGTGCCGATGTCGAACGGTACGTGCTCGCCCGCGCGGTGAAGTGGCACGCCGAGGACCGTGTCATCGTGCACGGCCGCTCGACCGTCATCCTCTGACCTGGCGATCACGCCCCGCCGGTCGGGTCAGCCGGGCACTCCCGCCACCAGCTCGGCGAACACCTCGGCCGCGGTGCGACCTCGCGACAGGGGTGCCGACTGGCCCAGCCACAGCGACTGCAGCTCGCCCATGCCGCGTTGACCGGCGATCGCCCGGAAGCGTCCGGTCAGCCAGTTCTGTGCGGGAAACGGTGCGACGGCTCCGGATGCCTCCATCTCGCGCACCGCGCGATTCGCCGCGCCCCGCGACAGCCGGCCGCTCATCGCGCGGGTGAGCACGCTCTCGTCGGCCGCCGTCGAGCGGATCGCCGCGCGGTGCGCACCGTTCGCGGCCGACTCGGCGGTGACGAGAAACGATGTGCCGACCTGCACGCCCGACGCACCCAGCGCGAATGCGGCCGCGACGCCGCGTCGGTCGGCGATGCCTCCGGCGGCGATGACGGGCACGTGCACGGCATCCGCCACCTGCGGCACCAGCGAGACCAGCCCGACCAGCGACTGCTCGGCGGGCTTCAGGAACGACACCCGATGCCCGGCGGCCTCCGCACCGGTGGCGACGATGGCGTCCACGCCCGCGGCGTCGAGGGCGCGGGCCTCGGCGACCGTCGTCGCGGCGCCGATGACCCGGATGCCCCGGCGGTGCGCCTCGTCGACGAGCGCGCCCGAGGGCACACCGAAGACGACGCTCAGCACGGCAGGAGCAGCCTGCCAGATCGCGTCGAGCTGTTCGTCGAGGCTGGGCAGGTACCGGTCGGGGCGCGCGGGCGGGTCGATGCCCACCTCATCGAAGAAGTCGGCGAGAGCGGCGGCGTATCCGTCGTGCTCGGCACCGGGCTCGACCTCGTCGCCGGTCGGCAGCCAGATGTTCAGCGCGAAGGGCGCCCAGGTGGCGGCGCGAAGCGCCGCCGCCGTCTCGCGGATCCGTGGCGCGTCGTACCCGTAGAGTCCGTACGAGCCGAGACCGCCGGCGTTGCTCACCGCCGCGGTCAGCTCGATCGATGAGAGTCCGCCGAACGGCGCGAGGACGACCGGATGCCGGATGCCGAGCAGTTCGCGCAGATCACTCATACTCCGAGGCTACGCCCGTGCCGTGAGCGTGTTTCAGCCGCGCGGCGGCCGCCGCCCGGGGATGGGCGAGGGCTTCTGCGCACGGTTCGATGCGTTCGCGACCGCGAGGTCGAGCGCTTCGAACAGCTGCGTGAAGCTGCGGAACCGCGTCGTCCTGGGGCACGGTGTGCGCAGCCAGAGCACGTCGAGCACGCCGGTCGGCGAGCGGTCGACGTACGCGATCAGGCAGTCCGCGTCGGCATGCCGTCGCGCCGGGTCGCAGATGCGCCAGCTGTCCCGGCCCAACGGCGTGAGCTCCCAGTCCCCGTGAGGGGTGGCCGGTATGGGGTCGTCGAGCATGACAGTCACAGCGCCTTACCTCCTGTCACCGCGAGCACCGTGCCCGAGGTATACGAAGACTCGGCCGCGGCGAGGTACACGTACGCCCCGGCGAGCTCGGCCGGTTGACCGGCCCTGCCCAGTGGGGTGTCGCTGCCGAACTGCTCGACCTTCGTGTCATCCCACCCGGTGGCGGGGATGAGCGGGGTCCAGATGGGCCCCGGTGCGACGGCGTTCACGCGGATGCCGCGCTCTCCCGCCTCTGCTGCGAGCGCCTTCACGAACGCCACCTGGGCGGCCTTCGTCATGGCGTAGTCGATGAGGCCGGGCGAGGGGTCGTAAGCCTGGATCGATGCGGTCACGATGATGCTCGCGCCGTCTTCGAGGTGCGGGTACGCCGCGCGCGCCGTGAACAGCGTTCCGAGGAGGTTGGTGTCGAACACCCGGCGCATCTCGTCGGTCTTGAGCGACTCGAAGCCGTCGACGTCGTGCTGGTACGCCGCGTTGAGCACCACGATGTCGAGTCCGCCCAGCCTCTCTCGCGCATGGGACACGGCGTCCTCGGCGAACTGCTCATCACGCAGGTCGCCGGCGATGCTCACCCCCGTCCTCCCGGCGTCACGGATCAGTGCGACCGTGTCGTCGGCATCCTTCTGCTCCTCCGGAAGGTGCACGATCGCGACATCCGCGCCCTCCCGCGCGAACGCGATGGCGACGGCACGGCCGATGCCGGAGTCGCCGCCGGTGATGAGCGCGCGACGCCCGGCGAGCCGGTCGTGCCCCTGATACGACGACTCGCCGTGATCGGGCGTGGGGCCGGTCTCGTCGGTGAGACCGGGCTGGCTCTGCTGCTGCGGGGGGAAGTTCTCATCGTGGTGCTGGTGGCGAGGATCTGGAGTGCTGTCGCTCATCGTGCGCCTCTCTGAAGTTGTTGGGGAGTGCCGGCACCTGTGCCAGTGTGCTCACTCTCTCCCGGTGCGCCGCGCCCGGCCAGGGGGTTGACAGGTCGAACAGGCTGTCGCACGCGCGCAAGTGGGCGTTGGCGGGCGAGGAACGATGCTGTCAAGGGGCGTGCTGCGACCGCGCACGATCGCACAGGCTGAACGTCCACGACGAAAGGACGGCACCATGAGCAGCGATTCCATGACCCCCGACGATCGCGAGACCACCGAGGTCCCGCCGGCGGATGCCGCGGTCGTGGGTCGACCCGATCTGCAGCCCGACTCGCAGGGCGACGAGCCTCTCGACGCCGAATTGGGCGAGGACGGTCAGGGCGACCTCGCGGAGAACGACGAACAGCTCCACTCCGGTCACGCCCCCACCGACCTGCGCACCGAGGCCCCTTCGGGCGAGGTGCACGAGGAGAGCGCTCGCTAGCTGGATCCGACGGCTGCGGGTTCCGCGACCAGCGGTTCCCGCAGCCGCGCGCTCGATGCCACGGGCGTGGCCCCTACCCTGCCGGGACGGATCAGCCCTCGAGGCCGGCGTTCGGGTCGTCCGCCGGCTCGGGCACCAGGTGCAGGCCGGACGGAGTGTTGGCCGTATAGGCAAGGGCCTCGATCCACGCGCGGTTGATCGCGGGCTGCCGGCTGCCGAAGTACTTGAACACCAGCGCGCTGCTGGGCTGCACCCAGACGGTCGTGCGTCCGCCGCCGACGCTCGCGTCTTCCCGCCAGCTGAACGGGAACGGCTCTCCGCGACGAAGCTTCGCGGTCATCACGAGCTGCAGGTGGGTCAGGGCGCGGTCTTCGATCTCGGTCTTGACCGAGCCTTCATAAACGAACTTTCCCAAGGAAATGCACCTCTCCGACATCCGACAATGCTCTGGCGTCTGCCGAACGCCTGCAGTTAGCTTAGTCAGATGGGCATGCTCTTCTACGGCGCCAGTCCGGATCCCATCGAGATCGAGGACCGCGCTCTCGCTCATCTCAAGGTCGTCATCGCGATGAAGCTGCGTCGCAACGAGTCGTTCACCCTGTCGTGGCAGCATCCGCATCTCGACCCGACCGGCCGTTCGACGATCTGGCTGCACCCGTCGATCCCCCTCCGATTCGTGTTCGACGAGCCGGAGACTCCCGAGCTGAGCACCCAGTGGATCACTGCTCTCGCCACCTCGGCCAGCAGCAGCGGAGGGCTGTGCCTGCTGCCTGAGGACCTCGAAGACTGAGCGCTTGACGAACGCGCGGCAGGCTGTCAACCCCATTACCGCCCCCGCTCCGGATGTCTACCGTCGAAGGCACGTGAGTGAGACAGGTGGACACCGAGCGAGGGGGACGGAACGATGACGCGGACGCGAGACATCATGACACCGAACGCACAGTGCATCGGCGAGAACGACGCGCTGTCGGTCGCCGCCGAGCGGATGCTCGAGCTGGACGTCGGCGCCCTGCCGATCTGCGGGGAGGACGGCAGGCTGAAAGGCATGCTCACCGACCGCGACATCGTCGTGAAGGCGATCGCGACCGGACTCGACCCCGACACGACGAACGCCGGCCGGCTCGCCACCGGAGTGCCGGTGATGGTCTCCCCCGACGACGACATCGATCGCACACTCGCGCTCATGCGCGAGCACCGGATCCGTCGCGTCCCGGTGCTCGAGGATCACCGGCTCGTCGGCATCATCAGCCAGGCCGACATCGCCCGGCACCTCGAACCGTCGACCACCGGCGAGACGGTGGGAGTCATCTCCCGCTGACGCCGCCCGCACGAATCCGCCCCCGGAGCGCCCGACGCCCACCCCACAGAGGAGGACCAGATGACCGACCAGACCGCCGGCGCGACCCCCGCCCGCAGCGCACCCGACGTCGATGATCAGATCGACCAGCTCGCCGCGTCAGACGGCGCACAGCCCACGACCACGCACGCCGAACGCGGTGCGGGCGAGCCGCACCTGCGCATCACGAGCCCTGACGGCGATCGCAGCCGCCTCGAACTCGTCGACGAGCGCACCACGATCGGCTCGGGCGCGGAGTGCTCGCTCGTCATCGCCGGCGCAGACCCGGTGCACGCGACGATCGTGCACGACGAGCGCGACGAATACGTCCTGACCCTGCACGGCGACGGTCTGATGAACGCGAACCCGGCCGAGGGCACCGCCGGCGACCGCAGCGAGATCCTGCGCACCGGCGCCCGCTTCACCGTCGCGGACTGGATCCTCGTCTTCGGTCGCGAGGAGTTCGCCGACCACGGTCGCCCGTTCGGCGGACGCGAGGGCGGCGAGCTCGACGACCAGCCGCCGCAGCCCGCCCGCCCGGACTACGTGCGCGGTGAGCACGACGCGCAGCGCGGCAGCCTCGAGGTCAAGGACGGCTGAGCCCCCGGAGGGTGTGAAGGGCGAGGGGACGACATCCTCTCGCCCTTCTCATGTCTGCGTGGGGGAGCGAGTGGTAGCGTCGGGCGCGAAGGAGGGGTGATGATCGACGCGATCGGGATGCTGCTGCGAACGCTGCTCGTGGCCCTCGGCGCCCTCCCCCTTCCCGAGTCTCTGACGGCCGGCGGGATGCTCGGCGTCGCCGCGATCATCGTCGCGGCCGCCGTGCTCGCCGTCGCCCTCACGCTGCTGACACCGTGCTTCGGCCTGCGATCGGCGCCGCATCCGCGACGCGCCATCGATGCGTCTGTGCTGCTGTCGCAGAGCGATCCGAATGCCGACGGGCATCCGCGTCCGCGAGCGCCCGGAGTCGCGCCCGCCGCCTGATCCGTCCTCGCACTCGAGGGGCGGGTCTGGCGGCCATCGGCCGACCCCCACCCTCTCTGCGAACGGACGTTCATGGACATCTTCGCCTTTCCTCCACTGACCCTTCTTCTCGACGCCGCCTACTCGGCACTGCTCGCGCTCTCCGGGGTTCTCGACCCCGTTGCCGGCTCGGCGTCTGCCGCGCTTGCGGTCATGCTCGTGACCATCGGGGTGCGCGCCGCGCTCATCCCCGTCGGCATCTCCCAGGCCAGGGCCGAGCAGCTGCGCGCTCGACTCGCTCCGCGTCTGCGCGCTCTGCAGCAGCGCCACGGCAGAGACCGCGAGCGACTGCAGCGCGAGACCATGGCGCTGTACCGCGACGAACAGGCGTCGCCGCTGGCCGGCTGCCTGCCGCTGATCGTGCAGGCTGCCGTCGTCGGGGTGCTGTACACGCTGTTCCTGCGCCCCGAGATCGCCGGCCACCCGAACGCGCTGCTGGCGCACGACCTGCTCGGGGCTCCGCTGGGCGACTCGCTGATCGCGGCGGTCGGGGTGGGCCTCGACGGGCAGACCGCCGCCGTCTGGGCGGTCGTGCTCGTGGTGATCGTGGTCGTCGCCGACATCACCCGCCGCGTGTTCCGGCCGCAGGTACCGACGGAGGGCCCGCTGGCGACCCCTGGCGTGCTCGGCGCGATGAACGCGCTGCACTACCTCACCGCGGTCTTCGCGGCGTTCGTGCCGCTCGCCGCAGCCCTCTACCTCGTGGTCACCGTCACCTGGACGCTCGGACAGCGCTGGGTGCTGCGACGACGCTACCCCCTGCCGGATGCGTGACAGGCGGGCCGCATCGGGGCGGGCGGATTAGGCTCGTAGCCATGCCTGCCGTCTCCGCCGCCCACACGCATGCCGCCGATCTCGCCGACTTCGTCGCCGCCTCGCCGTCGAGCTACCACGCTGCCGAAGAGGTCGCGCGTCGTCTTGAAGAGGCCGGCTTCACCCGCCTCGACGAGACCGCCGAGTGGCCGGCACAGGCGGGCGGGCGATTCGTCGTCGTGCGCGACGGCGCCGCGATCGCCTGGTCGGTGCCGACGGATGCCGCGGCGACCACACCCGTGCACGTGCTCGGGGCGCACACCGATTCCCCCGGCTTCAAGCTCAAACCCAAGCCCACGACGGGTGTCCGCGGCTGGCTGCAGGCCGCCGTCGAGGTGTACGGCGGACCGCTGCTGAACTCGTGGCTAGACCGCGAACTCCGCCTCGCCGGGCGCCTCGCCCTCGCCGACGGTCGCGTCGTGCTCGCGGCGACCGGCCCGCTGCTGCGCCTGCCGCAGCTCGCGATCCACCTCGACCGCGGTGTCAACGACGGCCTCGCGCTCGACAGGCAGACGGGCACCCAGCCGGTGTGGGGGCTGGGGGATGCCGAATCCGCCGACATCCTCGCCGAGCTGGCGGCCTCCGCAGGAGTCGACGCGGCCGATATCCGCGGCTTCGACGCGGTGGTGGCGGATGCCGCGCGCGGCGCCGTCTTCGGCAAGGACGACGCGTTCTTCGCATCCGGCCGCCTCGACGATCTCGCCTCGGTGCACGCCGGAGTGGTCGCGCTGATCGAGACGGTCGGCGCTTCGACAGGCTCAGCGGCCCAGAGTGAGTCAGACGGCGCTTCGACAGGCTCAGCGACCCAGAGCGAGTCAGACGGCGCTTCGGCAGGCTCAGCGGCCCCGGGTGGGTCAACGGCCCAGCCGGTGATCCCGGTGCTCGCCGCCTTCGACCACGAGGAGCTCGGATCCGAGTCGCGCTCGGGCGCGGCCGGCCCGTTTCTCGAAGACGTGCTCGCGCGCGTGTACGCGTCGCTCGGCGCCGACGCCACCGAGCAGCGCCGCGCGTTCGCCGCGTCGTGGCACTTGTCGAGCGATGTCGGGCACTCGGTGCACCCGAACCATGCCCACAAGCACGACCCGGTCGTGCAGCCGGTGCTCGGCTCGGGCCCGATCCTGAAGATCAACGCGAACCAGCGCTACGCCACCGACGCGGTGGGGGCTGCGGCCTGGGCGCGCTGGTGCGAGTCGGCGGGCGTCGCCTCGCAGGAGTTCGTGTCGAACAACGCCGTCCCGTGCGGGTCGACGATCGGCCCGATCACGGCGACGCGCTTGGGCATCCGCACGGTCGACGTGGGCATCCCCATCCTCTCGATGCACTCCGCACGTGAACTCGCGGGTGTGAGCGACCTGTACGACCTGTCGCGCGTCGCGCGCGCCTTCTTCGCCGGCTGAGAGGCAGAGCCCGACCGGCGCTCAGATCAGTTCGGCGACTAGCTTCTCGATGCGTGAGCGGATCTCGTCGCGGATCGGGCGGACCGCGTCGATGCCCTGTCCCGCCGGGTCGTCGAGCTTCCAGTCCTCATAGCGCTTACCAGGGAAGAACGGGCAGGCGTCCCCGCAGCCCATCGTGATCACGACGTCCGACGCCTGCACAGCCTCGGGCGTGAGCACCTTGGGCTGCTCGGTCGTGATGTCGATCCCGAGCTCGCCCATCGCCTCTACGGCGACCGGGTTGATCTGATCTGCCGGCATCGAGCCTGCGGAGCGCACCTCGATGCGGTCGCCCGCAACATCGCGCAGGAACCCTGCGGCCATCTGCGAGCGGCCCGCGTTGTGCACGCACACGAAAAGGACGGAGGGCCTGGTCGCGCTGTGTGTCATCGAAGCTCCTGAGGGCGGGGTGCGGGGGTGCGTGGTCAGCCTACGTGATGCCGCCGCGGGCCGGCCGGAGAAGGCCGGCCCGCGAGGATCGCACGCTGTCAGCAGCACTCGGAGACACAGGTTCCGTCGTCGAGGATCTCGCAGCAGTCGTCCATCTCGCACCTCCATTCATCGATGTTCATCAATGTGTTGCGACGCCATCGTCGCGCATATATTGACGTTCGTCAATACATGAACCACAATCGATTCGTGCCCACTTCCGAGCTGATCCCCCTGCGCGATCTGCGCTCCTGCTGCGCGCCGCTCACCCGGGTGCCGATCTCGGCCGAGAACGCCGAGTCGCTGGCATCCTCGCTCAAAGCACTGGCCGACCCTGCTCGCCTGCGGTTGATCTCGATGATCTCGGCGCACGCCGACGGCGAGGCGTGCGTGTGCGATCTGACCGAGCCTCTGGGCCTGAGCCAGCCGACGGTCTCCCACCATCTTCGGGTGCTCGTCTCCGCCGGATTCCTCGAGCGCGAGAAGCGCGGCACCTGGGCGTACTTCCGCCTCGCCGACGGAGCGATCGACGCCGTCGCGGAGCTGCTCGGCCGCTGAGCCCCGTTGTTGCACCCGAGGCGCCGACGGCGGTGCCAGGATGAGGGCATGACCGATACCACGTCGCCCGCGCTCATCGAACGAGCGGGCATCGAGATCATCCCCGAGTCGCAGCGCACGGCGAAGCCGCGCGATCTGTTCTGGCCGTGGTTCGCCGCCAACGTGTCGGTGTTCGGCATGAGCTACGGCTCGTTCGTGCTCGACTTCGGCATCTCGTTCTGGCAGGCGACGCTGGTGTCGATCATCGGCATCGTCGTGTCGTTCCTGCTGTGCGGGCTCATCGCGATCGCCGGCAAGCGGGGCTCGGCGCCGACCATGGTGCTCTCGCGCGCCGCGTTCGGCGTGCACGGTCAGAAGGTGCCCGGCATCGTGTCGTGGCTGACCTCGATCGGCTGGGAGACGTTCCTGGCGATCATGGCGGTGCTCGCCACGGCCACTGTCATCACCCAGCTCGGCGGGCCGGGTGACAGCGTCGCCCTGAAGATCATCGCCACCGTCGTGGTCGCGGCGCTCATCGTCGCGGCCTCGGTGCTCGGCTACCACACCATCATGAAGATGCAGTCGGTGCTGACCTGGGTCACCGGCGCTGTCACGATCCTCTACATCATCCTCGCGAGCGGCCGCATCGACATGGGCGCGGTGATGTCGATCCCCGACGGGAGCGTCGGCGCGGTCATCGGCGCTCTGGTCATGGTGATGACCGGGTTCGGGCTGGGCTGGATCAACATCGCCGCCGACTGGTCGCGCTATCAGAAGCGCACCGCGTCCGACGGCGCGATCGTGTTCTGGAACACCTTCGGCGGCGCGATCGCCCCGGTGATCCTGGTCATCTTCGGTCTGCTGCTCGGCGGCTCCGACCCGAAGCTGAGGGACGCCGTCGCCGCCGACCCGATCGGCGCCCTGGCCGGCATCCTGCCGATCTGGGTGCTCGTGCCGTTCCTGCTCACCGCCGTGCTCGCGCTCGTCTCAGGCGCCGTGCTCGGCATCTACTCGTCGGGCCTCACGCTGATCAGCCTCGGCATCCGCATCCCCCGCCCCGCCGCCGCCGGGATCGACGGCGTCATCCTCACCCTCGGCACGATCTGGGTGGTGTTCTTCGCCGCCGACTTCCTCGGGCCGTTCCAGTCGTTCCTCATCACGCTCGGCGTGCCGCTGGCCGCGTGGGCGGGCATCCTCATCGCCGACATCCTGCGACGCCGGCGCGACTACGACGAGGCGGCGCTGTTCGACGCCCGCGGCCGCTACGGCGCGTGGGACTGGACCTCGATCGGCACCATGGTCGTCGCGTCGATCATCGGCTGGGGCCTGGTCATCAACCTGTTCGCCGAGGATGCCGCGTGGAACAACTGGCAGGGCTACCTGCTGTTCCTGATCGGAGGCGAGGACGGCGAGTGGGCGTACGCGAACCTCGGCGTCTTCGCCGCCCTGGTGCTCTCGTTCGTCGTCACGTGGTTCGCGCGCGCCGGGCGGATCCGCCGTCAGGAGCAGGCGTGACGGATCAGTGGCTCGTCGTCATCGACCCGCAGAACATCTTCGCCTCGCCGGAATCGGAGTGGGGCTCGCCGTTCTTCACCGAGGCGATGCAGAACATCGCGCGTCTCGCCGAACGGTTCGGCGAGCGGGTGCTGGTGACCCGATGGATTCCGACGGCTGACCGCACCACGTCGTGGGGCGAGTACTTCACGGCGTGGCCGTTCGCCGACCAGGCGCCCACCGACGAGCTGTTCGACCTCGTGCCCGCGGCGCGCGACCTGTCACCCCACCCGACTCTCGACCTGCCCACGTTCGGCAAGTGGGGCGGTGAGCTGGAGGCGATCGTCGGACGCGGCGCGCACGTCGTGCTCGCCGGCGTCTCGACCGACTGCTGCGTGCTGTCGACGGCGCTGGCCGGGGTGGATGCCGGTGCGCACCTCACCGTCGCGACCGACGCGTGCGCGGGATCGACGGCCGAGAACCACGCCGCCGCAGTGCACGTGATGGGGCTCTACCCGCCGCAGATCGTGTTGCGGACGACGGCGGAGATCCTGGGCTGACCCTTCGGCAGGCTCAGGGGGCCAGGGGGGCGGCGGCGGCCCTTCGGCAGGCTCAGGGACCCAAAGTGGCTCAGGGACCCAAGTGGCTCAGGGGCCCAAGGCAGGCTCAGGGGGCCAGGGTGGGGGCGGCGGCGGCCCTTCGGCAGGCTCAGGGACCCAGGTGGCTCAGGGGCCCAGGGTGGGCTCAGGGATCCAGGTGGCTCAGGGGGTCAGGGGTGCCAGGCGTGCACGGGCTCGCCCGAGTGCATGTGCTGCAGGTAGTCGTCGAGCATGCCGTGCAGCGCCTGCGGACGCGACTCGCCCGCCGCCTCTCGGGCTGCGACGTTCGCACGCTGCCAGGTGGCGCCGTTGCGGCCGGTGACGCAGCGCTGCTCGATGATACCGAGGTACCTCTCGCGCGCCGCAGTCGAGACACCGTAGGCCTCGAGTCCCTCCGCGGCCAGCGGCAGCAGCCGGCGCAGCACCAGCTCGCGCGGCCCGACCCAGCCGAGCTCGGGCCAGTACAGCTGCGACTCGATGCCCTGCCGCGCGGCGGCGTGCAGGTTCTCGTGCGCGGCGTCGAAGGTCATCTGGCTCCACAGCGGGCGCTCGCTGCTGGCGAGGGTGTGCAGCAGCCCGTAGTAGAACGCGGTGTCGGCCAGGGCATCCGCCATCGACGGCGATGCGGGCAGCACCCGGTTCTCGAGTCGCAGGTGGCAGCCGCCGTCTTGCGTGTCGTAGATGGGGCGATTCCAGCGGTAGACCGTGCCGTTGTGCATCCGCAGCTCGCTGAGGTCAGGCGCGGTGCCTGATCGCAGCGTCTCGAGCGGATCCTGGTCGGAGCTCTCCGGCAGCAGGGCGGGGAAGTAACGCGAGTTCTCTTCGAAGAGGTCGAAGATCGACGTGATCCACCGCTCGCCGAACCATACGCGCGGGCGCACGCCCTGATTCTTCAGCTCCTGCGAGCGCGTGTCGGTCGCCTGCTCGAACATCGGGATGCGCGTCTCGTGCCAGAGTGCGCGGCCGGCGAAGAACGGCGAGTTCGCGGCCAGCGCGACCTGCACGCCGGCGATCGCCTGCGCGGCGTTCCAGTGAGCGGCGAACTCTTCGGGCTTGACCTGCAGGTGCAGCTGCATCGACGTGCACGCGGCTTCGGGCACGATCGTGTCGCAGACGATGTCGAGGTCTTCCGGGTCTGCGGTGTCGGTGAGGGGGACACCGTCGAGGCGCAGTTCGATGTCTTCACCGCGCGCGGCGAGGATCTGCTGGCCGAGCATCTTGTAGCGCGGCTCCCTCGACAGCCAGCGCTCGGTGAAGTGCGTCTCGTCGAGAGTGGGCAGCATGCCGATCATCGCGAGATCGCTGCCCGCGCTGTGGGCGCGCTCGTCGGCGGCGGAGAACGCCGACCCCAGCACCTTCTCGAGCTCGGTGAGGCTGTCACCGCCCAGTGGCCGGGGAGCCACGTTGATCTCGACGTTGAATCGCCCGAGTTCGGTCTGGAAGGCCGGGTTCGCGATCGCATCCAGCACCTGCTCGTTGGTCATGGCAGGGTTGCGGTCGCCGTCGACGAGGTTCAGCTCGAGCTCGAGCCCCAGCTGCGGCTGCGACGCCTCTTCGAACCAGCCGTCGCCGAGCATGAGCTCGAGCGCCTCCAGCCCGCGCTGCACCTGCTGCCGGAACCGCGCCCGGTCCTGCCGAGTGAACCGCTGTGAGCTGATGCTGTCTCCCATGTTCGGAAGAATATCCGCTGCCCGTCGATCACCTCGGGTCGAGCGGCGCCCCTTGCCGATACGGGCGGTGGGTGCTAACCGAGGGCTGTTTCACTGTTGTGACGACCGCCACGAAACTGATAGGTTCCCCGCATGGCCGCAGCCGACAATGAACGCCCACTCGAAGACGGCATCGTCACTGATCTGAAGGATCGGATGACGTACGGCTCGTACCTCGACCTGGATCGGCTGCTCGGCGCACAGCATCCGGTCTCACAGCCCGAGCACCACGACGAGATGCTGTTCATCATCCAGCACCAGACGACCGAGCTGTGGCTCAAGCTCGTGCAGCACGAGCTGGGCACCGCCCGCGACCGCCTCGCCGGCGACGACCTGCGCGCGGCACTCAAGCACATCGCGCGGGTCAAGCACATCCAGGAGGTGCTGACCCAGCAGTGGTCGGTGCTCGCCACCCTCACCCCCACCGAGTACGCGCAGTTCCGCGGCGACCTCGGCAGCTCGTCGGGGTTCCAGTCGGTGCAGTACCGCGCGGTCGAGTTCGCCCTCGGCAACAAGAACGAGCGGATGCTCGGCGTGTTCCGCGACCATCCCGAGAACCTCGCGATGCTCACCGCCGAGTGGGAGCGCCCCACCCTGTACGACGAGTTCCTGCGGTACGCGTCCCGGCGCGGCCTGCCGATCCCCGCCGAAGTGCTCGAGCGCGACGTGCGCCAGCCCTACCGCGAGCATCCCGAGCTCGTCGCCGCGATCCGCGAGATCTACGAGAACCCGCACGAGCACTGGGACCTCTACGAGGCGTGCGAAGAGCTCGTCGACGTCGAGGACAACTTCCAGTTCTGGCGCTTCCGGCATCTGCGCACGGTCACCCGCACGATCGGCATGAAAGTCGGCACGGGCGGATCGAGCGGCGTGAACTTCCTGCAGCGCGCACTCGATCTCACGTTCTTCCCCGAGCTGTACAGCGTGCGCACCGAGATCGGCCGCTGAATGCGGGCGGTCACCTTCTTCGACGGCGAGGCGATGCGCGAGGGCACCCTCGAGGTGCGTGCCGCGACCCCTGACCGTCTCCCCTCCTGGGCCCCTGACCGTCTCCCCTTTTGGGCCCCTGAGCTTGTCGAAGGGCCGCCGCTCGCCGGAACACCCCGCATCGAGGGCGTGATCACCGGCCTGTTCACCGACCACCACGTGCACCTGCAGCTGGTCGATCCCTCCCTGCTGCCGGCGTCGCGGCTGGGCCGGGTGGTCGATCTGGGCGCGGATCCGGAGTGGATCGCCGACGTGCTGCGCAGCCCCGTCGTCGAGTACGCCGGGCCGTTCCTCACCGCACCAGGCGGCTATCCGTCGGATCGCGCATGGGCTCCGGCCGGTTCGGTGCAGGAGATCACGGATGCCGAGCACGCGGCGCGCACGGTCGACGAGCTCGCCGCCGCCGGCGTCTCGCTGATCAAGGTCGTCGCACACAGCGATGCGGGTCCGGTGCTCGACGACGATGCCTTCCGCGCCGTCGTACATCAGGCGGCCGCGCACCACCTGCCCGTCGTCGCCCATGCCGAAGGAGCAGGTCAAGCGCAGCGCGCAGTGCGCCTGGGCGCGACCCGCCTGGCGCACGCCCCGTTCAGCGAGCGCCTCACCGATGCCGAGATCGCGGCGCAGGCGGCATCCGCATCCTGGATCTCGACTCTCGCGATCCACGATGGCGACACGCTCGCCCTCGCGCTCGACAACGTGCGGCGCTTCATCGCGGGCGGCGGCGAGGTGCTCTACGGCACCGACATGGGAAACGGCGACACCCCTGTCGACCTGCGCGAGGCCGAGATCGACCTGCTGCGCGCCGCCGGCCTCGACGGACTCGACCTGCTGGCATCCCTCTCCCCCGCCGACCCGCTCGCGGGCGGCCCTCTGCTGCTTCTGCCCGACGGCGACCCGAATCGGGCCCGCCGCCTCACACCAGCCGACATCGACACCGACATCACGGAGCCGTGACATGACCGACATCACCGCCGACCTGCTCGCCGAGGCCCGCAAGCTCGACCAGGCCGACCCGCTCGCCCACCACCTCGCCGAGTTCGCCGACGCCCCCGGTGTCACCGCCTATCTCGACGGCAATTCGCTGGGCCGCCCGCTGCGCGATCTGCCCGAGAAGGCCGCGGCGTTCGTCCGTGACGACTGGGGCACGCGTCTCATCCGCTCGTGGGACGAGCAGTGGATGCAGCTGCCGATGCAGCTCGGCGATCGCATCGGCGCGATCACTCTGGGCGCCGCGGCCGGCCAGACCGTGGTCGCCGACTCGACCAGCGTGCTGCTCTACAAGCTCATGCGCGCCGGTGTCGCCGCGCGACCGGGTCGGGACGAGATCGTCATCGAAGCGGGCAACTTCCCCACCGATCGCTTCATCGCCGCCGGGATCGCGAACGAGACCGGCGCGACGCTGCGCTGGGTCGAGCCCGACCCGATCCTCGGGGTGACCGCCGATCAGGTCGCAGCGGTCGTCTCCGAGCGCACCGCCCTCGTCGTGCTCAGTCACGTCGACTACCGCTCGGGGTCGCTCGCCGACATGCCGTCGATCACCCAGGCGGTGAAGCATGCCGGAGCGCTGATGCTCTGGGATCTGTGCCACTCGGCCGGCGTCGTGCCCATGCAGCTCGACGACTGGGGCGTCGACATGGCCGTCGGCTGCACGTACAAGTACCTGAACGGCGGACCCGGTTCGCCCGCGTTCGGCTATCTGCGCGCCGAGCATCACGGCACGGTCGTGCAGCCGATCCACGGCTGGTGGGGCGCCGCCGACATCTTCGCCATGGGACCCGAGTACACGCCCGTCTCGGGCATCCGGCAGCTGCTCAGCGGCACCCCGCCGGTGCTGTCGATGCTGCCCATGCAGGGCATGCTCGACCTGATCGAGCTGGAAGGGGTCACCGCCCTGCGGGTTAAGTCGATCACGCTCACCGAGTTCGCGATCCGCGCCTACGACGCGCTGCTCGCCCCGCTCGGCGTGCGGCTGCTCTCGCCGCGCGAGGCCTCGCGCCGCGGCGGCCATGTCACGATCGGGCACGACTCGTTCCAGGAGGTCACGACGCAGCTGTGGGCCGACGGGGTGATCCCCGACTTCCGCTTCCCCGACGGCATCCGCCTCGGCCTGTCGCCGCTGAGCACCTCGCACGAGGAGACGCTGCGCGGCGTGATCGCCGTGCGCGACGCGCTGCAGTCATGACCCCGCCCTCGGCGGCAGTGCTCGACGACATCGAGGCGCGGCCGGGCAGCGCGACCTCGCTGCTGCGCACCCTGATCGGGCTGTACCTGCGCCCGCTCGGCGGCCGCATCTCGTCGGCCGCCCTCGTGCGGCTGGCCGGCGACCTGGGGATTCCGGCCGCCCGTGCGCGCACCGCCATCACCCGGCTCAAGCAGCGCGGCCTGCTGCTCGCGACGCCGGATGCCGGATACGCGCTGAACCCTGCGGCGCTGCCGATGCTCGAGCGCGGCGACCGGCGCATCTTCGCGGTGCGCACGATGGCGGCGGGCGAAGACTGGCTGCTCGTCTCGGTGACCATCCCCGAGACGCGTCGCGACCTCAGGCATCAGCTGCGCCGCCGACTGCAGTTCCTCGGCGCGGGCGCCGTCTCGGCGGGGCTGTGGATCCTGCCCGGGCACCTGTCCGCCGAGGCGGAGCAGCTGCTGGCCGAGCTGCATGCCCGCGCCTTCGCCACCCTGTTCCGCACGAGCGATCCGGTGCCGGCCGACCCCCTCGCCGACGCCGCCGCGCGATGGTGGGACCTGGGCGCGCTGCGCGCGGAGCACGAGCGGTTCCTGGCATCCCTAGACGGCATCGACCAGGTCGAGCCGTTCACCGCGTACGTCCGCCTGATCGACAGCTGGCGGGTGCTGCCCTACGTCGACCCGGGCCTGCCCGCGACCCTGCTGCCCGCCGACTGGCCCGGTGAGCGCAGTGCTCGCGAGTTCGAGCGGCTGTCGCGGGCCCTCGCCCCGTCGGCGCTCGCGCACGCGCGGGATGCCGTCGGCGGAAGCTGACAGGATCGAGGCATGAAGAACTCCGTCAAGGCCGTCATCATCACCGGCGGCCTGGTCATGGTGCTGCTGATCGGCGTGCTCGTGTGGACCGTCGCGCAGCGCGCCGAGTCCGAGAACGACCCGAAGCCGCAGGTGCTGCGCGAGGAGTCGCACGTTCTCGACGACGGCGGCCCAGGTGCGGTCACCGTGGTGGAGTTCCTCGATTTCGAGTGCGGGGCGTGTCGCACCGTGTACCCCGAGGTCGAGCAGCTGCGGCGGAAGTACGACGGGCAGATCACCTACGCGGTGCGGTACTTCCCGCTGCCGGGGCATGTGAACTCGATGCCCGCGGCGCTCGCCGCCGAAGCCGCCGGACAGCAGGGCGAGTTCGAGGCGATGTACCACCGGCTGTTCGAGACCCAGGCGGACTGGGTCGGCGCTGCCGAGCCGACTCCGGAGGTCTTCCGCGACCTCGCCGACGGCCTCGGTCTCGACATGACCGCCTACGACGCGGCCGTCGCCGACCCGGCCACCACCGAACGCGTGCGACGCGACCGGTCCGAGGGCACCTTCCTCGGGGTCGAGGGCACGCCCACGTTCTTCGTCGACGGGCGGATGGTCGCCCTCACCGAACCGGCTGACCTCGAGAGGGCGATCGTCGAGGCACAGTCGCGCTGACGCCCGCCGGCGGATCGAGGCATTGTGTCGCCCCGTGTCGGCTCTTCTCGACGCTCGCCGGAGCCGGACGTATTCTCGGTGAACCGATCGTGAGGAGACCCACCGTGACCACGCCGCCCATCCGCCTTTCGCCCCTCGAGGTGCGTGAGCGTGCGGCGTGCATGTGCGACCACGGCGACGTCTGCTCGTCGTACGCCCCCGGTCACGCCCTGCATCTGATCCAGGCGCGGATGGCGTCGGCGACGCCGCTCGGCTGGGCGGATGCCATCGTCGAGGCGGCGGATGCGGCATCCGGAGTGCTTCGTCTGCGCACCCTCGACGGCGACGCGCATGCGGTGTGGAGCGCAGCCGGCGCGGCGCTCGAAGCGCCCGCGGGCACGCCGGTCGCACTGCACGCCGAGTACGACGTGCTGGCCGTCGGCAGGGTGCTCTACAACGTCGCGCGCTGACCCTTCGGCGGGCTCAGGGACCTTCGGCAGGCTCAGGGACCCAGGAGGGTCGGGCTCAGGGCCCTTCGGCAGGCTCAGGGACCCAGAAGGAACGACGCCGAGGGTGGCCCAGGAGGAGCGGGCTCAGGGCCCTTCGTCAGGCTCAGGGGCCCAGAAGGAGCAGGCTCAGCGGGGCGCCGTCAGGAGGCCATCTTGGTCATGGCGTCGCGCATCGCCATGCAGGCGTCCATGCACGCCCTGCACGCCTGAGCGCACATCCGGCAGACGTCGCTGTTCTCGGCGTGCGACTGGCAGTCGTCGGCGCACATCCGGCACATCGCGATGCAGGCGTCGAGCATCGACATCATCGCCTGTGCGGTCATGCCCTGCATGCGCAGCATCGAGCGCATCATCGTGCCGCACATGTCGGCGCAGTTCATGCACGAGACGCTGCAGTCCATCATCTGCGTCGAGCAGACCGTGCACGCCTGCTCGCACGCGGCGCACGCGTCGATGCAGGCCTGCATGACCGCCATGTCGATCATCTCCATGCCGGACGTCTTCATCTCGGACGCCATCGCGTCCATCATCATCGAATCCATGGTTCGCTCCGCCTGGGTCATCGGCTTCACGCCGAGGGTCGAGACGGGGCAGGTCGTCCCGCCTGCGGCCAGAGTACGCCTGCTCGCGCCGCGGGTCGATGGGTGCTCGTGCCGTACGTCGACGGCGGGAGTAGTGTCGGCCTGTGCCCACGTCCACCCCTGTGCCCGCATTCGACACCGTGCAGAGACTCGTCGTCGCGGTCGCCGTGCTGGCCTCGTTCGTCACCTTCCTCGACGGAACCGTGGTCACGGTGGCGCTGCCGGCGATCAGCCGCGAGCTGGGCGGCGGCATCGCCACCCAGCAGTGGGTGGTCGACGCCTACCTGATCACCTTGAGCGCGCTGATCCTGCTGGCCGGGTCACTGTCGGACGCCTACGGTCGCGTGCGCGTGATGCGGATCGGCCTGATCGCCTTCGGCATCGCGTCGGTCGCCGTGGCAGCGGCTCCTGACCCGCTGGTGCTGATCATCGCCCGCGCGGCGCAGGGTGCCGCGGGCGCGCTGCTCGTGCCAAGCTCGCTCGCGCTGATCACCGCGACGATGCGCGGCGAGCTGCAGTCGCGGGCGATCGGCGTGTGGACGGCGTTCACCACCGCCGCGCAGCTGATCGGTCCGCTGATGGGCGGGCTGTTCGTCGACTTGCTCTCGTGGCGGTTCGTCTTCCTCATCAACGTGCTGCCGATCGCGGCGACCCTGGTGCTGCTCGGCCGGCTGGACCTGCCCGAGCACGAGCGCGACGTGCGGGTGGACTGGACGAGCGGCATCCTGTGCGCGCTCGGTCTGGGCGCGGTCGTCTTCGCGCTGATCGAGCAGGAGCGGCTGGGCTGGTCGGCGCCTGCGATCTGGATGCCCGGAGCCGCGGGCGTCGCCCTGCTCGCCGTCTTCCTGTGGCGCCAGGCTCGTGCGGCGCATCCGCTGCTGCCCCTGTCGATGTTCGCGGTGCGCAACTTCGGCTGGGGCAACGTGTCGACCCTGTTCGTGTACGCGGCGCTGTCGCTTAACGGCTTTGTGATCGGCGTCTACCTGCAGCAGGGGCCGGGGCTCAGCGCGACCGCGGCAGGGCTCGCGAGCCTGCCGGTCACCGTGCTGATGATCCTGCTGTCGTCGCGTGCCGGAGCCTGGGCCGGGCGACTCGGGCCTCGCCTGTTCATGACCGCGGGCCCGCTGCTGATGGCGGTCGGGTCTCTGCTGCTGCTCACCGTCGCCAGCGACTTCGACTACTGGTGGCAGGTGCTGCCGTCGATGATCGTGCTCGGTCTCGGCCTCGCCCTGACCGTCGCCCCGCTGACGTCGGCGATCCTGGGTGCGATCGACGAGCGTCGCAGCGGGATCGCGTCGGCCGTGAACAACGCCGTCTCGCGCGTGGCCGGGCTGCTGGTGGTCGCGCTGCTGTCGACCATCGTCGGCGGGTCGCTCGACCTCGACGGCTTCCACAGCGCCGTGATCGTCACCGCCGCGCTGTTCGCCGCAGGCGGCGTGGTGTCGTGGATCGGCATCCGGCGCAACCCCGCCGAGCCCGCGGACCCCCTTCCCGCGGCCGACCCGACGCGCTGAGCGCAGGAGAACACGCGGAAGCAGGTGAATGTCGGCCGTATTCACCTGCCTCGGCGTGTTCTCCTGCTTCGGATGCATGGGATCCGGATGCCGCGCGCGCAACCCCTCGCGCCGAATGCGCGCGACGTGATGTGCTGATCCCATGACACGCAGGCGGCGAGCGCGAGGGCACCGACGGGCGGCGTCCGCCGCGTTCCTGGCATCCGGCATCTGCTACGCCGCGAACTGCGCACTGGGAACCGCCGTCGCGACCCGACTCGTCGACACCAGGCGCTTCCGCTGGGTGCACCACGCGCTGTACATCGCGACAGTATCGACGACGATGCTCGCGCTGATCGTCGGCATCGGCCGCGATCGGAGGGCCGCGCTCGCCCTCGCCCCGGCGCTGGTGCCCCTGGCCGTCATCCCGTACGCGGGCACGCACACCCGCCGGCATCCCGTCATCGCCCTCACCGCCGCGCCGTTCGTCGTCGCCGGCGTGATCACCTCCCGCCGATAGGAGCATCATGGAATTCCTCGACGTCATCCGCCGACGCAAGACCACGAACGGGCCGTTCCTGCCCGACGCCGTCAGCGACGAGCACCAGCGGCTGCTGATCGAGGCGGCCAGCCGCGCCCCGTCGCAGCTGAACAGCCAGCCGTGGCGCTTCGTCGTGATCGAGCAGCGCGAGACGATCGAACGGATCGCGAAGATCTCGGGCGAGAGCATGACCGAGGTGATGTCGAACGGCACGTTCTTCGAGCGCTACAAGCCGTACTTCCGCTTCAGCGAGGCCGAGATGGAGCAGAAGCGCAGCGGCATGCTGTTCGACAAGCTGCCCGCGCTGCTGCGCCCGTTCACGAGCCAGGTGTTCACCTCTCGTGGGCAGAAGCTGATGAACTCGCTCGGCGTGCCCAAGACCCTGGGCGCCGAGAACGCGAAGCTCGTGGCGGGTTCGCCGCTGCTGCTCGGCGTGATGCTCGATCGCAGCGAGTACCGCCCCGGCGAGCTGTCGTCGTTCTACTCGGTGTTCAGCATGGGCGCGGCGATGGAGAACATCTGGCTGACCACGGTGGAGCTCGGGATGGGCATCCAGTTCATCTCGTTCCCGATGGAGGCGCCGGGCCGCTGGGACGAGATCGTCGAGCTGCTGCACGTGCCCGACGACCTCGAGCTGATGGCCGTGTACCGCCTCGGATATCTGCCTGCCGAGCAGCGGCGCCCCGCCATCGACTGGTCGAGTTCGCAGCGCAAGCATCCGTCGCAGTTCGTGTTCCGCGAGACGTGCGAGACGCCGCAGCAGGGGTGGGACGGGTGACCGTGGCCACCCCCGAACCCGATGAGCCTGCGGATGCCCTGGTCGGGCCGCGCGAAGCACCCGACGTGCACGTGATGACCTTCAACATCCGCCGCGCCGCCGACGGCGTGCTGCGCCGTCGTGCCGACCGGTGGTCGTGGCGCGCTCCCGCCGTGCGCGAGCTGCTGGCCTCGGAGCGTCCGACGCTGATCGGTCTGCAGGAGGCCATGCCGCGTGTCATGCCGCTCGTGCGCGAGGCGCTCGGACCCGATCATCGCGCCATCGGCGCCGGCCGGGGCTCGGGCGGGCGCGGCGAGGGGACTCCGATCCTGTTCGACCGTACGCATCTCGAGCTGCGCGACTGGGGGCAGCGCGCCCTGTCGGATGCGCCGGAACGCGCCGGATCGATCGGATGGGGCAACCTCATCCCGCGGATCCTCGTCTGGGCGGAGTTCGTCGAACGCCGCACCGGCACGCGGTTCGTCGCGATCAACACCCATCTCGACCCCGTCTCCGCGGGGTCGAGGCGTCGTTCGGCCCTCGCCATCCGCCGGCTCGTGGCCGAGCGTGGGCTGCCCGCGGTCGTCACGGGCGACCTGAACGCCGGTGCCGACTCGACGACCGTGCGCGCACTGCAGACCGGACGCGCTCTGGTCGACGCGTGGGGTGCCGCCGAGGGCACGAACGGCCCGCGGTGGGGAACGTATCCCGGATACCGGCGCCCGCGCGCCGGTGCGCGGCAGCTCGACTGGATCCTGACCACGCCGGACGTGCGGGTGCGCGCGGTCGGCATCAACGCCCGCACCCCCGGCGGCCGCTCGCCGTCGGACCATCTGCCGGTGCAGGCGGTTCTGCGCTTCGGAGAGGCGGCCGCATGAAAGAGGACTTCCTGCGACCGCCGCGCACCCCTGCGGAGTGGGCGGCCGATGCGCTGCGTGTGATCGGCATCCTGGGTGTGATCACGGCCGCCATCCTGCTGCAGCCGACGGATGCCGGTATCGCGGCGCTGGCCCTGCCCGCGCTCATGCTGCCGCGGATGCTGGGTATGCGCGCCTGGTTCGACGCCGCCGCCGGTGCGATCGTCCTCGCCGCCGCGTGGAGCAACGTGTTCGATCTGTACGCGGCGATCTGGTGGTGGGATCTGGTGCTGCACTTCGCCTGTACCGCGGTTCTGGCCGTGATCGCGGCGGAGATCCTGACGCGGACCGGCATCGCCGCGATCACCGCGAGTCCGCCGCCGCGGACGCCCCTGGCGCTCGTGCCGCTGATCGCTCTCGCGCTCAGCGCGGTCTGGGAGATGATCGAGTGGTTCGGCGCCGAGTACATCAGCGATCAGATCCACGTCGGCTATCAGGACACGATCGGCGACATGATGCTCGGCGGACTCGGCGGTCTCGTGGCCGGCGGAATGCTGGCGCTGGTCGACGTGCGCCGCCTGCCCGACCGGACGCACGCGGCGGAGCCGGTGGTGTCGGATCGACGCGGATGATACCCCTCGAGATGCCGGCCGTCACGGCCCTGCCCGGATCGTGGTCGAGCGGCTGACACTCGGATCATGACTCATCACGACGGAAACCCCGACGACCTGCACGACGACGCGGCCGCAGACTCCCCCCAGACCGCCGACGAGGCGCTGCCCGACGGCCAGTTCGACAGTCAGAACATGCCGACGACCGACGGCGAGCCGGCGTCCGGCGACGACCCCGCGGCGAACGCGGGCGCGGAGTCGCCCGAGGAGGGCGACGCAGCCATGCGCGCGGCCGAAGAGGCGACGAAGAACGACTGATCGCCCACGCGATAAGGTCGCTCGCATGAGCGCAGCGGGTGACCTCGAGACGATCGCCGCCGAGCTGTACGCGGGGCCACCCGACGATTTCATCGCGACGCGCAACGCGCGTGCGAAGGACGCGGGCGACCCCGCGCTCTCGGCGGCGATCCGCGCGTTACGCAAGCCGAGCGTCGCCGCGTGGGTGGTGAACCTCTTCGCCCGCGAGCGCGCCGCCCGGCTCGACCAGGCGCTGCAGCTGGCCGCCGAGCTGCGTGAGGCCCAGGAGGATCTCGACGCCGCGACGCTCTCGCAGCTCGGGCGGCAGCGCCGGGCCCTGACCGCTCAGCTCGCGACCGAGGCGGCGTCGCTCGCCGTCGCCCAGGGCGGGCGGGTGACGGATGCCACCCGCGAGGCGGTGCGGCAGACGATCTCCGCGGCGTTCTTCGACCCCCGCGCGGCCGCGGCCGTGGCATCCGGACGACTGGTGCGCGATCTCGAGCCGACGGGGTCGTTCGACCTCGACGCGGCGGTCGGAGGCGGGCCGCCGGACGCCCCGGTCGTCGCGACGCCTTCGGCCGACGAGGTGGGCGCGCGGCGCCGGCGGCGCGACGCCGAGCGGGCGCTGCGCGAGGCGGAGAAGGCGCACGACCGCGCGGTGCGGGAGGATCGGCGTGCGGCGGACGACGCACAGGAGGCGGAAGAGCGGATCGGCCGGCTGGTAAAGCGCATCGCCGAGCTCGAGGATGAGCTCGAGCGCGCCCGTCACGACGCGACACAGGCGAAGAGGGATGCCAGGGCCGCCGCCGATCGGCGAGAGCAGGCGGCCGCCGATGCGGCAGCGACGGCCGATGCCCTCGACCAGGCGCGGCACGCGCTGGCCCGGCTGTGAGGTGGATCGTCGGCGGGCGCAGATGATACCCACGACCGCGCCCGCCGTCACGGCCCTGCCGGATGACGCGGCGGTGCGGTGTGCTCACAGGATGACCGGCAGCCACGACAGGGAGCACCACGCCGCTCATGACCTGAGCGAAGATGGGTGCGAGAGCACGTCGCGGGCGCCGGCAGCCGAATGACCGACAGCGGAATCCACTCCTGAGGAGCGAACGATGGCCCGGAATGTGAGGGTGCTGCACTGCGCACCGGAAGACGTGTTCGAGGTGCTGAGCGACGGCTGGCTGTACCCGGCGTGGGTGGTCGGCGCCTCACGCATGCGTGCGGTGGACGCCACCTGGCCGGCCCAGGGCTCAGAGCTGCACCATTCGTTCGGGGTGTGGCCGATGCTCATCGACGACCGCACCATCGTCGAGCAGTACGACCCGCCGCGCCGCATGGTGGTGCGAGCGCGCGGCTGGCCGATGGGTGAGGCCCGGGTGACGCTCGAGGTGCGACCGCGGGGGGACGACACCCTGGTCCGGATTCAGGAGGAGCCCATCGCCGGCCCCGGCCGCTTCGTGCCGCGTCCGATCATGGATGCGCTGGTGCGCTGGCGCAACGCAGAGACGCTGCACCGCCTGGCCTATCTGTCCGAGGGCAGGGCGGCTGCGTGACCGACCGGCGCCGCTCGGGCGAGGGCGACCTCGACGTCGTCGTGGTCGGGGCGGGTCCGAACGGACTCGCCGCCGCGGTGACCCTCGCCAGGGCAGGGCTCCGGGTGCGCGTGTACGAGCGCGCAAGCCAGCCCGGCGGCGGAGCCGCCACGCGCGAGCTCACCCTGCCCGGCTTCCACCACGATGTCTGCTCGGCCGTGCATCCGATGGCGTTCGAGTCGCGCTTCTTCCGCGACTTCGGGTTGCGCGACCGCGTCGAGTTCGTCACCCCCGAGGTGTCGTTCGGCCAGCCGATGGACGGCGATCGCGCGGGTATCGCGTACCGAGACCTCGACCGCACCGCCGATGCGCTCGGACGCGACGGCCGGGCGTACGAGCGGCTTCTGCGACCGCTGGTCGAACGGGCGACCGAGGTGGCCGACTTCACCGGCTCGTCGCTGCTGCGCATTCCCCGGCATCCGCTCACCGCGGTGCTCTTCGGCCTGCGCGCGCTCGAGCAGGGCAGCCCCGCCTGGAATGCGCGCTTCCGGGAGGATCTCGCACCCGCGATGCTCACCGGTGTCGCCGCGCACACGATCCTCGCCCAGCCCAGCATCGCCGGCGCCGGCGCCGGCCTCGCGCTCACCACCTACGCCCACGCGCAGGGCTGGCCGATCCCGATCGGCGGCAGTCAGGCGATCGCGGATGCCATGGTCGACGACCTGCGCCGCCACGGCGGCGAGCTGGTGCTCGACCACGAGGTCCAGACGCTGAGCGACCTGCCCGACGCATGGGCGACGCTGCTCGACGTCACCCCGAGAGCGCTGCTGCGCCTGGCGGCCGACGTCATCCCGCCCGGCTACCGGCGGGCACTGCAGCGGTTCCGCTACGGCGACGGCGTCGCGAAGGTCGACTTCGCGCTGCGTGAGCCGGTGCCGTGGGCGAACCCCGAGCTGCGTCGCGCCGGCACGCTGCATGTCGGCGGCACCCGTGCCGAGATGGCGGATGCCGAGAACCAGGTGCACCGTGGCCGGCTCCCCGAGAACCCGTACGTGCTGGTCTCGCAGCCGACGCTGTTCGACCCGAGTCGCGCCCCCGCTGGACAGCACACGCTGTGGACATACACGCATGTGCCGGCCGGAAGCACCGCGGATCGCCGTGAAGCGGTGATCCGCCAGATCGAGCGGTTCGCGCCTGGTTTCCGCGACACGATCCTGGCGACGAGCTCGCGCAGCGCCGAGCAGGTGCAGCAGCACAACCCGAACTATCCGGGCGGAGACATCGCCGCCGGCGCGCCGAACCTCTGGCAGCTCTTCCGCCGGCCGGTGCTCAGCCCGGATCCGTGGCGCACCCCGATCCCCGGCGTCTACCTCGCCTCCGCGTCCGTCGCGCCCGGGCCGGGCGTCACGGGGATGCCGGGCTGGCTCGCGGCGCTCAGCGCCCTGCGTCACGAGTTCGGCATCCGCGAGCTTCCCGATCTGTCCACCTGACGTCGAGGATGCGGTTCCGGGGCGGCGGCGGTTCAGATCGCGCGAATCGGATGCTCGTGCACGGCGGTACTCAGATGCGTGCCGTTGAGCTCGAGATAGACCTGACGCTCGGTCACCGAGACGGTCATGGTGTTGCGACGGGCGAGCGCCGCCGCCGCGTCGTCGAGGAATCCCGCGTCGAAGCTGTGCAGCGCGATGGCATCCGCGTCGTGGATCGTCTTGCCTGCCCAATTGGCGATCACCCTCGCCGGGTCGCGGTACGTGTACACGACCGTGCGGTCGGCGAGCTTGCTGCCGTAGTGCAGACGGGCGGCGTCGGGCGCCCCGACCTCGATCCACGCGGTGACACGACCGGTGAGGTCGCGCACGAGCACCGCCGGCTCGTCGGTCGCCGCCACGCCCTCGGTGAAGGCGATGCCCTCTTCATACTCGAGGCAGTACGCGAGCAGCCGAGTCAGCATGTACGCATCGGTCTCGGAGGGGTGGCGCGCGAGGCGCAGGCTCAGCTCGTCGTACACACCGCGATCGATGTCGGCCAGCTGCACATCGAACGTGTGGATCGTCGCGCCTGCCGCCATGGATTCGAGCTTACGCGTCGATCTCCACAGCGGCAGGCGCCCTCCGGTCACAGTCAGGCCGACCGGGGGTGGGCGATCAGATGGTCGTTGTCCCCACATCGACCGGCCGACACGGCGCGATACCCGAGTTCACGATCTCACCCGCTGCGGCCGAGAAGGGGTGCGGAGCCCGTTCCCGCACGGCTCCGGACGGGACTGTCGCGCCAGCGTGGCCGCTGAAGCGCGCGGCGCATCGCCCCGAGCCGGTGCATGCCCGCACGTTCATATGTCGCCGCTACTCGCAGGCGACCCCGTCGCCGTCACGGTCGAGCTTGCGCGTGTACCCCGGGTCGCCCGCCCGGATCGGGGCGGCCCCTGCCGCGCGAACAGCCGTGCAGTTCGCGTGGTACGTCGTGCTCGGCGCGACCGGTGCAGGGGCCGCCGGGGCGGCCGGAACGGGCGCCGGGACGGGCACCGGCTCCTCCGCCACGGGCGCTGGGGCGGGCTCGGGCGCGACCTGGGCGAAGGCCGAGGTCGTAGTTTCCTCGTCCGGGCACGCGCTGAGCACGGCGGCGATCGCGTCATGCTCGGGCTGGGTGACCCACAGCCCGTAGGTCGCCTTCACCGCCACCTGCCGGGCGACGTACGCACAGCGGAAGCCCTTGTTCTTCGGCAGCCAGGTGGCGGCGTCACCGTCGCCCTTCTGCGAGTTCGCCGGCCCGTCGACGGCGAGCAGGTTGAGCGGATCGTTGGCGAATGTCGCGCGCTGATCGGCGGTGAGCTGCTGCGCGCCCTTCTGCCAGGCGTCGGAGAGCGCGACGACGTGGTCGATCTGGACGAGCGCGCTGGTGCCCTGACCGCGCGTGAAGTCGATCACCCGGCCGGTGAACGGGTCGGTCAGGGTGCCCGAGATGACCCGGCACGTACCGGCCCGCGTGACGGAGGTCAGGTCGCGGAACAGGATGTCGTTGCGAGTGTCGCAGCCGTTGCGGTCGACGTCGAGCCAGCGCTGACCGAACAGGGCGCGGTCGTAGCCGGTCTTCGCGGCGCGGCCCTTCACCGGGAGGGTCGCGAGCACCTCGAGCGCCGTCGCGCCGTCGGTGCGTGACGTGTCCGCCGCGGTGGACGGCTCCCCGACGAACGCGATCGGTTCGGCGTCACTGTCGCCGGCCTCCGTGTCGGCGTCGGTGGGTTCCGGAGACGGAGTGGCCGCGGCAGGAGTCCGGCTCGGCGACACGGATGCTACGGGAGAGGCCTCGTTGCCGCCGCGACCCATCACCGCGTTGGCGACGCTGCCGGTCAGCAGAAGGCCCACCGCCGCGACAGCGATCGCGATCCACGCCCAGAGCGGCAGCTTCTTCCTGACGGGTTCGGCCTGGGCTGCCTGCCCGACACCGGTCGCGGGGGAGCTCGTCATCTCATCTCAACCACTCCGCCAGCAGGCCGAGATGCTCCAGCACCCGGGCACGACTGGCTGTCAGGTGCGCAGGGCGCACGAAAGGGCGGCGAGCCCGGTCCCCCTCAGTCCCGGCGCGCGTGTGCGCGGAGCGCAGCATTCCGCTCATCATATGGGCGTGCGAGCGACGCCTCTGCTCGTGCCGCGTGCGATTCAGGCGCAGAGATCGAGGGCCCACTCGTTCATGGTGAGCTCCTTCTCGCGGAACACCTCGGTCACGGTGCCGACGAGCGTGAAGCCGTTGCGACGGCAGACGCCGTTCGAGGCCGGGTTGTCGACGCTCGGGAACGCGGTGAGCATGCGTCTTCGGTCGCGATGCTCCCTGGCATCCGGGATCATGGCCGCGAGGGCGGCCGACGCGATGCCTTTCCCCTGCGCCTCGGGGAGAACGAACCAGCCCGTCTCGAGCGCGGGCTGGCCGTGCCAGGCCGTCTTCCAGTACCCGATCGAACCGACCGGATGCTCGCCGTCGGCGATCACGAACAGGCGCGACTCGCCTGACGCGACGTGACGCAGGTAGCGCTCGTGCCTCGCGATCAGCTGCTGCTCGGTCTCGGGCCCGTTGAGGTGCTCGGTCATCTCAGGCGTGTTCGCCCGCCGCAGCAGCGGCAGGTCGGCGTCTGACCACAGGCGGAGGGAGATGGATGCCATCGCTGAAGTCTCGCACCGGCCACCGGCTTGCGGGCGGCATGCCGCCCGGTGTGGCACAGGCTTCTGATGCCTCCGGGAATGAGAAGTCCGTCAGGATTCTCGTCGTCGGCGTATGGGTTCCGTTAGAGCCGCAGTATTCGGCTTCGCGCGGGTGTCTCATCGGGAGGTGCGCCGATCCACGGCGTGCGAGCAGCTCCGTCTGCTGCCTGTCACCCGAAGGGAGCTCTGCGTGCTTGACCTCGTCTACGTGCTCGGTGTGATCGCCGTGTTCGTCGTCGTCGGACTGCTGGGAAAGGCGGTGGAGAGGCTGTGATCGTCTTCGAGCTCCTCGCGGCTGCCCTTGCCGTCGCGGCGATCGTCTATCTGGTATTCGCTCTCGTGAAACCGGAGCGATTCTGATGACGTGGCTGTATGCGGGCCTCGCCCTGCTGACCGTCGCCGCGGTGATCGCCGTGCTGTACCGGCCGTTCGGCGACTACATCGCCTGGGTCTACACCTCCGCGAAGGACTGGAAGATCGAGCGCGGCTTCTACCGGCTGATCGGCGTCGACTCACGCTCAGAGCAGACCTGGCGCTCCTACCTCGGCGCCGTGCTGACGGTGTCGGCGGTCGGTCTGCTGATCGTCTACGCGATGCAGCGGCTGCAGCCGTGGCTGCCCTACTCCCTCGGGCTGCCCGCGCCGTCTGAGCATCTCTCGTTCAACACCGCCGCCTCATTCGTCGGCAACACGAACTGGCAGTCGTACTCGCCCGAACTCACCGTCGGGTACACCGTGCAGCTGGCCGGACTCGCGGTGCAGAACTTCGTCTCGGCCGCAGTCGGCATCGCCGTCGCCGTCGCGCTCATGCGCGGATTCGCGTACCGGCGCTCCGGCACGATCGGCAACTTCTGGGTCGACCTGACACGCGGCATCCTGCGCATCCTGCTGCCCATCTCGGCGGTCGGTGCGATCGTGCTGATGATCGGCGGCGTGGTCCAGAACGTCAACGGCTTCACCGAGATCACCACCGTCGCCGGAGCGGCCCAGAGCATCCCCGGCGGGCCGACGGCCTCACAGGAGGTCATCAAGCTGCTCGGCACGAACGGCGGCGGCTTCTTCAACGCCAACTCGTCGCATCCATTCGAGAACCCGACGGCGTGGACCAACGTCTTCGAAGTCCTGCTCATGCTGGTCATCCCCTTCTCGCTGCCGCGCGTCTTCGGTCGCATGGTCGGCGACAACCGTCAGGGCTACGCGATCCTCGCCGTCATGGGCGGCCTTTACACGGCATCCTTCGCCATCCTCACCGCGCTCGAGACCGCCGGCCGCGGAACCGCGCCGCAGCTCGCCGGGAGCGCGATGGAGGGGAAGGAGCAGCGGTTCGGCATCATCGGATCGACTTTGTTCGCCACCACGAGCACCGGCACCTCGACGGGTGCGGTGAACTCGATGCACGACTCGTACACCGCCCTCGGCGGGATGATGCCGATGGTCAACATGATGCTCGGCGAGGTCACCCCGGGCGGCGTCGGATCCGGGGTCTATGCGATGCTCGTGCTCGCCATCATCGCGGTCTTCATCTCGGGTCTGCTGATCGGGCGCACCCCCGAGTACCTGGGCAAGAAGATCGGTCCGCGCGAGATCAAGCTCGCCGCGCTGTACATCCTCGTGACACCCACGCTGGTGCTCGCCGGAACAGCGCTGAGCTTCGCCCTCGCCGGCATCCGGGAAGAGGTGGCGACCACCTCGATCTGGAACCCGGGCATCCACGGCATGTCGGAGGTGCTCTACGCGTTCACCTCGGCAGCCAACAACAACGGCTCGGCGTTCGCCGGTCTGACCGCGAACACACCCTGGATGAACACCGCTCTGGGCATCGCCATCCTGCTGGGCCGCTTCGTTCCCATCGTCTTCGTTCTGGCGCTGTCCGGATCGCTGGCCGCGCAGGGCAAGGTGCCGGCGACCGTGGGCACCCTCCCCACACATCGTCCGCTGTTCGTCGGACTGCTCGCAGCGGTCACCGTGCTGGTGACCGCCCTGACCTTCTTCCCCGTTCTCGCGCTGGGTCCCCTGGCGGAAGGGCTGATGTAAACCATGTCCGTACTCACTGAACCTCGTCCCCAGTCGACGACCGCTCCCCGCACACGAGGATCGTTCTCGTGGCCGCAGGTGCGCGCCGCCCTTCCCGGCGCCCTGCGCAAACTGCACCCGCGGGAGCAGTGGCGCAACCCGGTGATGTTCATCGTCTGGGTTGGCGCGGTCCTCACGTCCGTCCTCGCCGTGGCCGAGCCGTTCGTCGGCGGTCCGGCCGAGTCCGGTGGCACGCAGGTGCCCTGGTCTTTCACCGGCGCCATCGCGATCTGCCTCTGGCTGACCGTGCTCTTCGCGAACTTCGCCGAGTCGGTCGCCGAGGGCCGCGGCAAGGCGCAGGCGGAAACCCTGCGCAAGACCCGCCAGAGCACGACGGCACGGCGTGTCGAGGGATACGACGCGGCCGCCGATCCGGCTGCCGAGCGCGCCGCCGTCTCGGAGGTGGCGTCGTCGCAGCTCACCCTGGGCGACATCGTGATCGTCGCAGCCGGTGAGCTCATCCCCGCTGACGGCGACATCGTGTCCGGTATCGCATCGGTGGACGAGTCGGCGATCACCGGGGAATCCGCCCCCGTGGTCCGCGAGTCGGGCGGTGACCGCTCGGCGGTCACCGGCGGAACGCGCGTTCTCAGCGACCGGATCGTCGTCCGGGTGACCTCACGTCCCGGCGAGACGTTCGTCGACCGGATGATCGCGCTCGTCGAGGGCGCGGCACGGCAGAAGACGCCCAACGAGGTCGCCCTCAACATCCTGCTCGCGAGCCTGTCGATCATCTTCGTCGTCGTGGGCCTCACCCTGAACCCCATCGCGTCGTACGCGGCGGCGCCGGTGAGCGTCGCGGTGCTGGTTGCGCTGCTGGTGTGCCTCATCCCCACGACCATCGGCGCGCTGCTCAGCGCGATCGGCATCGCGGGAATGGACCGGCTCGTGCAGCGCAACGTCCTCGCGATGTCGGGCCGCGCCGTCGAGGCAGCAGGCGACGTGACCACGCTTCTGCTCGACAAGACCGGAACGATCACGTACGGCAACCGACGGGCCACCGCCTTCGTCCCTACGACAGGGGCGCGTCACGAGGAGCTGATGCGCTACGCGGCTCTCTCTTCCCTGGCGGATCCCACACCGGAGGGCACCTCCATCGTCGACCTCGCTCGTGAGAAGGGCGTGGAGGTGGAGACGACGATCTCCGGGGAGATCGTGCCGTTCACCGCGCAGACGCGCATGTCGGGGCTGGACACCTCAGATGGGGTGAGCGTCCGCAAGGGCGCGACCTCAGCGATCGTGGCCTGGCTCCAAAGCGCAGGCTCCGCCCCGCGGTCGGAGCAACTGGCGGAGATCGAGCATGCCGTGGAGCGGATCTCGCAGACCGGCGGCACTCCTCTCGTCGTCGCCGTGCGCGACGCCGAGGGAGAAGGCCGAGTGCTCGGCGTGGTGCATCTGAAGGATGTCGTCAAGGAGGGTCTGCCTGCGAAATTCGCGGAGATGCGGGCCATGGGCATCCGCACGGTGATGATCACGGGAGACAACCCGCTCACCGCCGCAGCGATCGCCGAAGAGGCCGGCGTGGACGACTTCCTCGCGGAGGCCACCCCCGAGGACAAGCTCGCCTACATCCGCAAGGAGCAGGAAGGCGGCAACCTCGTCGCGATGACCGGCGACGGCACCAACGACGCGCCCGCTCTCGCGCAGGCGGATGTCGGGGTCGCGATGAACTCGGGCACGTCCGCCGCGAAAGAGGCCGGCAACATGGTTGACCTCGACTCCGACCCGTCGAAGCTGATCGACATCGTCCGGGTCGGCAAGCAGCTGCTCATCACGAGAGGAGCGCTGACGACGTTCTCGATCTCCAACGACATCGCGAAGTACTTCGCGATCATCCCGGCGATGTTCATGGGCGTCTTCCCGCAGCTCGGCGCACTCAACGTGATGGGCCTGCACTCCCCCGCATCCGCCGTACTGTCGGCCGTGATCTTCAACGCGATCGTGATCGTGTTCCTCATCCCGCTCGCCCTGCGCGGCGTGCGGTACCGCGCCGGCAGCGCAACGCGGATCCTCGGCCGCAATCTCGCGGTCTACGGCATCGGCGGTGTCCTCACCCCCTTCATCGGGATCTGGCTGATCGACCTCGTCGTGCGCCTCGTCCCCGGATTCTGAGCTGACGAACGAAGAACGAACCATGAGCACTTTCACCCGCCGCTCCGCGCGCACCAGCTGGGTCGCGCTGCGCGCGATGGCTCTGCTGACGATCCTGCTCGGCGTCGGCTACACCCTGGCGATCACCCTGATCGGCCAGCTCCTGCTCCCCGTCCAGGCGAACGGCTCCCTGGTGCACCACGACGGCCGGATCGTCGGCTCGGCCCTGATCGGTCAGAATTTCACGGATGCCGACGGCGATCCGCTGCCCGAGTACTTCCAGCCGCGGCCCTCGGCAGCCGGCGACGGCTACGACGGCGGCGCCTCGTCGGGTTCGAACTACGGGCCCGAGAACGAGGAGCTCATCGCCGCGATCGCGAAGCGCAGGGCCGAGATCGCGCGGTTCAACGGCGTCGCCGAATCGGCGGTCCCTGCCGACGCCGTCACCGCGTCGGCGTCCGGTCTCGACCCGGACATCAGTCCGGAGTACGCCGCGATCCAGGTCCAGCGGATCGCGGATGCCCGTAGGCTTTCCGTCGCCGAGGTGCGCGACCTGCTCGAGGCGCACACCAGCGGCCCCGAGCTCGGCTACCTGGGCTCACCGACGGTCAATGTGCTGGAGATGAACGTCGCACTGGATTCTGCGAGGGGATGATCATGTCACGACGCGGGCGGCTCCGAGTGCTGCTCGGCGCCGCCCCCGGCGTCGGCAAGACGTTCGCGATGCTCGAGGAGGGTCGGCGACTGCAGGTCGAGGGCTCCGACGTGGTCATCGCGATCATCGAGACGCACGGCCGACATGCCACCGCCGCCCTGACCGAGAACCTGCCGTCGATCCCCCGCGCCCGCGTCACCCATCGCGGCGTCACCCTCGAGGAGATGGACCTCGCCGCGGTGCTCGCGCGGCGGCCCGAGGTGGCGCTCGTCGACGAACTGGCGCACACGAACGCGGCGGGCTCCGTGAACGAGAAGCGCTGGCAGGACGTGCAGGAGCTGCTCGACGCGGGGATCGACGTGATCTCGACGGTGAACATCCAGCACGTGGAGTCGCTGCACGACGTGGTCGAGCAGATCACCGGCGCCCCGCAACGCGAGACTGTGCCGGACAGCTTCCTGCGCGGCGCGGATCAGATCGAGCTCGTCGATCTTGCGCCGCAGGCACTGCGCGACCGGCTCAGCACCGGACTGGTCTATCCGGCGGAGCGCATCGACGCTGCGCTGTCGAACTACTTCCGCCTGGGCAATCTGACCGCGTTGAGGGAACTGGCCCTCATCTGGCTCGCGGATGAGGTCGACCAGGCGCTGAACGGATACCGAAGGGCCCACGGCATCGACTCCACGTGGGAGGCACGCGAGCGCGTCGTGGTGGCGCTCACCGGCGGCCCCGAGGGAGAGACGCTGCTGCGCCGCGGGGCGCGCATCGCCGCGCGATCGGCAGGCGGCGAGCTGATCGCCGTGCACGTCACCAGTCAGGACGGGCTCAAGAGCACGAGCCCCGGGGCGCTGGCTCAGCAGCAGACGCTCGTCGAGAAGCTGAACGGCACGTACCACCAGGTCGTCGGCGAAGACATCCCCACGGCGCTCGTCGAGTTCGCCCGCTCGGTGAACGCCACGCAGCTCGTGCTGGGCGCGAGTCGCAGGGGCCGATTCGCCGCCGCCGTGACCGGGCCTGGCATCGGCGCGACCGTGGTGCGCGAGTCGGGCGACATCGACGTGCACATGGTCAACCACGCCGCGGCGGGACGCAGGATGACGCTTCCGCCTCTCACGGGCGCGCTCAGCATCAGAAGGCGGATCCTCGGCTTCGTGCTGGCGCTGATCGCCGGCCCCCTCCTCACCGGTGCGCTCTTCCTCGTGCGCGGTGAGGATTCCATCACCACTGACGTGCTGAGCTTCCAGCTGCTCGTGGTGGTCGTCGCCCTGGTCGGCGGATTCTGGCCGGCGCTGTTCGCGGCCGTGCTCTCGGGGCTCACGATCGATTTCCTGTTCGTCGAGCCGCTCTTCACCGTGCACATCTACGAGCCGCACCTCGCGCTGGCGCTGGTGCTGTACGTCGTGATCGCCAGCCTGGTCAGCTTCATCGTCGACCGTGCCGCTCACTTCACGCGCGCGGCACGACGCTCAGCCGCTGAGGCCGAGCTGATCCAGACGATCGCCGGCAGCGTGCTGCGCGGTGAGAGCGCGATCCAGGCGCTCGTCGACCGCACCCGCGAGGCGTTTCATCTGTCCGGCGTCCGTCTCGTCGCCGCCGGCGACGTGCTCGCCCGCTCCGGCGAGCCGCTGGCGGATAACCGGCACACGGTGATCGCGATCGCCGACGATGTGGTGCTCGAGCTGCACGGCGCGGATCTCGCCGCGTCCGAGGGCAGGCTGCTCGCCGTCGTGACAGCCCAGCTGAAAGCGGCCCTCGAGCACGAGCATCTCGAGCGCACCGCGAAGGAGATGGAGCCCATCGCCGCCTCCGATCGTGTCCGCGGCGCGCTGCTCTCGGCACTCAGCCACGACCTGCGGCGCCCTCTTGCCGCCGCTGCCGCCGCTGTCGGCGGGCTGAAGTCGGCCGGCGCCGAGATGGCACCCGACGACAGGGAGGAGCTGCTCGACACGGCCGACGAGAGCCTGACCGCGCTGTCGGCACTGGTCACCGACCTGCTCGACGTCAGTCGGCTGCAGGCGGGATCGCTCGCCATCGCCGACATCCCGACCGATCCCGCCGGGGCGATCGCCGCAGCGCTCGACGAGCTGGACCTCGGCCCCGGGGATGTCTCGCTCGCCGTCAATCACGACGATGTCCTCGCGCGCGCCGATCCGGTGCTGCTGCAGCGGGTGATCGTGAACCTGCTCACCAACGCGCTGCGCTACAGTCCGGCCGGGATGCCGGTGCATGTCAGCACGAGCACGTTCTCCGGTGTGCTCGAGATCCGGATCGTCGACCACGGCCCCGGCATCCCACCCGAGAAACGGGACGACATGTTCCTGCCGTTCCAGCGGCTCGGCGACACCGACAACACCACCGGCCTGGGCCTGGGCCTCGCTCTCTCGCGAGGTTTCGTCGAGGCGATGCACGGTACTCTCACTCCCGAGGTCACCCCCGCCGGGGGCCTCACGATGGTGATCTCACTCCCCACCGTCGTCGTGGAGGAGCCCGCCGAACAGGAGACGCCGTGAAGATCCTCATCGCCGACGACGATCCGCAGATCGTGCGGGCGCTGCGCATCACCCTGACGGCGAAGGGGTACCAGATCGTCACCGCTGCGGACGGGACGCAGGCGATCGCCGCGGCGATCGACCACCGCCCCGACCTCTTCCTGCTCGACCTCGGGATGCCGCAGCTCGACGGTCTCGAGGTGATCAGCGCCATCCGGGGGTGGTCCCACGCTCCGATCCTCGTCGTCTCCGGTCGCGCCGGAGCGGGTGACAAGGTGGAGGCCCTCGACGCCGGCGCCGACGACTACCTGACGAAGCCATTCGCCGTGGAGGAGCTGCTCGCGCGCATCCGCGCGCTCACCCGCCGCGCTGCACAGGATGACTCGCTGCCGATCGTGCGCTTCGGAGACGTGACCGTCGATCTCGCCGCTCGCAGCGTCACCCGTTCGAGCGCCGACAGCGTGCGGCAGGTGCGTCTCACACCCACCGAGTGGCGGGTGCTCGAGATCCTCGTGCGCAACCCCGGCAGACTGGTCACCCGCCAGACGATGCTGACGACGATCTGGGGATCCGAGCATGTCGAGGACACCGGCTACCTGCGGCTGTACCTCTCACAGCTGCGCCGGAAGCTGGAATCCGATCCGGCACGGCCGGTGCACCTCATCACCGAGGCCGGCATGGGCTACCGGCTGGAGGGCGCCGCGCCGGCGGAGTGACCTCGGGCCCCGCGGCCGACGTCCGAGACGGCCGACCCGAGGACGTTCACACCCCTGGTGACCACCATCTCACATGTGCTATGTTACATGCGCGTCACGGCCGGCCCGTGACCATCGCCCGTCGAAGACGCGGGCATCCGACCGAGAATCAAGGACGACTCTATGGCCCGCAAGAAGCTGTCCCCCCTGGCTCCCCTCATCGTCGCCTCAGCCTTCGCGCTCGTGCTCAGCGGCTGCTCGTCCGCCGGCGGCGGTGGTGGCGACGCCGGCGAACCGCAGACCGGCGGCACCCTCAAGGTGCTCTCCAACGGCGACACCGATCGCATCGATCCGCAGCTGATCGCGTACGTGCCCTCGAACAGCATCACGCGCGTCATCTCCCGCTCGCTGCTCAGCTACGAGGCATCCAACGACGCCGAGACGCGCTCGAAGCTCGTCGGCGACCTCGCCACCGAGGTGCCCAAGCCGACCGATGACGGGCTGACCTACACCATCACCCTGCGCGACGGCGCCACCTGGGATGCGCCCGACGGCGCCCGCCCGATCGTCTCGGAAGACGTCGAGCGCGGCATCAAGCGCATCTGCAACCCGCACATCGGTGCCGCCCTGGGCAGCTACTTCATCACGCTCATCGACGGCATGGCGCAGTTCTGCGACGGCTTCGCCGATGTCGCTCCCGAGGCCGGCGCGATGAAGGAGTACATCGAGGCCAACGACATCACCGGAATCGAGACGCCCGACGACAAGACCGTCGTGTTCCGCCTCACCGAGCCGGCATCCGACTTCACGTCCATGCTCAGCCTGACGACCGCCAACCCGGCCCCCGTCGAGGTGCTCGACTACCTTCCCGACTCCCCGGAGTACCGCAACAACTTCATCTCGTCGGGCCCGTACACGATCGACGAGCACAAGCCCGACGTGAAGCTGACCCTCACGCGCAACCCGTCGTGGAACGCGAAGAGCGACCCGCTGCGCAAGGCGTACGTCGACAGCATCGAGATGACGATGGGTGTGGAGGTGGATGCCGCCATGCAGCAGCTCCAGGCAGGTTCCGCCGACATGCTGTTCGACATCCAGCCGGGACCTGCGAACATCCAGCAGCTCACCGCCGCGAATGACGAGAAGTTCTCGACGCTCGAGAACGGCGGGGTCGACCAGTTCATGTGGATCAACACGATGTCCGACAACAACGGCGGCGCGCTGCAGAAGCTCGAGGTTCGCCAGGCCCTGCAGTACGCGATCGACAAGAGCGCCGTCGTGCAGGTCATGGGCGGTGCCGACATCGCCACGGTCACGAACGGCATCTTCGGACCCGGGATCAACGGGTACGAGGAGTACTCCCCGTACGGCGACGGGAGCGGGAAGGCCGACCCCGAGAAGGCGAAGGAGCTGCTCGCGAAGGCCGGCGTGCAGAACCTCACCCTGAAGTTCCCCTACCGCAACCTCGGCTCGCAGCCCGACATCGCCCAGACCGTGCAGGCGAGCCTCGAGAAGGCCGGCATCACCGTCGAGCTCTTCCCCGTCCCGCCCACCGACTACTACGCCAACTTCATGACCAACCGCGAGAACGCGTCCGGCGGCGAGTGGGACATCGCGCTGGTCGGCTGGTCGCCGGACTGGGTCGGCGGTGCCGCGCGCAGCGTGTACCAGCCCCAGTTCACCTTCGACGGGACGCCGCAGGCGTACAACTACGTCGACTACAACAACGACGAGGCGAACGCCCTGGCCGACCAGGCTCTGGCGGCCAGCACGCCCGAAGAGGCCGCCAAGCTGTGGCACCAGGTCGACCAGACGGTCATGGAGGACTCGCCCATCGTCAGCATCGCGGCGAAGAAGAAGGCCAACTACCACTCGGCGCGTGTGCAGAACTTCTCGATCTACGCTCTCGCGCAGAACGGCGACTGGGCCAACGTCTGGCTGACGAAGTAGCCGCTGCTCGACCTGCTGCTGCGGCGCGACCCGCTCGCGCCGCAGCAGCCCCACTCGGAAGAGAAGAGAACGAATGCCCATTCTCGAGGTGTCCCATCTGAAGGTCGACATCCCCACCGAGGGCGGCGACGTGCATGCTGTGAAGGACGTCTCGTTCGACGTCGCCGAGGGCGAGTTCTTCGGCATCGTCGGCGAATCCGGCTCGGGCAAATCGGTGCTCGTGCAGTCGGTGATGGGTCTCATCCCGCAGGCACGCACCTCCGGCGCGGTGCGCTTCCAGGGCGAGGACCTGCTGACACTCGATCCCGAGCGGCTGCGCCGCAAGCGCGGGCGCGAGATCAGCATGATCTTCCAGGACCCGCTGTCCAGCCTGCATCCGCAGTACACCGTCGGATGGCAGATCGTCGAGCAGATCCGCGCACACGAGAACGTCTCCCGCCAAGCGGCGAAGGCGCGGGCGATCCAGCTGCTCGACAAGGTGCACATCAGCGATGCGGCGTCGCGGTTCGACGCATACCCGCACCAGTTCTCCGGCGGCATGCGTCAGCGCGTGATGATCGCCATGAGCCTCTCGCTCGACCCGGCGCTGATCATCGCGGATGAGCCGACCACCGCGCTCGACTCCACCGTGCAGGCGCAGATCCTGCAGCTCCTCGGTGAGATGAAACAGGACTTCGGGGCGACGGTGCTGATGATCAGCCACGACCTCAGCGTGATGGCGAGTGTCGCCGACCGCGTCATGGTCATGTACCGCGGCGAGCAGGTCGAGGTCGGCACGAGCGACGAGGTGCTGCGCCGCCCACGAGAGCCGTACACGCGCGACCTGATCGCGTCGTCCGCCTTCACGCAGAGCGAGCGTCGGGCTCCGCTCGGTCAGCTCGCCGAGGCCGCCCCGGGCGATGCCGCCCCCGCCGCGGCCGGTCCGGTCACGGCTGCACCGATCGCCGAGGTGTCGGATGTCAGCGTCTCGTTCTCGGCGCGGCGCGGCGTCGAGCGCAAGGTTCTCGACGGCATCAGCCTCGAGGTGCGCCGAGGCGAGACGCTGGGCCTGGTGGGCGAGAGCGGATGCGGCAAGACCACGCTCGCCCGCACGATCGCCGGCCTCGTACCGCCGTCGGAGGGCACCGTGCGCTTCGACGGCACCGACCTGCGCACCCTCAACGGTGCGCAGTGGCGGCGGATGCGCCAGCGCGTACAGGTGGTCTTCCAGGACCCCTTCTCATCGCTCAACCCCAAGCGCCGCGTCGGATCGATCATCGGCGACCCGCTGCGCATCCACGGCGTGGGCACCCCACGCGAACGCGAACGCCGCGTCCTCGAGCTGCTCGAGCAGGTCGGCCTCGACCCCGACCACTACAACCGCTTCCCCGCCCAGTTCTCGGGCGGGCAGCGTCAGCGGATCGGGATCGCGCGCGCCATCGCGCTCAACCCCGATCTGATCATCCTCGACGAGCCGGTCTCGGCGCTCGATGTCACGGTGCAGGCCCAGGTGCTGCAGCTGCTTGACGACCTGCAGCGCGAGCTCGGGCTGACCTATCTGTTCATCTCGCACGACCTCGCCGTCGTCCGCCACATGTGCGACCGCATCGCCGTGATGGAGCACGGGCGCATCATCGAGCTCGGCGAGGCAGAGACCATCTACGACGCGCCGCAGCAGCCGTTCACGAAGAAGCTGCTGGCCGCGGCGTTCCTCGGCGCGCTCAGCGATGCCGGTGACCCCACCCCGTCGGAGGCGCACGCATGAGCCCGTTCTCGAAAGAGACCCTGACCCTGCTCATCCCGGCGAAGGGCGCCGCCGACGCGGCATCCGGGGTGAAGAGCTCGTGGCAGCTCACCCTCCGCCGGCTGCGCCGTGACCCGGCCAGCGTGGGCTCGGCCGTCGTCATCGTGCTCATCGTCATCTTCGCCCTCGGCGCGCCCCTGATCGCGCAGTGGACCGGACACGGTCCCACCGAGCAGTTCCGCGAAACCGGGCTGTCGCCCGCCGGCATGCCCGTGCCACCGAACGGCGAGTTCCTGCTCGGCACCGACCAGCTCGGCCGCGACCTGCTGGTGCGGCTCGCCTACGGCGCCCAGGTGTCGCTGCTGGTCGGCGTGGTCGCGTCACTGGCGGCCTCGGCGATCGGCATCCTGATCGGGATGACCGCCGGCTTCTTCGGCGGGGTGGTCGACACGGTGCTCAGCCGCGTCATCGATCTGGTGATGAGCGTGCCGTTCCTGCTCGTCGCGATCGCCACGGTGTCGGTGCTCGGGCCCAGCCTGCAGCTGTCGATCTCGGTGATCGTGTTCTTCAGCTGGGCGGGCCTGGCCCGCGTCATCCGCGGGCAGGTGCTCGCCCTGCGTGAGCGGGAGTTCATCGAGACGGCCCGCTCGCTCGGTCAGTCCCCCATCGCCACGATGTTTCGCGATGTGCTGCCGAACCTGGTCGTGCCGATCGTGGTGTACACGACGCTGATGATCCCCGCCGCCATCGTGTTCGAGGCCACGCTGTCGTTCCTGGGCCTCGGCACCGTGCCGCCCACCCCCAGCTGGGGCAACATGCTCGCCGACGCCTCCAACGGATCGATGTACATCGTCGCTCCTTGGATGGTGCTCGTGCCCGGCCTTGCCCTGCTGGCGCTGACCCTCACGTTCAACCTCGTCGGCGACGGTCTTCGCGACGCGCTCGATCCGTCCTCTGCGAAGGGAGCGCGGGCATGATCCGCTTCCTGCTGTCGCGCATCGGGTTCGGCCTGCTGGTGCTGTTCCTGCTCAGCGTGTTCATCTTCGTGCTGTTCTACGTGACGCCCTCCGACCCGGCGCGGATCATCGCCGGCGACAAGGCGACCGAGGCGCTCATGGCGCAGATTCGGGCGAACCTCGGCCTCGACAAGCCGATCTGGGAGCAGTACCTGATCTTCATCGGCAACCTGCTGCAGGGTGACCTCGGCTTCTCGTACCGCTCGAGCCTGCCTGTCGCCGATCTCGTACTGGCCCGGATCCCCGCGACCATGTCGCTGGTCTTCGGCGCGGTGGTCCTTTGGCTCGCGATCGGAATCCCGATCGGCATCGCCTCGGCCAAGCGTCCGGGCAGCGTCCGCGACCGCCTGGGTCAGGGGTTCGCGCTGGTCGGCATCAGCTTCCCTACCTTCGTGCTGGGCATGCTCGCCCTGTACCTGCTGTACTACCTGCCCACCCGCTTCGGGGTGAACCTGTTCCCGCCGTCGGGGTACGTGCCCTTCGCGACCGACCCTCTGCAGTGGGCGTGGCATCTGGCGCTGCCATGGCTGACCCTCGCGATGGTCACCGCGGCGGTGTACGCGCGGCTCACCCGCGGGCAGATGCTCGACGTGCTCGGCGAGGACTACGTGCGCACGGCACGCGCGAAGGGACTAACCGAGCGGCGTGTGATCTACGTGCACGCCTTCCGCAGCGCCATGCCGCCGCTGGTCACCCAGCTCGGCATCGACATCGGGCTGCTGCTGGGTGGTGTCATCGTGATCGAGCAGGTCTTCGGCCTGCAGGGCGTCGGGGCGCTCGCGGTGACCAGCGTCGCCATGCAGGATCGGCCGGTCGTGATCGCCATCGTGCTGCTCGGCGGACTGTTCGTCGTGCTCTCGAACCTCATCGTCGACCTCTTCTACGCGCTGCTCGACTCCCGGGTGCGCACCCGGGCGCAGTGAGCGCGGCACCGGTCACGGCGGGCGCGGCGCCACCGGACCCGGCAGCCCCGGGCAGACTGGATCGGAGCCTGCGAACCGCGGGCATCCCCATCGGAAGGCAAGGTGACCTGCGTGACCTCTGACAGCACGTACTTCGTCGGCAAGGACATCGTGGCCCGCGACGTGTGGACCACCGTGCCCCTGGACTGGAACGACCCCGACGGCGAGACCATCGAGATCTTCGCCCGTGAATTCGTCGCCGCCGAGCGCCGCCACGACGACCTGCCGCTGCTGCTGCACCTGCAGGGCGGTCCCGGCGGCAAGGGCGTGCGACCGGTGGGTCGGGGCGACTGGGTCGCCGCCGCGCTGTCGCGCTTCCGGCTCATCGTGCCCGACCAGCGCGGCACCGGCCGGTCGACGCCACTGTCGGGGTCGCGGTTCGCCGAGATGCCGGCCGAGGAGGCCGCGCGACGGCTGTCGCTGCACCGGGCGGACTCGATCGTGCGCGACTTCGAGGCGCTGCGCGCCGCACACTACGGCGGGCGCCGCTGGTGGACGATCGGGCAGAGCTACGGCGGCTTCCTCACACTGCACTACCTCTCCGCCTTCCCCGAGGCGATCGTCGCCTCCGCGGTCGCGGGCGGGCTCCCCTCGCTCGATCCCGACCCGGCGGAGGTCTACCGGCGCACGTTCCCGCGCGTGGTGGAGAAGAACCGGCAGTTCCGTGAGCGCGCCCCGCACCTCGCCGAGCGCATCGCGCGGGTCGCGGACACCCTGCAGGCGCAGGACGTCCGCCTCGCAGACGGCGACCGCCTCACCGTGCGCCGCCTGCAGACGCTGGGCTTCGACTTCGGCATGGGCCCGGGCTTCGATCGGGTGCACTGGCTGTTCGACGAGGCGTTCGCCGATCGGGCCGAGACACGCTTGAGCGACACCTTCCTCGCCTCGGTGGGCGCGGCCACCGCGTGCGCCGGCAACCCGCTGTTCATCGCCCTGCAGGAGAGCATCTACGGCGCAGGGCCGACGGGCTGGGCGGCGCAGCGCGAGCGGGAACTGCACCCGGAGTTCGACGAGGATGCGCGGCCGGTGCTGTTCACCGGCGAGATGGTGTTCCCCTGGATGTTCGAGGAAGTCCGTGCGCTGCGCGGCTTCCGCGCGGGGGTCGAGCTGCTCGCCACACAGGAATGGCCGATCGAGCTGTACGACACCGCGCGGCTCGGCGCGAACGAAGTGCCGGTCGAGGCGGTGGTGTACTTCGACGACATGTACGTCGACGCCGGACTCTCGCTCGACACCGCGGCCCGCGTGGGCGGGCTGCACGCGTGGGTCACCAACGAGCACGAGCACGACGGCATCGTCATGGACGGCGTCGCCGAGCGGCTGTTCACCGCACTCGAATGGCGCCTCGGCGGGCGCGGCGGCGAACGATCCTGACCCGGCGGGTGCGCCATCCGCACCTGTTCCCCGCCCGAAGACCCTCTGGAGACAGCATGAGCAATCACCACCACCAGCCCACCGGCTACGGCGCCGAGGTGCACGTCGTCGACTGGGAGAGCGGCATCCCGAACGCCCGCTCCGACTCGCAGGATCCACGGATGCCGTCACTCGCGGCCGCCTCGGGTTTCACCGACTGGATGAGAACCGGTTGGGGTGATGCCGACCGCACGCCTCGGGTGGAGCCCGGCGCCGCGCAGGCGGCCGCCCGTCACCGCGAGCGCCTCTCGACCGCCCTTCCGGGTCGCACCCTCGTCGTCGCCGCGGGGCGCGCACACGCGCGACTGAACGACTTCTTCTTCGACTTCCGCGCACACAGCGACTTCCTCTGGCTGGTGGGCTTCGGCGTGGAGGACGGGGTGCTCGTGCTCACCCCCCGTGCCGGAGGACATGACGCGACGCTGTACATCATCCCGCCCGCGCGTCCCGGCGCCGCCGCCTTCCACGCCGACCCCACCCACGGCGAGCTCTGGATCGGTCCGCTCGCCGGCACCGCTGAGCTGGCCGACGCCCTGGACGTGCGCGTACGCGAGCTGGACGAGCTCGCTGTGCCCGACGACGCGCTCATCGCGGGCAGTGCGGTCGTGGGCGCCGTGCCCGGTCGGCAGCTGGGCGGCCGGGCACGCTCAGCCGAGCTCGCCCAGACGCTCTCCGCGCTGCGAATGCAGAAGGACGCGTGGGAGCTCGCCGAGCTGCGCGCGGCCGTGCAGCACACCGTCGAGGGATTCGCCCAGGTGCGCCGAGAGATCCCCCACGCCGTGCAGCACGGCGGCGAGCGCTGGCTGCAGGGGACCTTCGACCGGCACGCCCGCACGGTCGGCCAGGCACCCGGGTACGCGAGCATCGTCGGCTCGGGAGCGAATGCGCCCATCCTGCACTGGGTGCGCGCCGACAGCCCGGTCGATCCCGAAGCGCTGCTGCTGCTGGACATGGGAGTGGAGAACCGCAGTGGATACACCGCCGATGTGACGCGAACGCTCCCGGCGAGCGGACGCTTCACCACGGCGCAGCGCGAGGTGCACGACCTGGTCGAGCGCTCGCACCGCGCCGGCCTCGCCGCGGTGGCACCCGGTCGCGACTGGCGGGACTTCCACATCGCGTGCATGGAGGTGCTCGCACAGGGTCTCTCCGACTGGGGGCTGCTGCCGGTCTCGGTCGACGAAGCGCTCGCGGCGGATGGTCAGCACCACCGCCGCTACATCGTGTGCGGCGTCGGACACCACCTCGGACTCGACGTGCACGACTGCGGGGCGTCATCGTACGCGCAGTACTTCGAGGCGAGCATGCAGCCGGGCATGGCGCTCACGGTCGAGCCGGGTCTGTACTTCCACGCGTGGGATGAGACCGTGCCGCCGGAGCTGCGGGGTATCGGCGTGCGCATCGAGGACGACGTCGTCGTGACCGACAGCGGGATCGAGGTGCTCAGCGACGCGCTGCCGATCGATTCCGCAGGGTTGGAGCACTGGATGGCCTCCGTACTGTAATATGTTACATATGACCAACGGCTTCAGCGCCGCGAAAGCTGGAAAGGAACAAAGATGTCTCAGAAGGCTCCCTGGCATGGCGTGATCGTCGCATCCGCCCTGCCGTTCAAGGACGACCTCTCGGTCGACTACGACCGTTTCGCCGATCACGTGCGCTTCCTCGCCGAGAACGGTTGCGACGGGATTGCGCCGAACGGCTCGCTGGGTGAATACCAGAACCTCAGCGAGCAGGAGCGCGCGAAGGTGATCGAGGTCGCCGTTGACGCCGCCCCCGAGGGCTTCTCGGTGATGGCGGGCGTCGGCGCGTACGGTGCGCTGCAGTCGGCGCACTGGGCCGAGCAGGCCGCGAAGGCCGGCGCGGACTGCGTCATGCTGCTGCCTCCGAACACGTATCGGGCGAACCGTGAGCAGGTGAAGCACCACTACGCCACCGTCGCAGCGGTGGGCCTGCCCATCGTGGGCTACAACAACCCCATCGACACCAAGGTCGACCTCGTGCCCGACCTGATCGCCGAGATCCACGAGGCCGGCCACATGGTGGGCGTGAAGGAGTTCACCGGCGACCCCCGGCGCATCTACGAGATCAAGGAGCTCGCTCCCGACATCGACATCCTGATCGGCACCGACGACAGCGTTCTCGAGGTCGGCATCGCGGGAGCCGTCGGCTGGGTGGCCGGCTACCCCAACGCCATCCCGCAGGCCACCGTCGAGCTGTTCCGCCTGTCGACCTCGGGAGACGTGCGCGACCTCGAGCGCGCCAAGGTGATCTACCGCGACCTGCACAAGCTGCTGCGCTGGGACACCAAGACGGAGTTCGTCGAGTCCATCAAGCTCTCGATGGACGTGCTCGGCCTGTACGGCGGCCCCTGCCGCCCGCCGCGCCTGCCCCTTCCGAAGGACGTCGCCGACCGCATCGTCGCCGACACCGAAGAAGCCGCCGCCAAGGGCTACGGCAAGTGATCCACGCCGTGGATGCGCGGGCGGCGTGCTGTCGCCGCGCATCCACGGCATCCGATAGTTTCGTAGGCAGTGCCATGCCGCATGGCACTGCCTACGCTTCTTGATCGGTGGTCGTTCATGACACTCCCCTCCGTCGTCACTCCCCTGCAGCCGGTGATGAACCTGCGTGAGCGCGTGGAGGTGGCGCTCGAGGCGGCGATCCGCGCCGGAGAGATGGCCCCCGGCGAGCTCTTCTCGGCGCCCGCGCTCGCCGCCCGATTCAACGTCTCGGCCACGCCGGTGCGCGAAGCGATGCTGAACCTCGAGAAGCTCGGCTTCGTCGAGGCGGTGCGCAACAAGGGATTCCGCGTCACCGAGGTGCGCGATGACGAGGTGGCGAACATCGTCGCGGTGCGGCGACTGCTCGAGCCGCCGGTGATGCGCGAGCTCGCGGGACAGATCCCGGCGGATGTCATCAAGAAGCTGCGCGCGACGGCGGATGCCATCGTCGAGGGCGCCTCCAGCGGCGACCTCACCACGTACCTCGAAGCCGATCGCGCCTTCCACGAGGCCATCAACGTGCACAGCGGCAACCCGCGCCTGGCCGCGCTCATCTCGCAGCTGCGCAAGGAGACCCGCCTGCCGGGCCTTGCCGGCCTGCTGGCGACCGAGCAGCTGTCGCGCTCGGCAGCCGAGCACCACGAGCTGCTGGACCTGCTGGCGGCAGGCGAGGGCGAGCGCGCGGAGCGCCTCATGCACCAGCACATCGGCCACGTGATCGGCTGGTGGGCGGGACGGCCCGAAGCAGGCAGCTGACGCCGCTCGCCGCGTGGCGGATCATCCGTGCGAGGTACGCGGATACCTCGCACGCACGACGCGGCGCGGATCCGCTGCGGCGAGGCTGGAAGCATGAACGCACGCACAGCCCTCGCCGCTTCCGCTCTGATCGCCGCAGCGGGGTTCTCCCTGACCGGATGCGCGGTGTACGAGGAGCTCGTCCACCAGCAGTCCACGCACACCTTCGACGATCTCGCGGCTTTCCGTGCCGAGGCGGACGTCGACGCGCCGTGGATCCCCGCCGACGCCACCGACATCACCGTGCGCACCTCGACGTCGGAGAGCTCCGACGACGCGGTCATCCTGCTCACCGGTGACTTCGCTCTCGCCGGCGACTGCACGGATGTGGAGCGGCGCTCGGCTCCGGTGTGGACGCTCGACGGCGCGTCCGACCCGTACGCGGGCAAGACCGTCTTCGCCTGCGGCGACTGGAGTGTGATCCCTGCCGACGACGGCTGGTTCGGCTGGACGCCGAACTCCGACGCGGAGCGCGCGGACGCGCGGGGGAAGTGACCGATCGGCAGATCGCGCACTGTCTGGTCGCGCGCCGCTCCCGGATACGAGAGAACCCCCGATCACTCGGGGGTTCTCATCTGGCGGTGACGGTGGGATTTGAACCCACGGTAGGGGGTTACCCTACACAACTTTTCGAGAGTTGCACCTTCGGCCGCTCGGACACGTCACCGTCGTCCAGCTTACGACATCCCTCCCCCGCTTCGCCAATCGAGACGAGCACCAGAGAACGCGGTGATAGCGCGTGACATATTACTGTTTTGAACCTAGATTGGGAGCATGCCCGACGTCATCGCCGATCTCGCCCTGGTCAACGCGCAGCTGCTCTCGGAGCGGGTGAGCATGTCCGCCGCCATCGCGGCCGTGCAGAGCACGCTGCGAGACGGTTTCGACCCCGAGCACGACCTCGCGCGGCAGATCCTCGACGTCCCCAACGGACAGCTGCTGCTCATGCCCGCCGCTGCGGGCGGCGCCGTGGGTCAGAAGTTCGCCACGGTCGCACCCGGCAATCCGGCGCGCGGTCTTGAGCGCATCCAGGGCGTGTACATCCTCGTCGACGGCGAGACCCTCGCCCCTACGGCCATCATCGACGGCACCGCGCTGACGAGCCTGCGCACCCCAGCGGTCTCCGCCGCCTGCGCGGACGTGCTCGCCGACCAGAGCGCCGGCGATCTCGTGGTCATCGGTACCGGTCCGCAGTCGGTCCGTCACGTCGAGGCGTTCGCGGCGATCCGCCCGCTGCGCTCGGTGCGCATCATCGGGCGGGATGCCGGGCGCGCGGCATCCGCCGTCGACGCCTCCCGCTCCTACGCGCCGGACGCCGACATGCGAGTCGGCACCCTCGACGACATCGCGGCCGCCGACCTCATCGTCTGCGCGACCTCGGCATCCGCTCCGCTCTTCCCCTCCGAATCCGTGCGCGACGACGCGACGGTCGTCGCGATCGGCTCGCACGACGCCGACCGCACCGAGCTCGATCCGGCGCTCGTCGGGCGATCGCAGGTGGTGGTCGAGTGCCGGCGGGTCGCCGGATCCGAGGCCGGCGACGTGCTCGTGGCGGTCGAGGCCGGGATGCTGCGGCTCGACGACGTCGTGACGATGCACGAACTGTTCACCGGCGCGACCCCCGCCGCGACCGACCGCCCGCGGATCGTGAAGACGTGCGGCATGGGGTGGCAGGATCTCGCCGTCGCCCGGCTGGCCGTCTGAGCGCCGGACACGGAACCGTTCGAGCATCGGAGGAGAACGCATGCAGTGGACCACGGAGGACTGGCACACCGCCGGCGAGCCGTTCCGCATCGTCGAGGACGTGCCCACGCACGGCGACACGGTCGCCGAGCGCCGCGTCGAGGCGATCAGCGGTGAAGCGGATGCCGTTCGCCGGTTCCTCTGCCTCGAGCCGCGCGGCCACGACGACATGTACGGCGGGTTCATCACCCCGCCCGACGACGCGGGCGCCGATTTCGGGGTGCTGTTCTGGCACAAGGACGGCTTCTCGACGGCGTGCGGACACGGCACGATCGCCCTCGGCGCCTGGGCGGTGCGCACCGGCCGAGTCCCGTCCGACCCCGACGGCGAGACGGCGGTGACGATCGACGTTCCGAGCGGACGCGTGCAGGCGCTGGTGCGCCAGAGCGCAGGGCGCATCGACGAGATCGTCTTCCGCAACGTCGAATCCCGGGTGCTCGCCCGCGGCATCCCGCTGCGCACGTCGCGCGGCGATGTCGAGGTCGACCTCGTCTTCGGCGGCGCGGTCTACGCGACGCTGCCCGCCTCAGCCGTCGGGCTCGCGGTCGCCCCGCAGCACACCACCGATCTCATCGCGATCGGCCGCGAAATCAAGTGGGCGCTCAACGAGCATCCGGCCGCGCAGCTCGAGGACGACCGTCTCTCGGGGGTCTACGGCACCATCCTGTTCGACGATCTCGGGCGCACCGACGCGGGTCCCCACCAGCGCAACGTGACGGTGTTCGCCGACGGCGAGGTCGACCGCAGCCCCTGCGGATCCGGCACCGCGGCACGGGTGGCGCTGCTCGCGGCGACCGGCGAGCTCGCCGACGGCAAGACGCTCACACACGACTCGATCATCGGCACCCGCTTCCTCGCCCGGGTCGCCGAGCGCACCACCGCGGGCGTCATCCCCGAAGTCCGCGGCACCGCGCACCGGGTCGGAGCCTGCACGTTCGAACTCGACGAGAACGACCCCGTCGCCGACGGCTTCAGCCTGCGCTGACCGAGAGAACCGAGGAGACATGAGCATGTCCGCACCCGCAGCACCCCTGACGATCACCGGCGCCCAGATCTGGGACGGCGAGCGCTTCGAGCGCCGCGACCTGCACTTCGCCAAGGGAAGGGTGTGCGAGCGCCCGCAGCCCGACGCCGACGTGGTCGACGGCGCCGACCTCTGGGTCGTGCCCGGGCTCATCGACGCGCACTTCCACGCCTACGCCACCAGCATGGACGGGTTCGAGAACGAGCGCGGCCCGCTCAGCTACGCCGCCCTCAACGGCGCCCGACGGCTCACCCACGCGCTGCAGCGCGGATTCACGACCGTGCGCGACGTCGCGGGCGGCGACATCGGGCTCGCGCAGGCGATCGACGCCGGACTCTTCCCGTCCCCGCGGTACCACTTCACCGGCCCCGCGCTCAGTCAGACCGGCGGGCACGGCGATCCGCGCGCCGCCCACGTCGACGTGTGCTTCTCGCACGGGCACATGTGCGAGGTCGTCGACGGGGTCGACGCACTGCGCGTCGCGGTGCGCGAGCGGCTGCGCACCGGCGCGCACGCGATCAAGGTGATGGCCTCGGGCGGGGTGTTCTCGCTGACCGACCCGATCCGCGTGCCGCAGTACTCCCCCGACGAGCTGCGCGCCGTGGTCGACGAGGCCACCCGCCGCGGCAGTTACGTCGCCGCGCACGCGTACTCGTCCGAGGCCGTGCAGCATGCGGTGCGTGCCGGCATCCGCTCGATCGAGCACGGCAACCTCATCGACGAGACGACGGCCGAGATGATGGCCGAGGCGGGTGCTTTCCTCGTGCCCACCCTGGCCGCGTACGACGCGATGGACCGCCGCGGCGCCGAGATCGGGCTGAACGCCGTCTCGCTCGCGAAGAACGCCGAGGTGCTGACGAAGGGGCAGGATGCCGTGCGGCTCGCCCACGCCGCCGGCGTGCGGGTCGGCTTCGGCAGCGACCTGATGGGCGACCTCGAAGACGACCAGCTCGCCGGGGTGCGTCTGCAGGTCGAGGCCAGCGGTGCCGCCAGGACACTGCAGTCGATGACCGTCGTGAACGCCGAGCTGATCGGGGATACCGCGCTGGGACACCTGCGACCGGGCGCGTACGGGGACGCCGTGCTGCTGGCATCCGACCCGCTCGCCGACCCCTCGACGCTGTGGCGCGAGGACGCACGTCGGGGTGTGATCCGCTCGGGCGTCCGGATCTGACGCCCTTTTCCTCCCAGTCGCCGACACCCTTGCTTGCTGCCGAGACCCCGGGTGGCGGCGAAAGGCCCCTCCAATCCCCTGCTGCCCTTCGTGCTCGCGTTGCACATCGGGGCCTGTCGACGATGTCTTGATCCCGAGAGGGTCGCCTCAGGCATCTTGGCTACCCGGGATCTGAACGGACTTAACCCCAGGGACGGCGGACAACTCGTGGAGGAACCTCTCGAGCCCGGACGCCGGTCCCTGCACCACGAGTTTCGCGATGAAGAAGTCGGGTTTGTCGCGTCGTTCGACGCACTCAGCGGAGAGGATCGTCGCAGCATAGCCGTGCTCGGAGGCGATCATCGCCAGGCGCGGGAGTGCGCCTCGCTTGGGTCGAAGCCGGACGATGAGCTGAGTCTGCGACAACGCCCGTGATCCGCTGAGCCGACCGAGCAGCGTCACGGCGAGCAGGTGCAACGACGCGGCGATCATGGCAAGCGTTGGCTGCCCTGCGCCACAGGCCATGCCGATGGCCGAGGTAGACCAGATCGAGGCAGCGGTGGTCAGGCCCGACACTGATGATCTGCGCACGAAGATGACGCCCGCTCCGAGGAACCCGACGCCCGAGACGATCTGAGCAGCGATCCGCGAGGGGTCGACGATCGTCTCCGCGTCGAGCACTCCCTGAAAACCGAACGCACTGACGAGTGTGAACACCGCTGAGCCGAGACCGACGAGGGTGTGAGTGCGCAGACCAGCGCTCTTGAGCTTTCGACGCCGCTCGAAGCCGATCATCGCCGAGAGGACGAATGCCAACAGGAGCATGGTCAGCTGAGTCACCGTGTGAGAGGAGAACCAGACGGGTTCCATGCGCGCGAGCCTTCCCGCGTTAGGCGCGATTTTCGATCGGGGTGCCCCTGACGCATCAAGGACACCCCGATCAGCCGGTCATGAGCAGGTCATGGCGGGGCAGTCGAACCGCAGAACAAGGCGATCGCTGCCGTATGCCCCGTCATAGCTACCGCGGAACTCGTTAACGAGCCAGAGCTGACCCGTCGATGGCCAGTAGCTCACATTCTGCGAGTTCGCCGGCACCGTCGTGAAGTACGAGAACGTCGGGGCCGTCCCGGAGAGGTTCACCTTCCACAGGCAGTACTTGTCGTATGGGCCGAACTCGGCCGCCGTGCCGCCTGGCATATACGACACCGCCGGAGCACCATCCGGGCACAGACCCGTCACCATCCCCCGCCCCGCAGACGTGACACCGCCCTGCATATGAGTGACCGGGGAGCGCCAGCCTTCGGAGGCGGACACGACTCCCGCCGCGTTCTCTTTGAGCAGGGCGGTGCTCGCCTCGAGCGGCCAGCGGACTATACGCCCTTGACCGGCCTCGTTGTACTCGGTGGTGATGATCGAGTCCGGCGCGGTGGACCGATCGAGTGCGGCGCTGGTGAAGCAGGGCTTCGAGACCCCGGCCGGGTCGCACGTGGACGGCGAGGAGTACCGGTAGTAACCGATCTGCGGCAGCGCGAACGCGGAGTTGGCGGCAGAGCACTGGCCGTTCACGCATCCCACTTCGTTCGACCCGACGTCACTCATCTTCCAGAAATGCGTGAGATCGAAGACCCGCACCACCTGGTCGCCACCGGACGTTCCCGCGATACCGCCGGTGAAGAGGAAGAGCTTGTTCCCATACCAGACGATCCCGTCGGCGTGATTCTTGATGGCTCGGAACCCGCGCGAGGAGCCGTCCGGCTCGACGAGCAGCACATGCCTGTATGTTGCGCCGGCCATTCCATCGGTGACGTCCACGAAGGAGATGCGCTGCAGGCCGTCTGCCCCCCACGGCGTATAGCTGGCCCCGCTGCGCCACGACACCGCAACGACCTCGCGCGGACTGCATGTCGGGCAGGGCTCGTACAGAGTCGTCCCGTTCTTCCCGTCTCCGCTACCCGTTATCCCTTGCGGAAACCAGTTCGCGGTGACGTCATCAGCCGTGCTCCAGCAGAACCCCATGACCGCTGTCGTGGCATTCACATCCGTCGGATGACAGGCCGCACGCGTCTTGTGCCCACCGGCGATCACCGCGTCCATCCTGGTCACAGCGAGGTTGGGGCCCTTCGCGAGGAATCCCTCTCGCCGGCCTGCTGTCGTCGAGAAGCTACTGCCGAGGCTCGTGCTCGAGGTCAGGGTCATCTGAGCGATCTCAGAGGAGGCGACGCGAGCACCTGTCCGCGTACCGTCGACGACGGTCGCGGCCGCGGTACTGACCCCACCGAGGGTGAGCAGACCGACCAAAAGCGCGGCGGCGAGCACACGCCCCCTCCCCCTCATGTCGTGACCTCTGCGTCTTCGTCTCGAACGGGAAAGGGACAATCGCCGTGGTCGGGGATCGCGAGGCGCTCGCCGTTCTGACGCGATGATTGATGAGCCACGATTCCCGGGGCAGTGAACCGTGCTGCGACCCAAGCGTTCACGGCAGGGTGCGCGCCGGCGTTCATCGCCTTCACGAAGTCGTCGACGAGGAACTGGTGACTGCCGGAGTGCCCGTTGGGGAGTCCATGGAACTCCTGCGGCAAGCGGGCCACCTGGTGCACCTGAGCTGTGCCCGACACGAAGGCATCACGTAGCGACTCCGACACTTCTGCGAGCCGAGGGTCGTTCAGGTCCATCGTCGGTGCTGTCTCGAGCAGCGCCGAGACGTCCGTCGCGCTGTGCTTGTCCTGAAGCAGGCTCGTCGTCGCGATCTGCTCGAAGCTACGCTCGTGTCCGAAGAACCGAAAGCGTGACTCGCGCAGATGCGCCGGGTACCCGACCCTGCGCAGCTCGCTCGTCCGCATCGCGCCGCCGTTGTCGAGCTCGAACAGCGCCACCGCATTGGACACATCATTGTCGAATGCGCTCACCGAGCGATCGAACACGTCGTCGAGCCCTGGGTCGGCGACCCCGATGCAGCTCACACTCACCGCATGACGGGGCAGGGCGCCAAGCACCCCGCCGATCGAATGGGTCGGGTACAGCATCGGCGGGAAGCTCGCCGTCTCACGCCACCCGTCTCCGCCGCTGTACCGGTAGGCATCGTAGAACCCGAGGTCCATGTCGTGGACGTAGTCGCCTTCCGCGTAGAAGACCTCTCCCAGGTGACCCTCGCGCATAAGCCGACGGACGTAAACCGTGGCCGGGTTGTAGTAGCTCGTCTCGGCCATCATGTACGTCTGGCCAGTCTCACGGACCAGGTGCACGATCTCCTCGATCTCAGCGAGATCGATCGCCATGGGCACGGCAGAGAACACGTGTTTCCCTGCCCGCAGTGCCCGGATCGCCATCTGGCCGTGAGTCCAGCGCTGCGTGAAGATCCCGACAGCATCGACGTCGGACTCCAGCAGCCGGTCGAACGACTCGACGAACTCGGCACCCGAGGAGTCGCAGACCTCCTGCGCGCGCTCGGGGATCGCATCCGTGATCCGAACCCCGCTGACGCCGGGATGCGCGGCGAAGAGCTTGCCGAACTGTCTTCCGAACTGTCCCGCACCGACCAGGCCAAAGCTGAAACTGCTCATCATCTCTTCTCTCTGGGAGACCGGTCAGCCAGCAAACGCGGCGTCGAGAGACGAGACGATCTCAGAGGGCCTGGTCTTGTCGATGTAGAGGTTCTGCATGCCGTTGTACAGCGCCTCGATGGTGGCGCCGTTCGGCCAGAAGAGGTGCGGGTACGGACGACCGAGATCCTGCGTGTAGACGTCGAGCATGTAGGCGCTGGCTGCGTCGGGCTCAAAACTCGGCGCGTCGAGCGCGGGCGCCAGACCGGAGGCATTGGCGAAGGCCGTCTGCCCCTCGTCTGTCGCCATGAACTCGATGAACTTCTCTGCGGCATCCGGGTTCTTGGCCTTGGCGTTGATCGCGAATCCCTTCGACGGGGCGATCGGCATGTAGGCCGGGTCGCCCTTCTCGCCGGCCGGGAAAGCCGTGTACGTGTACGTCGTGCCATCCGGCGTCATGTCCGCCAGGGACTTGCTGACGCCGTAGTTGACGGTGGCGAGCACCTCGCCGTCTGCGAGCAGTTTCTGCGCATCGGTCCACCCCGTTCCGACGGCTCCTTCGTTGAAGCACTTACGGGTGATCAGCTCGTCGACTCTGTCGAACACCTGCTCCCATCCACCCTTGGCGAAGGAGGTGTCGCCGGAGACGAGGTCGCTGCTGAAGTCCGGGTTCGGCCCGTAGATCATCGGCACGGCAATCGCCCACGGCACGATCTGTCCGACCCAGGCATCTTTCTGACCTGCAGAGAACAAGGCCGTCCCGGAGGCAGAGGCAGCGTCGCAGAGCGCAAGCACCTCGTCGAACGACTCAGCAGGCTTCGCGCCTATCGCGGCGAGCGCCTGGTCGTTGTAGGTGATGCCGATCGACGCGAGCGTGCCGGGGATGGCATTGACTTCGCCGTCGTACTCCAGCAGGGAGAGGTTGGCTGCCCCCAGCTTCTCGATCCAGTCCCCCTTGAGGGGCTTGAGCAGACCGCGCTCGCCGAGCTTCTGGTTGGTCAGCGGCTCTCCCGTGCCGGGATACACCATGAACACGTCCGGGGCTGTGCCGCTGGCGAGCTGGGTTTGCAGGACCTGGGTATACCCGTTGCTTCCGATCGGCAGCACTTCAGCATCGATCTCCGGATACTTCTTGGTGAATTCCGCGACCACGGGCTCAAGAAGCGCCGGGTTGTCGATCGCAAGGGTCAGCTTGCCTCCGCTCTCCTCGCCCGCCGTCGACGGCGGCGCCGCCGCCGTCGAGCAGCCGACCAGCAGCAGCGCCGCCGCCACGGGGAAGGTGACAGCGCTGAGCACGGTCTTCTTTGACATGTTCGTCTCTCTTTCTGCGCACCCTTGTGGTGCGCTATCCCTTGACACCCGAGGCGAATCCCTGGATGACGGACTTCTGCATGGCGAAGTAGGCGACCAGCAGAGGGATGATCGTGATGAGGATCCCCCCGAAGATCGCGGGGTAGTTGGTGCTTTCGCGACCCACGAAAGTGCTCAACGCGACCGGGGTCGTCTCGTTTCCGCTGCCTGCGAGGTAGAGCAGCGGCATCAGGAAGGAGTTCCAGGTGGAGACGGCCGTGAGGATACTCACCGTGCCGATCACCGCACGCATGAGCGGCGCGACGATCCGGGTCAATGTTCCCCACGAAGTGCAGCCGTCGATCGTGGACGCCTCTTCGTAGTCCGGCGGCAGATCCCGGAGGAAAGTCACGAAGAGGAAGACGGCGAAGGGAAGCTGACCTCCCACGTGCACCAGGATCACGCCGAGGAGCGACCCGAGCAGACCGAGGTCGCGCATCGTCTGGTAGAGCGGCAGCAGGCTCAGCTGCCCCGGGATGAGCAGACCGGCGAGGAAGAGGTAGTAAACGGGCGTTGACCATCTGCGGGTACCGCGAGCGAGCGGATACGCCGCAAGGATGCCGAGGGCGTTCACCAGCAGAACCGACGAGACCGTGACGATGGCGCTGTTCGCCATCGACGCCGCCAACGGCGACGAGGTCCATGCCTCTGCGATGTTCATCCCCGTGGGCGGCCACGCCGGCAGAAGAGCGTCCATCTTCTGCTTCGGGTCTTTCAGCGCGATGTTGATCATCACGAGCAGCGGCAGCACGAAGAACAGGCCGCACAGCACCATGCCGACCTCAAGAGACCACAGACGCACCTTTCTCATCGCGTCACCTGCCGATTGAGCAGGCGGTACTGGATGAAGGCCAGCACGGCGACGAGGAGCGCCATCAACACGGCCAGCGCTACGGCGTAGGCGTATCGGCCTTGCACCATCCCCTCCTTGTAGATCACGGTGGAGATCGTCTCGGTGGCGCCACCCGGGCCCCCGCCGGTCATGGCCATCACCTGGTCGAACTGTCCGAGGGTGCCGATGAGCGTGAGCACGAAGTTGATGACGAGCGCACCGTTGATGAGCGGAAAGGTCACGGCCCAGAACCGTCGCCAGGCTCCTGCTCCGTCGAGTTGAGCGGCCTCCTTCAGCTCCGCGGGCACGGCTCGCAAGCCCGCAAGATAGATCACCATGGAGTAGCCGGAGAACTGCCACACGATGGCTATGCCGATGCACAAGAGCGCGGTGTCGGGATCGCCCAGCCACGTTCGCTGCATCCATCCCAGCCCGATGGATTCCAGGAGGGAGTTCACCGTGCCGTTGGGAGAGAGTAGGTACCCCCACACATACCCGCTGACCAAGGGAGTCAGTACGACCGGTGTGAAGAAGACGACGGTGAGAACGTTGCGCGACTTGATCTTCGAATCGATAGCCACAGCGAGGCCGAGTCCGCAGATGTTCTGCACGAGCGTCACGCCGACCGCAAGTACCACGGTGTTGATGAGCCCACCCAGAGCACTGCCGTTGCTGAAGACATCGACGTAGTTCTTCAAACCGATGAAAGAGAACTCGGAACTGAAACCGTCCCAGTCGGTGAAGGAGTACAGCGCTCCCTTCATGGATGGCACGGTCTCGACGAACAGGTAGAGGGAAAGCGCCGGGAGGACGTACCACCAGGGCACTCTCAATCCGATCCGGTGCCGGCGTCGCATTGGAGCCGTCTGAGAGGTGCTCACAGGATCCCGACCGCTCGCTGCAAAGCGACGACGACAGCCCCACGCGCCGCGAGATTCGCAGCGGTGCTGTGCAAGATAATCTCCACGTGGGATGATCGCGCGGCCTTGTCGAGACCGCCGCGGACTCCCCGGAGGAACGCTTCGTCGAGCAGTCCGTCGTCGGAACAGAACACCCATCGATCAGGGTTCACGACGCCGACGACGGCGCTGAAGGCCGAGCCGATGCAGGCTCCGATGCGCTCCAACTCTGCGTTCCGTTCGGTCTCAGGCAACAGGCTCACAGCCGTGAGGTTGCGGGTGTTGAAGAGGCTCTCCAGGCAACCCCTCCGCCCACACCAGCACCGCTCTCCGTCCGGGTCGATCGACTGGTGAGCTATCTCTCCGGCGGCGAAGGCGCCTCCCGTGACCAACCGGCCCTCCACGATGAGACCGGCACCGGCGCTTTCGCCCGCGGTCATGCACAGGATGTTCTCGCCGTCCGCGGCGCCGAACATGTACTCGCCGAGAGCGGTGGAGTTGTTCTCGTTCACGATGTGCGCGGGCAGGTTCACAGCGGCCGACACCCGCTGCGCCAGCGGGACGTCTTCCCAACCGAGGTTGACAGATCTGATGACCGCCTCGTTGTCGGAGTCGACGATTCCGGGGGTCGCGATGCCGACCGCGAGCGCGGGAAGCGGGGAGTCGGAGATCAGCTGACGCACGAAGGCGATCACCTCCTCGGCCAGACCTTCCCCGCGGGTTTCCACCGACCTGTGGACTGTTTCGAACACCGGAGTGCCGAACAGCGTGTAAGCGCCACCGCGAAGCAGCGTGACTCGACTGGAGTGCCCGGTGGCGATGTCCGCGGCGACGATGACGTGGCCGTCCGAGTCGATCTCGATCAGGGTGGAGGGCTTGCCGACACTCCCGCTCGAAGCGGCAGGCCCCTTCTCTCGGACGAGCCCTTCGCCGATCAGGGCGCGCGTGAGCTCGGAGACGGAGCCGCGCGTCATGTTGATCATCCGCGCCAGGTTCGCTCGGGAGATCGGCCCCTCGCGGAAGAGGGTCGTCAGCACGATCGAACGTCCTGACGGGGGAAGCTTTGCCCTGAGATGCAGGGGGCGCTGATCGTTGCTCATGATTCCTCTGTTCCACACTGAATGTGATTAGTATGGACGGCAACCGTACAATTAGCAAGCGCCGCTCTGCGGACTGAAGAAAGGGGCGAAGATGCTCCCTCGACCCACCAAGTTCCATGTCCGCCGTAACGATGGGCGGTTCACCGTCAGCCCTCTCACCTCGGTGACCGCCGAACCGGGACTGGAGGACGTCGCAGCCCGGATCAAGCTGCTGTTCAGGGACACCCCCGCAGACGCGGCTTCCGATTCGACGGTTCATCTTCACCTGGACGAGACGATCGAAACGCCGGAGGCGTACCGGCTGGAGGTCGACGCGCATCACGCCGTCATCTCCTCCTCCAGCCCACAGGGATTCTTCTACGGCGCACTCACCCTGGTGCAGATCGTCGCAGCGGGCGAGACGGGCGCGATCCTCGTCGAGGATGCGCCCCGTTACCCCCACAGAGGCCTGGTCCTCGACGTCGCGCGCCAGTTCCTCACGGTCGACGAGGTTCTGGGTGTCATCGACCGGATGGCGATGTTCAAGCTCAACCGGCTGCATCTGCATCTCACCGACGACCAGGGCTGGCGGATCGAAGTGCCGAACTGGCCGCTGCTGACCGAGGTCGGAGGGCGCTACAGCGTCGAAGGGCGCCCGGGCGGCTTCTACACTCTCTCGGACTGGCAGCGCATCGTCACCTATGCGGCGGACCGCTTCGTCGACGTCATCCCTGAAATCGATATGCCAGGGCACGTGAACGCGGCGCTGGTCGCATACCCGCACCTTGCGCCTGAGGGCATGCTGCCTGAGCCCTACTTCGGTCAGCGCGTCGGGTTCTCCGGGCTGAATCTGGCAGACCCCGCATGCTTTGAATTCGCGAGGGACGTGCTCACCCATCTGTGCCGCATCACCCCGGGCCCGCTCGTCCATATCGGCGGCGACGAGTGCTTCGAGACCTCGCACGACGAGTACACCAGGTTCATGACCTTCGCCGCCGAAGTCGTACTGTCGAAGGGGAAGACTCCGATCGGATGGCAAGAGGCGGCGGGGGGTGGCGAGCTGGCGACCTCTGCGATCGTCCAGTACTGGGGGCCGCTGCGTGAGGCCGATCGCAATACGCCCCGTGTCCGCGACTTCGTCGCGAGAGGGGGGCGCATCATCATGTCACCGGCCGACCGGGCTTATCTGGACGTCAAACCCTATGAGTCGTTCCCCAACGGGACGCTGTGGTTCGGGCGATTGGATCCGCTCACTCTCGCGGACAGCCTCCTATGGGATCCCGCCGGCGAAGTAGACGGCGTGGGCGATGACAGCATCGTGGGAGTGGAGGCTGCGCTGTGGACAGAGTTCGTCGCGACGGCCGCCGAACTCGATCAGCTTCTCCTTCCGCGGCTGGCGGCGGTCGCCGAGGTCGCCTGGTCCACGCCGGCACCGGCCTCCGGTCTCGACGATTTCCGTGAGCGGATCCATCGTCTGGCACCCGCGTGGCGCGCGCGTGGGGTTGGCTTCGACGAGAAGACTCTAACCGTCTAGTCCTCCCGGGTCTCGACGACGCCACCGCCCCTCACCGCGAACGGCGAGGGGCGGTGTCAAGCGGTCCACGGAATGAACTCAGCGGGCGAACGATCCCCACTCGTGCGAGCGACCGGCCTCGCTGCGCTGCTGCGGCACGTTCCACGGGTTGTCGTCGCGCAGCGGCGCGGGCAGCAGCTGCTGCGGAGCGCCCTGGTAGGCCACGCCGCGCAGGAAGCGGGTGATCGCGGCGGTGCCGACGCTGGTGGCATCCATCGTGGTCGCCGGGTACGGGCCGCCGTGCTGCATCGCCGGAGTGACCGAGACGCCGGTGGGCCAGCCGCCGAACAGCACGCGTCCGCTGGTCTGCGCGAGCGCGTCGACGAGCGGGGCGAGGGATCCGTCGGCGAGCTCGTCCGGGCGTGCGTGCACGGTCGAGGTGAGGTTGCCGGGGAACAGCTCGACGTGCAGCTGCGGCAGCGCATCACGGTCGCGGTACTGCACGATCACCGAGAGCGGCCCGAACGACTCCTCGAGCAGCGCGTCGCGGTTGCCCATCAGGGTGTCGACGTCGACGGTCACCACGGTCGGGGTCGCGTAGGCCTGCCCCGCGTCGTCCGTGCGCACCTCGCCCCGTGCCAGCACGGTGACCCCGTCGGCGCCCAGCACGTCGTCGCGACGCTGCGAGAAGGCGCGGCCGATGCCGGGGTTCAGCAGCCGGTGCTCGTCGACGGAGCCCGCGGCGTCGGTCACCGCGCTGAGGTCGGCCCCCTCCGGGACGAACAGGAACCCGGGCTTGGTGCACAGCTGGCCGGCCGAGCCCGACACCGAGGCCACGAACGCCTCGAGCAGCTCGGAGTCGGCGTACGTCGCATAGACCGGGTTCACGCTGCCCAGCTCGCCGAAGAACGGGATCGGCACGGGTCGGGATGCCGCGATGTCGGCCAGCATCCGGCCGACGTACGTCGAACCGGTGAACGCCCCGGCACGGATGCGCTCGTCTTTCAGCAGGGCGACGCCGTTCTCCTGCCCGCTGATCAGCTGGAAGGTCCCCTCGGGCATCCCTGCGCCCTCGAGGGCCGCGGCAACGATCTCGGCGGTGCGCCGCGACAGCTCCGGATGCCCGGAATGCGCCTTCACCACCACGGGGCATCCCGCCGCGAGTCCGGCGGCCGAGTCGCCGCCCGCGACCGAGAACGCGAACGGGAAGTTCGATGCGGCGAAGTTCAGCACCGGGCCGACCGGCTCCAGCATCCGGCGCAGATCCGGGCGCGGACCGATGACGTACTCGGGGTCGGCGGCGTCGATGCGCACGTCGAGGTATCCGCCTTCGACGATCGTGTCGGCGAACAGCCGCAGCTGCCAGGCGGTGCGCCGCAGTTCACCGGCCAGCCGCGCCTCGGTGAGGCCGGTCTCGCGCATCGCGATCTCGATGAGTTCGGGCGCTGCGGCCTCGAGCGCCTCGGCGACCGCGACCAGGGCCGCACCGCGCTCGCGGGGGCTGGTGCGGGCGAACGGGCGGGCGGCGGCGGCCGCGGCGGCGGCGACGGCGTCGATGGGCTTCTCTGTCACTGTTCTCTCCTCGTTTCGATGTCTGTCTATCTGTGCTGTCGAAGTGGGGTTCGGTGTGCGGGTCAGAACACGAATCCCTCGGGGAACGGGTCGTCCGGGTCGAGCAGGTACTGCCCGAGTCCGGTCACCCACGCGCGTCCGGTGATCGTAGGGACCACGGCGGGGCGGTCGCCCACGCGCGTCTCGGCCACCAGCGTGCCGGTGAACTCGGTGCCGATGAACGACTCGTTCACGAACGGAGTGTGCAGGGCGAGCTCCCCGCGGGCGTGCAGTTCGGCCATCCGCGCGCTCGTTCCCGTGCCGCACGGCGAGCGGTCGAACCAGCCCGGGTGGATCGCCATCGCATGACGGGATCGCACGGCATCCGAGCCGGGGGCGATGAACTCGACGTGGTGCACGTGGTTCGCCCCCTCGAGCACCGGATGCACGGGCGGGGCCTGAGTGTTGATCGCGTCCATGATCGCGAGGCCCGCGGCGAGGATGTCGTCCTGCCGGGCGCGGTCGAAGGGCAGCCCCACCTGCTCGAGCTCGACGAGCGCGTAGTAGTTGCCGCCGAAGGCGACCGAGTAGCTGATCTCTCCGACGCCGGGCACGTCGATGCGCTCGTCGAGACGGTCGACGAAGCTCGGCACGTTCTCGATGGTGACGTCGACGGCTCGGCCGTCTTCCACGCGCACCCGCGCGATGACGAGTCCTGCCGGCACGTCGAGACGGATCTCGGTGACCGGTTCGGTCACCTCGACCATGCCCGTCTCGACGAGCACGGTTGCCGCGCCGATCGTGCCGTGGCCGCACATCGGCAGGAATCCGGATGCCTCGATGAAGACGATGCCCCAGTCGGCGTCGTCCCGCGCCGGCGGCTGCAGCAGCACACCGGACATGGCGGCGTGACCGCGCGGCTCATTCATGAGAAAGCCGCGCAGCCCGTCGAGGTGCTCCATCGCGTACAGGCGGCGGTCGTTCATCGTCGTGCCGGGGATGCGTCCCACCCCGCCGGTGACGACGCGTGTCGGCATCCCCTCGGTGTGCGAGTCGACGGCCTGGATCGTTCGACGGGCGCGCATCAGATTCCTCCTACGAGATCGGGCGGCGTGAGACCAGTGGTCAGACGCGAGTGGGTCGGGTTCATCTTCTCAGTCGCGCATCTTCTCAGTCGCGCATCGAACGGTGACGAGTCTCGGGCATCGTGACGACCACAAGCAGCGCCAGCACCGTGATGATCACGACGTACCAGGCGGGCGCGACGGTGGAACCGGTCACGCCGATCAGCCAGGTCGCGAGCAGCGGTGCCGTGCCGCCGAAGATCGTGAAAGCCAGGTTGTAGCTGATCGATGCACCCGTGTAGCGCACTCGGGCCGGGAAGAGTTCGACGAACGCGGGGCCGGCGGGGCCGAAGAACAGTCCGAGGGCGAGGCCGAGCAGCCCCTGACTGATGATCGCCGCGCCGAGCGTGCCGACGCCGACGAGCAGGTACGCCGGCACGGCGACGATCGCACCGAACAGTCCGGCGATCAGCAGCATGCGCCGGCGCCCGATGCGGTCCGACACGAGGGCGGCGACAGGCACGGTGAAGAAGGTGATGAGCAGGGCGATGCTGTTCGAGATCAGGGCGGCCGACGACTCGAGCCCGATCGTCACCGTCATGTACGAGAAGAAGTAGCCCGTCAGCGAGTAGTAGCCCAGGCTGGCGACAGCGGCGATGCTGAAGCAGACGAGCATGTTGCGCCACTGCTCACGGAAAACGGTGCGAATCGGCGCCGACTCCACCTGTCGGTTCTCGCGCATCTCGACGAACGCGGGCGACTCGTCGACTCGCGTGCGGATGTACAGACCGACGACGGCCAGCGGCGCACCCAGCAGGAAGGGCACCCGCCACCCCCACGCCTGGTACGCATCGGGCGAGAGGACGGTGGTGAGGGCCAGCACAAGCAGGGCGGCGATGACCGGCGGCAGGTTCGACCACGTGTAGACCATGCCGACGTTGAAGCCACGACGCGCCGTCGGCGAGTGCTCGGCGACGAACGAGTTCGAGCCGATGGTCTCGCCGGCGGCCGAGAGTCCCTGCACCATGCGGAGCACGACCAGCAGCACCGGTGCCGCGACGCCGATCGCCGCATACGTCGGCAGCAGGCCGATCAAGGTGGTGGAGATGCCCATGACGAGGATCACCCCGGCCAGCACGCGCTTGCGGCCGAGCCGGTCGCCGAGGTAGCCGAGAAGGAACGCGCCGATGGGGCGCGCGACGAATCCGACCGCGTAGATGGCGAACACCGCCATGAGCGCCGCGGCCGCATCGGTCTTCGGAAAGAAGAGCACGGCGATCACGGGCGCCGCGTACGCGTACACCGCGAAGTCGAACCATTCGACGAAGTGTCCTATCGCCGACGACGTCATCACCTTGCGGACTCGACGTGCGTCGGCGGGAGCGGGTGAGTCGATCGGGTTCTCTGTTGCGGTGCTGCTCATTGCGTCTCCTTCGTCGCGTACTGGCGTGTAACATGTTACACGCTACACAACGCTCGAGACCGTGTCGTCGCTCGAACTCACCCGCGGGGCACGGATGCCGACGCCGCGTCATCCGTGCCAGACCGCGTGGCGTCCGAGCCGGCGAGGGCGGCGAGCTCGCCGATGCGCACCGACGAGAGCACCGGGCGCCGGTCGACGCCGAAGCTCGTGCCGAGCACGTCCTCCACGCTGCGGCCGCAGGTACGGCCCTGACAGCCGCCGAGCGCGGCGCGGGTGGACAGGCGCATGGCGCGCGACGAGGCGGACGAATACTCGTCGATCCGCGCCTTGGGCACACTCTCGCAGCGACAGATGATCGTGTCGTCCTCGAGCCATGTCGGCCACCCCCGGCCGATGCGGTGCACGTCCAGGCGCGCGGCGAACGCGCGCATCCGTCGCCGGGCGGCCAGCGGAGCCCTCCAGCGGGGGTCCGTTTCGGGCACTCCCGCGGCGGCCAGACCGGCGATCTCCCCCTCGGCGAGCGCGGCATCCGCGCCGCCGATCCCGGTGATCTCGCCCGCGGCGTACACACCGGCGACGCTGGTGCCCTGGTCGTCGCCGACCTGCACGAAGCGGTCGGAGCCGATCTCGCAGCCGAACTGGATGGCCGCCTCGAGCCGCGGCGTGAATCCGTGCCCGAGGGCGACCGAGTCGCACTCGATGATCCGCTCGGTTCCGGCGATCGGATGCCAGTCGGCATCGATCCGCTGCACGGTGACCGCTTCCACTCCGGCGGTGCCGTGGATGCGCGTGACCGCGCTGCCGAAGCGGTACGGGGTGCGGTGCCGCGCCAGCGAGAGCAGGTACGAGCCGAGTTCTCCGGCCTTGCCGACGGCGGCGGTGAGCTCCCACGCGCGGGCGCCCCAACCGCGCAGCATCCGGCCGGTCGAGGTCGCCTCGACGACCTCGGCGACCTGCCCGCCCATCAGTGCCACGCTCTGCGCGACCGGCAGCAGGAACGGACCGGCGCCGGCGACCACGGTGCGCACGCCGGGTGCGAGCCCGTCGCGCTTGGCCAGCGCCTGTGCGGCGCCGGCGGAGGTGACGCCGGGAAGCGTCCACCCCGGCACGGGCAGGACGCGATCGTGCGCGCCGGTGGCGACGACCACGGCATCCGCCTCGATGGTCTCCGCGCGGCGGTCGGCGGCGTCGGCGGGACCGATCAGCACGTGCGCGCGCAGCGGCGGGCCCGCCTCGACCCGCCACACGCTCGCCGACGAGATCACCCGAACATCGCGCAGGCGATCACGCAGATCGGTGAAGCGACGGCGTTGGTGCTGGAGGCGCTGGTCGGTGAGGGTGGGATGATGACGCCAGAACTGGCCGCCCACGCGCTCGCCCTCGTCGACGATCACCACGTCGGCGCCGGCATCCGCGGCGGCGGCCGCTGCTGCCAGACCGGCTGGGCCGGCACCGATGACCATCACCAGGGGTGCGCTGGCGCTCATGCGCGAATCTCCCTCTCGATCACGTCGCCGTCGCAGGCGGTGCGCTGACAGGCGCGGACGCCCTCGACGCCGTTGACGGTGAGCACGCAGTCCTGGCAGACGCCGATGCCGCAGAAGATGCCGCGTTCGCCGCCCTCGGCGGTGCGCCAGGTGCGGTGCCCGTGCGCAAGCAGCACGCCTGCGATGCTCTGGCCGTCGCGTCCTTCGAGCGACTCCCCGTCGAATCGGATCTGTACGGTCATGCCGCGGCTCCCTGCAGAGTGGCGCGCGAGGGAAGGAAGGGCGTCGGATCGAGCGGCGCGGAGGCGCCGAGCACGGCGTGCGCGATGAGCGCCCCGGTCGTGGGCGCCAGGCCGATGCCGGCGCCTTCGTGCCCGGCGGCATGGAACAGTCCCTGCACCCGCGCGTCCGCGCCGATGGCAGGCAGGTGGTCGGGCGCGTACGGGCGGAAGCCGAAGTAGGTGCGCAGCAGCATCGTGTCGCGCAGGAAGGGGAACAGCCTGGCGGCCTTCGCGGCGATCTCGGCGAGCGGCGCGAGCAGTCCGTCCTCCGAGAATCCGACGCGCTCGCGGCTCGAGCCGATCAGCACGGTGCCGGCGGGGGTCGACTCGACCACCGTCGAGGTCTGCAGCGCGGCATCCGCCGATCCGACCGCGCCCACGTAGTCGGCGTCGTACACCTTGTGGAAGATGCGCTGCGGCATCGCCGTCGTCACCAGGATCGTGCCGCGGCGCGGCCGGATGTCGAGGGCGGCGCCGAACAGCGTGGCGATCTCACCGGCCCACGGACCCGCGCAGTTCACCACGGCATCCGCATCGATGCGGCCGGTCGAGGTGCGCACACCCCGCACCCGCCCGGCCTCGACGATGGCCCCGGTGACCTCGGTGATCTGCAGTTGCGCCCCGAGGTGACGGGCGCGGGCGAGCATCGCCTGGGTGGCCAGGCTCGGCTGCACCTGGGCGTCGTCGGGGTAGTGCACGCCGACGGCGATCTCGGGGGCGAGGTGCGGCTCGGCGGCGCGCAGCGCCGGTGCGTCGAGCACCTCGGCGCGGATGCCCATCTCGCGCTGCGCCGCAGCGAAGGCCTTCAGCGCCTGGGCGCCCTCGGCGAAGGCGACGACGATCCCGCCCTTCGCCTCGAACTCGGTGGCCGGCTGCCCGGGCACGCGCTCCGCGTCGAGACGGGCCGAGAGCTCACGCCACGCGCGGTTCGCCTCGACGGCCATGACCGCTTCGGCTCCCGGCTGCTTGTCGGAGACGAGGATGTTGCCCTCACAGCGACTCGAAGTCTCACCGGCCACCCCGGTGCGGTCGAGCACCGTCACCTCGGCGCCGGCCTCGGTCAGGCTCAGCGCGCAGGCGGCGCCAACCGCGCCGGCTCCGATCACGATGATCCGCATCGATCACACCTCCTCAACCAGCTTAGTGCAATGTCACATGCTCACAATGCTTATCAGCCCCCGAGATAGGCGTCGATCACCCGGGCGTCCGCCGCAAGTTCCGCGGCCGGACCCGACAGGGTGGTCTGCCCGCTCTCGACGACGTACGCGCGGTCGGCGATCTTCAGCGCCGCGCGGGCGTTCTGCTCGACCAGCAGCACCGTGGTGCCCTGGGCGTTCACCGCCTGGATCGTCTCCATGACCTGCTTGACCACCAGCGGGGCGAGTCCCATCGACGGCTCGTCGAGCAGCAGCAGCTTGGGTCCGCCGATGATCGCGCGTCCGATCGCGACCATCTGCTGCTCGCCGCCCGAGAGCGTGCCGCCCTGCTGGCGGCGCCGCTCGGCGAGGCGCGGCATCAGCGCGTACACCTGATCGACGCGCTGGGCGATGAGCTTCGCGTCGCGCACGGTGTACCCGCCCAGCAGCAGGTTCTCGTGCACGGTCATCGTCGAGAAGATGCGCCGGCCTTCCGGCACGTGGATGAGCCCGGCTGCGACGATGTCCCACGGCTTCGCGGTGGCGAGGTCCATGTCACCCCAGCGCACCGTGCCCGACTTCGGGCGCACGAGCCCGGAGAGCATGTTCATCGTCGTCGACTTGCCGGCGCCGTTGTTGCCGAGCAGGCACACGATCTCGCCGTCCTGAACCTCGAAGCTCAGGCCGCGCAGGGCGTGCACACGACCGTAGTAGACGTCGGCCTCGTCGACCTTCAGCGTGCTCACGACCGCTTTCCCTTCCGGGTCCGGCCGGGGGTGTCGAGCGACGACAGGTTCACCGTGCCGGTCTGCAGCTTCGTCTCGTCGAGCGCCTCGTCCTCGACGCCGAGGTAGGCCTCGATGACCACGGGATCGTGCTTGATCTGCTCGGGTGTGCCCACAGCGATCTCCTTGCCGTAGTTGAGCACCACGATGCGCTCGGCCAGCTCCATGATCAGGCCCATGTCGTGCTCGATGAGCACGACGGCGATGCCGAGGTCGCGGATGCGGCGGATGAGCTGCATCAGCCCCTGCTTCTCGTTGAAGTTCAGCCCGGCTGCCGGCTCGTCCAGCAGCAGCAGCTTCGGCCCGGTGGCGAGCGCGCGGGCGATCTCGACGCGGCGCTGCTCGCCGTAGGGCAGCTGGGTGACGTAGAGGTTCTCGTCGCCGGTGAAGCCGACGAAGTCGAGCCATCCGCGCGCCTGCTCGGCGCACTCCTGCTCGGCGCGCCGGTACCCGGGGGTGTGCAGCAGAGTCGCCCAGAACCCCTCGCGCAGGTTGGCGTGCATCGCCGTCTTGATGTTGTCGAGCACGCTGAGCTCGCGGAACAGGCGCAGGTTCTGGAACGTGCGCGCCATGCCCCACTTCGTCACCCGCGACGGCAGCACCCGGTAGAAGCCGAAGCTCTGCAGCAGGTCGACCAGACGCAGGGTGCGGAAGATCCCGGGCGCTTCCCGCACGATGTCGTTGCCGTCGAAGACCACCGACCCCGACGTCGGCAGGTAGAACGCCGAGATGCAGTTGAACGCACTGGTCTTGCCGGCGCCGTTGGGCCCGATCACCGCGAGGATCTCCCCCGCCTCGACCGAGAAGCTCAGCCCGTCGACGGCCTTCACGCCGCCGAACTGCAGGCGCAGGTCCTTGACCTCCAGCAGCGCGCTCATCGGCTCTCCTCGCCTTCCACGGTCTCGAGGTCCTCGTTGGCGGCCGGCGGCGGCACCGCCATGAACCCTGCCGTCGCCGGAGGTACCGGCCTGCGCTTCTTCAGCCATGGCAGGACCGCGGTCGCCGGCCACAGCCCGGAGGGGCGGAACAGCATGACCACCACCAGCAGCACACCGAAGATGAGGAAGCGCCATTCCGCGAAGTCGCGCAGCAGCTCGGGGGCGAGCGAGACGAACAGCGCGCCGATGATCACACCGGGCGTCGATCCCATGCCGCCGAGCACGACGGCCATGAGGATGAGCGCCGAGTACAGGAACATGAAGCTGTTCGGGCTGATCGCCGACAGGTGCGTCGCCATGAGCTGCCCGGCGACGCCGGCCCAGACCGCGCCGATGATGTATGCCATGATCTTCGCGATGTAGGTGTTGATGCCCATCGCCTCAGCGGCATCCTCATCGTCGCGCACGGCCTTCCATGCCCGGCCGAGGCGTCCGCGGGCGAGGCGCCCGGCGCCGATCACGCCCACGAGCACGACCACGGCCGCGACGAAGTAGTAGAACACCACGCGCTGCGGGAACTCCAGCCCGAACAGGGTGAAGCCGTCGGCGAAGCTCCAGTCGCCGAAGCGCCAGGTGGGGATGCCGTGGATGCCGGAGGGTCCGCCGGTGATGTCGAGGTTGTTCGCCGTGATGCGGATGATCTCGCCGAAGCCGAGCGTGACGATGGCGAGGTAGTCGCTGCGCAGGCGCAGGGTGGGCGCGCCGATGATGATGCCGGCGATGATGCACGCCAGAACCGTGGCCGGCAGGGCCGCCCACATCGGCCAGCCGAGCACCGTGGTGAAGATCCCGGACGTGTAAGCGCCCACGGCGAAGAACGCGATGTAGCCCAGGTCAAGCAGTCCGGCGTAGCCGACGACGACGTTGAGCCCCATGCACAGCATGATGTAGATCAGCGCGCTCGTCGCGATCGACATGGTGTACCGCGACGCGTCGAGGAACGGCAGCAGGAGCAGCAGCACGATGCTGATCGCACCGAGCGCACGCAGGAAGCCGGTGTTGGACGAGAGGATGCCCGCCGGCGGGGCCGGGCGATCGAACAGCGGGGACGGCGCGCGCAGTGCGGCGCTGTCTCGGAATGCGGAGCGGGACATGTCACATCCTCTCGACGACGCGGGCGCCGAGCAGCCCGGTGGGTTTGAAGGTGAGGAACAGGATGAGGAAGGCGAACGAGAAGACGTCTCGCCATTCGCCGCCGAACCACGCCGAGCCGAACGACTCGAGCAGCCCGAGCAGCAGTCCGCCGAGCATGGCGCCGTAGAGATTGCCGATGCCGCCGATGACGGCCGCGGTGAACGCCTTGAGTCCGATGATGAATCCCATCAGGAAGTCGATCGAGCCGTAGTAGGCGCCGGCCATCACGCCGGCCGCTCCCGCGAGCGCCGAGCCGATGAAGAACACCGTGGCGATCACGCGGTTCACGTTGACGCCCATCAGCTGCGCGCCCTGCGGGTCGAGGGCGATGGCGCGCATGGCCCGCCCCTGGCGCGTGCGCTCGACGATGTGCGCGAGCACGAGCATCAGGGCGGCCGCGATCACGACGAGCACGATCTGCGCGGCGGTGATGCGCATGCCGGCGAAGTCGAAGCCCGACGACTCCAGCCGCACCGGGAACGCCTCGGGGTTGGGGCCGAAGATCTGACGCACGGCGTACTCGAGGGTGAACGAGACGCCGATGGCGGTGATCAGCACAGCCAGCCGCGGACTCTTGCGCAGCGGGCGGTACGCGATGCGCTCGATGCCGACGCCGATGAGACCGGTGGTCACCATCGACAGCAGCATGATGACCAGCAGCAGCGGGATCGACGACTCGTTCGAGATGCCGAACGCCGACATGGTGGCGAAGCCGGCGAACGCGCCGAGCATGTAGATGTCGCCGTGCGCGAAGTTCAGCAACTTGATGATCCCGTAGACCATGCTGTAGCCGAGCGCGACGAGGGCGTAGAACGAGCCGACGATGAGGCCGTTCCAGATGAGTTGCATCACTGCGGATGTCCTTGCTCGTCAGGGGCGGGAGGAAGCGTCCCGGGCGTATGCCGGGCGGTCGGGAGCCGGGCGGGCGGATGCCGGGCGGGAGCCGGGCGAGCGGATGCCAGGCATCCGGATGCCGGACGGGAGCCGGCGGGCGGGGCGGCTCGCACCGCCCCGCCGCGTCGGTCTCAACCCTGCAGGTCGTCCTTGAGCACGAAGCTGCCGCTCGAGGGGTCGATGCCCACGATCACGAAGCCGCCGCCCGAGAGGGTGTGGTCCTTGGTGAAGGTCAGCGGGCCGGCGAAGGTCTTGAAGTCCTTCAGCCCCTCCAGCGCCGCGACGACCTTGTCGAAGTCGGTGCTGTCGGCCTCGTCGATCGCCTCTGCGACCACGCGCACGGCGTCGTACGACTGCGTGGAGTACGGGCCGGGCTTGCCGCCGGCCAGCTTCTCGTAGTCGGCGATCCACTTGTCGGCGCCCTGGATCATGTCGGGCGTCTGGGTGAAGGTGCCCACCACGTTGTCGGTGTAGCCCTTGCCGGCGATCTCGGCGAACTTCGCGTCGACCGAGCCGTCGCCCACCAGGAACGCGCCCTCGTAGCCGGCGTCGGTGGACTGCCGCACGATCAGGCCGCCCTCCTGGTAGTACCCGGTCCAGTAGACGAGGTCGGGCTTCGCCGAGGCGAGCTGGGTGGCCACGGCCGAGTAGTCGTTCTCGCCCGGCGTGACGGTGGCCTCGAACGCGATGGCGAGGCCGGCGTCCTTCGCCTGCTGCACGAACGAGTCGGCGAGGTCGGCCGAGTACGCCGTGGCGTCGTCGATCGCGGCCACGGTCTTCGCGCCGATCTTCTCGGCGTACGTCACCGCGGCCTTGGCCTGCTGGGTGCCGGTGCCGTTGATGAGGAAGACGCCGGGCAGCTTCTGCTTGACGAGCTCGTTCGAGTTCGCCGCGGGGATCACCATTGGGATGCCGGCTTCGTCGAAGATCGGCAGGGTGGGCAGCGTCGCGCCCGAGCAGTAGCCGCCGACCGAGGCGACCACGCCGTTGGTGACGAGCTTGTTGGCCGCCGCGACCGAGGCGGTGGCGTCGCACGCGTCGTCTTCGACGACGAGCTCGAGCTTGCGGTCGTCGATGCCGCCGTCGGCGTTGATCTCGTCGATCGCCAGCTGCGCGCCGTTCTTCATGTAGTCGCCGAAGGCGGACTCGCTGCCTGAAAAGGGCGCCAGCATGCCCAGCTTGATGGGCCCGTCGGAGCTGCCTCCGCCTGACCCGCCGCCGGAGCCGAGACCGCCCGAGCAGCCGGCGGTGATGATGATCGCGCTGGCTGCGGCGACGAGGGAGAGAGTGCGCCGCAGACGCGTGGAACGGGTATTCATGTGATGGTCCTCCTGGATGCCTCATTGCATGTGCCATCGGATAGTACGTGACACATTACTGTGCCGATGACCGGAACGAAATCCCCTGATACCAATCCGTGACCGAATCCGCGACGAGCGTCGATCAGCTCTCGTCGCGCCCGCTCCAGATGCCGCCGACGTGACCGATGTGGCGCCGCATCAGCGCCTCGGCCCCCGCACCGTCGCCGGCGACCAGCAGGTCGACCAACTGCGCATGCTCGAGCGCGGTCGGCATGAGCGCGTCGGACTCGACCAGGTGCGCAAGACCCACCAGACGCGTCTGCTGACGCAGCTCCCGCACGACGCCGAGCAGGGTGCGGTTGCCCGACACCTCGAGCACCCGCAGATGGAAGGCGGTGTCGGCGGCGAGGAACTCCGCGAACTGCCCCGCCCGACCCGCTGCCACGATCCGATCGGCGAGCACGCGCAGCTCGGCTGCCGCAGCCTCGTCGAGCCTGCCGGCGATGTGGCGCATGGGTGGCGCCTCGAGCAGCATCCGCACCTCGCACAGCTCGTTCAGCTCGTCGCGCGAGACCTCCGTCACCGCGAAGCCGCGATTGCGGATGGGGGCGAGGAAGCCGCGGCGCGTGAGGTTGAGCATCGCCTCGCGCACGGGAGTGGCGCTCACGCCGAAGTCACCCGCCAGACGCGGCACGGTCAGCACCTGCCCCGGCGGGATCTCGCCGGCGACGATCCGCGCCGACAGCTGGTCCTCGATCTGCTCGCGCAGGCTCTCGGCGGGGGCGAGCGGCGCGGCGAAGCCGCTCAGAGCATCCTGCAGCGTCATGGCCACACCCTACCCGCGCGTGAGTGCCCGGCGCCGAGCGCGTTCTGCCCGGCCCGACCCGGCGGGCCCGGTCGGGGTTCCGAATAGGATCGAGCTGAGAACGGATGCCGGAACGGAGACGCGCGATGGGATTCCTCACCTCCCCTGCACTGAGCGAGACGGGCTACGTCGTGCTCGACCGCCGCGACCAGTCGAACGACCCCGACGAGTGGCGCGATCTCGAGTACGTCGGCTGGCGCTCGTCGGGAATCACCCGCTTCGCCCCGCTGGCGAGTCACGCGGGCGACGTCGAGTGCAACGGGTTCTGGAACCACACCCCGCCGCGCACCGACAAGGACGGCGTGTGGGTCGCATCGCAGGTCGCGAAGGCGCCGACCCTGCAGGCGCGCGCGCTCGAGCCCGGCGCCAACGTCGGCCGTTGCCGGGTCATCGAGCTGCAGCCGAACACCTACGCCGATGCGATCTACAACCTGCACCAGGACGACAACAACCGGCTCAACACCGAGGGCACCGGCTGGGTGGTGCGGGCCTGGCTCAACCTGACGGATGACCCCGACTCGCTGCTCATCCTGCGCTCCGACCGGTTCGACCCGTCGACCGAGATCCGCCTGCCGCTGCCTGCCGGCTCCCGCATCATCGTCGACACGCAGCGCTTCTGGCATGCCGTGTGGCACCGGGGGGACGCGCCGCGCTACTCGCTGATCTGCTCGTGGACGTCGGGCCCCGAGCTCGACGCGTACCTCGCCGCAGGCAACGCGAACCCGCATCCGGCATCCGTCCCGCTTCCCGCCGCCCTCGTCGCCGATGCCCAGGCCGAGATGCACCGGCGCATCGAAGAGCGCCGTCAGGCGTTCGAGGCGCTCGGGATCGTGATGGAGCCGACCGAGTCGCTGTACAGCTGATCGACGCGCAGCTGCACCGTGCACTCCTCGGCACGGCGGGGGGACTGTACGCACTCGGCCGCGATGGGTCCGCCGGCCTGCGTCAGCACGCCCTGCATCAAGCCGAGATGCACCTGGCACAGCATCGGCCGGTACTCGGGGGCGCTCGCGGCATGCGGGCACGGCGTGAGGTCGACCGTCATGCGGCTCTCGTCGACGATCGGCTCGAAGCCGCTCTCCTCGAGATGCTCGACCAGCGCGTCCAGCTGGTAGGTCGCGTCTCGCCCCAGTTCGGAGTCGGGCTCCGACAGGACGCGGCGCATCAGGTCACCCCGCCGTGCCGCCTCGGCGACCTTGTCGCGGGCGATCGGGCTCGACGCCTCCGGTGCGCCCGTCGCGGCGCTGTACAGGGTGCGCGGGCGACCGCGGGTGGTGCGGTGCTCGGTGGCCTGGATGACGTAGCCGCCCTCGATCAGCCGCTGCAGGTGCTCGCGCACGGTGTTCGCGTGCAGGCCGGTCGCCTCGCACAGCTCGCCGATCGTGCGCTCGGCCCGGGTCTGCACGAGATGCAGGATGCGCACGCGCGAGTAGCTGGAGATCGGCCCGTACGCGACCGCAGTGGTGGTCATGCTCCCATGCTCCCAGAACCCGTCCGGATGCAGGTGCGCGCGGGCCGTGAATAATCACCGGCGGCGCGGGCATCGGCCGCGCGGATAGTGTGGGAGCCATGACCGCCGCCGCCGTCCTCACCGTCTCCGACCGTTCTGCGGCCGGTGTGCGGCCCGACTCGGCCGGCCCGGTCGCCGTGCTCGCGCTGCGCGAGGCGGGCTTCGCCTGCGCCGACGCGACCGTGATCCCCGACGGGGCGGATGCCGTCGAGCGCGCCCTGCGCGAGCTGCGCGATGCGGGCGTCCGGCTGATCATCACCAGCGGCGGCACGGGCGTCGGCCCGCGCGACGAGACACCCGAGGGAACCGCCCGCGTGATCGAGCGGCAGCTGCCCGGCATCGCCGAAGAGCTGCGCCGCGCCGGTCTCGCCGCCACCCCCGCGTCGATGCTCACCCGCGGCCTCGCGGGCGTCGTCGGCGCCACCCTGATCGTCAACCTGCCCGGCTCGCCGAAGGCCGTCGCCGAGGGCATGCCCGTCGTGCTCTCGGTGGCCGGTCACGTGCTCAGCCAACTCGATGGAGAGGACCACCGATGACCGTCCGCCTCGCGCGCATCTCAGAGCAGGCGCTGTCGCTCGATGAGCACATCGCCGCCGTCGACAACACCACCGCCGGCGCTGTCACGACCTTCGTGGGCCGGGTGCGCGACCACGATCCGGATGCCGCGGATGCCGTCGTCGCGCTGGAGTACACCTCCCACCCGGATGCCGAGCCGACGCTGCACCGCATCGCCGAGGGCGCCGCCGAGGGCACGGATGCCGTCGTCGCGGTCAGCCATCGGGTCGGGCGTCTCGACGTGGGCGAGGCGGCCGTCGTCATCGCGGTGGCGTCGTCGCACCGCGATGAGGCGTTCACGGTCTGCCGCGAGGTGATCGAGGCGATCAAGCGCGAGCTGCCGGTGTGGAAGCGTCAGGTCGAGGCCGACGGCACGACCGCGTGGAAGGGCATCGGCGGCTGACCTGAGCTCGGCGCTGCCTACCACGGCCGATCGGCGCTGCGGCCACGTCCGGAGCGCAGTTCACCCGCCGGCGAAGGGCGGGAGCACGTCGATGGTGCGCGCCCCGGCGAGCGCGAAGTCGTCGTCGACTCGGGCGCCGTCGACCAGCACCGCACACCGCGACAGGATGCCGGCCAGCGCCGGATGCTCGGCGAGCAGATGCTGCTTGAGCGCGCCCAGCGTCGCGGCATCCGTCGTCAGCGAATCCTGACCGACAGCCTCCTGTGCTGCGGCGAAGAAGCGCACCGTGGTGATCTGCGTCGTCGTCATGTCAGGACTCCTTCCCGCCACCGGCGAGCTCGACCACCGCGGCGACCGTCTCGCGCACCTGCTCGGGCGTGCCGCCGGCGCGGCCGGCGACGAGCCCCGCGACGAACGCGCTGACGGGCGCTGCGGGCCGGGCGACCCCGTTGGCGACGTCGCGCGCGAGGTCGAGGATGAGGCTGACGGGCACGTCTGCGGCATCCAGGTCGAACCGCTCGCGCAGGACGCGAGCCCAGTCGTCGAGCGCCTCCGGCGGCAGCGTGCGGGGTGATTCACTCACGGATTCCTCCTCGAATGCGGCGCGCGTGCGCGTCAGGTCCGCCGGGGTGTCGATGTCGGCGGTGATCCCATCTTCGTCTGCCAGCCACGTTATCTCGAGCCCGCCGAGCAGGGCGCGGCACGAGGCGCCGGCGAGGTCGTCACCGGCGGCGCGCACGGCAGCGCGCAGGGCGGCGGTGCGGTAGACGCCGGCGAGCCATTGCGGATGCCCGTCGGCGGTGAACACGACGGCCTCGGCGCTCGGTGGGGCCGACGACACCGCCGCGGTCAGGCGCGCGGCGACGCGGGTGACGTGCGGCAGGTCGCCCGCGAGCACGAGCGTCCATTCCGGGACCTCGCGGCCGTCGGCGCCGTCGTGGCCGAGCGCGGACACTCCTGCGGCGATGCCCGCGGCCGGTCCCGAGAACGGCGGATGCTCCCGCACCCAGCGCACCTGCACGTCGCGATCGAGCTCGGGCCCGACGGCGATGATCGGCGCGCATCCGGCATCCGCCACCGCACGCACCGTGCGGGAGAGCAGCGTCTCACCGCCCACCTCGAGCAGGGGCTTGACGCCGCCGCCCAGGCGGGTGGCGCGCCCGCCGACAAGCAGGATCGCGCCGAGGCGCACCCCGGTCATTCGCCGGGCCGGCGCCACGATCCGCTGCGGCCGCCCTCCTTCGCGGTGATGCGCAGGTTCTCGATCGAGGCCGACTTGTCGACGCCCTTGATCATGTCGATCACCGACAGTGCGGCGACCGAGACGGCGGTGAGCGCCTCCATCTCGACGCCGGTGCGGTCGGCGGTGCGCACGGTCGCCTCGATGGCGACGCCTTCGTCTTCGATGTCGAGGTCGACGACCGCGCCGTGCACGCCGATCACGTGCGCGAGGGGCAGCAGCTCGGGGGTGCGTTTCGCGGCCTGGATGCCGGCGATGCGCGACACCGCGAGCACGTCGCCCTTGGGCACCGACCCGTCGCGCAGCAGGGCAACCGTGTCGGCCGCGCAGCGCACGAATCCGCGCGCGGTCGCGGCGCGCACGGTCGGCTGCTTCTCGGTGACGTCGACCATGCGGGCGTGGCCGGCGGAATCCAGATGGGTGAAGGTCATCACAGCTCCATGATGTCGATGAGGTCGCCGGCGAAGACCTGCTCCACCTCGGCGGGGACGATCGCGTACGCCTCGGCCGAACCGAGACCCACGCTGAGGTGAGAGCCCGATCCGCCGGCGGTGGCGGGGCGCACGACCGGGCGGGCGGGGTCGGTGCGGTCGATCACGGCGGGCAGGTACTGACGGCGCCCGGGCGGGGTGCGCCACGCGGCTCCCGCGGGCAGCTGCCGGCGGGGCCGGTGGATGCCGTCGCGGCCCTGCATGCGCAGCAGCGCCGGCCGCACGAAGACCTCGAACGACACGGCCGCGCTGACGGGGTTGCCGGGAAGGCCGAACATCAGCATCCCGTCGGCGGTCGCGCCGAAGCCCTGCGGCTTGCCGGGCTGCATGGCGACCTTCGTGAACTCCATGGCGCCGTCGAGGCTCTGCTTGACGACCTCGTACGCGCCGGCACTGACGCCGCCCGAGAAGACGATCGCAGCGGCGCCCAGGTCTCTCGCCTCGGCGACGGCGGCGGCCGGGCCGTCGCCCTCGTCGTCGACGACGCGGCGCAGCACGACCTCGGCGCCGGCTTCGGCCGCCAGTCCGGCGAGCAGGACGCCGTTCGACTCGGGGATCTGTCCGCGCTGCAGCGACGTGCCGGGCGCGACGAGCTCGGAGCCCGTGGAGACGATCGCGACGCGTGGCCTGGGGGCGACGTCGACGTGCGCGATGCCGGCGGATGCCAGTGCCGCCAGCTGCCGTGGCCCGAGCAGCGTGCCCGCGGTGAGCACGACCGCGTCGGCGGTGATGTCGGCGCCGGCGCGCCGGATGTGGGCGTTCTGCGCGTGGGGCGCCCGCAGCACGAGCGCCGTCTCGAGGGAGTCGGCGAGTCCGCCGGCGGTGTCTTCGAACGGCACGATCGCGTCGGCGTCGGTCGGTGTCGGCGACCCGGTCATGATCCGCGCGGCCTCTCCCGGCCCGACCGCCGGGTCGAGCGCGCTGCCGGCGGGGATGTCGGCGACGACGCGCAGGGTGACCGGATGCTCGGGCGTCGCGCCCGCGACATCCGCCCAGCGCACGGCGAAGCCGTCCATGGCGGAGTTGTCGAAGACGGGTACGGCGACAGCGGCGCGGGCGTCGGATGCCAGGGTCAGGCCGTGCGCGTCATCGAGCGGCACGGTGACGGGCGGCCGCTGCCGCACCTGTGCGAGCACGACCTCGAGCTGTTCTTCGACGGTTCTCATGCGGTCGCCTCTCTCTGCGGCTCGCCTGTTCGGGAGGAGTTCGCGCCCTGCGGAGGTGACGTCTCGAGGATCGCTCCTCCCGTGCCGGAGTTCTCCTCCCCGGTGCGCGGCGTCACGTTCCATGCATCCATTCCCCCGGTCAGCACGACCGCGTCGGCGCCGACCGCGCGCAGCGCCTCGGCCGCCCGCCGTGCGCGCACCCCGGCCTGGCAGATCACGACGATCCGGCCCGGATCGATCGCCGACGGATCGGCGAGCACCTGGGCCAGCGGCACGTGCGTCGCACCGGGGATCATGCCGGAGGCGACCTCGGCATCCTCCCGCACGTCGAGCAGCAGCGCGCCGGCGTCCGACTCGGCACCGAGGTCGGCGACCGTGACGTGCGGAGGCTGTGGCCGGGGTGCGGATGGAGGCGCGGCCTGTGTGGCCTGCGCGCGGGACGAGCGCAGCGGCACCTCGCCGGTCTTGGCCCGCAGCGCGTCGATGACGAGCACGCGGCCGAGCAGCGGGTCGCCGATGCCGGTGATGAGCTTGATCGCCTCCATCGCGAGGATCGATCCGGCCTGCAGGCAGAGCGCGCCGAAGACGCCGACCGCGGCGCAGGTGGGCAGCTCCCCCACGCTCCCCTCGGGGTACAGGTCGGCGAGCACGACGGCGTCGGCCCCCGGCGGCGGTGACGACCAGAACACGGTGATCTGCGCGGCGAACTCCTGGATCACGCCCCACACCAGCGGGATGCCGAGCCGCTCGGCGGCGGCGGCGACCAGCAGACGCGTCTCGAACGTGTCGGTGCCGTCGATGACCAGGTCGGCGCCGGAGAGGAGGTCTGCGGCATTGTCGGAGGTCAGTCGCACGCGCAGCGCTCTGACCGTCGTCTCGGGGGAGAGATCGGCGGCGACGCGCACGGCGCTGTCGACCTTCGGGCTGCCGACATCGCCGTGCCGGTGCATGACCTGACGCTGCAGATTCGACAGCTCGACGTCGTCGTCGTCGATGATCGTCAGGGTTCCGATCCCCGCGGCGGCGAGCGCGAGCACGACGGGAGCGCCCAGCCCGCCCGCCCCCACGACCGCGACGTGGGCGGCGCGCAGGCGGCGCTGTCCGATCTCGCCCAGGCCGGCGAGCACCTGGTGGCGCGCGGTGCGCAGACGTTCGGCATCGCTCAGGGCGTCGACGGGCTCGACGAGAGGCGGCAGAGGCATACTGCGAGCGTACGGTTCTCGCGCGCGCCGAGCGAGCATCGCGACGAAACCGTCCCCGCGTGCGCGTCCACACCACCCCGTCAGAGCCGCAGATACGGAAATATCACGCCGTATGGTCTGGATGTGCGGAAGCACCAGGCTAGAGTCAGCCCATGACCTCTTATCGCATCGCCGATGCCGCGCGCCTGCTCGGCGTCAGCGACGACACCGTGCGGCGCTGGATCGATCACGGTGCTCTGCCCATGACCGGTGACTCCCCCGCACGCATCCCCGGAACCGCTCTCGCCGAGCATGCCCAGCGTCTGGCCGACGCACCCGGCGACGATTCCGATCTGCTCTCCAGCGCACGCAACCGGTTCACCGGTCTTGTCACGCGCGTGCAGATCGACGGCGTGATGGCCCAGGTCGACATCCAGGCGGGTCCCCACCGGGTGGTGTCGCTGCTGTCGGCCGAGGCCGCCCACCAGCTCGATCTGCAGCCCGGCTCGCTCGCGTCTGCCGTGATCAAGGCGACGAACGTGATCGTCGAGACGCCGAAGGAGACGCTGCGATGAGGCTGCGGCGAATCGGGATCGCCGCGCTGCTCGGCACGCTGCTGCTCACCGGATGCGCGGCGGCGGCGCCCGGCAGCGACAGCCTCGATCCGAAGGGGGATAAGTCCGGCCCCGGCACGGAGCAGCCCGCTCCGACCGGCGAGGTGACGGTGTTCGCCGCCGCATCGTTGCGCACCGCGTTCGATGAGATCGCGGAGTCGTTCGAGCAGCAGTACCCGGGTGTCACCGTGAACCCGATCGTGTACGACGGATCCAGCACGCTGGTGACTCAACTGATCGAGGGCGCGCGGGCCGACGTGCTCGCCACCGCCGACGAGCGCAGCATGCAGTCGCTGGTCGACAGCGGGCTCGCGGCCGAGCAGCAGCTGTTCGCCACGAACACGCTGGTCGTGGCGGTGCCGACCGGCAACCCCGCCGGTGTGAAGACGCTCGCAGACCTCACCGATGCGGTGACCGTGCTCTGCGCGCCCCAGGTGCCCTGCGGCGCCGCGTCCGCGACGCTGCTCGAGACGGCGGGCGTGCAGGTCACCCCGGCGAGCCTCGAGCAGAACGTCACAGCGGTGCTGCAGAAGGTCGCCGCGGGAGAGGCGGATGCCGGACTCGTCTACGCCACCGATGTGATCGGCGACGACGCGGTGCAGAGCTTCGCACCGGAGGGCGCCGACCAGGTCGTCAACCGCTATCCGATCGTGGCGCTGAAGGACGCGGATGAGACCGGAGCCCTCTTCACCGAGTTCGTGCGCGGACCCGAAGGGCAGCGGATCCTGAAACGACTCGGCTTCGGGGCGCCGTGACGGCTGACGCGGCATCCACCCCCGGCCGCCACCGGAGCACCGGTCGCCGGCCGGCCGCTCGCCGCGTCGGGGTCCGCGACACCGGCACCGGCACGCCGTTCACGCTCGTCGCTCCCGCTGTGCTCGGGGTGGCGCTGCTGATCCTGCCGCTGCTGGCGCTGATCACCCGGGCATCCTGGGCGACGCTGTGGCAGGACATCACCTCTCCGGTCGCTGTCGACGCGCTGCGGCTGTCGCTCGTGAGCGGCCTCGCGGCCACGGCGCTGTGCCTGGTGCTCGGCCTTCCGCTGGCGCTGCTGATGGCACGGTCGGGACCGCGCGTGTCGGCGCTGCTGCGGGCGCTGGTCGCCGTGCCGCTCGTGCTGCCGCCGATGGTCGGCGGCGTGGCACTGCTGTTCCTGTTCGGCAGGACCAGCCCGCTCGGACGGATGCTGTCGGATGCCTTCGACCTGACACTGCCGTTCACTCCGACGGCGGTCGTGCTCGCGCAGGCGTTCGTCGCGCTGCCGTTCCTCGTGCTCGCGGTCGAGGGCACCGTCCGCAGTGTCGGCGGACGCTACGAACGCACGGCGGCCACGCTGGGTGCCCGGCCGTGGCGGGTGCTGTGGCAGGTGACGCTGCCGCTGGCGGCTCCGGGGATCGTGGTCGGCGTGATCCTCTGCTTCGCGCGCGCGATCGGCGAGTTCGGCGCCACGGCACTGTTCGCCGGCAACGCCCCCGGGGTGACGCAGACCATGCCCCTGGCGATCTACACCGCGTTCAACGGGGCCGGCACCGGTCGCGAGACCGCGGTCGCGCTGTCGATCCTGCTGCTCGCGACGGCGGTCGTGGTGCTGCTGCTCGTGCGCGCCTGGCGGCCGGGAGCCCTGAAATGACCGGCGCCCTCGACGCGCACGTCGTCGTCGCGCACGCCGGCCTCGACGTGCACCTGTCGCTGCGACCCGGCGAGGTGCTCGCCGTGATGGGCCCGAGCGGCGCGGGCAAGACGACGCTGCTCGATGCCGTCGCCGGCCTCACCCGGCTCGACGACGGGCATGTCGACATCGACGGCGACCAGCTGGCGGATGCCACGCGGCACACTCCCCCGTCGCGGCGCGCGATCGGCCTGCTCGGGCAGGACCCGCTGCTGTTCCCGCACATGACCGCGACCGCGAACATCGCGTTCGCCGCTCGTTCGGCCGGCTCGTCGCGCGCCGAGGCGGTCGCGATCGCCGAGGAATGGATGCCGCGCATCGGCCTGCCCGGGCTGGGCGCTCGCCGCCCCGACCAGCTCTCCGGCGGCCAGCGTCAGCGTGTCGCCCTGGCCCGTGCCCTCGCGGCGCGGCCGCGTCTGCTGCTGCTCGATGAGCCGTTCAGCTCGCTCGACGTGCTGGCCGCCGCGCAGCTGCGCGAGGTCGTGCGCGACCAGCTGCACGGCACCACGACGATCGTCGTCTCGCACACGGTCGCCGACGCCCACGCCCTCGCCGACCGCCTCCTCATCATCGAGCACGGCCGCATCTCTCAGCAGGGCCCGCTCCACGAGGTGCTGTCCACCCCGAGCACGCCGTTCACCCAGGCTGTCGCCGCCTCCCGCTCGGGAGGAGACGTCGCGGAGCCCGGATGGCCAGGCCCTTCATTCCTGGGTCGCTGAGCCTGCCGAAGCGCCGCCTCCCGCTCCCTCGGTCGCTGAGCCCACTCCCCTGGGTCGCTGAGCCTGCCGAAGCGCCGCCTCCGCTAGAGTCCAGAACCACCCGCACGGTGCGCTCCGAAGAGAGCGTCCCGGAGCCAGGCCCTTCGACAGGCTCAGGGGCCCAAGATGGCCAGGCCCTTCATTCCTGGGTCGCTGAGCCTGCCGAAGCGCCGCCTCCCGCTAGAGCTCAGAGCCACCCGCACGGTGCCCTCCGGAGGGAGCGTCCCGGAGCCCGGCCCTTCGACAGGCTCAGGGGTCCAGGGTGGCCAGGGCCCACGGTGGGTGGGGCCCTTCGACAGGTTCAGGGGCCCAAGGTGGCCAGGGTCCAAGGTGGCCGGGCCCTTCGACAGGCTCAGGGGCCCTGACATCAGCGGCGGCGGAGGCGGGCGGGGTCGGGGGTCGACACCGGGTCCCAGCCGCGCTTCGGCGCCCGCGACCCGCGCTGCTCGTCGCGCGAGCGGTACACGATGTACGGCCGGAACAGGTAGCCGACCGGCGCCGAGAACACGTGCACGAGCCGGGTGAACGGCCACAGGGCGAACAGCAGGCAGGCCGTGATCACGTGCAGCTGGAACAGCAGCGGCACCTCGAGCATGAGCTCGGGCCGAGGGCGGAAGATCATCAGCTCGCGCATCCACGGCGAGATCGTCTCGCGGTAGTGGAACCCCGATCCGAACACCTGGTACACGAAGGTCGCGAGGGTGCCGAACGCCAGCGTGGCACCGAGGAAGACGAACATCACCTTGTCCATCACGGTCGTCGCGAGGAACACGGCGGGCACGGTGCGGCGGCGGAAGACGAGGATGGCGAGACCGGCGAGGGTGAGCACGGCGGCGAACGAGCCGAGCACGGTCGCGCCGATGTGGTAGATCTCCTCGCTGATCCCGATGGCATACAGCCATTCGCGTGGGATGAGCAGGCCGACGACGTGGCCGGCGATGACCATGAGGATGCCGAGGTGGAACATCGGCGATCCCCAGCGCAGCATCCGGTTCTCGTAGCTCTGCGACGAGCGCGTCGTCCAGCCGAACTTGTCGTACCGGTAGCGCCAGATGTGTCCGAGGATGAACACGGCCGCGCACACGTACGGCAGCGCCACCCAGAGCAGGAACGGCATGGTGTTCATGATCACTCCCCGGTTCGGCGGAAGGCGGGCATCGGCAGGCTCATCCCGACCGTCTCGGTGGGCGGCCCCTCGTTGACGAGTGCGAGCACCCGGTCGCGGGTGCGCTGGTCGACCTTCGGCAGCGACAGCGTGATCGCCCGCACGACGTCGGACCACGGGCTGTCCATACCCTCGAGCGCTGCACGCAGCACCTCGATGCCCTCGCGGTGCGCGGCGAGCACGGCGTCGGCGACGTCGGACTGCGACCGTGCCGAGAACTCCAGCACCGCCGGCAGGTAGTCGGGCAGCTCGGCGGCGTCGAACTCCCAGCCCGCCGCGCGGTACGCGTCGAGGAACGTGACCAGCGCCGTGCCGCGCCGGCGCGTGTCACCGGTCGCGTAGTAGCTGAGATACAGCGAGCACTTGCGCTTGAGGTCGAAGGTGGTCACGTAGCGCTGCTGCCAGTCGGATGCCCCCGCCTCGCGCGCCCGCCCCAGAAACCGCCGCAGCGGCTCGGCGACGACCGGCGGGAGCGTGGCGGTGTGCGCCTCGAACACGTCGAGCCGTTCGAACCACGTCGGGTCGGGGTAGTCCAGCAGGAGGGATGCCAGCATGTGCACCGTCTGGCGCTGCGCGCCGGTGAGGGATGCCGGTGTCAGGGCGTCCGGCAGCCGCCGTCGCGGCGTGACGCGCGGGGGCAGGACGGTGCTCACGGGGCACCTTCGTCGTCGTAGTGGCGCGGTTCAGCGCGCTCGGACGGCGGGAACAGTCCGTGCGGTCGGCCGTTGCCGTCCCAGTTGAGCAGGTTGACGCGCCCCGGGCTGGACGGCCGGTCGGCCGTCTGCCGGTCGGCGAGCGCGTGGAAGTTCTCCACCGCGACCGGCACGGATGTGCCGCTGGCTGCGCCGAACGGGCCGCCGGCACCGCCCATGCCCGGCCCGCCGTCGTAGTCGAGCGAGCAGGCCATCTCCTCCAGCTCGTGAGCACGCTCGGAGTGCGCGGCGGGGATGACGTAGCGCTCCTCGTACTTCGCGATCGCGAGCAGCCGGTACATCTCCTCGATCTCCGCGCCCGTCATGCCGACCGCGTTCGCGATCCGCTCGTCGCGCTCGTCGTCAATGCTCACCCCGCGCATGTACGAGCGCATGGCGGCGAGCTTGCGCAGCGAGGCGTCCACCGGCGCGATGTCACCCGCGGTGAACAGCTCGGCGAGGTACCCGATCGGGATGCGCAGCTTGTCGATCGCGGCGAACAGCGTCCTGGCATCCTCCCCGTCGTTGCCCGAGCCGGTGACGACGTCGACGACCGGTGAGAGCGGCGGAATGTACCAGACCATCGGCATCGTGCGGTATTCGGGATGCAGCGGCAGCGCCACCTCGTAATCGTTGATCAGGCGCCAGACGGGGCTGCGCTGAGCGGCCTCGATCCAGTCCTCGGGGATGCCGTCGCGCCGCGCGGCCTCGATCACCGCGGGGTCGTGCGGGTCGAGCAGCACCGACCGCTGCGCGGCGAGCAGCTCGTGCTCGTCTTCCACAGCCGCCGCCTCCGCGACCCGGTCGGCGTCGTACAGCACCAGTCCCAGGTAGCGCAGCCGGCCCACGCAGGTCTCCGAGCACACGGTCGGCAGGCCGACCTCGATGCGCGGATAGCACATGGTGCACTTCTCGGCCTTGCCGGTCTTGTGATTGAAGTAGACCTTCTTGTACGGGCATCCCGAGACGCACATCCGCCAGCCACGGCAGGCGTCCTGATCGACGAGCACGATGCCGTCCTCGGCGCGCTTGTACATCGCCCCCGACGGGCACGAAGCCACGCACGACGGGTTCAGGCAGTGCTCGCAGATGCGCGGCAGGTAGAACATGAAGGCCTTCTCGAACTCGGCCTGCACCTCTTCGCTCATCTTCTGCAGGATCGGGTCGTCCTGCATGGTCTCGATCGATCCGCCGAGGTCGTCGTCCCAGTTGGCCGACCACGAGACCTTCATGTCCTTGCCGGTGATCAGGCTCTTCGGCCGCGCCACCGGGGTGTGCTCGCCGCTGGGCGCGTTCACGAGCATGTCGTAGTCGTAGGTCCACGGCTCGTAGTAGTCGTCGATCTCGGGCAGCTTCGGGTTCGAGAAGATGCGCGCCAGCTTCGCCAGGCGTCCTCCCGCACGCAGCCGCAGCCGGCCGCGCTTGTCGCGCACCCAGCCGCCCTGCCACTTGTCCTGGTCCTCGTAGCCGCGCGGGTAGCCGACGCCGGGTCGGGTCTCGACGTTGTTGAACCAGACGTACTCCACGCCGGTGCGGTTCGTCCACGCCTGCTTGCACGTCACCGAGCAGGTGTGACATCCGATGCACTTGTCGAGGTTCATCACCATCGACATCTGGGCCATCACCTTCATCGGTACTGCACCTCCTGGTTGCGGCGACGGATCGTGGTGACCTCGTCGCGCTGGTTGCCTGTCGGTCCCAAATAGTTGAACGCCCAGGCCAGCTGCGCGTAGCCGCCGATCAGGTGGCTCGGCTTGAGCAGGATGCGGGTGAGGGAGTTGTGGATGCCGCCGCGCTGCCCGCTCATCTCGCTGAGCGGCACGTCGACCGTGCGATCCTTCGCGTGATACATGTACACCGTGCCCTCGGGCATCCGGTGCGACACGTTCGCGCGGGCGACGACGACGCCGTTGCGGTTGTACGACTCGATCCAGTCGTTGTCGCGCACGCCGATCTTCTCGGCGTCCTTCGGGCTCATCCAGATCGTCGGCCCGCCGCGCGAGAGCGAGAGCATGAACAGGTTGTCCTGGTATTCCGAGTGGATCGACCACTTCGAGTGCGGTGTCAGGTACCGCACGTGCACCTCTGTCGCCGAGCTGGTGCCCGGCACCGCGTCGCCGAACAGTCGGTGCATGTCGAGCGGCGGCCGGTAGATCGGCAGCGTCTCGCCCAGCTCGTCCATCCAGTCGTGGTCGAGGTAGAAGTGCTGGCGGCCGGTGAGGGTGTGCCACGGTTTGAGGTGCTCGACGTTGATCGCGAAGGCCGTGTACCGGCGCCCGCCGTGCTCGGATCCCGACCACTCCGGCGAGGTGATCACGCTGCGCGGCTGCACCGAGACGTCCTGAAAGCTCAGGTGCGTGCCCTCGTGCTCGTCGGCGAGGAAGGTCATCTTCTGCCCGGTGTGCTTCTCGAGCCTCTCGAAGCCCTGCACCGCGAGCCGGCCGTTGCTCGTACCCGACATCGCGAGGATCATCTCGCAGGCGCGCTTGTCGGTGTCGAGGCGCACGCTACCCGCGTACGGCCCCGTGGTGACGGTGCCGTTGAGGCGCCCCAGCCGCTCGATCTCGGGCTCGGCGTGATACGTGATGCCCTTCGTGGTGAGTCCGAGCTTCGCGGTCAGCGGGCCGAGCGACTTCCACCGCTCGGCGAGGTTCGGGTAGTCGCGCTCGACGACCGTCAGCTTGGGCATCGTCACCCCGGGCACGCGCGGCAGGTCCTGCACGCGGCCGTGCGGGGTGGCCATCACGTCGGGGGTGTCGTGCTGCAGCGGGGTCGCGACGACATCGCGGCGCACGCCGAGGTGGGTGCGCGCCATCTCGCTGAACTTCTCGGCGAGGATGCGGAACGTGTCGAAGTCGGTCTTCGTCTGCCAGGGCGGAGCGATGGCCGGGTTGAACGCGTGGATGAACGGATGCATGTCGGTCGACGACAGGTCGTGCTTCTCGTACCAGGTGGCCGCCGGCAGCACGATGTCGCTGAAGAGCGTGGTGCTGGTCATGCGGAAGTCGGCCGTCATCAGCAGGTCGAGCTTGCCCTCCGGCGCCTCGTCGTGCCAGGTCATCGACGAGGGCCGCGAGTCGGGCGCGGCTTCGGAAGCCCGCACCGCCGCGTCGGTGCCGAGCAGGTGCTTGAGGAAGTACTCGTTGCCCTTGCCCGACGAGCCGAGCACGTTCGCCCGCCAGATGTTCATCACACGCGGGAAGTTCTCGGGGGCATCCGGATCCTCCACCGCGAAGCGCAGCGAGCCGTCGTCGAGGCTGTCGACGACGTGCTGAGCCGCGTCCTTGCCGGCGGCCTCGGCCTCGTCGGCGAGGTCGAGCGGGTTGCGGTCGAAGGTCGGATAGCTCGGCATCCACCCGCGCTGCACCGATTCGACGAGGCAGTCGGCGGTGGTGCGGCCCGCGAATCTGCCCAGGCCCAGGGGGGATGCCAGCTGGTCGGCCGGCAACCCGTCGTAGCGCCACTGGTCCGTCGCGAGGTAGAAGAACGCCGTGCCGATCGTGTGCCGGGGCGGCCGGCCCCAGTCGGCGGCGGCCGCGTACTGCTGGTAGCCGGTGATCGGGCGCACCTTCTCCTGCCCGACGTAGTGCGCCCATCCCCCGCCGTTCACGCCCTGGCATCCGGTCATCGTCGTCAGGGCGAGGAAGGTGCGGTAGATCGTGTCGGAATGGAACCAGTGGTTGGTGCCCGCCCCCATCAGGATCATCGATCGCCCGCCTGAGCGGTCGGCGTTGTCGGCGAACTCCCGCGCGATGCGGATCGCCTGGGGCGCCGCCACCGAGGTGTGCTCCTCCTGCCAGGCGGGGGTTCCGGGGCTGGACGCGTCGTCATAGCCGGCCGGCCACTGCCCCGGCAGGCCGTCGCGGCCGACGCCGTACTGGGCGAGCATCAGGTCGAACACCGTGGTGACGATCCTGCCCGCGACCGTGCGCACCGGCACGCCCCGGGTGATCGCCCCCGATCCGCCCGCGTGCTCCTGCCCCGGCTCGGGATCGAGGTCGAAGCGGGGCAGGCGCACCTCGGCAGCCTGACCCGTCCAGTCGGGCAGATCGGCGACCGACAGCGGCGGCACGACGTCGCCGAGGTCGAGGTTCCAGCGCCCTTCGTCTTCGGGGGTGAAGCGGTGCCCGAGCGAGCCGTTCGGCACGACGGGAGTGCCGTCTGCATCCATCAGCACCGGTTTGAAGTCGGCGCGCGGCTGGGCGGCGTCAGGGCCGTCGAGGTCGGAGGCGGTGACGAACTTGCCTGGCACCAGGCCGCCGTCGCGCGACTCGAGCTCGACGAGGAACGGCGCGTCGGTGAACCGGCGCATGTAGTCCTCGAAGCGCGCGGTGCGCGTCTCGACGAAGTGCTCGCGCAGGATCACGTGCCCCATCGACAGCGCCAGCGCGGCGTCGGTGCCGGGGTGCGGGGCGACCCACTCGTCGGCGAACTTCGTGTTGTCGGTGTAGTCGGGCGAGACGGTGATGACCTTCTGGCCGCGATAGCGTGCCTCGGCCATGAAGTGCGCATCGGGCGTGCGGGTGACCGGCACGTTCGAGCCCCACATGATCAGGTAGCCGGCGTTGAACCAGTCGGCCGATTCGGGCACGTCGGTCTGATCGCCGAACACCTGAGGACTGGCGACGGGCAGGTCGGCGTACCAGTCGTAGAACGACAGCATGGTGCCGCCGATCAGGTTCATGAAACGGGATCCTGCACCGTGCGACACCATCGACATCGCCGGGATCGGCGAGAACCCCGCGACGCGGTCGGGTCCGTAGACCTTCACGGTGTGCACGTGGGCCGCCGCGGCGATCTCCATCGCCTCGTCCCACGTGGTGCGCACCAGGCCGCCCTTGCCGCGGACCCGCTTGTACGACCGGGCCTTCTCGGGGTCGTCGACGATCGACGCCCAGGCGTCGACGGGGTCGGGATGCTGCGCCTTCGCCTCACGGTAGAGGCGGGCCAACGTGTCGCGGATGTACGGGTAGCGCACCCGGGTCGGCGAGTAGGTGTACCAGCTGAACGCCGCACCGCGCGGGCAGCCGCGCGGCTCGTACTCGGGCGAGTCGGGTCCGACGCTGGGATAGTCGGTCTGCTGCGCCTCCCACGTGATGATGCCGTCCTTGACGTACACCTTCCACGAGCACGATCCGGTGCAGTTCACGCCGTGCGTCGAGCGCACCACCTTGTCGTGCGACCAGCGGTCCCGGTAGAACGAATCCCCCGATCGGCCACCCTGCAGGAACACCGCCCGCAGGTCGTCCGAGGTCTCGCCCGGCCGCACGAAGCGGCCCATCTTCAGCAGTGCGTCGGCCAGCGGGCCGTCGGTCGCAGCGTCGCGATGTGTACTGGTTCCGGGGGTCATCTCTGTTCCTTCCGGAGAACGGCTGGTACCTCAGCATCCTGCCCGGGGGCCTGTCGGCGTTCAAGGGTTCGCCGTTTTTATTCACGCCGCTGCGGATGCCGCATCCGGATCTCATCGGATATAACCGGGCGAAAGGGTGGCCCCCGCGCGGCGCTGTCAGTACTGTCACCGGTATCGAAGGGAGCGCCCGATGACCGCCGCCACCACTTCCACCGCACCGACCTCGACCGACCTGCGCGGCGGTCTCGCGCAGGTGCTGCTCGCCACCCTCGCCTCGACCATCGCGTTCTGGGCATGGATGTCGATCTCGCCGCTGCAGAAGACCTACGCCACCGAGATGGGCCTGGACGAGGGGCAGATCTCGCTGATGCTGGCGACGCCCGTGCTCGTCGGCGCGCTGGGCCGCATCGTCGTCGGAGCGATGACCGACCGCTTCGGCGGACGCAAGATGTTCACGGTCGTGCTGCTGCTCTCGGCGCCTGCCGTGCTGCTCGTGGCTCTCGCCGGCAGCATCCGCAGCTTCCCGCTGCTGATCATCGCCGGCTTCTACCTCGGTGTCGCCGGCACCCTGTTCGCGGCGGGGGTGCCCTTCTCGGGCGCGTGGTTCCCGCCAGAGCGCCGCGGTTTCGCGACCGGAGTGTTCGGCATGGGCATGATCGGCACCGCCGTGTCGGCGATGTCCACCCCGCGGCTCGCGCAGGACATCGGCTACCTGCCCACCCACCTGCTGATCGCCGCGGCGCTGGTTGTGATGGCGGCGCTGGTGTGGTTCTTCATGCGGGAGTCGCCGCAATGGCAGCCCAACCACGAGAAGCTCGTGCCGAAGGTGATCGGCGCGCTCAAGCTGCCGGTCACCTGGGAGATGGCGTTCCTGTACGGCATCGTGTTCGGCGGGTTCGTCGCGTTCTCGAACTTCCTGCCCAAGTACCTCACGACGATCTACCCCGACGAGGTCGACGCGCTCGGCGCCGGCATGCGCACCGCGCTGTTCGCCGCCGCGGCCGTGGTGGCGCGCCCGATCGGCGGTGTGCTGGCCGACCGGTTCGGTCCGAAGATCATCTCGCTCATCTCGCTGGGCGGGATCGTGTCGCTGGCCTACATCGTGGGTCAGCAGCCGCCCGAGGGCATCGTCACGGGGGTCACGTTCATCTTGATGGCGTCGGCGATGGGTCTGGGGATGGGCGCCGTGTTCGCGTGGATCGGCCCGTCGACGCCGAAAGAGAAGGTGGGAGCGGTCAGCGGCGTGGTCGCGGCGGCCGGTGGCCTCGGCGGCTACTTCCCGCCGCTCGTGATGGGCGCGACCTACGACGCGTCGACCAACTCGTACCACCTCGGTCTGTGGCTGCTGGTGCTGGTCGGGGCGTTCGCGCTGGTCGTCGCCGGCATGCTGCGGGACGTCGGGCGCAAGGCCGAACCCCTGGGTCGCTGAGCCGAGACCCCCTGGGTCGCTGAGCCTGCCGAAGCGCCGCCTCCCGCTCCCTCGGTCGCTGAGCCCACTCCCCTGGGTCGCTGAGCCTGCCGAAGCGCCGCACCCCGCCCCCTCGGTCGCTGAGCCCACACCCCTGGGTCGCTGAGCCTGCCGAAGCGCCGCACCCCGCCCCCTCGATCGCTGAGCCCACACCCCTGGGCCGCTGAGCCTGCCGAAGCGCCGCGACCCGACGTCGGATGCCGAGGATACCCTTGCTGCATGGCCACCCGCAGACCCGCCCCTCCCGCTTTCGTGTGCTCGGAGTGCGGCTGGACGACGGCGAAGTGGGTCGGCCGCTGCGGCGAATGCCAGCAGTGGGGCACCGTGCAGGAGCAGGGCGTCAAGACGGGGCTGGTGAGACAGACCGAGGCCGTCGCGCCGCTCGCGAACCGGGCCGCGCGGCCGATCACCGAGATCACGACCGCCGACGCGCCGCGGCGCAGCAGCGGAGTCGGCGAGTTCGACCGCGTGCTGGGCGGCGGGATCGTGCCTGGTGCGGCGATACTGCTGAGCGGTGAGCCGGGCGTCGGCAAGTCGACTCTGCTGCTGGAGGTGGCGGCATCCACCGCCCGCACCGGCCGGCGCGTGCTGTACGCGAGCGCCGAGGAGTCGCCGGCCCAGGTGCGGCTGCGCGCCGAGCGCACGAACGCGCTGCACGACGAGCTCTATCTCGCCAGCGAGACCGACCTCGCCACCATCCTCGGGCACATCGACGAGGTGAAGCCCGATCTGGTGATCGTCGACTCGGTGCAGACGGTGGCGTCGGGCCTGATCGACGGCGCCGCAGGTCAGCCCAGCCAGGTGCGCGAGGTGGCGGCGACGCTCATCAGGGTCGCGAAGGATCGCGGGCTGCCGGTGATCATCGTCGGGCACGTGACCAAAGACGGGCAGGTGGCCGGCCCCCGCGTGCTCGAGCACCTTGTCGACGTGGTGTGCCACTTCGAGGGCGACCGGCAGACGGCGCTGCGGTTCATCCGCGCGCTGAAGAACCGCTTCGGCCCGACCGACGAGGTCGGATGCTTCGAGATGACCGGCGCGGGCATCGCCGAGGTGCCCGATCCGAGCGGGCTGTTCCTCTCGCAGGGCGCGGCAGAGCCCGGCACGTGCGTGGCGATCGCGCTGGAGGGCCGGCGCGCGATGCCGGTCGAGGTGCAGGCTCTGACGATCGAGTCGAACGCCCCGAACCCGCGCCGTGTGGTGCACGGTCTGGACGCGTCGCGGGTGGCGATGGTGCTGGCGATCCTCGAGCGACGCGCCGGCATCGCGACGTCGAAGCTCGACGTGTACGTCTCGACCGTCGGGGGTGTGCGCTTCACCGAGCCCGCCGCCGATCTGGCCATCGCCGTCGCCGTCGCGGGATCGATCCGGCACTGGTCGGTGCCGCGCACGGTCGCGGCGGTGGGCGAGCTGTCGCTGGCGGGCGAGATCCGCCCGGTCACCCAGGCGACGCAGCGCCGCGGCGAGGCCGCGCGCCTCGGCTACCAGCAGGTCGTCGACGACCGGTCGAAGACGCTGCGCACGGCGTTGACCGACATCCGCTCGCGGGCGACCGACCGCCGGCCGGAAGCGTCGATCCCGCCGTTCTGACGCGGGCTCAGACGCCGAGCGCCTTGAGCAGCTCTGCGGGTGGCGCCTGCATCGGATGGGGGCCCGCGATGTCGAGGAACACCGTGGTGATGGTGTCACGATGGGTGGTCAGGAACGACTTCAGCCACGTCGGCGAGTAGATGCCGACGCCGGGCGGCAGGTTGGCCGGCTTGTGCTTCGCGTCGCTGAACAGCAGCAGCGCGACGTCACCCGTGTTCGCGTCACGGTACGTCCACACCTCGCCGCTGTCGAGCGGGTTGTCGCGGGCGCCGGGCTTGATCAGCGGCACGACCGTGTTGCCGTTGCGCAGCGCCAGGGCGACGGCCGCCATGTCCTGCTTCTCGAGGGCCTGAGCCAGAGCCTCAGAGCGGAAGTCCTCGGGTGCGGGGCGCTTGCTGCCTGACTTCTTCTTCGCCATGACACCAGCTTAAGAGTGGGGCCCTCTCGAGTCCTCCATTGGGGACTGGGGAACTCGAGAGGGCCCTCCGGTTCTCGGTCGCGGCGATTGTCGAAGCGCTGGGGACGCTGGGGTCGACACCACTGGGGATGGCTTGCCGCAACAGAACTGAGAACCTGGCCTCCATGGTATCCCAAAATATCGTCTGTGTCAGCCATCTGCTGAGAACGCGTTCGTATGCGCAACGCTGTTTCGCTCAGCGCAGCATGATCTGCTTGGGGGCCTCACTGCTGAAGCCGCCGATGGACACGGCGACGTGATACGAGGCCCCGCCTCCCGGCGCGCGAGGGCGATTCTGCTCCTCGCAGGTGTCCGGCGATGAGCGCGTGCGGTCCCAGACGACCGGCGTCGCACTGGCCACGGACGAGCCGGCCTCGAGGGTGACGATCATGTCGCTCGACTCGGATTGGCAGTCCGTCGAGCGCCACCACACGTCGTCTCCGCTGCTCACGGTGAAGGTCTGCGCACTGGAGCCCACGTTCAGGGTGCAGTCCGCCGTACCCTTGTTGGTCAGCGAGATCGACAGCTGCGGCAGCGCCTCAGCGGGATAGGTATCGGCGTCGGTGACCGCGGCCACGGACACGTCCTCCGCAGTGCACGCAGCGATGCCGGGAGTCTCCGAGGGCTCCGGGCTCGCATCCGGCGACGCGCTGGGGGCACCACCTGCAGTCGGCGTCCCGGCATCCGGAGTGGGCGTGCGGTCGGTCGGCGCGGACGCCGACCACGGCTTCGCGATCGCGAGCCACACGCCGCCGCCGACGGCGGCGAGCGCGAGAACGAGAAGCAGCAGCACCGCAAGCCGGCGGCGACGGTAGACGGCGGCGGACTGGCGGGGCATGAGTCCAGGCTAATTCAGGTGCTTGATCATCCTCGTGTTGCCGAGCGTGTTCGGCTTGACGTGGGCGAGATCGAGGAACTCCTCCACACCGGCGTCACCGCTGCGCAGCAGCTGCGAGTACACGTCGGCGTCGACCACCTGCTCGCCGATCGGCTCGAAGCCGCGGCGCGAGAAGAACTCGGTCTCGAACGTGAGGCAGAACAGCCGGGTGAGTCCGAGCTGGCGGGCGCGGTGCTCGAGGTCAGTGACGATCGCGCGGCCGACGCCGTGGCGCAGGTACTCGTCGCGCACGAGCAGAGTGCGCACCTCGCCCAGGTCCTCCCACATGACGTGCAGGGCGCCGCACCCGATCAGCTGACCGTCGACCTCGGCGACGACGAACTCCTGCACGGCGCCGTAGAGCACGGCGAGGTCCTTGCCGAGCAGGATGCGCTGCTCGACGAGCGGTTCGAGCAGGGCGTGGATGGCGATCACATCTGTGCTGCGGGCGGGGCGGACGAGGAAGTCTGTCACGGCTCCACCCTAGAGTGACCGCCCTGCCGCGAATCCGCATGACTGCTGGGAGTCGCGATGTTCAGATGATTGCCTCAGGCAACTACATGTACAGTGAAGGCATGCCCGCAGACGCACCCTCCCCGGAGAACGTGCTGCTGGAAGCGCTCACGCTTCTCGTCGCGCGATGGTCGTCGCCGAGCGTGCAGCGCTCCGTCGCGCAGAGCGCCGGCGTCACCGTCGACGCCGCCGACGTCTCGGCGCTGTACATCCTGGGCCTGCACGGGCCGCTGCGCGCCGGCGATCTCGCCGAGGCGATGCACAGCAGCCGGCCGACCGTGAGCAAGCAGCTGACCCGCCTCGAGCGCGCCGGGATGATCACCCGCGAGCCGGATCCGCGCGACGGCCGGGCGAGCATCGTCGCCCTCTCCGCCGAGGGCGCGGCCGCCCATCAGCGACTGCTCGCGCAGGGCATCCGGATGATGCGACACGCGCTGCGCGACCGCTCGCGCGCCGACGCCACCGCCCTGGCCACTCAGGTCGCCGACCTCGTCGCGCGACTGGGCGTCACCGACTCCCCCGGCGGTTCCGCCGGGGACCCGCCGCGCTCCCACCCGGAGCGCAGATCTGAGGAGGATCAGTCATGACCCGCACCTATGTCGTCACCGGATCGGCGTCCGGCATCGGCGAGACCACCGCGCGGCTGCTGCGCGACCGCGGCGCGCGGGTGATCGGCATCGATCTGCGCGACGCCGACATCGAGGCCGACCTCAGCACGGCGGAGGGCCGCCAGTCGGCTGCCGCTGCGGCGATCGACCTCGCCGGCGGAACCGTCGACGCCGTGATCGCGTGCGCCGGCATCTCGGCGCCGATCGCGAAGACGCTCTCGGTCAACTACTTCGGCGTGACCGAGCTGCTCGAGGCGTTGCGTCCGGCTCTCGAACGCTCCGACGCACCGCGCGCCGTCGTGGTCTCGTCGATGGCGTCGCTGCAGCCGAGCCGGCCCGAGCTGGTCGAGGCGGCGCTGTCGGGCGACGAAGCGGCGACGCTCGCAATCGCCGAGCAGCTGACCGCGAAGGGACCGGCCGAGGCGTACCAGGTGTACCCGGCGTCGAAGCGCGCACTGTCGCGCTGGGTGCGCCGCCGCTCCATCTCGCCCGAGTGGGCGGGTGCGGGCATCCCGCTCAACGCGGTCGCCCCCGGCACCGTGCTGACCCCGATGACCGAGCAGCTGCTCGCCACCGATGAGGGGCGCGCGATGGTCGACGCCGCCGTGCCGATGCCGCTGAACAGCCACCAGTCGCCCGAGTCGATCGCGTACCTGCTGATCTGGCTGACCGGGGTCGAGAACACCCACCTGGCCGGTCAGGTCATCTACGACGACGGCGGGGCGGATGCCATGCTGCGCGGCGATGACATCTGGTCGTGGAACGATCCCCGCTGACACCGCAGTACGCGAAAGAGCGGGCGGATGCCGATGGCATCCGCCCGCTCTTTCGTTCTGGCGTGATCAGCCCGCCGCGATCTCGGGCGTGGTCGAGATGCCGCCGCCGGTGTTGATGCCGACCGACACCTTCTCGCCGCGCGGGGCGTGCTCGAAGGCGAACTTGCCGTCGACGACGTCGACCTTCACGTGGTCTCCGGTGTTCAGCTGGCCGTGCAGGATGCGCTCGGAGAGCTGGTCCTCGATCTCGCGCTGCATGGCGCGACGCAGCGGACGCGCACCAAGAGCCGGGTCGAAGCCGATGTCGATGAGCTTGTCCTTCGCGGCATCCGACAGCTCGACGGTCATGTCGCGGTCGAGCAGGCGGTCGCCGAGCTGCTTGGTGAACAGGCCGACGATCTGACGCAGCTCGTCCTTGTTCAGCTGCGGGAAGACGATGATGTCGTCGAGGCGGTTGAGGAACTCGGGCTTGAAGTGGCGCTTGAGCTCTTCGTCGACCTTGCCCTTCATCCGCTCGTAGGTCGTCTGCGAGTTGCCCTCGATCTGGAAGCCGACCGGACCACCGGCGATCGCCGACGAGCCGAGGTTGGTCGTCATGATGATCACGGTGTTCTTGAAGTCGACCACGCGGCCCTGACCGTCGGTCAGTCGACCCTCTTCGAGGATCTGCAGGAGCGAGTTGAAGATGTCGGGGTGGGCCTTCTCGATCTCGTCGAACAGGACGACCGAGAACGGCTTGCGGCGCACCTTCTCGGTGAGCTGTCCGCCCTCTTCGAATCCGACGAATCCGGGAGGGGCTCCGAACAGGCGCGAGACGGTGTGCTTCTCGCCGAACTCGCTCATGTCGAGCGAGATGAGCGCGGCCTCGTCGTCGAACAGGAACTCCGCGAGGGCCTTCGCGAGCTCGGTCTTGCCGACGCCGGTCGGGCCGGCGAAGATGAACGAGCCGCTGGGGCGCTTCGGGTCCTTGAGGCCCGCGCGCTGGCGACGGATCGTGCGGCTGAGTGCCGCGATCGCCTCTTCCTGTCCGATGACGCGCTGGTGCAGCGCCTTCTCCATGAAGACGAGTCGGCTCGACTCCTCTTCCGTGAGCTTGAACACCGGGATGCCGGTGGCCTGGGCGAGCACCTCGGCGATCAGGCCCTCGTCGACGACCGCCTGGGTCGCGACGTCGCCCGCACGCCACTGCTTCTCGAGGCGCAGCCGCTCACCGAGCAGCTCCTTCTCCTGGTCGCGGAGCGCTGCGGCCTTCTCGAAGTCCTGCTCTTCGGACGCGGCCTCCTTGTCCTGACGGACCTTCGCGATCTTCTCGTCGAACTCGCGCAGCTCGGGCGGGGAGGAGAGGATGCTCAGGCGCAGACGCGCGCCGGCCTCGTCGATCAGGTCGATCGCCTTGTCGGGCAGGAACCGGTCGGAGACGTAGCGGTCGGCGAGGTTCGCCGCGGCGACGATGGCGCCGTCGGTGATCTGCACCTTGTGGTGCGCCTCGTAGCGGTCGCGCAGCCCCTTGAGGATGTTGATCGCGTGCGGCAGGGTCGGCTCGTTCACCTGCACGGGCTGGAAGCGACGCTCGAGCGCGGCATCCTTCTCGAAGTACTTGCGGTACTCGTCGAGGGTGGTGGCGCCGATCGTCTGCAGCTCGCCCCGGGCGAGCAGCGGCTTCAGAATGGATGCCGCGTCGATCGCTCCCTCTGCAGCGCCCGCGCCGACGAGGGTGTGGATCTCGTCGATGAAGACGATGATGTCGCCGCGGGTGCGGATCTCCTTCGTGACCTTCTTCAGGCGCTCCTCGAAGTCTCCGCGGTAGCGGGAGCCGGCGATGAGCGAGCCGAGGTCGAGCGAGTAGAGCTGCTTGTCCTTGAGTGTCTCGGGCACGTTGCCCTTGACGATCGCCTGGGCGAGGCCCTCGACGACGGCGGTCTTGCCGACGCCGGGCTCGCCGATGAGGACGGGGTTGTTCTTCGAGCGGCGCGAGAGGATCTGCATGACCCGCTCGGCCTCCTTCTCGCGGCCGATGACCGGGTCGAGCTTGCCGTCGCGCGCAGCCTGGGTGAGGTTGCGGCCGAACTGGTCGAGCACCTGCGAGCCGCCTTGCGCGGACTGCTGGTTCTCGTTGGTCGTGGCGCCCACCGAGGCCGTCTCACGGCCGGGTGCGCCCGAGAGCAGCTGGATGACCTGTTGGCGCACCTTGTTGAGGTCGGCGCCGAGCTTGACCAGCACCTGGGCGGCGACGCCCTCGCCCTCGCGGATGAGGCCGAGGAGGATGTGCTCGGTGCCGATGTAGTTGTGGCCGAGCTGCAGCGCTTCGCGCAGGCTCAGCTCGAGCACCTTCTTCGCGCGCGGCGTGAAGGGGATGTGGCCGGTCGGCTGCTGCTGGCCCTGGCCGATGATGTCCTGCACCTGCTCGCGCACGGCGTCGAGGGAGATGCCGAGGCTCTCGAGGGCCTTGGCGGCGACGCCCTCACCCTCGTGGATGAGGCCGAGCAGGATGTGCTCGGTGCCGATGTAGTTGTGGTTGAGCATCTTCGCCTCTTCTTGGGCGAGGACGACGACCCGGCGGGCTCGGTCGGTGAATCTCTCGAACATGCTGTGACTCCTTTTCGCGCGGGGCGAAGCGGCGGTGGCGCCGTGTACATCGAGAGTAACGACCGCGGCGGGGTGGAATGCCCGTGTTCGCCGTCGGCATACCCCGAGCCCACACTGGGCCCCCGAGCCCACACTGGGCCCCTGAGCCTGCCGAAGGGCCCCAGCCCGCATCCCCTTGCACCCACTGGGCCCCTGAGCTTGCCGAAGGGCCACCCTCGCCTCGAAACACCCGGTCATTGAGCGAGCGCAGCGAGTCGAAATGCCCCCACCTGTTGACGACGCATATCGACAGTCGTTATGTTAACGAAAGCCGATAACAACGACTATCGATATGGAGCACCCATGAAGACCACCGACAGCGCTCCGGCGGAGCGCACGCTGAGCAGGGGCGACACGGTCAGCCTGGCGCTGTTCGTCATCGCCGGCCTGGCGATCGCCGCATGGACGGTATGGAACGTCGCCGTGCGCATCGTCGAACTGGTCGGCGGCGGCCCGCTCGACGTTCCGGTCGAGTTCATCGGCACGACGGCCGATGCGCAGATCGGCGGCACAACCATCCCGGTCGAGCTGGATAGAGGCGTCATCACGGTGACGGGACTCGACGCCGTGGGCGTCGCTTCGGGCGTGCTGGGCCAGCTGGCCTTCGGCGTCACCATCGTCGTCGTAGTGGCCTGCCTGATCGCCCTGAGCCGCAACATCCTGCGCGGGCGGGTGTTCGGCAAGACCAACACGCGGCTCGCGGCCATCGGCGGCGGAGTCGGCCTGGTCGGTGCCGCGGCAGCGCACCTCTTCGACACCATGCTGGCGAACGCGGCGATGGCTCACGCCGTCGACGGACCCTTCGACACGGCCGTGATCTCGGTCGAGCCGTTCACCTTCGTGCTCGCCGCGTTCGCCCTGGCCGTGGTCGGTTCGGTGTTCGTGGTCGGCGACCGCCTGCAGCGCGAGACCGAGGGCCTGGTCTGATGCTTCTTTCATCCGCAGACCTGCTGTCCGGACTGGGCTGGCTCGGAGCCTGGCTCAGCGTCGCCGCGCTCGTCGCGGCGGTCTCGATCTGGCGTGCGCGTCGACACGGCAGCACGACGCTGGCGTTGGACGTCACCCGGAGCGCGTCGTGGCTGTACCTCTTCCTCGTAGCGCTCGGCCTCGTGCTCAGCGGAGTGCAGATCCTGAGCGGTCCGGGTGTCGTGCTCTCGGATGCCACCTATCTCGCTGTGCAGGAGCAGGAGGATGCGCTCGCGTCGAGCGCTTGTCTGGATTCGCTGGAAGACGGAGGGCTGCTGTGCGGTTCGCTGGTGGGGCCGATCCCCTTCAGCATCCGGCTGCTGATCTACGTCGGCACGGTGCTCAGCCTCGTGGCATCCGCGGCTGTGGCCTGGGCGATCTACAACGCGACCCGGCGTGCCGGTGAGCGGGAGCCGTTCCACCGCAGTGTGTCTCGCACGTTCGGGGCGATGGCGATCGTGATGATGCTCTCCGCTGTGTTCGGCGATCTGCTGCAGCAGATCGGGATGACTCTGGCCGTGCGCTCGTTGGATTGGTCTTCGGACGCCACCCTGATTCCGTTCGAATTACGCATCGAGCTGTGGCCGTTCGCCGTGGCCGTCGGATTGTTCGCCCTGTCGGCGATCTTCCGCTACGGAGCGCAGCTGCAGAACGAGCGCGAGCAGCTGCGGCGCGAGACGGAGGGGTTGGTGTGACGCCGGCAGAGGTGGACGACGAGTTCACGGGCATCCACTGCCGCCTGGACGAGCTTCTCGCAGAACGCTCGATGACGCTGACCGAGCTGAGCGCGCGGGTGGGGGTGAGCATCGTGAACCTCTCGGTGCTCAAGAACGATCGCGCGCGGGCGATCCGCTTCTCGACTCTGCGTGCGGTGTGCGAGGCGCTCGACTGCGAGGTCGGCGACCTGCTCGTGCTCTCCCCGCGCGACTGACGCGGTCTCACGGACGCGCCCGGCTCTTCGGCCTGTGCCGATGAGCCGGGCGATTCTGTTTCGGACGTCGTCTCGATCGCGCGTGTCTCCTGTGCAGCCGCTTCGCTCGACCTGCGTGGCCCGGAGAATCAGGAGTTGACGCTGAAGCTCCAGGTGACGCCGAATCGGTCGGTGAGCATGCCGAAGCCGGGGCTCCAGGCCGACGCGGCGAGCGGTTCGACGATGGTCGCGCCCTCGGACAGGGCATCCCACCGCCCCTGAAGCTCGTCGAGGTCGTCGGCGCCGATCGCGACGAAGACCGCCTGGTCGGTGACCGTCGTGTTGTTCTCGCGGTGGGTCGCTCCACCGCCGGCGATGCCGTCTTCGGCTCGGCCGGGGATGTCGTAGCCCATGATGCGGAAGCCGTTGTCTGCGGCGACAAGGCCGAAGACGACGTTGTCGGAGCCGGGCGCCTCGGCCGGCATTCCGAAATCGGCGTAGGTGTTGACGATCAGGTGGCCGCCGAAGACGGACTGGTAGAACTCGAGCGCGGCGCGCGCGTCACCGCGGAAGTTGAGGTGGGTGGTCGTCTGAATGCTCATGTCTGCTCCTTGATGTGGTGGCCCGGTGTGGCCGTTGAAGCAACGATCGCAGTCATGTAGGTCTGGTTCTGTCCGCTTTCGTGAATAGAGTGGGCGCCATGACGACGACAGCGCGGCTGCTGACTCTGCTTTCGCTGCTGCAGGTCCGCAGGGACTGGCCCGGCCCCCATCTGGCATCCCGGCTGGGAATCAGCGGCCGGACGCTGCGACGAGACATCGACCGGCTGCGCGAGATGGGGTACCGCATCCGCGCCACGATGGGGCCTGCGGGCGGATACCGGCTCGATGCCGGCAGTGAGCTGCCGCCTCTGCTGTTCGACGACGACCAGGCGGTGGCCGTCGCTCTCGCTCTGCAGACCACGCCGGTGATCGGTGGAGGCATCGCAGAGGCGGCGACCCGCGCGCTCGCGACGATTCGGCAGGTGATGCCGTCTCGGCTGCGCCATCGGCTGGATGCGCTGGAGGTGACGTCTGTGGTTCGAGCGGGCGACCCGGCGCCGATGCGGGTGCCGTTCGATGTGCTCGTCGATCTCGCGGATGCGATTCGCGCGCTGGAGGTGGTGCGTTTCGACTACGCCGAGCGCGGTGACGGGGAGGGCGCTCGGTCGGCAGGTCGGCCGGCGGGTCGGCGGGTGGAGCCGGTGCGCCTCGTCACGTCGAGCGGCCGGTGGTTTCTGCTCGGCTGGGATCTTGATCGCGACGACTGGCGCCTCTTCAGCGTCGACCGGGTTCGCCCTCGTTCGCCGCACGGGCCGCGGTTCACGCCACGGCTCGTGCCCGGTGGAGACGTGAGTGAGTTCGTCTCGGGTCGGCTCAAGGGCTCGAACGCGAAGGAGTGGGCGTGCGTGGGCACGGTGATCCTCGATCTGCCGGCGCGTCGGGTGCTTCCCTTCGCGGGCGACGGCACTGTCTCGGTCGTTGATGAGAACAGGTGCGCTCTCGAGGCCGGTTCGTGGTCGTGGGGATCGCTGGCCGCGTCGTTCGGCCGGTTCGAGGTCGCGATGGAGGTCGTGGGTCCGCCCGAGCTGGCCGCCGCGTTCGAGACACTGGCGGCGCGCTTCCGGTCGACGGGTGAGCGGGGAGTCGCGCGCTGATTCGCGGATGCTCCCGGCCGCGAGGCCGCCGGGCGTCCGTCGCCGCCCGACTGTCCGACCGCGGTCACCGCCGCCCTCTCACTTGCCCGACGGCCGTCCGCGCGCCCAACCACCACACGTCCGTTCCACGCCCCGTCGACCCGGACGCTTTCTCCGCCGTCCGTCCGACCGGCGTCAGGCGATGGCCGGCCGGAACCGCAGCGGCGGTGGCCCGAGCGCGCCCCACGCGTAGGAGAGGAAGCCGCGTGCCCGCAGAGCGCGCACTGCTCCCCCGGGATCGTGAAGCTGGAAATCGTCTTTGCCGTCGCGCGTGACGCGCCATCCGCCGTGGTGCAGTTCCATGTGGTGGAAGCGGCAGAGCAGTATCCCGCGATCGATCTCGGTGCGCCCGCCGTCGCGATGCCATTCGTCGATGTGGTGCGATTCGCAGTACGAGGCGGGGCGGTCGCATCCCGTCCACCGGCATCCACCGTCGCGCAGGGCGAGGGCGATGCGCTGCCGAGGCGTGAAGAGACGCTGCTCTCGGCCTACGTCGAGCGGATTGCCGCACGCGTCGACGCGGACGGGCACGATGCCGGAGTCGCAGATGTGCTGATCGATCATGGCATCCGGAACCGCGCCGAGTCCGTCTTCGGAGTAGCCGACGCGCGCGCCGTCGCCGTCGACCACCTGCACCAGTCGCACCCCGGCCTGCCGTGTGCCGAACACGTCTTTCGCGTCGGCAAGCGCGCCCGCGCGAAGAAGGTCGATGATGAGGTCGTACTGCAGCTGCTCGTTGGTGCGCGGATCGTCTGTCAGGGCTTTGGCCCTGGCCTGCTCTTCCGAGTCCACGAATCGCGGGCCACCCCTGCGTGGCCGCAGCGCAGCATCGATGAGCGTGCCGACGAGCGCCGCGCCGTGATCGTCGTAGGCGATGCTGGCGCGACGCACGCCGTACTGGTCGGTCCACACACGGTAAGAGCGATTCTCGTACCGATCGCGGAACCGCTGCTCAGCACCTTCGGGGTCGAGCAGGTCGCGGATCGCCCTGGCCGCGGCGCCGAGCTCTTCGGCGGTGCGCTCGCCCGCTTCGGCGACGAGTTCTTCGGCGGCCTGCGCCCACGCGGCGCGGACGTGGTCCTCGGCGTCGCGTCGCTGCTGCTCGTCGACGATTCCGTCGACGGCTGGCGGCTCGCCGAGTCCTCTTTCGATGACGTCGAACTGGGTCGTGCTGATGCGCCCGTCCCGGCGCGCAGCGCGCAGCGGCTCGCGCCAATCGATCGGCCGCCACGTGGCATCCGGATCGGCAGAAGCATCCGGATGCTCGGCACCCGCGCCCGACGAATCCGGCTCCCCGCCGAGCATCGCCTCGCCGACGCGCACCTGCCGGGAGGCGTCTGCCTTGCTCGAGCCGGTGATCTTCTGCACGAGCGAGGCAGCGGTGCGATGGCCCTCTTTCTGCGCGGCGCCGGAGTGGCCGGCGTCGCGGCGCGAGCGGGTGGCGATGACGCCGACCGCGATCAGCCGCAGCTGCTCGGCGTGCTGCAGCGCTTCGTTGGCTTCACGCAGGACGGCGACGACCTCGGCATCCGTCATGGCGGTCACCGCGTGCTGCGCCTGCGTGAGCGACGCGCACGCGTCGCCCCGGTCGCGCAGGGTCGGGACGAGCGCCGCGACCTCGGTGAAAGTTGCCATACTTCATCGTCGCAGGGGCCACCGACATTGGTATGAACACGCGAGTCCGCGCTGACAGCGGGTCGGTCAACCCGTCAAGCCGTACTGCAGAATGTACGCGTCGAAGGCCGGGATGAACTCGGCCTCGGTCACGATCGGTATGCCGTGCGTGCGGACTGTCCTCGCCTTGCCGGATTGGCTCGCCGGGTCTTGCGCGACCAGCACGACGCAGTTCTTCGTCACGCTGCCTGTCACGAACCCGGCGTCAGCGAGCGCCCGGGCCCACGCCTCGCGGGGCCTGCTCATGGTTCCCGTGAACACCACTCGCGCCCCGGGCGACAAGGTGAATGACGCGCCCGTCGCGACGACGGCATCCGATTCCGCACTTCTGAGCTTCTCGACCCGGCGCTCGACCGGCGTGAAGGCCTGTCTTTTCAGAGGCGCGGCGGGAAGCTCCGGCACGGGAAGGTCGAGAATCGTTGCGATCTGAGCGAGCTCGCGGCGTTCGCTTTCACTCACCGTCCCATCGGCGAGGGCTTCCTCCCATGCCGCTGTGACGTATTGGGCGTGCAGCGCGGTGATTCGGTCGGCGTCCAGATGCGCCACTTCGGCGATCGCCTCGAGGCGTGAGTACTCGACGGTCGAGATCAGCCCGTCCTCGAGGACCCTGGCCAGCATGTCGAGGTACACCGCTGCACCCGCGTCATCGAAGTCGAGAGGGATGCTGACGCGCTCCCACAGCGGCAACGCCGCCGTATCGATGAACGCCATCGGCAGCGAGCAGAGCGTCGAGCGCATCTGCGTTGGGCGCGCCGGCCATTGCACCTCCAGGGCGTCAACCCCGGATCGGTACTTGTACCCGGGTGCGTGAACCCTGGGACATGTCGCCCGCATTCCTCACGTTTGACAGGTGCGCCGCGTCCGCTCCCCTGCTGCCGCTCGCATCGGCGAGCTGATCGCGGGCGAGCGGGTGCGCCGAGGCCTCACGCAAGACGACTTCGCGCACCTCACGCGCATCGACTCGTCGAACATCCGCGGCTATGAGAAGGGCCGTTTCGACTCGCTTCGCTCGCTCAACGACCGGGAGGGTGTCCGCTCTGCGACCGGGCGGGGTGGGCGGAGCGACCGCGGCCCGGGCCGGGGGGACCCGGGCCCCGTCATCCTTCGTCACATCTATTCTCTGGAATACGTCGTTCCGCATAGCGTTTACTCCACACGACGCGCACTCCGCGCAGACAATTGGAGTCCTCTTGAGCACCTCATCTTCCACCGCGCGCGCCCAGAAGGCGCCCGACACCCGAAGCCCGGCACGCAAGCTGCTGACCTCGTTCGGGTTCCAGATCATCGCCGCCCTCATCCTGGGCATCGGCGTCGGCCTGATCGCCGTGTCACTCGGCGCGAGCGGCACCAACCCGACCGTGCTGTCCGACACGCTCGACCGCATCGGCAGCTCGTACGTCACGCTGCTGAAGGCGGCGGTGGTGCCGCTGATCTTCACGGCGATCGTCGCGAGCATCTCCAACCTCCGCCGCGTGCAGAACGCCGCGCGCCTCGCGGGTCAGACGATCCTGTGGTTCGGCATCACCGCGTTCATCGCCGTGATCATCGGCATCACGCTCGGCCTGGTCATCCAGCCCGGTGCCAAGGCCGGCGCGGGCCTCGACACGGGCGACCCGTACACGGTGGGCACATGGTGGAACTTCCTGCTGGGCCTGATCCCGCAGAACTTCCTCGGCCTCACCGTCTCGACGGGCCCCGGCCCGGTCGAGGGCACGCTCGTCTCGAACGTGAACTTCAACATCCTGCAGGTCATCGTCGTGGCCGCGGTCGTCGGCATCGCAGCCCTCAAGGCCGGCCGCAAGGCCGAGCCGTTCCTCGCGTTCACCGAGTCGCTGCTCAAGGTCATCCAGCGGGTGCTGTGGTGGATCATCCGCATCGCCCCGATCGGCACCTTCGGCCTCATCGGGTCGGCCGTCGTCAAGTACGGCTGGGACAAGCTGACCTCGCTCGCCTGGTTCGCCGCCGCCGTCTACATCGGCCTCGCCCTGGTGATCTTCGTGGTCTACCCGATCCTCGTGAAGACCCACGGCCTGTCGATCAAGCAGTACTTCTCGGGCGTCTGGCCCGCCGTGCAGCTGGCCTTCGTCAGCCGTTCGTCGATCGGCACCCTGCCGCTCACCGAGCGCGTCACCGAGCGCAACCTCGGCGTGCCCCGCGGCTACGCCTCGTTCGCCGTGCCGCTCGGCGCGACCACCAAGATGGACGGCTGCGCCGCCATCTACCCGGCCATCGCCGCGATCTTCGTCGCGCAGTTCTTCGACATCCAGCTGAGCTTCATCCAGTACCTGCTGATCGTGATCGTCTCGGTCGTCGGCTCTGCCGCGACCGCCGGCACCACCGGCGCGGTCGTGATGCTCACGCTCACCCTGTCGACTCTGGGCCTGCCGCTCGAGGGCGTCGGCCTGCTGCTCGCCATCGACCCGATCCTCGACATGGGCCGCACCGCGGTCAACGTCGCGGGCCAGGCGCTCGTCCCGACCATCGTCGCCAAGCGCGAGGGCATCCTCGACGAGGAGCTCTACAACGCTCCCCGCAACGGTCTGCCGTTCGCCGACGACGTCGACGACGAGGCAGATGCCGCAGAGCCGGATGCCACGAAGGAGCCGGCCGGCGCACGCTGACCGCTTCCCTTTCCTCCGCAGAGCGCCTCGCCCCTCCCCGGGGCGGGGCGCTTTCGGCATCCGGATGCCGGCAACAGCGCTCTCAGCGCGACCGGCGCTCCTCTTCGAGCTCGCGTCGCAGATCGACGTTCTCGTCCTCCAGGTCGAGCACGCGCCCGATCCCGGCGAGGTTCACCCCGGCATCGCGCAGCTCGGCCACCCGGCGCAGGCGATCGATGTCGTCGTCGCTGTACCGCCTCGTGCCGCCGTCGCTGCGGAACGGGGTGAGCAGTCCGCGCCGCTCGTACAGCCGCAGCGTCGCCTCGGGGACGTCGGCGAGATCGGCCGCCACGGCGATCCCGTACAGCGGAGTTGCGGCGTCACGCTCGGTCATCTGGCATCCGTTCCGGGTACTTGAAATCTGTCGAACTGGGCGCTATAAATATACAGCAATGGATGCAGATTCCCTGCATCAGAGATCAGAGCCGCCGCCCCGGCGGCCCATAGTGAAAGGAGAACACCATGGCCATGACCCTCGACCCGATCAGTCAGCTCGATCGATTCGCCGCGAGCGTGCTGGACTCCGTACGCGCCCCGCGCGTGATGCCCGTCGACCTCTGCCGCGACGGCGACCGCTATGTCCTGCACGCCGACATCCCGGGAGCTGACCCCGGTTCGATCGACGTCGATCTCGACGGCTCCCAGCTGTCGATCCGCGCGCAGCGCACCGCCGACACCGGCGAGGGCATGCGCTGGATCGCCCGCGAGCGCGGCACCGGAACCTACTTCCGCCAGTTCACGCTCGGCGACGGAGTCGACCTCGAGCGCATCAGCGCGTCGTATGACAGCGGTGTGCTCTCGGTCATCATCCCCGTCAGCGAGCGCGCGAAGCCGCGCCGCATCCAGGTCGAGTCGACCGACACCCGAGAGGCGATCAGCGCCTGATCCGCCGTGGGGAGCGCCCGGGTCGGGCGCTCCCCGCCCTGATCCGGAAGGACACTCCCATGTCACCGACACCCGCGCTGGGTCGATTCCTCGCCGAGATGGAGTTCCCCGCCACGAAAGACGACCTGCTGCGCGAAGCCGTCCGCGACGGACTCGACCGCGACGACATCGCCGCCCTCGAGCAGCTGCGCGGACACAGCTACAGCGCGCGCTGGCAGATCCTCACCGCCCTGCGGCTGACCCGCCCGGCGGTCGACACTCTCGTGGCGGCCTGACGCCGCGGCCGCCGGGGCAGCCCCCGGTCAGGTGCGCAGCGCCATCCTCGTGTCGAGCGCGAGCTCTTCGGCATCCATCGCCGCGATCAGCTCGTGCATGACCTCCTCACTCAGGTTGCCGGCGCGCCGCTCCTCGAGCAGCAGGTCGCGGCGCGCCGCCAGCCACCCCTTCGCCATCGCCGCGAACTGCTCGGCCGACGGCCGTGCCGGCTCCTCCCCGACGCGGTCCGCGTCGGACTGCATCCGCACCAGCCGTTCGGCATACGCGTCGAACGCCGGCAGCCGCTCCTCGCCGTGCTCCTGCGCCCACGCGCGCCGCATCTCGCGCAGATAGGCCTTGCCCGCCTCGCGACTGCGCTCGCGCACCGCCTCCAGCTGCCTGGCATCCTCCCGCGCCTCGTCGTCGTCGACCACACCCATCGCGCGGATCAGCCAGGGCAGCGTGAGTCCCTGCAGCAGCAGGGTGCCGACGGTCACGACGAACGCGACCACGACGATCGCGTGAGAGGCGACGGCGTCGAGGGCTGCCAGATCGGCGGCGGCGAGCGCCGTCGCGAGCGTCACCACCCCGCGCATCCCGGCCCACGAGATCACCGCGTTGTCGCGCCACGAGAGCCGGGTCTCGGTCAGGCGACGGCGCAGCTGATCCGCGGTGAGCGGATGCCGTCGGCCCCGCCCCTCGGCGAGGGGAAGCACCTTCTTGGCCGCCGACATCTTCTCCCATCTGCGCAGACGCAGCGTGGTCCAGCGCCGCCCCCACGCGCCGGCCGGGTACACGAACAGCGGCCGCACGATCAGCACCGCCAGCAGCACGACCACCGCGAGCAGCAGGATCGTGCCACCCTCGCCGTCCTTCAGCTCACCGACCACTCGCGGCAGCTGCAGCCCGATGTACGCGAACACGAACGACTCGAGCAGGAAGTCGGCCGACAGCCACAGCGGGGCCTCCTGTTGCCTGGTCGCGTAACTCGTCTTGGGAGCGTTGAACCCGACGAACAGCCCCATCGCGACGACCGCCAGCACGCCCGATCCGAGCAGCTGCTCGGCGATCGCGTAGGCGCCGAACGGCGCCAGCAGACCGAACGTGCCGTTCACGACCGGATCGTCGACCCGCATCCGCAGCTGGTGCAGCACGACGCCGAACGCCAGCCCGACCGCCACGCCGACCACCACGGCGAGCGCGAACTGCCAGATGCCGTCCCACAGCGACACCGTCGCTCCGGCCACGATCGCCGCGAACACCCGGAACATGGTCAGCGACGTGGCGTCGTTGATCAGGCTCTCCCCCGACAGCACCGTCATGATGCGCCGCGGCAGGCCCAGCCGGCGACCTATCGACGCCGCAGACACGGCATCCGGAGGAGCGACGATCGCCCCCAGCAGCAAGGCGCCCGGCAGGGTCAGCTCGGGCATGATCCACCACGCCAGCAGCCCGACGACGACCGCGGTGACGACGACGAGACCGATGCCCAGCCGTCGGATCTGCGGCATCGCGCGGTGGAAGCTCAGAAACGACACGTCGAGCGTTGCCGAGTACAGCAGCGGCGGCAGCACGATGCTCAGCAGCACGTGACCGTCGATCGCGACATCGGGGATGAAGGGCAGGAACGACGCGGCGAGCGCGACGACGGTGACGAGCAGCGGCGCGGGCCACCCGCGTCCCCGCGCCACGGCTGCGACCGCGACCGCGCCGACGACGATGAAGAAGATGCTGGACTCCATTTCACGAAGGGTACGCCTGTGATCCGCCGATGGCGGAGGTCACAGCCGGTCGGCGCTCGTCATCAGGCGCTCCACTTCGGCATCCGGGGTCTGGCGGAAGTCGACGTAGTGCATGCCGACGGCCATGAAGTCGCGGGGCACGGCGAGGCAGACGACCTCGTCGGCGACGGGGCGCAGTGACTCGATCGCCTCGGGCGCGCCCACCGGGGCCGCCGCGACGATCCGGCGCGCACGCCGCGCGCGTGCGATCTCGCAGGCGACGCGCATCGACGCGCCGGTGGCGACGCCGTCGTCGACGATCAGCGCGGTGCGCCCGGCGAGCGGCACGGCATCACGTCCGCCGCGGAACCGCTGCGCGCGCCGTGCCACCTCGGCGCGCTCGCGCGCCTCTGCCGCGGCCAGCATCTCCGGGGTGATGCCGGATGCCGCGATCACGTCGTCATTGCGCACCACCGCGCCCTCCTCCCCGACGGCGGCCATCGCGAGCTCCGGATGCCAGGGCACCCCGACCTTGCGCACGACGAGCACGTCGAGCGGGGCGTGCAGCGCGCTGGCCACCTCCGCGGCCACCGGCACTCCGCCGCGGGGCAGCCCGAGCACCACGATCTCGCCCGGGGTCGCGGCGAGGGCATCCGGGTGCTCCCTCATCCGCTCGGCGAGAAGGCGACCGGCATCCGTCCTGTCTGCGAAACTGCGCATGCCTTCGGCCTACGCCCCGCCGCGACGGCGGTCAAGCCCGTGTCGGGTCGAACCCGGGTCGCGTCGACCCGGGTCGCGGAATGCGCTGCCGACCTGCGCGGTTGAAGCTGATGATGACTGCTCTCTCCTTCTCGGTTCTCGATCTCGTTCCCGTCCGCTCGCGCCAGACCAGCGCGCAGGCCGTCGCGTCGTCGATGGCTCTCGCTCACCATGCCGACGCCCTCGGACTCGCCCGCTACTGGTTCGCCGAGCACCACAACATGCCCTCGGTGGCATCGACCGCTCCCCCGGTGCTGATCGCTGCTGCCGCGGCTCGCACGCAGCGGATCCGCGTCGGGTCAGGTGGCGTGATGCTGCCGAACCACGCGCCGCTCATCGTCGCCGAGCAGTTCGCGGCGCTCGAGGCGCTCGCCCCGGGGCGCATCGACCTCGGCATCGGTCGAGCCCCCGGCAGCGACCCGGTGATCACGCATCTGCTACGCCAGTCGGGGACCACCGGCGACGTCGAGCGCTTCCCCGCCCACGTGCAGGACATCGCCGCGATGCTGCAGCCCGACGGCGCGACGGTGCGCTTCACCAGCGGCGGCGAATACGGTGTGAAGGCCACGCCTGTGGCATCCGGATCCCCCACCATCTGGCTGCTCGGGTCGAGCGACTACTCCGCCCAGCTCGCGGCCGCGCACGGCCTGCCCTACGTGTTCGCGAACCACTTCGCCGGAGTCGGGCTCGAGCGCGCGCTCGATCTGTACCGGTCGCAGTTCCGCCCATCCGAGGCGCTGTCCGAGCCGCTCACCTTCCTCACGGCGAACGTGGTGGCGGCTCCTTCGGCAGACGAGGCTTCGGAGCGCGCCCTGCCGCAGTTGCGCGCGATGGCGCGTCTGCGCGGCAGCAAGCCGATGCGGGTTCTCGAGACGGTCGAGGAGGCGCTGGCCGCGGCTTCGGATGCCGCCGAGCAGACCCTCATCGACGCGATGCGTCAGCGGTGGTTCATCGGGTCGGGTGACGACGTGCGCGCATCGCTCGCCTCGTTCGCCGCGCAGCACGGCGTCGACGAGATCATGATCTCCCCCGTGGCCGGCGCCTACGACGCCGAGCCGCTGGACGCGACGCCGGGCCGCGTGCAGACGTTGGACCTGCTGCTGGCCTAGGCGCGCTGGCTTCGCGGGGGTGCGAGGTCAGTTACGTACGCTTCAGGCGGCGGAACCGTTCCCAAGTGACCCCGCACCCGTGCGCCCCGCGCCCCCGACGCCGCCCGGGATCGCCACGCGGGGCGCGAGGTCAATTACGTACGCTCCCAGCGGCGGAACCGTACCCAAGTGACCCCGCACCCGCGCAGTCATGCTTGTCCACAGATCGAGCGGATCGAGATGTTGTCCACCGCCACCGGGGTACGCAACGACTCGGGGTTCGACGCGCGTCGACCATGGACGGATGCGCACGCAGACTCCCCTTCCTCGGATGTTGGGCACACGGTTCACCGTCAGAGAGGCTGCGGGTGCGGGAGTCCCCCGCAGGCGTCGAGATGCCGCCGATCTCGCTCGCCCGTTTCACGGCATCCGCGTCACAGCGGAAGCCGCGGCATTCGACGACTTGGTGAAGGCGTACGCGCCGCGTCTTGCTCCCGATCAGCGCTTCGGAGGCAAGACAGCAGCGCGCCTCTGGCGGATGCCGATCCCTGCGGCGTGGGAGGAAGACGAGACTCTTCATGTATTCGTGCCCACGAACGGTTCTCGCCCACGCACCGCAGGCGTGTCCGGGCTTCGGCTCGCTCCGGAGCGGCTCAACATCCACAGGATCGACGGCGTGCCCGTACTCGACCCTGTTGCGACGCTCTTCACGTGCGCGAAATCGCTCACTCTTCTCCAGGCGGTGACGCTGATCGACGCGATCCTCACCACCGCGAACAACTACCCTGCGCTTCGACAGAATCGTCCGCTGGTGATGATCGAAGACATCGCCGAGCGCCTCGCGGTCTGGCGCAGGTTTCCCGGGTGCGGCATCATCCGGAAAGCACTCGATCTCGCCCGCTACGCGATGGAATCGCCGAAGGAGACCGAGACCCGGCTGCTTCTGCGGGAGCACGGGCTGCCCGAACCGGTTGTGCAGTACAGAGTGCTGGATGGCTTCAGGCTCGTCGCGCGCACCGATCTGGCTTACCCGGAGCTGAAGATCGCGATCGAGTACGAGGGCGACGGACATCGCACGAGCGCCGAGCAGTGGCGGCGAGACATCCAACGCCAGCGAGAGCTGGAGGCGCTCGGCTGGATCGTGATTCGCCTCACCCAGGAGGACCTCAACGACGCCGATACGCTGATCGACCGCATCCGAGGCGGCATCGCATCCCGCTCAGTCTGACCGGCTGATCGGACCACTCACCGCTGCGAGGTCAATCACGCACACTTCCCAGCCGAAACACGTACACCAATGACCCCGCACGCGTGACGCCGGGCCTACGCCTCCGGCTCGCCGTGCAGCAGGGCGCGCAGCCAGTCGCGGGCCTCGACGAACACGCCGTCGGCGTACCGCTCGGGGTAGTGCACGATCCGGCGGTCGGCGCGGGGGTACGAGCCGAGGAACACGACGCGCGGGCTGAACCGGCGGATGCCCAGCAGAGCGTCGGCCATGCGCTCGTCGTACGCGTGCCCGTCGGCATCCACCACGAATCGGTACCGGCCGAGCGCGTCGCCGACCGGCCGCGACTGCAGCAGCGACAGGTTGATGCCGCGGGTCGAGAACTGCTCGAGCATGTCGAGCAGCGCGCCGGGGCGGTCGTCGGGCAGCTCGACGATCAGCGAGGTCTTGTCGGCTCCGGTCGGCTCGCTGGGCGGGGCCGGCTTCGACACGAGCACGAAGCGCGTCACGGCGTTGTCGTTGTCGCCGATCTGCTCGGCCAGCACCTCGACGTCGTGATGCTGCACGATCCCGGGCGCCGCGATGGCCGCCTGAGCGGGCGACGACCCGTCGAGCACGCCGAGGATGGATGCCACGTTGCTCGCCGCCGGAACATGGGCGTGCCGCGGCAGGTGCTCGCCGAGCCAGCTGTGGCACTGCGCGTAGGCGACCGGATGCGCGGCGATGACCTCGACATCCTCCAGTCGCACTCCCGGCTTGCCGACGAGCACGAAGTTCACCTTCACGAGGTACTCGCCGATGATGCGCAGTCCGGGCAGCGTGGCGAGCGCGTCGAGCGTCGTCGACACCCCGCCCTCGACGGAGTTCTCGATCGCGATCATCGCCGCGTGGCTGCGACCTTCGAGCACGTCGGCGAGCGCCTCGCCGACGTTGTGCACGGCCTTCCAGTCGTGACCGCGAGCCTCGGGCACCTGCTCGAGCGCCGCTTCGGTGAAGGTTCCTGCAGGGCCCAGGTAGCTGTAGGTGCGGCGTTCGGTCACGTGGTCAGCCTAGCCCCGCAGCTGCGCGCCCCTTCGAGCCGTGTCATCGCCGTGAACCCCCAGGTCACGGCATCCGCCCCCGGCCGAGGTGCGCGACCGCCCGAGGAGGGGCAGACTGTTCCCATGACGAGCCGAGCCGGCCTCCCTGCGGAGGAACAAGACCTCATCGACGTCGACGAGCTGATCGCCGCCTACTACGACCGCATCCCCGACCCGTCCGTCGCCGCGCAGCGGGTCGCGTTCGGCACGAGCGGGCACCGCGGCTCCTCGCTCACGACGAGCTTCAACGAGCAGCACATCGTGGCCACCACGCAGGCCATCGTCGACTACCGCCGCGAGCAGGGCATCCGTGGGCCGCTCTTCCTCGGTCGCGACACGCATGCGCTGTCGCTTCCCGCCGAGCGCACCGCGATCGAGGTGCTGATCGGCAACGGCGTCGATGTGCGCGTCGACTCGCGCGACTCGTGGGTGCCCACCCCGGCGCTCAGCCACGCCATCCTCACCAGCAACCGAGGGCGCGCGGCCGACGACCCCGAGCGTGCCGACGGCATCGTCATCACCCCGAGCCACAACCCGCCCCGCGACGGCGGCTTCAAGTACAACCCGCCGCACGGTGGGCCCGCCGACACCGACGCGACCGGGTGGATCGCCGAGCGCGCCAACGCGCTGATCGAGGCGGGCCTGGAGGGTGTCGAGCGCATCCCCCACGCCGACATCGACGACGACACGATCGGCCAGTACGACTTCCGCGACGCGTACGTGCGCGACCTGCCGTCGATCATCGACATCGAGGCGATCAAGCGGGCGGGCGTGCGGATCGGCGCGGATCCCATGGGCGGCGCGTCGGTCGAGTACTGGCAGCTGATCAAGGAGATGCACGGCATCGACCTCACCGTGGTGAATCCCGAGGTCGACCCGACCTGGCGTTTCATGACCCTCGACTGGGACGAGAAGATCCGCATGGATCCGTCATCGCCCAGCGCGATGGCATCGCTCGTGGCGAAGCGCGGCGACTACGACGTGCTCACCGGTAACGACGCCGACGCCGACCGGCACGGCATCGTCACCTCCGACGCCGGGCTGATGAACCCGAACCACTACCTCGCCGTGGCGATCGACTACCTGTTCTCGCACCGCACCGAGTGGCCGCGCGACGCCGCGATCGGCAAGACGCTCGTGTCGTCGATGATCATCGACCGCGTCGCCGAGTCGCTCGGCCGCCGCCTGCTCGAGGTTCCGGTCGGGTTCAAGTGGTTCGTGCCCGGTCTGCTCGACGGCTCGGTCGCGTTCGGCGGCGAGGAGTCGGCCGGCGCGTCGTTCCTGCGCATGGACGGCACCGTGTGGTCGACCGACAAGGACGGCATCCTGCTCTGCCTGCTCGCCGCCGAGATCATCGCGGTGACCGGCAAGACGCCGTCGGAGCGCTACCGCGAGCTCGAGCAGGCCTTCGGATCGTCCGCCTACCAGCGGGTGGACGCCCCGGCGACGCCGGAGCAGAAGGCGACGCTGAGCAAGCTGGCTCCGGATGCCGTGAGCGCGACCGACCTGGCCGGCGAGCCCATCACGGCGAAGCTGTCGCATGCGCCGGGCAACGGCGCGGCGATCGGCGGGCTGAAGGTGCAGACCGAGCACGCGTGGTTCGCCGCGCGCCCCTCGGGCACGGAGGACGTCTACAAGCTGTACGCCGAGAGCCTCAAGGGTCCGGAGCACCTCGCGCAGGTGCAGGAGGAGGCGCGGGCCGTCGTGTCGGCCGCCCTCGGCGGCTGAGAGCGGCGCTCCTCGCCGGTTCCGCCGCGGAACCGGCCGCCGCGCAGGCCCGGCAGGGTCAGCGCCGAGTGCCCGCGAGCTGCCGCCCCGCCTCGTGCAGCCACCGCGAGGTGTCGGCCAGCGCGGCCGCACCCGACCCGGCGAGCGCAGTCAGCGAGCGGACCTCGGCGAAGAGCCCGATGTCGGCGTCGTCGTCGATGCGCCCGGCGACGAGCAGCGCGTCGACGCCCGCTTCTGCGGCGAGGGATGCCACGAACGACGGCACCTTGCCGTCGCCGGACTGCCCGTCGTAGGCGCCCTCGCCGGTCACGACGACGTCGGCCCCGGCGATGGCGTCGGCGAGGCCGATCAGGTGCGCGACCTCCGCAGCCCCCGGCAGCAGCGCGCCGCCCCAGGCGAGCAGCGCGGCGCCCACTCCGCCCGCGGCACCGGCGCCCGGGGTCCGCGGGTCAAGGTCGAGCTGTTCGGCGAGGCGCGCGAGACCGGCATCCGTCCGCCGCTGATCGGCGATGTCGACCAGCCCCTTCTGCGGGCCGAACACCGCCGCCGCGCCGCGGGGGCCGGTGAGCGGGTTGGTGACGTCGGTGAGCACCCGCACCTCCGGAGCGAGGCGCACGCGAGCAAGGTCGACCGAGGCGATCTCGCCGAGACCCCGCGCGCCCGGCGCGACCTCCGTGCCGTCCGCGGCGAGGAAGCGCGCACCGAGTGCGCGCAGCATGCCGGTGCCGCCGTCGGTCGACGCACTCGATCCGATGCCGAGCACCAGCCGTGAGACGCCGTGGTCGAGTGCCGCCGCGATCGCCTGCCCGAAGCCGCGCGAATCGGCATCCCAGGGCCGCAGCTCGTCGAGCAGCTCGATGCCCGACGTCGAGGCCAGATCGATCACGGCCGTGCCGCCGGGTGTCTCGGCGGACGCCGGCAGCAGCAGCCAGGATGTCTCGACGGGATGCCCGGCAGGGCCGTCGACGGTGATCGGCATCCGCTCGGCGCCCGGAACCGCCGCGGCGAAGGCGGCGACGGTGCCCTCTCCCCCGTCTGCCATCGGGCGCAGCACCGCATCGGCGCTCGGATCGACCGACAGCCACGCGTCCGCCAGCACGCGGGCAGCATCCGCTGCTGCGATCGTGCCTTTGAAGCTGTCCGGGGCGAAGACCACCCGGGTCACGGGGCCACGCCCGGTGTGCTCTCGCGCACGATCACCTCGAGATCGGCGGGCGGCTGAGTCCACTCCGGGTCGACGACCGCGCGGAACGCCTGCTCACCGAGGTCGCTCAGTGGCACGCGCACGGTCGTCAGCCGCGGGGTGACGTCGCGGCTGACCGGAACGTCGTCGAACCCGCACACGGCGATGTCCTCCCCCACGCGGCGTCCCGCATCGCGGATCGCCGTCATCGCGCCCACGGCGATCACGTCGCTGAGCGCGAAGACAAGGGTCCCGGCATCCACCCCCTCAGCGAGGGCGGCGGTCATCGCCGCGGCACCCGCCTCGCGCTCGAACGATCCACGGAGCACGCGACCGACCTCACCGCCTCCGGCGGCGAACCCTGCGGTGAACCCGGCGAGGCGATCGTCGGAGGTGCGCACGCCCTCGGCCGCGACGATGGCGATCGCGCGACGGTAGCCGAGCCGCGCCATCTGCACGCCCAGTCGCTCCGCACCGCCGCGGTTGTCGATCAGGATGCTCCGGTCGCCGCCGTCGCCGAAGGTGACGGTGCGCCCGCCCAGTGCGCGCAGCGCTGCCAGCTCGGCGATGCTCGACGCACCCTGGTTCTCGGCACGAGAGGCGGCGAGGATCACGCCGCGCGGGCGCTGACCGCGCAGCGCACGCAGGATGCGCACCTCGCGGTCGGCATCGCGTTCGGTGATCGCCACGGTGACGATGAGCCCCGCGGCGTCGGCCAACCGCGCGACGCCCGAGGCGATCAGCCCGAAGTACGGGTCGGCGATGTCGGCGACGAGCAGCGCGATGGCCGCCGAGGTGCCCCGCGCGGTGGCCTGCGCCGAGGCGTTCGCGGTGTAGCCGAGCTCGTCGGCGGCCCGCTCGACCCGCTCGCGGAACGACGCGGCCACCTTGCGCTCCGAGCCGTTGAGCACGCGCGAGGCCGTCGCGAGCGAGACGCCCGCTGCGCGGGCCACGTCGTGCAGCGTGGGCGGTGAGGTGCGCACGGACGCGGCGTCGGCGGTCATGGCGACAGCCTAGCGACGCCCGGCAGGCCGACCCGTCACCGGGTCGGCCGCTGCGGACGCACCGTCGCGCCCCAGCAGGGCGAGCAGGGTGGCCGCTTCGGACGGCAGCAGGGCGGGGTCGTCGTCGACGACGAACTCGAGCAGCGCGTCGCGCGGCGGCACCGGCTGCGCCGACGCCGCGACGAAGAGCGGATGCCAGAGGCTCGCCCGCTCGCTCAGGCGCAGCCGCGTGTCGAACGGCCACCACGAGAACACGTGCACGGCGCTGGTGTGCGCGGCGACCTGCTCGAACTCGTGCAGCGCGACCTCGTCGGGCGCGTCGACCGTGGGCTGCCAGTAGGTCGACAGCCCCGGGACGTCGGCGAGCAGCCGCAGCGTCGCCGCCGGCGTGTCGGCAAGCGTGCGCCGGTGGAACTCCAGCGCCAGCATGATGCCGCGCTCGGACGCCTCGGCGACGGCATCCCGCAGCCGCGCGACGGCCTGCGCGTAGTGCTGCGGCGTCGCATCCGCCGAACCCGTGCGACCGGCCCAGATGCGCACGCGGTCGGCGCGCAGCGCCTCGGCGCTGTCGATGATCGGCGTGAGCGGCTCGTCGGCACCGGCGCGGAAGTACGAGCCGTACGAGCACACCGCGAGTCCCGCATCCGTCGTCGCCGCCGCGACCTGCGCGGCGCGCTCGGCATCGCCGGGCGGCACGTGCACGTCGCCGCCCCACTCGATCACCTCGAGGCCGGCGGCGGCCGCCCGCGCGACGACCTCCTCGGCGGCGAGCTGCCGGAACGTCACCGAGCACAGTCCCGCTCTGATCATGCGCGCCTCCCCGACGATGCCGACACCCCTACGAAATCACATCGCGCGATCACAGGTGCGGTGAGACCGTGGCGGCGAACGCATCCGCCGTGCGTGCGACGACCTTCTCGGGCGCATCCGACCAGATGTCGGCGTTGAAGATCTCCACCTCGATGTCGCGGTCGTACCCGGTCTCGGCTACCGCGCGGGTGAGCGAGGCGAAGTCGATGATCCCGTCGCCCATGTAGTGCCGCGAGAGCAGCACGTCGGCGGGGAACGGCGTCTTCCAGTCGCACACCTGGTACGTCGAGATGCGGCCCTCGCGCCCCGCGCGGGCGATCTGCTCATACACCTGCGGGTCCCACCAGATGTGGAACGTGTCGACCGCGGCCCCGACCACGTCGGCGTCGAAGTCGGCGGCGATGTCGAGCGCCTGGCCGAGTGTGGTCACCACGCAGCGGTCCGAGCCGAACATCGGATGCAGGGGCTCGATCGCCAGGGTGACCCCGGCGCTCTGGGCGTACGGCGCGAGCACGCCGACGGCATCCCGAACCCGCTCGCGCGCGCCGATCAGGTCGCGCGACCCCTCGGGCAGGCCGCCCGCGACCAGCACGAGCACGGCGGTGGAGCCGTCGGCCCCCGCCGCGGCCAGGGCGGCCGTCTCGTCGATCGCCCGGCGGTTGTCTTCGAGCGCGGCGTCGCGTTCGGGTCCGGCCGGGAGGGTGAAGAACCCTCCGCGGCAGTGGGTCGAGAAGCGCAGCCCCGAATCGGTGAGCATCTTCGCGGCGGTGTCGAGGCCGACCTCGTTCACCGGCTCCCGCCACAGCCCGATCGACTGCACGCCGGCATCGGCGGTCACCCGCAGGGCGGTGGCGAGGTCGGCGTATTTGATGGTCGCCTGGTTGATCGACAGGCGCGGGTCGGGTGCGGTCATGCGTCCAGTCCGTTCAGCGTCAGCATCCCGTGCCAGCGCTCGCGCGCCAGCTCGGGGCTCTCGAGGGCGAGCGAGTCGTTGGCGAGCTCGACGATGCGCGAGAGGTGCGGCAGGCTGCGCGCCGAGTGCAGGCCGCCGACCATCTGGAACGCCGGCTGGTGGCCGTTCAGCCACGACAGGAACGCGACGCCGGTCTTGTAGTAGAAGGTCGGCGCGGCGAAGATCTGGCGGCTGAGCTCTTCGGTGGGACCGAGGATGCGGCGGTAGGCCGCGTCATCGCCGTCGTCGAGCGCCTGGATCGCCGCCGAGGCCACCGGTGTGATCGCGGCGAACGCGCCGAGCAGCGCGTCGGAGTAGGAACGCCGCCCCACCTGCGAGTCGCCGATCAGCGAGACGTAGTTGAAGTCGTCACCGGTGAACATGCGCACGCCCTGCGTTGATTGGGCGGAGGGCAGGCGCTCGCGCACCGAGATCTCACTCTCGGCGTTGAGCAGGCTCATCTTCACGCCGGCGATCTTCGCCGGGTTCTCGTTGATGATGTCGAGCAGCACCTCGGCCGCTTCGGGCCACTCGGTCGATCCGAAGTAGCCCTCCAGCTCGGGGTCGAACGCGGTGCCCAGCCAGTGCAGCACGACCGGGGTCGTGGCGCGCTCGAGCACGGCCCGGTACACGCGGCGGTAGTCGTCGGCCGACTCCGCGACGCGGGCGAGGTGACGCGATGCCATGAGCACCGGGCCGGCGCCCTGCTGCTCGGTGAACTCGAGCTGCGAGATGTAGGCGTCGATGACCTGCTGCAGCGAGATGCGCGTCTCGTCGACGTGGTCGGTGTTCACGCCGACCACGACCGAGCCGCCCTCCTCGCGCGCCACCTCGGCGCTGCGGGCGATCAGCTCGCGCGTCGCGGCCGCGTCGAGGCCCATGTTGCGCTGGGCGGTGTCCATGGCATCCGCCACACCCAGCCCCCACGAGTACACGTTGCGGCGGAACGCGAGCGTGGCGTCCCAGTCGATGTCGGCGGGCCGGCCGGGGGTGTTGTCGGCGTGCACCTTCGGCACGACGTGCGCCGCCGCGTACGCGACGCGGGAGCCCAGCGGCGAGGTCGGGCGCGTGTACGCGCCCGCGTCGTTGAGCGCGGCGTCGGAGAGCTCTCCGGATGCCGAGAGCAGGCGCAGCGTGGTCACAGCGCCAGCTTCTCGATGGCGACCTTGCGGCCCTCGGCGCTCGAGGTGAGGCCCGCCTCGGCGAACTGCACGCCGCGCGCACCGGCGAGCAGGTCGAACGGGTAGTCGGTGCCGAGCACGTACGAGGTGAGGTACTCCTCCCACTGCTGGCGGAACCCGTTGAGGAACACGTCGTTGGTGGGCACGTTCTGCCAGTCGGCGTCGTAGTCGTGGGTGTCTTCGAGGTCGGGGTTCCAGACCGGCTTCGGGGTGGCGTTGCGCGGCTGGATCTTGCAGCCGAACAGCCCGACCACGGCCGAGCCGTGCGTGCCGTCGACCTGGAACTCGACGAGCTCGTCGCGGTTCACACGCACGGTCCACGACGAGTTGATCTCGGCGATCACGCCGCCCTCGATCTCGAAGATGCCGTAGGCGGCGTCTTCAGCCGTGGCGGTGTAATGCTCGCCGTTCTCGTCCCAGCGGTCGGCGATGTGCACGGCCGCCTGAGCGTAGACGCTCTTCACCTCGCCGAAGAGGTTCTCGAGCACGTAGTTCCAGTGCGGGAACATGTCGCTGATGATGCCGCCGCCGTCTTCGGTGCGGTAATTCCAGCTGGGGCGCTGCGCGGGCTGCCAGTCGCCCTCGAACACCCAGTAGCCGAACTCGCCGCGCACCGAGAGGATGCGGCCGAAGAAGCCCGAGTCGATCAGGCGCTTGAGCTTCTGCAGGCCCGGCAGGTAGAGCTTGTCGTGCACGACGCCGGTCTTGACGCCCGCCTGCTCGGCGAGGCGGGCGAGTTCGAGCGCCTCGTCGAGCGACTCGGCGGTGGGCTTCTCGGTGTAGATCGCCTTGCCGGCGGCGATGGCCTTGCGGATCGCGGATGCCCGAGCCTTCGTCACCAGGAAGTCGGCGTAGATCTCCCACTGCGGGTCTGCGAGCGCGGCATCGAGGTCGGTCGTGTAGTCGTCGATGCCGTGCTTGGCGGCGAGCTCGGCGAGCTTCGCCTCGCTGCGGCCGACGAGCAGCGGCTTGACGGTGACCTTCGATCCGTCGGGCAGCTCGATGCCGCCCTGGTCGCGGATCGCGAGGATCGAGCGCACCAGGTGCTGCCGGTAGCCCATGCGTCCGGAGACGCCGTTCATGATGATGCCGATCTCGCGCACGTCAGTCATGGTGGTCCGTTCTGTGAAGGGTCGAATCCCGTCGGAGAGTCCCGCCGGAGAAGAGTGGGTAAACGCTTTCCCACATAGAAGCATCTTCTCGGCGCGGTCGCAACCTCGCTCAGCCGGCGAGGCCGTCGAGCAGGTCAGCGAAGTGGTCGAGGTCCTCGGCCGACCAACGCCGCAGGCGCTCGCCGAGGCGACTCTCGTACGCCGCCCGGGCCGCGGCGACCCGTTCGACCGCCAGGGGCGTGGCGACCAGGCGTCGCGCGCGCCGGTCATCGGCATCCCGGATGCTCTCCACCAGCCCCAGCTCGGTGAGACGACTCACCTGGCGACTCACCGCCGACTTGTCGGTCTGCAGGCGGTCGATGATCTCGCCGGCGCTGCCGAGGCCGTTCACGATCGAGACGAGCACCTGGTAACCCAGCGGCTGCAGCTCGGGATGCACGGTCACCGCCGCCTCACGCCACCCGACGCGGATCCGCGCGAACAGCCGGCCGAGCTCGCGCTCGACGCGGTGCACGGCGTCGTCGAGGGCCGCGCCGTCGAGAGGCCCCTCGGTGGCAGGCGGATCAGCCGCGGTGTCGCTCACCTCGCCAGCCTAAACCGCGGCGTGTCGGCCCCGCAGTCGCCCCGCGACCGCGCCGAGAGGCGCGGGTGGGAGGTCACCTGCGTACGCATCCGGCGCCGGAACCGGGCACAACTGACCCCGCACGCGATCGGTAACGGAGCGCGCCGCGGCGGCTCAGACCTCGGCGAGCAGGCGGAACGCCTTCGATGCGGCCTGCACCTCATCGGGTGTCAGCTCGGCGAGCACCGCGCGCATCCGCTCGGCGTTCTCGGCCCGCAGCTGGGCGAGCTTCTCCTGCGCCTCGGTCGTGGCGGTGAGCACCCGCAGCCGCCCGTCGCGCTCGTCGGGGCGCGACTCGAGCAGGCCGAACTCCTCGAGCATCCGGATCTGACGGCTCACCATCGACTTGTCCATCTCGAACAGCTCGGCCAGCTGGTGGGCGTTCGCGCCGCCCGTGCGGGCGATGTACGCCAGCAGCTTGTATCCGGAAGGCTGCAGGTCGGGGTGCATGCGCGCCGCCGACTCGCGCCACAGCGTCTTCGCGCGAGCGAAGATGAGGTTCAGATGCCCCTGGAAGTCGGCCAGCGCCTCGTCGACGCTCTGCGTCTGCATCTCAGCGCACCTGCTCCCGCACGCGTCCGTCGTTCTCGACCACGCGGATGCTGCCGGTCGACCCGCCGACCTCGGCCTCGGCGACCTCGATCGCCGACCCCTCGGCCTGCTCGCGCAGCTGCTCGGCGGAGTTCTTCGTCGACAGCGGCTTGTTGCGGATGAAGGCGATCGCGATCACGCCGATCACGGCCAGCGGCACGGCGATCACGAAGGCGTCGGCGATACCGAGACCGTAGGCCGACTCCACCACCTGTCGGATGCTGGCGGGCAGCGACGACACGTCGGGGACGTTGCCCGAGCCGAGCGACTTCAGGGCGCTCACCTCGTCGGGCGACTTCGGGACGAACGAGCCGAGGTCGTCCTTGATGTACGAGCCGACGTTGGTGGCGAGGATGGAGCCCATGATGGTCACGCCGATGGTGCCGGCGATGGTGCGGAAGAAGTTCACGCCCGACGACGCGGCACCCAGCTGCTGCGGGGGCGTGTCGTTCTGCACGATCAGGGTCAGGTTCTGCATCACCATGCCGAGGCCCGCACCCAGCACGAACATGTAGATCGCGACGAGGACGAACGGGGTGTCCCAGCGCAGCGTCGACATCAGCGACACCCCGACGAGGGTGAGCACCGAGCCCAGCATCATCCAGCCCTTCCACTTGCCGAAGCGGCTGACGAGCTGACCGATGATGATCGACGCGCCCATCTGGCCGACGATCATCGGGATCGTCATCAGACCCGACTCCGTGGGCGTCGCGCCGCGGGCGAGCTGGAAGTACTGCGCGAGGAACACCGACGTGGCGAACATCGACACGCCGATCGCGATCGATGCGATCACCGACAGCGTGAACGTGCGGTTCTTGAACAGCGTCATCGGCACGATCGGCTCGGAAACGAAGAACTCGACCGCGATGAACGCGGCGATCACGACGGCGGCGCCGATGCCGAGCACGTAGCTGGTCGACGAGTCCCACTCGAACTGCGAGCCGCCCATCGAGACCCAGATCAGCAGCGCCGAGACACCCACGGCGAGCAGTGCGATGCCGAGGTAGTCGATCGAGACCTTGACGTTCTGCGGCTTGGGCAGGTGCAGGGTGAACTGCAGCAGCACGAGCGCGAGAACGGCGAAGGGCACGCCCACGAAGAAGTTTGCGCGCCAGCCCCACACGTCGGTGATGAAGCCGCCCAGCAGCGGCCCGCCGATCGTCGCGAACGCCATGATTCCGCCGACCACGCCCATGTACTTGCCGCGCTCGCGGGGCGAGATGATGAGGGCGACCGCGACCATGACCAGCGACATCAGTCCGCCGACGCCGACACCCTGCACGACGCGCACGGCGATGAGCATGTTCGTGTCGGTGGAGAAGCCCGAGATCACCGTGCCAACGGTGAACAGCACGAGCGAGAGCTGCACGAGCACCTTGCGGTCGAGCAGGTCGGCGAGCTTGCCCCAGATCGGGGTGGAGACCGCGGTGGCCAGCAGGCTGGCGGTGATCACCCACGTGTACTGCGCCTGCGTTCCGCCGAGATCGGCGATGATGACCGGCATCGAGGTCGAGATCACGGTGCCCGAGAGCACGGCGACGAACATGCCGACGATGAGGCCCGAGATGGCGGTGAACACCTCACGCGCCGAGCGGGTGGTCGGCGCGTGTGAGGACGGAGAGGAAAGAGAGGTCAAAAGGTGCAGCTCCTCGAAGATTGTTGATCTTTCGCAACGGTATCACTGATCGTTGACAGTCATCAACTATTGCCGGAGATCAACTATTCCCCGCACGTCGGCCCAGCGCCCCGGATAGGCTCGATGGACGGTCATCCGCACGGTCGGGTGGTGTCGGAAGGATGCGTTGTGGATGCTGGATGCTCGTGCGGCTGCGGCACGCCCTCTCGGTCGGCTTTCGCGACGGTGTCGCTGCGCCGCGGCGCCGCGCCCGCGGCGGGATCGTCGCAGCACGCCGTGCCGCAGGTGATCGTGCCGGCCGGATCGTTCGTCATGGGGGACTCCTCGGGCGACCGCAACGCCGCCGACGGCGAGGTGCCGCTGCACCGGGTGTCGCTCGACGCGTTCTCGATGGATGCCACGAGCGTGACCAATGACGACTTCGCGCGCTTCGTCGACGACACCGGCTACCGCACCGAGGCCGAGGAGTTCGGCTTCTCGGCGGTGTTCCATCTCGCCCTCGCCGCCGACGACGACGACGTGCTGGGCCGGCCGCCGCAGACCCCGTGGTGGATCGGCGTGCGCGCCGCCGACTGGCGTCGTCCCGGCGGTCAGCGCTCGAGCATCGACGGGCTGGGCGATCACCCGGTGGTGCACATCAGCTGGAACGACGCGCAGGCGTACTGCGACTGGGCGGGGCGGCGACTGCCCACCGAGGCCGAGTGGGAGTACGCCGCGCGCGGCGGTCTCGAGCAGCGCACGTACCCGTGGGGCGATGACGAGGTCGACGACGGCGGCTGGCGCACGAACATCTGGCAGGGCGAGTTCCCGCGGGTCAACACCCTCGAGGACGGCTGGCTGACCACCGCGCCGGTGCGCTCGTTCGAGCCCAACGGGTACGGACTGTGGCAGATGGTCGGCAACGTGTGGGAGTGGGCATCCGACTGGTTCTCCCCCGGGTACTACCGCGTCTCGCCGTCGCACGCCCCGACCGGGCCGGAGCGCGGGCAGTCGCGGGTGCTGCGCGGAGGCAGCTACCTCTGCCACGCGTCGTACTGCAACCGCTACCGCAACTCGGCCCGCTCGCAGAACACCCCGGATTCGTCGATGGGCAACGCCGGGTTCCGCACCGTGAGTCGGTAGCGAGCGCCGCGTCGCCGTCAGATCGAGACGGTGAGCACGGCGGCGAGGCCCAGCATCCCTGCCACCGCCACCCCCGCGGTGAGCGCGACCAGCGCGCCCGCGCCGGCCACGCGCGGGGCGCGGCCGCGCCCGACGTCGTCCATGAAGGCGTGATGGCGGCGGCGCGAGACCCGCCAGAGGAGGGATGCCGCCAGCAGACCGATCATGCCCGGAATCACCCATTGCACGCCGCCCAGCCAGAGCGGAAGCACGCGCAGCGAGATGAGCGATCCGACCGCGAGCGACAGCGCGGTGCGTCGCCACGACAGCGAGGTGCGCTCGAGCTGCAGACCGGCGTCGAACGGGCCGGACCACGACCGTCCGGGCTGGGATCCGTCGGCGCGATCGCTCATCGCAGCACGGCGAGCAGCACGAGCACGCCCGACGCGACCACCGCGACCGCGAGCACGATCCCGGTGGGAGGCTGTGGCAGCGGCCGGCCGAGCCGCATGGCCCGCTCCACCCGCGACCACTCCACCCAGGCGATGATCGGCAGCACGATGCCCGTGATGATGAGCACGAGCGACGCGGCCAGACGCAGCGGGGCGTACATGTCGAGCGCGAGCGCCTCGAGTGCGACGCCACCGGCGATCAGCGCGAGCGCAGTGCGGGTCCAGGCGAGGAAGGTGCGCTCGTTCGCGAGCGAGAAGCGCACATCGGGCTCGCTGCCCTGCCCGAACACCGAGCGCGGGAAACGACGGTCCGGATGCGCACTCACCCGATCAGGATACCGGCGGCCGGCCGTCGCCGTTCGCCCGGCGCAGCGAGGGTCGACGATCCCTCGCATTCCGGCCCGCGGAGTGGTGGAGTAGACGCATGCGCGCAGTGATCATGCACGGACCCGGCGATGTCCGGGTCGAAGACGTCGCGACCCCCGAGCTGGTGAAGCCCACCGATGCGATCATCCGCGTCGACGCCGCCTGCATCTGCGGCTCGGATCTGTGGCCGTACCGCGGCATCTCGCCGCTGAGGCGGCCGTCGCGAATGGGCCACGAGTACATCGGCGTCGTCGAGCGGATCGGCGCCGAGGTGCGCGACATCGAGGTGGGCGACTTCGTGGTCGGCTCGTTCATGGCATCCGACAACACCTGCGAGATCTGTCTGGCCGGCTATCAGTCGCGATGCATCCACGTCGTCGGGATGGGATCGATCGGCACGCAGGCCGAGTACGCGCGGATCCCGTGGGCGGATGGGACGCTCGTGAAGGTCACGGGCGACATCACGCCCGAGCGCCGTCGCAGCCTGCTCGCCGCATCCGACGTGCTCGGCACGGGGTGGTTCGCAGCGGTCGCGGCCGAGGCGGGCCCCGGCAAGACGGTGGCCGTGGTCGGCGACGGGGCGGTCGGTCTGCTCGGCATCCTCGCCGCGTCGCAGCTGGGGGCCGAGCGCATCATCGCGATGTCGCGGCATGCCGATCGCCAGGCGCTCGCCCGTCGCTTCGGTGCGACCGACATCGTCGAGGCGCGAGGGGATGCCGGGGTCGCGGCGATCAAGGAGATGACGGGCGGCTACGGCGCGCACTCCACCATCGAGGCGGTCGGCACGCAGGAGGCGATGCAGCAGGCCATCCGCTCCACCCGCGCCGGCGGCCACGTCGGATTCGTCGGCGTCTCGCACGGGGTGAGCCTCGACGGTCAGGAGCTGTTCCTCTCGGGCATCCACCTGCACGGCGGGCCCGCGCCGGTGCGCCGCTTCCTGCCCGATCTGATCGACAGGATCATGCGCGACGAGATCGACCCGGGCGCGGTGTTCGACCGGACGCTGCCGATCGACGACGCGGCCGAGGGCTATCGCGCGATGGACGAGCGCCGCGCGATCAAGGTGATGCTCGAGTTCTGAGCGCGTCAGGCGCTCGCCCGGCGGATCAGCACGGGGGCCAGCAGCAGATCGGCCGGTCGCGCGCCCTCGATCCACTCCACGAGGGCGGCGACCGCCTGCTCGCCCAGAGCGTCGAAGTCCTGACGCACGGTCGTCAGCGGAGGCTGGAAGTCGGCCGCGTCGGCGATGTCGTCGAAGCCGATCACGGCGACGTCGTCGGGCACGCGGCGCCCGGATTCGGCGAGCGCCCGCAGCGCCCCGAGCGCCATCTGGTCGTTCGCGGCGAAGATCGCGGTGACGCCGGATGCCGGCATGCGCCCCACGGATTCGAAGCCGGATGCCGCACTCCAGTCGCCGCGCACCACGTCGGGCCTCTCGATGCCCGCCGCGGCGAGCGCCTCGCGCCAGCCGCGCTCGCGCTCGGCTGCGGCGAACGAGCCGGACGGCCCGGCGAGGTGGTGCACCGTGCGATGCCCGGCGCGCAGCAGATGCTCGGTCGCGTCGCGAGCGCCCGCAGCGTGGTCGGTGCCGATCACGGTGAAGCGCTCGTCGGCCGGCGAGTCGACGACGACCAGGCGCAGACCTGCGGATGCCGCGTCGCGCGCCAGCGCGGTGGCCTCGTTCAGCACGATGGCGCCGTCGACGCCCTGATCGTCGAGGCGATCGAACGCGCCGGCGATGTCGGCATCCGCCCCCAGGGTGAGCACGGTCAGCGCGTAGCCGCGCGATGCCGCCGCGTCGGCGACGGCCTGCAGCATGCGGGAGTTGCCGACCGTGGCGAGGGTCTGCGCGACGAGGCCGAGGGTCTGACTGCGGCCGGTGCGCAGGGCGCGCGCCGCGCGGTTCGGGCGGTAGCCGAGCTCGGCCATGGCCTGTTCGACGCGGGCCCTGGTCTCGGGATCGACTCTGGGGCTGCCGTTCGCGACGCGGGAGACGGTCTGACCCGAGACGCCCGCCCGCTGGGCGACCATCGCCATCGACACGCGCGCGGGGTGCGGCATCCGGTCTCCTCCGACTCGAGAGCACAGCTCGGGAATGTTGACGTTACCACGGCGTGCGCGGTAGTGTGTTGACGTGAACACACCAGAGTCTCCCGAGACGCGAACCGCCGAGCTCGGCGCCGGCGTCATCACCCGCGCCACCCGCCTGGCCGACGGGCGCGAGCTGTTCTACTACGACGATCCGGGCACGACCCTCGGCGCCGACCGGGCCATCGACGCCCGCACGCTCGACGCGAGGCCCGAGACGGCGACGATGCGACAGGACGTCCTCACCGGCGACTGGATCAGCTTCGCCACCGCGCGTCAGAACCGGGTCATGATGCCGAGCGCCGACTCCGACCCGCTGGCTCCGCAGACGCCCAGCAATCCGTCCGAGGTGCCGGCGAACTACGACGTCGCGGTCTTCGAGAACCGCTCCCCCGCTTTCGGGCCCGCGCTGGCCGAGGCCGTCGGCGACGTGCCCGCGGCGCGCAACTCCCCGCGCGGACTCGACGATCTCGCCGAGCTCGGCCTGGGTCGCACGCGCACGAGCATCGGCCGCTGCGAGGTGGTGTGCTTCAGCCCCGACCACGAGGGGTCGTTCGGCACGCAGTCGGTCACCCGCGCACGCACGGTTATCGAGGCGTGGGCCGATCGCACCGCGGCGCTGTCGGCGCTGCCCGGCATCCAGCAGGTGTTCCCGTTCGAGAACCGCGGCGAGGCGATCGGCGTCACGCTGCCGCACCCGCACGGGCAGATCTACGCCTACCCGTACGTCACCCCCCGCACGCAGCGGCTGCTCGACAGCATCCACCGCACCGCGCCCGACCTCATGACGCGCATCCTCGATTCCGAGCGCGACTCCGACCGCGTCGTGCTGCAGGGCGAGCACTGGACCGCCTTCGTGCCGTTCGCGGCCCGCTGGCCGCTCGAGGTGCAGCTCATGCCGCACCGCCACGCGCCCGACTTCGCCGCTCTCACCGACGCCGAGCGCGACGAGCTCGCCCCGCTGTACCTGCGTCTGCTGCGGGGAGCGGATGCCCTGTACTCGACCCCCACGGCCTACATCGCCGGATGGCACCAGGCCCCCGTGAACACCGGCCGCGACACCGTGCGCATGCGCCTCGAGCTGACCAGCCCGCGTCGCGCGGAGGACAAGCTGAAGTTCCTCGCCGGGTCCGAGGCCGCGATGGGCGCGTGGACCGCCGAGATCCTTCCCGAGGTCGCCGCCGAGCGCCTCCGCACCGCCATCGAATCCGTTCCCGAGGTCACCGCATGAGCGCTCTTGACGCCGCCCGCACGCTGTTCACCGAGCTCAGCGGCCGCGATCCCGAGGGCGTCTGGTCGGCGCCGGGCCGGGTGAACCTCATCGGCGAGCACACCGACTACAACGAGGGCTTCGTGCTGCCGTTCGCGATCCCGCACCGCACGTTCGCCGCGGCGCGGCTGCGTGACGACGACCGCGTCCGCGTGACGTCGACCTTCGCCGCGGAGCCGGTCGAGGTGGGTCTGAAAGACCTCGAGGTGCTGTTCCCGGCCCTTCGACAGGCTCAGGGACCCAATGGGCAGGCTCACGGACCCGATGGGCAGGCTCGGCCCGCCGTGCCGGAGTGGTCTGCGTACGTGCTCGGCGTCGCCTGGGCCCTCCAGCTCGCGGCTCCCGAGGCACCGCTGCGCGGAGTCGACATCGCGATCGCATCCGACGTGCCGGTCGGGGCGGGGCTGTCATCGTCCGCGGCGATCGAGGGGTCGGTGGCATCCGCCCTGAACGACCTCTGGAAGCTCGACCTCGACCCCGTCGCCCTCGCGCAGGTCGGCCGACGCGCCGAGAACGAGGCTGTCGGGGCGCCCACCGGGATCATGGACCAGATGGCATCGATGCTCGGCCGTCCGGACGCCGCGACGTTCATCGACTGCCGTTCGCTGGCGACCGAGTCGGTACCCACCGGGTTCACCGGTGAGGGCCTCGAGGTGCTCGTCATCGACACGCAGGTGAGCCACTCGCACTCCACGGGCGGGTATCGCGAGCGGCGCGACGCCTGCGAGCGCGGCGCGGCGCTGCTGGGCATCCCGTCGCTGCGCGACGCGGCCGAGTCCGACCTGCCGCGCGCCGCAGAGCTGATGGACGACGTCACGTTCCGCCGCGTGCGTCACGTGATCACCGAGAACCAGCGGGTGCTCGACACCGTGCGCGTGCTCGGATCCGACGGCCCGCGGGCGATCGGCGACCTGCTGGTCGCCTCGCACGCGTCGATGCGCGACGACTTCGAGATCTCGGTTCCCGAGCTCGACCTCGCCGTCGAGACGGCGCTCGCGCACGGCGCGGTCGGGGCGCGGATGACCGGCGGCGGCTTCGGCGGCGCCGCGATCGCGCTCGTCGAGCGCGATGCCGTCGGCCAGGTGGCGGATGCCGTCGCCCGGGCGTTCGCGGATGCAGGATTCGGCGCACCGCACGTGTTCACCGTGCATCCCGCCGACGGCCCGCGACGCGACGCCTGAGACGGCTCGGCGCGGGGCTGTGCGGCTCGCCTGAGTCAGTCGAGCACGCTCATCACGTGCTTGATGCGGGTGTAGTCGTCGAAGCCGTACTGCGAGAGGTCCTTGCCGTAACCGGAGTGCTTGAACCCGCCGTGCGGCATGTCCGACACGAACGGGATGTGCGTGTTCACCCAGACGCAGCCGAAGTCGAGGTCGCGCGTGAAGCGCATCGCCCTGGTGTGATCGCGCGTGAAGACCGACGCGGCGAGCGCGTAGCGCACGCCGTTCGCCATCGCGAGCGCCTCGTCGTCGGTGTCGAACGGCTGCACGGTGAGCACCGGTCCGAAGATCTCGTTCTGCACGGCCTCGTCGTCCTGCCGCATGCCCGACGCGATCGTCGGCTCGAAGAACCAGCCCTTGTCGCCCTGGCGGCGCCCGCCGGTCTCGATCGTGGCATGCGCGGGCAGCCGGTCGATGAAGCCCTGCACCTGGGCGAGCTGCGCCGCGCTCGAGAGCGGACCGTACAGCACACCCTCCTCGTGCGGCCCGCCGGTGCGCGCGTGCGTGCGCGTGCGCTCGACCAGGGCGCGCACCAGCTCGTCGTGCACCGACGCGTGCGCGATCACGCGGGTCGCCGCGGTGCAGTCCTGCCCGGCATTGAAGAACGCGGCGGTGACGATGGCATCCACCGCCTTCTCGATCGATGCGTCATCGAAGACGATCGCGGGCGCCTTCCCGCCCAGCTCGAGGTGCACACGCTTCAGATCGTTCGCCGCCGATGATGCCACCGCCATGCCCGCCCGCACCGATCCGGTGATGGCGACCATCTGCGGCACGGGGTGCGCGACGAGGGCGGCGCCGGTGTCGCGGTCGCCGAGCACGACGTTCAGCGTGCCGGCGGGCGTGTGCTCGGCGACGATCTCAGCCAGCAGAAGCGTCGACAGCGGGGTCGACTCCGCGGGCTTGAGCACCACAGTGTTCCCCGCGGCGAGCGCAGGGGCGATCTTCCACACCGCCATGTTCAGCGGATAGTTCCACGGCGTCACCTGACCGATCACGCCGATCGGCTCGCGACGCACGTACGAGGTGTGCCCTGCGGCGTACTCGCCGGCGGCGCGCCCCTCGAGGCTGCGGGCGGCGCCGGCGAAGAAGCGCAGCTGGTCGATCGACTGCGCGATCTCGTCCGCGACGAGGGTCGCGCGCGGCTTGCCGGTGTCCTGCGACTCGAGGTCGGCGAACTCCTCGGCGCGGGACGCCATGGCATCCGCGATCCGGAACAGCGCCAGCTGCCGCTCGGCCGGTGTCTTGTCGCGCCAGATCGGGAAGGCCGCCGCCGCGGCCGCGTAGGCTGCGTCGAGGTCGTGCTCGTCGGACAGCGGGATCCGGCCGTACACCTCTTCGGTGGCCGGATCGATGAGGTCGAGGGTTCCGGTGCCGTGCGCATGGCGCGGCGAGCCGGCGATGTGGTTCTGCAGTGTCGTCGTCGCCATGCGGCCACCATACCCATCCATTCTGCGGATTCGGGAGTTTTTCCCGCTTTTTTCTTCGGATCCGGTTGCACGCGCCGCGTTCTCATGTCAGGATCGGCGCATGACTGACAAGCTGAAGACCGCGACGCTGGATGATGTCTCGAAGCGGATCATCGAGCTGCTGCAGCAGGACGGTCGCCGGCCCTACGCCGAGATCGGCCGCGTGGTCGGTCTCAGCGAAGCCGCGGTCCGGCAGCGCGTGCAGCGCCTCACCGACGCGGGCGTCATGCAGATCGTGGCGGTCACCGACCCCCGGCAGCTCGGCTTCGCGCGGATGGCGATGATCGGCATCCGCACCTCCGGCGATCCGCGCGAGGTCGCCGAGGCCGTCAAGGCGTTCGACGAGATCGCGTACGTCGTCGTCACTCTGGGCACCTTCGACGTGCTCGCCGAGGCCATCTGCGAGACCGATGAAGACCTGCTCGAGCTGGTGTCGATGCGCGTGCGCGCGATTCCCGGGGTCGAGCACACCGAGAGCCTCATCTACGCCGGCCTGCACAAGGACTTCTACAACTGGGGCACGCGCTGACATCCGGCTCGACCCTCCTCACGAGAGAACGAGAACCATGGGCACCACCGTGTTCGAACGCTCGCGCCCGCGCGACAGCCTGATCGACGCCGCCCTGCGCGACACCACGCACGCGACCTTCTGGCTCGACGACGTCGAGCGGCCCGCTTATCCGGCGCTCACGGCGAGCACCCGCGCCGACCTCGTCATCGTCGGCGGCGGATACGCCGGGCTCTGGACGGCCGTGCGCGCCAAGGAGCGCGACCCGCAGCGCTCGGTCATCGTGCTCGAGGCTGCGCGGATCGGATGGGCGGCATCCGGTCGCAACGGCGGCTTCTGCGAGGCCAGCCTCACCCACGGCTACGAGAACGGCATGAACCGCTGGCCGGGCGAGATGGAGCAGCTCGAGCGGCTCGGGCTCGAGAACCTCGACGGCATCCAGCAGTCGGTCGAGCGGTATGGCATGGACGTCGACTGGGAGCGCACGGGACAGCTCGCCGTCGCCGTCGAGCCGCATCAGATCGACTGGATGCAGGGCGACGGCTTCCTGGATCAGGATGCCGTGCGCGCCGAGGTGCACTCCCCCACCTATCTGGCCGGCAACTGGGACCGCGACGGGTGCGCGATGATCCACCCGGCGAAGCTCGCGGTGGAGCTGGCGCGGGTGGCCACCGAACTGGGGGTCGTGATCCACGAGCGCAGCCGCGTCACCGGCATCCGCGGAACTGCTCGCCAGACCGTCACCGTCGCCGGTGGGGCGACCGTCACCGCCGACCACGTCGCCCTGGCCACCAACGTGTTCCCGTCGCTGCTCAGGCGCAACCGGCTGATGACCGTGCCGGTTTACGACTACGTGCTGATGACCGAGCCGCTCAACGGCGAGCAGCTGCGGTCGATCGGCTGGCGGAACAGGCAGGGGCTGGCCGACAGCGCCAACCAGTTCCATTACTACCGCCTCAGCGCCGACAACCGCATCCTGTTCGGCGGCTACGACGCGATCTATCACTTCGGCGGCAAGGTGCGTGCCGAGTACGAGAAGCGCCCCGAGAGCTTCCGCCGGCTCGCCTCGCACTTCTTCACGACGTTCCCGCAGCTGGAAGGCCTGCGTTTCACGCACCGCTGGGCGGGCGCGATCGACTCGTGCAGCCGCTTCTGCGCGTTCTTCGGCACAGCCCGCGGGGGGCGCGTCGCGTACGCGACGGGGTTCACCGGCCTCGGCGTCGGCGCGAGCCGGTTCGCCGCCGACGTCATGCTCGACGAGCTCGCCGGGCTCACGACCGAGCGCACCGAGCTCGAGATGGTGCGAACCCGCCCGATCCCGTTCCCACCCGAGCCGGCCGCCGCGATCGGCGTGAACCTCGTGCGCCGGTCGATGGATCGCGCCGACCACAACGAGGGCAAGCGCGACCTGCTGCTGAAGACCCTCGACGCCGTCGGCATGGGGTTCGACTCGTGAGCCTGCCGTTGGATCGCGCCGCAATCGTGACGGATGCCCTGCACGAGCCGCTCGCACGAGACTCGCTGTCCGCGGACGCGGTTCGCGCGGGGGCGCCTGCTGTCGGCATCCGGGAGCTCGGCACGTTCGCCGGAGTCGAACTGGGCATCTGGGAGATGACCGAGGGCGCCGCGGTCGACACCGAGATCGACGAGGTGTTCATCGTGCTCGCGGGCAGCGCGCGGATCGACGTCATCGAGCCGGCGATGCCGTCGATCGACGTGCGCGCGGGTTCCGTCGTGCGTCTGGAGGCCGGGATGCAGACCCTGTGGACCGTGCACGAGACGCTGCGCAAGGTGTACATCGCCTGACGGCGGCCCGCCCTGGTGGCGGCACCGGCCTCCTCGGAGGTGCCACTTCGGGGCCGACACTCCAGATGTCGGACGGATTCGCAGGATGTGTCCGACATCTGGAGTGTCGGCCCCCGTTCTGTGCGCGCACCGGCGCGGTCAGCCGCGGGCCAGCAGGGCGAGGTGCAGGGCCGCGAGAGTCTCGCCGTCGTCGAGGTCGGCCCCGAGCAGATCCGAGATCACCGCGAGGCGCTGATAGAACACCGACCGCGACAGGTGCGAGGCCGTCGCCGCGGCCGTACGGCTGCCGGGATGCGCCACCACCGCCCCGAGCACGCGCACGAGGTCACCCCGATGCTGCTCGTCGTGCTGGATCAGCGGCGCGAGCAGGCGCTCGGCATGCTCCTGCAGCCGGTGGTCGTCGCCCAGCTCGGTGACGAGACGCGTGAGCGGACGGTCGTCGACGCGGCGCACCTCACCCGTGCGCAGACGAGCGGCGAGCAGACGAGTCGGGCGGATGGATGCCAGCAGCTGAGCGACCGTCGAGACCTCGGGGCCCACGGCGAGACCGAGTCCGGTCGCGTCCGCGGCGCGGCGCAGCGCTGCCGACCGGATGCCCGCGGCGGTCGACACGAGCACCACCACCGCGCCGTCGTGCACCGCGCCCAGCGTGCGGATCGTCGCGCGCGTGGACCCGTCGGCGGCGAGCGCGGCGATCAGGGCATCCAGCACCTCGGCATCCGCCCCCTCCGCGACCAGCACGCACAGCGCGCGACCACGCACCGGCAGCCCCGCGGCCTCCATCCGGGCGGCGACGTCGTCGTCGCCGGTGTGCCGCCCGTTCAGCACGGCGTCGACGAGCTCGCGCGCGGGCAGCGCCGCCCAGTCGTCGGGTCCGTCCGCCAGCCGCGCGAGCGCGAGAGCGGTCGCGGCGAGCTCGAGCACGGTCGTCCGTCCTGCCGGATGCTCGGGCCCCGGCAGCGCGACGAGGGTGCCCCAGCGCACGCCGCGGGCCTCGACCGGCACCGCGAGCAGTCCGCGTCCGGACCGCGAGCGCGCCGGCCAGTCAGCGAGCGCGTCGCTCGCCGTCTGCCCCCACAGCTCGGCGGTGACCACCTCGCGGCTCGGCGTCTCGAGCACGACCGGCGCACCCAGCGTCTGCGCGGCGGCGTGCACGACCGTGTCGGCCGGGGCTCCGCGCAACGTCAGGGCGGTGAACAGCTCGTGCAGGCGCTGCCGTTCCTGCAGCGCCTCCCACTGCCCCGCGATGATGCGCCGGTGCACCGCCTCGGTGACCGCCACGAACTTGACCACGCGCTCCAGGGCGATCAGGGCGAGACCGTGCGCGCGGCATGCCGCGATCAGGGCGGGCGGCGCGACGGGGAACCTCGTGCCGAGCTCGAGCACGACACCCGCCACCCCGGCGGCGGCCAGGCTCGCGGTGACCGCGCGCAGCGCGGCATCCGTTCCGCGCCACCCTGCCGCTGTCGTCAGCAGCAGCTCACCGCCGTCGAGCAGAGCCGCGACCTCGTCGCTGTCCGACACGTGCACCCAGCGCACGCGGGCATCGAGCGCGGAGCCGCCGACGAGCACCTGCGGGTCGCCCCGGCTCAGCACTCCGGCGTCGAGCACGTCGCGCACGCGCGGCAGCGCGACACCGTCCGGACGTTCTGTCCGAGCGAGGTCATCTTCCGGACTGTCTGCAGCCATGCATCCATCCTGCCCACTGCTTTGATGAGAAGCGACCCTGATCGTCCTGCCGGACAATCTGTGCGAACGACTTGATCATCTCGATGAGGAGAACCCCCGTGACCACGATCCGTCACTACATCGACGGCGCCGAGACCGGCGCCACCGACCGCACGCTGCCGGTCTACAACCCCGCCACCGGCGAGGCGCACCGCCGGGTCGCCGCCGCCGGCGTGCACGAGGTCGAGCAGGCGATCGCGTCGGCGAAGGTCGCGCAGCCGGCGTGGCGCGCATCCAGTCTCATCAAGCGGGCCGATGTGTTCTTCCGGCTGCGGCAGATCCTCGCCGAGCGCACGGATGAGCTGGCCGCGATCGTCACCAGCGAGCACGGCAAGGTGCTCTCGGATGCGGCCGGAGAGGTGTCGCGCGGCATCGAGAACGTCGAGTTCGCCGCCGGCCTGCTGCACCACCTCAAGGGCGAGCGCGCCGAGCAGGTATCCCGCGGTGTCGACGTGCACTCGGTCAAGCAGCCGGTCGGCGTCGTCGCCTGCATCACGCCGTTCAACTTCCCGGTGATGGTGCCGCTGTGGATGGTCGCCTCGGCGATCGCGTGCGGCAACACCGTCGTGCTCAAGCCCAGCGAGAAGGATCCGTCTGCGGCGATCTGGCTGGCGAAGGCGTTTCAGGAGGCGGGGCTGCCCGACGGCGTGCTCAACGTCGTGAACGGCGACAAGGAGGCCGTCGACACCCTGCTCGACTCGAAGCACATCGGCGCGGTGAGCTTCGTCGGATCGACGCCGATCGCCCGATCGATCTACCAGCGTGCGTCTGCCAACGGCAAGCGCGTGCAGGCGCTGGGCGGGGCGAAGAACCACATGGTCGTCATGCCCGACGCCGACCTCGACGGCGCCGTCGCCGCGGCGATCTCGGCCGCGTACGGCTCGGCGGGCGAGCGCTGCATGGCCGTGTCGGTGCTGGTCGCCGTGGGCGACATCGCCGACGACCTGGTCGACGGCATCCGCTCCCGCATCGCCGACCTGCGCATCGGCGACGGCACCGACGCGGCAAGCGAGATGGGTCCGCTGATCACCCGCGAGCACCGCGACAAGGTGGCCTCCTACGTCGCCGGCGCCGCGGCGGAGGGCGCGACGGTGGTCGTCGACGGCACGCAGAAGGCGTTCGACGGCGACGGCTTCTTCACCGGCGTCTCGTTGATCGATGACGTCAAGCCGGGCATGACGGTCTACGACGACGAGATCTTCGGCCCGGTGCTCTCGGTCGTGCGCGTCGACAGCTACGCCGAGGCCGTCGATCTCATCAACGCCAATCAGTACGGCAACGGCACGGCGATCTTCACCCGCGACGGCGGCACCGCGCGCCAGTTCGAATTCGACATCGAGGTCGGCATGGTCGGCGTCAACGTGCCCATCCCCGTGCCGGTCGGGGCGTTCTCGTTCGGCGGCTGGAAGGACTCGCTGTTCGGCGACGCGCACATCTACGGCCCGGAGTCGATCAACTTCTACACGCGCTCGAAGGTGGTCACCACGCGCTGGCCCGACCACACCCCGGCGCAGGTCGACCTCGGCTTCCCGAGCAACCACTGACGTTCCGACGACTGAGGAGGAGGATCATGAGCCAGTACACCGACCGTCACGGAGCGACGCACCCGCTGCCGGATGCCGAGGCCGAGGCGCAGGTGCGCGCCGACGACCGCGCGCACGTCTTCCACTCGTGGAGCGCGCAGGCGCTCATCGACCCGGTCCCGGTCGCAGCCGGAGCGGGATCGACGTTCTGGGACTACGCGGGAAACGCGTACCTCGACTTCGCGAGCCAGCTGGTCAACCTGAACCTCGGGCACCAGCATCCGGATCTCGTCGCGGCGATCCAGCAGCAGGCGGGGCGCTTGGCGACCATTCAGCCGTCGGTGGCGAACGACGTGCGCGGAGAGCTCGCCCGGCTGATCGCGGGCGTCGCTCCCGACGGTCTCGAGAAGGTGTTCTTCACCAACGGCGGCGCCGAGGCGAACGAGTACGCGGTGCGGCTCGCCCGCCAGTCGACGGGTCGGCGCAAAGTGCTCTCGATGTACCGCAGCTATCACGGCTCGACGTCGACGGCGATCTCGCTCACCGGCGACCCGCGGCGATGGGCCAACGACGTCAGCGACACCGGAGCCGTGCGCTTCTTCGGACCGTACCTGTACCGCTCGCCGTTCCACTCGTCGACCCTGCAGGAGGAGTCGCAGCGGGCCCTCGAGCACCTCGAGCAGACCATTCTGCTGGAGGGTCCGTCGACGATCGCGGCCATCATCATCGAATCGGTGGTCGGCACGAACGGCGTGCTCGTGCCTCCGCCCGGGTATCTGCAGGGTGTGCGCGAGCTGTGCGATCGGCACGGCATCGTGTACATCGCCGACGAGGTCATGGTCGGGTTCGGCCGCATGGGCGAATGGTTCGCGTTCCAGGCGTACGGCGGGCAGCCCGATCTGGTCACCTTCGCGAAGGGCGTGAACTCGGGCTACGTGCCCCTCGGCGGTGTCGTGATCTCCGACCGGATCGCCGCGCACTTCGACACGACGCCGTTCGGCGGCGGACTCACCTATTCGGGGCATCCGCTGGCGTGCGCTGCCGGTGTCGCCACCTTCGAGGTGTTCGCGCGTGACGGGATCCTCGAGCGGGTGCGCGACCTCGGCGAGCGCATCGTCGAGCCGACGGTGCGCTCGTGGGTCGACACGCATCCGAGTGTGGGCGAGGTGCGCGGACGCGGACTGTTCTGGGCCGTAGAGCTGGTTCGCGACCGCGAGACCCGCGAGCCGCTCGTGCCGTTCAACGCGTCGGGTGCGGATGCCGCCCCCATGGGCGCGTTCGCCGCGGCGGCGAAGAAGGCGGGGGTCTGGCCATTCGTGCACTTCAATCGCACGCATATCGCCCCGCCGCTCGTGATCACCGACGACGAGCTGGTGCGTGGGCTGTCGGCGATCGACGAGGCCCTGACGGTGGCGGACGGGTACGCGGTCTGACACCCGTCGGCGGGCGTGAGCCTCGCGGGGATGGAAAACGCCGGTGCGCAAACCCGCACACCGGCGTTCTCCATCCCGGGGTTCGATCGCTCGGCGCGGCGGTGAAGAAACGGGCGGTGGGGGGCGGCGGTCGAGCGGATGCCGCATCCGAGCTCGCCCGGCGAGGGTCGATACGCTGATTCCGTGGAGCACAAGTCGCAGACAGAGGTCGCGCAGACGGCCGAGGGCCCGGTGCGCGGCATCCGCCGGCCGGACGGATCGCTCGCGTTCCTCGGCATCCCGTACGCCGCCCCGCCCACCGGCCGCCGACGTTTCCAGCCCCCGCAGCCCGTCACACCGTGGACAGAGCCGCTCGATGCGACCCAGTACGGCCCGACGCCGCAGCGCCGGGAGGAGCCGAACGCGATCATCCCCGAGCCGAGCATCCCTGGCGCGGCGACCCTGAATCTCAACGTCTTCACCCCGGCCCTTCGACAGGCTCAAGGACCCAGGGGACAGGCTCAGGGACCCAGGGGACAGGCTCAGGGACCCAGGGGAGGACAGGCTCAGGATCCTCACGACGGTGGGCGCCCGGTGCTGGTCTGGATCCACGGCGGCGGATACTCGTCGGGCTCGTCGGCCAGCCCCTGGTACGACGGCCGCGCCTTCGTGCGCGACGGGATCGTCGTGGTCGCGATCTCGTACCGCCTCGGCTTCGACGGCTTCGGGGTGATCGACGGCGCGCCCGACAATCGCGGCGTGCGCGACTGGCTCGCCGCCCTCGAATGGGTGCAGCGCAACATCAGCGTCTTCGGCGGTGACCCCTCGCGCGTGACGGTCGCGGGGCAGTCGGCCGGCGGCGGGGCGGTGCTGACGCTGCTCGGGATGCCCGAGGCGCAGCACCTCTTCCGTGCGGGCATCTCGATCAGCGGCGCCCTCGGCGACCTGCCGCGCGACCGTGCGCTCAAGCGCAGCGAGCGCCTCGCGTCGATGGTCGGCTGCGAACCGACGCTCGGCGGGTTCCGCGGCGTGAAGGAGCGCGAGCTCACGCGGCGTCAGTACGAGGCATCCCTGCTCGGCAAGACCGGCCTCGCCGCGACGACCGCCACCCTCACCGACGGGCTGCCCTGGGGGCCGGTGATCGACGGCGAGCTGATCACGCGCCCGACGGTCGACTCGTACGCCGCGGGCGTCGGCACCGACAAGCCGCTGCTGCTCGGCGCCACCGACGACGAGTTCACGATGGTGTTCGACCACGCCCCGCGCATCCTGCGCTGGGTGCCGGTGCCGCTCGCGCTGCGGGTCGTCGAGAAGACCCACGCGCTGCGCCGCGGCTGGCGCCGCGCGAACCGGTCGCGACGGGGTGCGGGCGCGGCACTGGGTCGTTTCGTCACCGATCGCGTGTTCCGCTCGCTCGTGGTGCGGATCGCCGAGACCCGACGGGATGCCCGCACCTGGGCGTACCGGTTCGCCTGGGCGTCACCGACGAACGGCTGGTCGTACCACTGCCTCGACGTGCCGTTCTGGTTCGACTGCCTCGACGATCCGCATGTCACCCGCATCGCCGGCGAGCATCCTCCCCAACGCCTCGCCGACGAGATGCACGCCGCGGCGGTCGCGTTCATCCGCGACGGCGACCCCGGCTGGCCTGCCTGGCGCAGCGAGCCGGGCATAACCCGCGTGTTCGGCGATCAGCCCGCGCTCTCGCGCTCGGCCTACGACGACGCGCTGCCGCTGATCTGAGCGGCCGCTCGCGCGTCCCGCCCGCCACCCGTGCCCGTCCACTGGGCCCGAATGGCGGCCTCCCACGCGAGGAGGCGACCATGCGGGACCACCGAGCACAAGCAGCCCGCCCCCTCGGCTGCCGGCTGGACCCGAATGGCGGCCTCATCCGCCAGGAGGCGACCATTCGGGCCCAGCCGGCGCGCGCAGACGCGGAGTCCACATTGAATCCTCCCCTTGCCCACTCCTAGGGTCGCTGCCAACGACCGAAGGAGTTCGCATGTTCAGCCCCACCCGTCGCACCCTCTTGCAGCTCGGCGGCGTCGCCGTGGCGTCGGCACTGCTCATGGATGCCGCCCGTCCCCTGTCGGCCACCGCGGCGGCACGGCCGCTCGCTGTCGGCGTGCCAGAGATCGAGGCCCTTCGCGCTCGCTGGATCGAGACGCTGACCGGACGCAGCGTCATCACCGGATCTCCCGCGACGTTCGCCGCGGCGATCGCTCGAATGGATCGGGGCACGGATGCTCTGCTCGCTAAGGTCAGCCCCACGGCCACCCGCTACTTCTCCGACCAGGACTGGTCGGTGGGTGCCACCGAGATCGCCAAGTCCAACGCGATGCGCATGAACTATTCGGGCATCCAGAACCTGGCCGTGTCGTGGTCGACACCGGGCTCGAAGCACGAGGGCTCGGCGGTCGTGCTCGACGCGGCGCTGCGCGGCCTCGCCCACATGCACGAGCGCGCCTACAACCCCGAAACGCAGTGGTGGGGTAACTGGTGGTCGTGGAACATCGGCGCCGCCCAGCCGCTGGCGAACACCATGGCCCTGCTGCACGACGAGCTCGACCGGACAGCGATCGACGCGTACTGCGCATCGATCGACCATTTCCTCCCCGGCCGCGACCCGAGCATGCAGCAGCACCCGTCTGGGCCGCAGAAGTCGGACGGCGCGAACCGCGTCGACATCTGCCAGGCGATCATCGTGCGCGCCATCGCTCAGCCCGACCCCGATCTGCTGCGCGCCGCGGTCGCCGCGCTGAGCGACACCTGGCAGTACGTCACCGGGGGCAACGGGTTCTTCCGCGACGGCTCCTTCGTGCAGCACTCCACGATCGGCTACACCGGCACCTACGGGCTGGTGCTGCTGGGCGGGCTGGCCAAGCTCTTCGCCCTGCTCGCCGGAACCTCGTTCGACGTCACCGATCCCAGCCGGGCCAACGTCAGCGGGTTCGTCGAAGGATCCTTCGCGCCGCTCATGTTCCGCGGTCAGATGATGGATGCCGTGCGCGGGCGCGCCGTGGCCCGCTACGCCGAGCGCAGCATCAACAACGGCAACGACCTGATCGAGCACACCCTGCGCCTCGCCCAGTCCGCCGACCCCGAGACCGCGGCGCGCTGGCGCGGTCTGTGCCGGCAGTGGATCGAGAGCAACTCGGCGGCGAACATCACCTCGACGACCAGCATCGTGCGCCTCTCGCTGGTCACGGAGCTGCTCGGCTCGGATGCATCGACCGTCGCCGACCCCACCGGACCGCACCTCTTCCCCGCGATGGACAGGCTGGTGCACCGCTCAGCGGATGCCTCCTGGGCCCTGGCCGTGGCGATGTGCTCGAACCGGATCGCCTGGCACGAGGGCACCGAAGCCGAGAACTTCGAAGGGGTGAAGACGAGCCAGGGGATGACGTACCTGTACCTGCGCGGCGACGAAGACCACTTCGACGACGAATTCTGGTCGACCTCCGATCTGGCGGCACCTCCCGGCACCACGGTCGATCTGACCCCGCTGCCGCGCAACCCCGAGGGCGAGTGGGGCGAGCGCACGCCCGACAACGAGTGGACGGGCGGGGTCACCTTCGAAGACACCGCCCTCGCCGCCATGCATCTCGTCGCTCCCGGAGGGACGGGCTTGGTGGCGCGCAAGATGTGGGTCACGCTTCCGGATGCCTACATCGCCCTGGGCGCGGACATCTCCACGCGCAGCGACGGCGAGGTGCGCACGATCATCGAGCATCGCAATCTCGGCACTTCCGCGCGCCGGCTGCTCGTCGACGGCACGGCGGTGACGGCTCGGCAGACGGTCGAAGGGGCGCGGTGGGCGCACCTGGAGGGCGTCGGCGGCTATGTGCTTCTCGACGGCCCTGCCGATCTCGTGGCCGGGATCGAGGAGCGCGAGGGCAGCTGGCGGCGCAACAGCACCAACGCCGCCGCCGGCACCGATGTGCTGCAGCGCCGCTGGTACGGAACGCTGAGCCTGTCCCACGGCGTGGGCGCCGAGGCGAGCGGCGGGTACGCATATGCCGTGCATCCCGGAGCGGATGCCGATGCCACCGCCGCCGCCGCGCGCTCTCGGCGCTTCCAGATGATCCGCAACGACGGCGTCGCGCAGGCGATTCAGCTGTCGACGCACGTCACCGCCGCCGCCTTCTGGGCGGCCGGCAGCGCCGGTGCGCTCACCTCCGACCGTGCGGCCTGCGTGATCGCGCGCATCACGCCGGGCATGACGCGGATGTCGGTCAGCGACCCGACGCAGAGCGGCGCAACTCTCGTGATCGACGTCGCCGGAAGCCGCGCGACGAGGGTCAAGGGCGACGACGCGGACCGCGTCAGGTTGGCCCGCCGCGGCGACGGCATCCGGCTCACCATCGACACAGCCGGCACGGCGGGCACGACCCTGGAGTTCTCCCTGCACCGCTGATCGGGCCGCCCTCCGGCATCCGCTGGGCCCGGATGGTCGCCTCACCCGAGAGGAGGCGACCGTACGGGCCCAGCCAGCAAAAGAGAGAGCCGGCCATCGACTCCGCGCAGGAGCTCGGGCATCCCCGCCCTCACCCGTCCGCTGGGCCCAGGTGGCTGCCTCTCTCGAAGGAAAGCGACCATTCGGGACCACCGAGCACGAGTATCCCCGCCCGCACGCCGTCGGCCGGGCCCGAATGGTCGCCTCACCCGAGAGGAGGCGACCATATGGGCCCAGCCGGCGCGAAGAGCGAAGCGAGCAAGCGCAGCCCGACCCGCGACTCAGCGCACAGGCTCGAGCAGCGGGACGTCGTAGCGGTGCGTGGTGCCGAAGCGGTGCGCGGTGATCGACACGGCCTGCTCGCGCACGAAGGTGAGCATCTCGACGCGGCCGGCCGAGACCACCGGGTTCGCGTAGATCGCCAGGCTCGGCGACCCGTCGACGGCCGTCGCGGTCTCGAGCGCGTCGGCGCCGATCAGGCGCACGCGTCCGCCCGCGGCGGCGAGGCGACGGGCGTGCCCGGCCCAGGCCTGGGCGTCCTCGGTCACCACGACGACATCGTGCGCACCCAGCCAGGTGACGACCGGCGCGGGCAGAGCGGATGCCGTGCTCACCGTCACCCGTGCGCGCAGCCGCGCGCCGGCGGCGGCGACGCGCAGCAGCTCGGCGACACGGCCGCCCTCGTAGCGGATCGTGACGGGCAGCGCCTGGTAGCGCAGCGCGTTCTGCTCGGTGACCAGACCCGTGGCATCCCGCACGATGCCGAACTCGGCGGCCAGCGCGTCGATGTCGGTGGCCAGCGCGCCGCGCAGCCACTCGGCGTCGGCACCGTCGACGAGTGCGACGGCCGACGACGCGAGCGCGTCGAGCGAGGTGCTCGTCTGCACCGTGGCATCCGTCCACTCCGCCAGCCCGACGAGGTAGTTCGGGCCGCCCGCCTTGGAGCCGGCGCCGACGGCGGCCTTCTTCCAGCCGCCGAACGGCTGCCGCTGCACGATGGCACCGGTGGTTCCGCGGTTGACGTACACGTTGCCGGCCTGGATGTTCGCCAGCCACTGCTGCACCTCGTCGACGTCGAGGGAGTGGATACCGCTGGTCAGGCCGTAGTCGATGTCGTTGACGATGTCGATCGCCTCGGTCAGCGAGTCGGCGGTCATCACCCCGAGCACGGGTCCGAAGTACTCGACCCGGTGGAACTCGCTGCCGCGCTGCACACCGTCACGGATGCCCGGGGTCCAGAGCTGGCCGGCGTCGTCGAGCTTCTCCGGCTCCAGCATCCAGGACTGTCCGGGGTGCAGTTCGGTGAGCGCGCTGAGCAGCTTGCCCTCGGCAGGGGAGATCAGCGGTCCGATGCGGTTTCTGCCGTCTTCCGGCATGCCCACCTCGTAGGCGCGCACGGCATCGATGAGCTGACGACGGAACCGCTCCGACTTCGCGACCGACCCCACGAGCACGACGAGCGAGGCGGCCGAGCACTTCTGGCCGGCGTGACCGAAGGCCGAGTACGCGACATCCTTCGCGGCGAGGTCGAGGTCGGCGGCAGGAGTGACGATGATCGCGTTCTTGCCGCTCGTCTCGGCGAGCAGCGGCAGGTCGGCACGGAATCCGCGGAACAGCTCGGCCGTCTCGTAGCCGCCGGTGAGGATGACGCGGCCGACGGCCGGGTCGCTGACCAGCTGCTCACCCAGCGAGCGGCCGTCGAGCTGCACGTACTGCAGCACGTCGCGAGGCACTCCGGCCTCCCACAGGGCCTCGACCATCACGGCGCCCGAGCGGCGCGCCTGGCGGGCGGGCTTGATGATCACCGGCGACCCGGTGGCGAGCGCGGACAGGGTGGATCCGGCGGGGATGGCGACCGGGAAGTTCCACGGCGGGGTGACCACGGTCAGCCCGACCGGCTGCATGAGCGCGCCGTCGACCTCGGCGAGCTTCTTGGCGCTCTCGGCGTAGTAGTGCGCGAAGTCGATCGCCTCCGACACCTCGGGGTCGCCCTGCTCGATGATCTTGCCCGCCTCGGAGCCCATGACCTCGAGCAGGTCGGCCCGACGCGCCTCGAGGATGTCGCCCGCGCGGTGCAGGATCTCGGCGCGGCCGGCGGCGCCGAGTGCGCGCCATGCCTCACCGGATGCCACGGCCGCAGCGATCCGCTCGGAGACCTGCTCGGCGGTGCTGAGCGTGTTGGCGGCGACCGTGTCGGCACCGAGGGTCGAGTTCTTCATGCGGGCGCGGATCGCGTCGGCCCAGGCACGGTTGGCTGCCAGCGACGGGTCGGTGTCGGGGGTGTTCTGGAAGACGTACCCCTTCTGGGTCCCTGAGCCTGCCGAAGGGTCTGGCAGCTGACGGTTCTGCGTGCGGTTGGCTGCCGGCACCTCGGTCGGGATGGTCTGGATGGATGCCAGGAAGCGCTGCTTCTCGCGCTCGAACAGCGCCGGATCGGTGTCGAGATCGAACACGGCCGACATGAAGTTCTCGTGCGAGGCACCCTCTTCGAGACGGCGGATCAGGTAGGCGATCGCGACGTCGAACTCATCGGGGTGCACCACGGGGGTGTAGAGCAGCAGCGACCCGACCGTGCGCTTGACGACTTCGGCCTGGGCGGTGGCCATGCCGAGCAGCATCTCGAATTCGATCCCGTCGGTCACGCCGCGCTTCTTCGCGAGCAGCCAGGCGAGGGCGATGTCGAACAGGTTGTGACCGGCGACGCCGATGCGCACGTTGCCGATGTGCTCCGGGCGCAGCGAGTACTCGAGCACCGCCTTGTACGACGAGTCGGACTCCTGCTTGCTCGACCAGGTCGCGAGCGGCCAGCCGTGCGTCTCGGCATCGACCGTCTCCATCGGCAGATTGGCGCCCTTCACGACGCGCACCTTGATCGGCGCCCCGCCCGAGGCGACGCGGGCGGCCGCCCACTCCTGCAGACGCATCATCGCCGAGAGCGCGTCGGGCAGGTACGCCTGCAGCACGATGCCCGCCTCGAGGTTCTTGAACTCGGGACGGTCGAGGATGCCGGTGAAGACCGCGATGGTGAGGTCGAGGTCCTTGTACTCCTCCATGTCGAGGTTGATGAACTTCTGACCGCCCGGGCCGCCCTGCGCGGCGATCCGGTACAGCGGCAGCAGCGCCTCGACGGCGTCGGCGACGGCATCGTCGAAGGCCCACGGGCTGTGCGGGGCGACGGTGGAGGAGACCTTGATCGACACGTAGTCGACGTCGTCGCGCTCGAGCAGGCGACGGGTGCCGTCGAGGCGGCGCTTGGCCTCTTCGCGGCCCAGGATGGCCTCGCCGAGCAGGTTGATGTTGAGCTTCACGCCCTGCGACTCGCGGATGTGCTTGATCGCCGCACCCAGCTTCTCGTCGCGGGCGTCGACGATCAGGTGGCGCACCATCTGGCGCAGCACGGCGCGGGCCGACGGCACGACGACACCGGGCAGGATGCCGGCGGTCGCACCACCGAGGCCGATCGCGGCGCGCATCGGCGCGGGCAGGAAGCCCGGCGTCAGCGGCACGAGCTCCTTGAGCTTGGTCGCCGCGACCTTGAGGTCTTCGGGGCGCACGACGCCGTCGACGAATCCGACGGTGAAGTCGAGGCCGTTCGGGTCGCGCAGCACTCCCGCGAGACGCTCGCCGGCGGCATCCGTCGGCACGTCGCGACTCTCGACGAGCCACTTCTTCACCAGGGCGACGGCGTCGTCGCCGAGTGAGGCGAGTTCGGCGATGGATGCTTCGGAGGCGGGCGCAGGAGTGCTCATTGCTACAGGATGCCGCCGCGCACCGTACAAGAAAAGCGATCGTTTCTGAATGATAATGTTCGATGAAAACGAAGAATGAGGAGAGTCCCGCATGTTCGAGCTGAGACGGCTGAGACTGCTGCACGAACTCGCGCTGCGCGGCACGATCGCCCAGGTCGCCGCCTCGCTCTCGTACTCCCCCTCGACCGTCTCGCAGCAGCTCGCCCTGCTCGAGAAAGAGGCCGGAGTCACGCTGCTCGAACCCGACGGACGCAGGGTGCGTCTGACCCCGCAGGGACGGATGCTGGCCGAGCACGCCGCCCGGGCTCTCGAGCTCGACGAAGAGGCCCGCGCGGCGCTGACAGCGCACGCGGGCTGGGAGCCGGTGCGCATCGCTGCGATGCCCACCGCGGCGCAGAGCATCGCGCCGGCCGCGCTGTCTCTGCTCGCCGAGCGCGCCCCGGGCCTGCGTGTCGAGCTCGCCGAGCTGCCGCCCGAAGAGAGCCTGTTCGAGCTGTGGGCGCGGCGGTTCGACCTGGTGATCGCCGAGCAGTATCCCGGGCAGACCCGCGAGCAGCGCGACGGCGTGGTGCACGAGCTGCTCGGCGAGGATCCGATTCGCATCGTGCTGCCGCCCACTGAGCATCCGCTCTCCCTGCCTGAGCTGCGCGACCGGGTGTGGGTGATGGAGCCCGAGGGCACCGCCGTGCGGCAGTGGACCGTGCAGCAGTGCCGCGCGGCCGGGTTCGAGCCCGACGTGCGCTTCGAAGCCGCCGACCTCACCGCGCACGTCCGCCTGGTGGCATCCGGTCACGCCGTGGGCATGCTGCCCGACCTCATCTGGGGCGACGAGCCCAGCCCGCTCACCGTCGCCGACCTGCCCGGCTCGCCCGTGCGCGAGGTCTTCACCGCCGTGCGTGCGGCGTCGCGTGCGCACGAGGCGGTCGATGTCGTGCGCACCGCGCTGCGCGACGCCTTCGCCGCGCACCGCCGCGTCGCGCGGTAGACCCCGTCGCCGCTCTGCGTGAGGATGGGGGCGTGACCCCCTATGTGCGCCCCGCGATCGAGTCGCCGGTCTTCCGCGACGACGACGGCCACGTGATCGACTACGGGCACAGGTGGCCGGACTCGCCGCCCGACGACGCCTATTCGGTCGAGCGCGACACCGAGCGCTTCGCTCCGCTGCACGCGATCGCCGATGCGCTCATCGCTCATCTGGCCCGCACCTACGACGTGCACCTGCTGGAGGGCATCGAGGTCGCCGCCGACCTGCTGCACCCGCACCACGACGTCGTGCGCGCCGTGCGGGTGACGCCGAACAACTCGGCGTCAGCGGCGCTGACCTTCGTATTCACCGGGTTCCCCGGCCTCCTTCTGCATGCCGGACTGCTGCACGATTTCCGCTACCCGCCCTGTGGATGCGAGGCCTGCGATGAGGAATGGTCGGGCCAGGCCGACGATCTCGAGCGGCAGGTTCTCGCAGTCGTGACCGGACACTACCGGGAGAGCGTCGGGCGCGGCCGTCGGCCGTGGATCGAATCCGAGACGACGTTCGACAACGGAACGAGCTCGAGCCGGTCACGTGGCGAGGATGTGCCGCCAGAGCGGCTGGCATCTGCGCTCGAGGCGCTCGCCGGCCGCTCAGGGCCGTGGGCTGCGTGGCCTCTGGCACCCATGCGGTGAGTCGGACCACGCAGGGTCAGACCGCGCGCACCTCGGCATGCGGCATCCGCTCGCGCATCACCCGGATCGCCTCGGGGTTGTCGTCGACGAGCACCGCATCCCGTCCCAGCGCGGACGCGACCGCGCCGGTGGTGCCGGAACCGGCGAACAGGTCGAGCACCCGGTCGCCGGGACGCGACGACGCCTGCACGATGCGGCGCAGCACCCCCTCGGGCTTCTGGGTGGGGTAGCCGGTCTTCTCCCGCCCGGTGGTCGGCACGATCGTGTGCCACCACACGTCGGTGGGCAGCTTGCCGCGCGCGGCCTTCTCTGCCGTGACCAGCCCCGGAGCCATGTACGGCTCGCGGTCGACGTCGTCGGCGTTGAACACGTGCCGCCCGGGATTCTTCGCGTACACCAGGATCGTGTCGTGCTTCGTGGGCCAGCGGGTACGCGACTTCGCGCCGTAGTCGTACGCCCAGATGAGCTCGTTCAGAAAGCAGTCGCGCCCGAACACGGCATCCATCATCACCTTGGCGTAGTGCGCCTCGCGGTAATCGAGGTGCAGGTACAGCGTGCCGTCGTCGGCGAGCAGCCGCCACGCCTCCTCGAGCCGCGGCACGAGGAAGTCGCCGTAGTCGTCGAAGCGGTCGTCGAAGCTGCGCAGCATGCCGCGCACCCGCTCGTACGAGTGCCCGTGGAACCCGTACCGGATCTCCTTCGCCACCTCGAGCGGCTCTGCCTCGGCAGCCTCCGCGTCGGAGGGCACGAGGCGGCGTGCGGTGACGACCTCGCGGCCGCGGGTGCGGCCGGTGTTGAACGGCGGGTCGAGGTAGACGAGGGTGAAGGATCCGGATGCCAGCGACGCGGCGACCTCGAGGTTGTCACCCTCGATGATGTCGACGGCGCCGGGGTGGGGCGTGCCGGTCACTGGGCCCGCCGATCCTGGGGCCCTTCGACAAGCTCAGGGACCCAACCCTGGGCTGCTGAGCCTGCCGAAGCATCACCCAGCCCTTCGACAAGCTCAGGGACCCAACCCTGGGCTGCTGAGCCTGCCGAAGCATCGCCCAACCCTTCGACAAGCTCAGGGCCCCAGGTGGCAACAGGCTCAGGGGCCCAGGTGGCAACCGGCTCAAGGGCCCCGGCGGAAGAGGTCGCGCTCACGGCACGTCGCAGTCAGGGAACACGGTGCAGCCACGCATCGGTCGCGAACTTGCTCTCGACGAGAGCCTCGGCGGCCGCGTACTCGTCGGCGGAGATCGCGCCGTCTTCAGCGCCGGTGAGCGTGCGGAAGGTCGCCTTGAAGCGCTCGATGATCTCGGCTCTCTCCATGCCGGTCTGCGTGCGCAGCGGGTCGACGCGCTTGGCTGCAGACGTGGTGCCCTTGTCGCTGAGCTTCTCGCGGCCGATGCGCAGCACCTCGGTCATCACCTGGCCGTCGATGTCGTACGAGATCGTCGCGTGGTGCAGCACGCCGCCGTTCGCGAGCCGCTTCTGCGCGGCGCCGCCGATCTTTCCGGTGGGCGATGCGATGTCGTTGAGCGGCTGGTAGGTCGCGTCGATGCCGACCGAGCGCAGCGCCTGCAGCACCCAGTCATCGAGGAAGGCGTACGAGTCGGCGAAGGTCATGCCCTGCACGAGCGATGCGGGCACGTACAACGAGTAGGTGATGATCTGCCCCGCGGCCATCATCATCGCGCCACCGCCCGAGATGCGGCGCACGACGTCGAAGCCGTGGCGAGCCGCGCCCTCCGGGTCGACCTCGTTGCGGTACGACTGGAACGATCCGATCACGACCGCCGACTCGTCCCATTCCCAGATGCGCAGGGTCGGGCGGCGACGCCCCTCCCCCACGCGCGATGTGAGCACCTCGTCGAGGGCGAGGTTCATGCGCGGCGAGACCGCCTTCTCGTGCACGATCTCCCAGTCGAAGTCACGCCAGCCCGGTGCGGTCACGAGCGCCCGGCGCACCGCGGTGCCGACGGCCTCGGGCGAGAATCCCAGCAGCTGGGCCCCCTCGGGCAGGGCGGCGCGCACGGCGGCGGCGATCGTGGCGGCATCCGCTTCGACGGGCATCCCCTCGACGGCGGCGTTGATCGCCTCGAGCGCCGTGTCGGGCTCCAGGAAGAAGTCGCCCGCGAGACGGAAGTCGCGGATCAGTCCGTCTGCGACCTCGAGGTCGACGACGACGAGCTTTCCACCGGGAACCTTGTACTCACCATGCACTCTTCGATCTTAACCGCGCGGGCACGGGCACCGTCGGGCCCCGGCTCAGCCGCGCCCGCCCCGCACCGTCGGGTCGGGCAGGTCGGTGTCGATGCGCGGTTTGTCGCCGCGCGATGCGCGCATCCACACGAAGAAGCCGACGATCGTGAACGCACCGTAGAACAGGTACATGAACGCGGTGGCGTAGTAGCCGGCCGAGAACAGCAGCGGCACGCCCACGGCATCCACCGCCACCCAGATCAGCCAGAACTCGACCCACCCCTTGGCCATCGCCCAGGTCGCCAGCAGCGACCCGACGAACGTCCACGCATCACTCCACACCGGCTCGTACGATCCGAGCATCCGGAACAGCGGCGTGATCGCCGCCGTTCCGATCAGCAGGGCCGCGATCAGCAGAACGCGCGTGCGACCCGACGCCCATCGCGGGGTGACGGCGTGGCCCTCGCTGTCGCGGGCCTGACGCCAGCGCACCCAGCCGTACACCGAGACGGCGATGAACATCACCTGGCGGCCGGCCTGCCCGAGCAGGTTGGCCGCGTGCTCGGTGCCGAACACGCTGCCGACGAAGACGGTGAGCAGCAGCACGTTGCCGACGATGCCGACCGGCCACGCCCACAGCCTCCGCCGCATCGCGCCGAGAGCGCTGGCGAGGCCGAAGACGTTGCCGACCACCTCGCGCACGAGCAGCGACGACGAGCCGACGGAGATCTGCGCGTTGAATGCGTCGATCAGCCACTGCAGAACGGCGGCCACCTCAGCCCTGCGCGGGGATGTGCGCGTCGAGCCAGGCCACCAGGTCGGCGCGCACGTCGTCCTGCTGCAGCTCGTTGAACAGCTCGTGGCGCGCGTCGGGGTAGACGAGCGTCGTCACGTCGGTCAGGCCGGACCGTTTCTTGTACGCGTCGGCGAGCTTGTGCACGCTGCGCGGGCCGCCGACCGGGTCGTCGCCGCCGACCATCAGCAGCACCGGGATGCCCTTCGACGAGCTCAGCGACCCGAGCAGGTTCTTCTTCGGCAGTCCGTACAGCCGGGCCGCCTCGATCGGGCCGAAGAGGGTGAGCAGTGGCACCTCGGTCGTCAGCGGGTCGTCACGGAACGCCGCCCAGACCGTCTCGTCGCGCGTGAGCCATTCGAGCCCGTGCGCGTCGGGTCCCTTCCACCGGGCGTTCAGCGGGCGCGGGTTGAGATCCGTCGGGGTCCGCAGGGCGGATCCGGTGAGCACGACCGCGTCGTACGCTTCGGGATGCTGATTCAGCAGCTTCTGCGCCAGGAACGACCCCCACGAATGACCCAGCAGCACGAGCGGCAGGTCGCCACGCTCGGAGCGGATGATCTCGGTCAGCTGCCAGCACGCGTCGACGGCGGCGCGCATGCCGCCACGGCCGAGGCGCCCGAGCTTCGCCGGATCGCCGTGCTGCCGGATGCCCGTGCGCCCGTGTCCGCGGTGGTCGTCGGCGTAGACGTGGAACCCGGCCTCGACGAGCACCTCGATGGTGCGGGCGTAGCGGCCGGCGTGCTCGCCCACGCCGTGCAGCAGCTGCACCACGCCCCGGGCCGTGCCTGCCGCCTCGTAGACGTCGTAGACGATGGCGATGCCGTGGGCATCGACGAACTCAGCAGTGCGCGGGGTGGCCATGTGTCGAGTCTACGGAGCGGATCCCTCGCGGGTGGTCTGCTCGTCAGACCGCGTGCGATGCCGCGAGGGCGTCGATGATCGAGCGCGCGGCGTCGAGGTCGGTGACCTCGTGTCCTCCGACGCCGTCGCTGGCCGACCCCAGCCGCACGCCGCCGTCGACGGACACCGTGCGCTTGGCCGAGAAGTGCACGGCGTCGACGCCGGTTCCGGCGATGGCGGCCACGTCGGCGGCGGTGATCCCGCTGCCCGCCATCACCTCGATGTCTCCGGCCGCTTCGCGCACGAGAGCCCGCAGCACGTCGAGACCGTCGGCCGCACGCGAGGCACCTCCCGAGGTCAGCACGCGCCGAAGGCCGAGCTCGAGGGCGATGCGCAGCGCGGCGACCGGGTCGGGGGTGGTGTCGATCACGCGGTGCAGGGTGACGGATGCGCCGTCGGCGGCGTCGCGGAGTCGCGCGAGGCCGTCTCGGTCGAGTTCGCCGAATGCGTCCTGGCATCCGATCACCACGCCGTGAGCGCCGGCGGCGAGCGCGTCGCGCACGTCGCGCTCCATGACGGCGAATTCGTCGCGGTCGTAGTGGAAGTCGCCGGCGCGAGGGCGGATCAGCACGTGCACCTCGGGTCCGCCTTCCCCGCCTGCGTCGCGGACGAGCTCGATGGTGCCGCGAGACGGGGTCAGCCCGCCGAGGCTGAGCGCCTGCGTCAGCTCGACTCTGGCCGCGCCGACCTCGCGAGCGATGCGCATGCCGGCGGCGTTCTGGACAGCGACTTCGAGATCGAGAGGCATGAGAATTATTCTCGCATTCGCCCCCGGGCCGACCGCAGGATCAAGAACAAGATTTTCATCGAACCATGTCAAAGGAACGTTAGTTAGACTATCTAAGTAATGACTGCTGATTCCGATGACTCTGCCGCAGAGCTGCGCTATGCCCTGTTCCGCCTCACCCGGCGCCTTCGGTCGGCCCGGGCGCTCGACGCGATGAGCGATGCGCAGCTGGCCACCCTCGGTGCGCTGCGCGTGCACGGACGGCGCACCCTCTCCGGTCTCGCCGAGCACGAGCACGTGACCGCTCCGACCATGAGCGCCACGGTGAACGGACTCGCCGAGCTCGGCCTCGTGATCCGCGTGCCCGACGAGCACGACCGGCGTCGGGTATACGTCGAGCTGACCCCGCAGGGTGAGAGCGTCGTGATCGAGACGATCCGCAAGCGCAACCGTCTGCTGGCCGACCTCATCGACGCGCAGCAGTTCGACGACGATGAGCTCGCCGTGCTGGATGCCGCGTCGGCGCTGCTGAAGAGGATGGCCGACGCATGAGCGCCTCGTCGGGCATGTTCCGCTCGTTCCGCAACTTCAACTACCGCACCTGGTTCCTCGGCGGCGTCATCTCGAACGTCGGCGGCTGGATGCAGGCCACCGCCCAGGACTGGGTGGTGCTGACCGAGCTCACCGACAACGACGCCACGGCCATGGGAGTCACCATGGCACTGCAGTTCGGCCCTCCCCTGGTGCTCGTGGGCCTGACCGGCTGGGTGGCCGACCGCTTCGACCGGCGCAAGGTGCTGCTGTGCACCCAGACCGCGCTCCTGATGCTCGCCCTCGGGGTGGCGGCGCTGCTGCTCACCGGCGTGATGACCCTGCCGCTGATGTTCGTCTTCGCGGCCGCGTTCGGTGTCGCCAACGCGTTCGACGCCCCCGCCAGGCAGGCGTTCGTGTCCGACATGGTGAGCCTCGAGGACACCTCCAACGCCGTGGCGCTGAACTCCGCGGCGTTCAACATGGCCCGCCTGGTGGGACCTGCGATCGGCGGCATCCTGATCGTGCTGCTCGGCTCGGGCTGGGTGTTCGTCGCCAACGCCGTCACCTTCCTCGCGATGATCATCGCGTTGACGCTGATCCGGGTCAATGAGCTCAGGCCGCGCGTGAAGAGCAGACGCGGCGGCGGGCTCGGCGAGGGCTTGCGCTACGTGCGGGGCCGGCCCGATCTCATCGTCGTGTTCGTGATGGTGTTCCTCATCGGCGCGTTCGGCATGAACTTCCCCATCTTCGCGTCGACGATGGCGCTGGAGTTCGGGCGCGACGCCGACGGCTACGGACTGCTCAGCTCGGTGCTCGCGATCGGCTCGCTGGCCGGCGCCCTGCTCGCGGCACGGCGCGATCGGGCCCGGGTGCGGGTGCTCGTGATCGCGGCGGGAGGGTTCGGGGTGGCATCCGTCGTCTCAGCCGCCATGCCCACCTACCCGACGTACGCCGCGGTGCTGGTTCTCGTCGGCTTCTCGACGGTCTCGATGCTCACCACCGCCAACGGATACGTGCAGACCACCACCGACGCGGCGCTGCGCGGCCGCGTGCTGGCGCTCTACATGGCGGTGATCATGGGATCGACGCCAATCGGCGCGCCGATCGCCGGGTGGATCGTCGACACGTTCTCGGCCCGCACCGCCATCACGGTCGGCGGCATCGCCGGCATCGTCGCCTTCGGGATCGGCGTGGGGTGGATGCTGTCGTCGGGCCGACTGCGCCGCCGTGACGGACGGCGGTTCCGGCTGACCCTCGACGAGACGCGTCCGCTGTCGGTGATCCGGGCCATGGATCCCGGCTCGTTCGATGACCGGTCCGCCGCCACCACTCCGATCCGGCTCGCCGCCCCTCGCGACGACGCGGACTGAACGGCGGGCGCTCGTGCGGCGGCCACGCACTGTCAAGGGGGTTATCAGCCGCCGGCGTCTGCGCATACCTTCTCGGGCATGAACGAGCAGACCCCGATGTACGGCTCCCCCGACGGCCAGCACCCGCACGTGCCAGGACACGATCCGCTGGGCAGCGGCCTGCCGCGCCAGCAGGACGCCGCGCAGGCGGAGCCGGACGCATCGACCGACGACGCGTCCGAACCCGCCGACGGCGCCTCCGAACCCGCCGGTGAGCCCGCATCCGACCCCGCCGACGCGTCCGAAGCCGCCGACGATGACGCCCCGCTCGGCGGCGATGAGAACACCGAAGAGCAGCTGACGGCCGACACGGCCGTCGAGCGTGACGCGCTGAAGTCGCTCGACCCCGACGACACACCCGCGTGACCTCGCCGGATCCGGGTACGGTTGGCGGCATGAGCGGAAGCAGCGAGATGTCCGATCCGAGCGCGTCCTCGGCGGCGCGCACCCCGCAGGTGCTCCGGTGGGTCTTCTGGCCGGCCGCCATCATCGTGCTCGCGTTCGCGCTGTTCGCCCTGCTGCTGCCCGGTGTCGCCGAGACGGCGTTCCAGGCGGTGCAGACGAGCATCGTCAACGCGTTCAACTGGTACTACGTGCTGATCGCCGCGTTCTTCGTCGCGTTCTGCCTGTTCATGGGCTTCAGCCGATTCGGCGACATCAAGCTCGGCCGCGACGACGAAGAGCCGGAGTTCTCGGCGATGAGCTGGTTCGCGCTGCTCTTCGCCGCCGGCATGGGCATCGGCCTCGTCTTCTACGGCGTCAGCGAGCCGCTGTCGCACTTCACGAACCCGCGCCCCGGGGTCGAGGGCACGCCCTCCCAGCTCGCGCAGGCGGCGCTGGGCCAGACCTACTTGCATTGGGGCGTGCACGCCTGGTCGATCTACGTGGTGATCGGCCTCGCTCTCGCCTACGCCATCCACCGCCGTCGTCGTCCGATCTCGATCCGCTGGACCCTCGAGCCGCTGCTCGGCAAGAAGGTCGAGGGCGCCTGGGGCCACGCGATCGACGTGATCGCCCTGGTCGGCACGCTGTTCGGCGTCGCCACCTCGCTGGGTCTCGGCGTGCTGCAGATGAGCGCCGGCCTGCACTCGGCCGGCATCGCCGACCCCGACGAGACGACCCAGGTGATCCTCATCCTGGTGATCTCGGTGTTCGTGCTCATGTCGGTGCTGTCGGGCGTGACCAAGGGCATGAAGTGGCTGTCGAACGCCAACCTCGTGCTCGCGGGCATCCTCGTCGTCTACCTGCTGGTGACCGGGCCCACCGAGTTTCTGCTGCGCGATTTCGTGCAGTCGATCGGGTACTACGTGCAGAACTTCGTGGGGCTTTCGTTCAACGTCAGCGCCTACCAGGGCGCGGCGGGCGAGCAGTGGCAGGCCTCGTGGACCTCGTTCTACTGGGGCTGGTGGATCTCGTGGGCGCCGTTCGTCGGCATCTTCATCGCGCGGGTCTCGAAGGGTCGCACGGTGCGCGAGTTCGTGGTCGGCGTGATCCTCGTGCCGACACTGCTCGGCATCCTGTGGTTCGCCGTGCTGGGCGGATCCGCCCTCGCCCTCGAGCTGCGGGAGCCCGGCACGCTCACCAGGGCCGACGGGACGGTCGATCTGCAGGGCGCCCTGTTCGCCCTGCTGCAGAACGTGCCCGGATCGACGATCGTCAGCATCGGCGCGATCCTGCTCCTGGCGATCTTCTTCATCACCTCCGCCGACTCCGGCGCGCTGGTGATGGGCATGATCGCCACCGGCGGCGAGCCGGAGCCCAAGCGCTGGATCCGCGTCTTCTTCGTCGCGGTCACCGCACTGCTCGCCATCGCGCTGCTGCTCTCGGGCGGCCTGACGGCCCTGCAGACGGCCGCCATCACGATCGCGCTGCCGTTCAGCGTGGTCATGCTGCTGATGTGCTGGTCGACGGTGGTCGCGTTCAGCCGTGAGCGCCGCGCGTACGCGAAGGCCGAGCGGGCCCAGTTCATCGACAAGATCGGCGACTACTACGGGCTCGAGGTCGAGGCGCACGACGCCAACGGCGTGTTCGGCGCTCAGCCGCGATGGGTGCGTCGCGTGCAGCGCACGTTCCGGCTGCCCGTCGCGCCGGCCGACCCCGCGCGGGCGACGCCGGGGGCGCTGTCGGCCGAGAGCCACGTCGACGCCACGCCGTCGACGCTCGACGTCGACGAGCTGATCGCGCAGGACGAGCTGGCGGGCCTCGACGATCCGGATGCCCGCCAGCAGGACACCGGACCGTTCCTCAAGGACTGATTCCCATCCCGCGAGACTTCGCTTCCAGCACGAGACATGGCGCGGTGCGCTCGGTCTCGTGCTGGAACGGAAGTCTCGCGGCGCGTCCGGGCGCGGCTCGGCGCGCCTAGCCTGAAGAGATGGATGCATCACCCAGACGGCGCGGAATGGCGGCCTTGGCGGGTGTCGCGGCAGCAGCGCTCGGCGCGGGCGCGGGCGAGCTGCTCGCGTCGCTGATCGCCCCGTCGTCCAGCCCGTTCGCGGTGATCGGGGGCACTCTGATCGATGCCGCTCCTGCCTGGGCGAAAGACACCGCGATCGCGTGGTTCGGCACCGCAGACAAGACCGCGCTGCTCGTGGGCATCGGGATCGTCCTGCTCGCCCTCGCCGCCCTCGCCGGGGTCGCCGAGGTGCGCTGGTCGCGCTCGGGAGTGATCGCGCTCGCCGCGATCAGCGTCGCCGCGGGCGCGCTCGCCCTCACCCGAGCGGATGCCGGGATGCTGGCGTGGCTGCCGTCCGTGATCGCCGGCGCGGTCGCCGCGACGGCGCTGCGGATGCTGGTGCGCAGCGCTCCGCTCGCGGTCGGGACGGCCGCGCCGCGGCACGCCGAGCACGCCGAGAGCACGGCATCCGTGCCCGAGACCGGCCCGTCACGCCGTCGCTTCCTCGCGTGGGCGGGCGGCACCGCGCTCGTCGGCGTCGCCCTGGGCGTCGCCGGCGCGGTGACGAAGGCGGGCTCGGCGGCGGTGTCGACCGTACGCGACGCGCTCCGCCTGCCGCGCCCGGCGACGCCGGCGCCGGCCGTGCCGCCGGCCGCCGCCCTCGAGGTGCCGGGCCTGACGCCCCTGATCACCCCGAATCCCGACTTCTACCGCATCGACACCGCCCTCATCGTGCCCGCTGTCGACCCGGCCGACTGGCGGCTGCGCATCCACGGCATGGTCGCCGACGAGGTCACCCTGACCTGGGACGAGCTGCTCGCGCTGCCGCTGACCGAGCGTGCGGTGACGCTGTCGTGCGTGTCGAACCCGGTCGGCGGAGACCTGGTCGGCACGGCCGTCTGGCTGGGGTACCCGATCCGCGAGCTGCTGCAGCGCGCCGGTGTCGACGCCGACGCCGACATGGTGCTGTCGACCTCGGCAGACGGGTTCACCGCGAGCACTCCCCTCGAGGCGCTCACCGACGATCGCGACGCCCTGCTCGCGATCGGCATGAACGGCGAACCGCTGCCGCAGGCTCACGGCTTCCCCGTGCGGATGGTGGTGCCCGGCCTGTACGGCTACGTGTCGGCGACGAAGTGGGTCACCGACCTCGAGGTGACGCGCTTCGACCGGGCTCGCGCCTACTGGACGGATCGCGGCTGGTCGGAGCGCGGGCCGATCAAGCTGCAGTCCCGCATCGATGTGCCCCGACCGGGCCGCGCCATCGACGCCGGCGACGCGGTGATCGCCGGCATCGCCTGGCAGCCGGGCACCGGGGTCTCCAGAGTCGAAGTGCAGATCGACGACGGCCCGTGGGAACGCGCCGAGCTGGCATCCGCCCTCTCCGACGACACCTGGGTGCAGTGGCGCATGCCCTGGCGCGCCGAGACGGGCGAGCACAGCATCCGCTGCCGTGCGATCGCCGTCGACGGCACCGTCCAGACCGACGCCGAAGCGCCGCCCGCGCCCGACGGCGCGAGCGGCCTGCACACGATCATCGCGACCGTCTCCTGACGCCGAGAAACCACTTTCGGCGTGAGAAACACGCTCACGCGTGATTCGTCATGCCGAAAGTGGTTTCTCAGTGCGGGCGGGGTGCGGGCGGGGTGTCAGCCCGCGAGCACGAGGCGCAGCTGCTCGACGGCCCAGTCGAGCTCGGTCGCCCGGATCACGAGCGGCGGCGCGATGCGGATCGTCTGACCGTGCGTGTCCTTGACGAGCACGCCCCGCTCGCGCAGCTTCTCGGCGACCTCGCGACCTGTGCCGAAGGCCGGGTCGATGTCGACGCCCGCCCAAAGTCCGGCGATGCGCACCGCGGTGACGCCGTGGCCGATGAGCGGCTCGAGGTCGGTCGCCAGGTGAGCCCCCAGCTTGCGGGCCCGCTCCTGGAACCCGCCGGTGCTCAGCATCTCGACGACCTTCCGGCCGACCGCTGCCGCCAGCGGGTTGCCGCCGAAGGTCGAGCCGTGCTCGCCGGGGCGAATGACGCCCAGCACGTCGCGATCGCCTACGACGGCCGAGACGGGCAGGATGCCGCCGCCGAGGGCCTTGCCGAGCAGGTACAGGTCGGGAACGACCCCCTCGCGGTCGCACGCGAAGGTCTCGCCGACCCGGCCGAGTCCCGACTGGATCTCGTCGGCGATGAACAGCACGTTCTTCTCGTCGCAGATCTCGCGCACCCGGCGCAGGTAGCCCTCAGGCGGGATGATCACCCCGCCCTCGCCCTGGATCGGCTCGATGAGCACCGCGGCGGTGTCATCGGTGATCGCGGCGGCGATCGCATCCGCATCCCCGTACGGCACCGTGTCGAAACCGGGCGTGTACGGGCCGAAGTCGTCGCGCGCCTGCTCGTCGTCGCTGAAGCTGATGATCGTGGTCGTGCGGCCGTGGAAGTTGCCGGCCGCGACGATGATGCGCGCCCTGCCCTCGGCGATGCCCTTGACCCGGTAGCCCCACGCGCGCGCGACCTTGATGCCGGTCTCGACCGCTTCGGCGCCGGTGTTCATCGGCAGCACGAGGTCTTTGCCGCACAGCTCGGCGAGCGCGGCGGCGAACGGCTCGAGCTGGTCGTTCATGAAGGCGCGGCTGGTGAGCGTGACGCGGCCCAGCTGCGCGACGAGCGCTTCGACGATCGCCGGATGCCGGTGGCCGAAGTTCACGGCCGAGTAGGCGGCGAGCAGGTCGAGGTAGCGCTTGCCGTCAGCATCCGTCACCCACACGCCGTCGCCCTCGGCGACGACGACGGGCAGCGGGTGGTAGTTCTCGGCGACGTGCGGCTCGGGGCTCGACGCTGAGCCCACCTGGGCCCCTGAGCCCACCGTGGCCCCTGAGCCTGCCTGGGCCCCTGAGCCCACCTGGGCCCCTGAGCCTGTCGAAGGGCGATCCATCACGCCGCTCATCATGCACCCCGCAGTTCGAGAGTGCAGCACTTGATGCCGCCCCCGCCGAGCAGCAGCTCCGACAGATCGACAGTGATCGGGTTGTAGCCGCGCTCGCGCAGCTGCTTCTCGAAGCCGGTCGCCCGCGGCGAGATGATCACGTTGTAGCCGTCGCTGGCGGAGTTCAGGCCGAACACCGCGCCGTCCTCGTCACTGACGAGGATCGCATCCGGGAAGCGCTCCTCGAGGATCGCGCGGCTGGCGTCGTCGAACGCGCCGGGGAGGTACGCGATGTTCGCGCGCTCGGGTCCGCCGTTCTCGACGCCCTGCACCGGGTCGAGCACCGCGATGGCCGTGTCGAGGTGGTAGAACCGCGGGTCGGTCAGGGTGAGCGAGACGACCTCGCGGCCGAAGACCTCGCCCACTTCGCGGTGGCTGTCGCCGGTGGAGCGGAAGCCGGTTCCGGCCAGGATCACGTCGCCGACGAGCAGGAAGTCGCCCTCGCCCTCGTTGACCTCTTGCGGCATGACGGTGTCGAAGCCGTTGGCGCGGAACCAGTCGGCGAAGGCGGGCGCCTCGCCCTGGCGCTCGACGAACCGGAACTCGGGCACGTAGGCGCGCCCGCCGATCACGAATCCGCCGTTGGCGGTGTAGACCATGTCGGGGTAGCCGGCGAGCGGCTCGATGAGCTCGACCTCGTGGCCCAGCTCGAGGTACAGGTCGTACAGCTTCTGCCACTGCGCGACGGCGTTGGCGGTATCTGTGGGTCGCGCGGGCTCCATCCACGGGTTGATGGAGTAGTTGACCGTGAAGTGCTCGGGCCGGCACATCAGGTAACGGCGGTGGTGCGCGGTGCGGGTGGCCACGTGACTGGGCCCCTGAGCCTGTCGAAGGGTGGCGGTTTCGGGCATGGACATGAGTGCTCCTCACAAGGTGCGGCGGACGCTGTCCAGGGGCCTGGCGGAAGTTCGACCCGCTCCTCGATGGGAGCACGGGGAAGATGCGACACAGGCACGCCACCTCCATTTTTGCATCCGGATGCTGGATGCCGCCACCCTCCGTGCCCGACCGCCGCGACCGACGCCGTCACTCCCCGCCGTGCACGACGACCTTCCCGACCGTGTGGCCCGCCTCGACGTGGGCGAGCGCGCAGCCGGCATCCGAGAACGGGAACCCGCGCTCGATCACGGGATGCAGCCTGCCGGCGGCGGCCAGCTCGAGAAGCCGCCGCAGGATCTCCGGCCGGGCCGTCGCGGCCAGCGACCGGATGCGCCGGCGCGAGCCGAGTGAGAGCAGCGCCGCCCTCAGCATCCGGGGCACGGGGCCGAGCACCCGTCCGTCGTCACCCCCGACCAGCACCACCGTCCCGCCGTCGCGCACGAGCCGGCGCAGCGCTCGCAGCGGAGCCCGGCCGGCGATCTCGATCACGGCGTCGTAGGTGTCGGCGGGCAGCTGCACCGCGGGTGTGCTGCGGTCGATCGCGGTGGCGCCGAGCTTCTCGAGCACGTCGCGATTGCGCGCAGCGCAGGTCGCGTCGACCCGCGCTCCGCGTATGGCCGCGAGCTGCACGGCGAAGGTGCCGACACCGCCGGATGCTCCGAGCACGAGCACGCGATGGCCGTCGCCGACCGCCGCGGCATCCAGCGCCTGCCACGCCGTCCCGCCTGCCATCGGCAGGGTGGCGGCGTCGACCGCGCTCACCGTCGGCGGCCGGTGCGCGAGCCGCGAGACGGGGGCGACCGCGTACACGGCGAGTCCTCCCCCGCCGGGCAGCTCGACCACGACCTCGTCGCCGACGCGCGCCGAGGCGACCCCCGCGCCCACGGCGACGACCGTGCCCGCGACGTCCATGCCGCGCACGGGGTTGCGCGGGCGACGGATGCCGTACACGAGCCGCAGCAGCAGCGGTTCGCCGGTCATGAGGTGCACGTCTGCCGCGTTGAGGGCGGTCTCCCGCACCGCCAGCAGCACCTCGTTCCTGCCGGGTTGCGGGATCGGGCGCTGCGCGGGGCGCACCCCCGACGCGGGCCCGTACTGGTCCTGCTCCCACGCGTTCATCGTCTCGGCCATGTCATGCCTCCGGATACTGGAAGACGTCGTCGATTCCCACGTCGAACGCGTGGGCGATCTGGAAGGCGAGTTCGAGCGAGGGCGAGTACTTCCCCTGCTCGATCGCGATGAGCGTCTGCCTGGTGACGCCGATCCGAGCAGCGAGCTCGGCCTGGGTCATCCCGGTCTGCTCACGCCACGCACGGATCGTGTTGGTGACGAGCGTGGGCTTGACCATCAGACCAGCCCGCGACGGTAGGCGGTCACCCGTGCGATGCCGCCGACGAATGCCGAGACGGCGAACCCGGCGAACATCGTCTGCGCGACCCAGAACAGCTCGGCGCCGACGGCGCACAGCGCGATCACACCGAGTCCGGCGATCACTAGAAAGGCGTGCTCGACACGACCGCCGAGCCGGCTGATGTCGCGGTCGCGGATGTCGGAGGCGGTCGCCGATTGCAGATCGCGGACTCCGGCGACGATGCCCCACGCGACACTGATCAGGATGCTCAGCGCGATGCCCGCGCCGATCGTCCACAGCATCAGAGGCAACCAGTCAACCGTGCTGATATCGCCGCCGCCGGCCTGCACGAGCACGATGACGACGTAGCCCGTGATCGTGATGACCGACGCGATGAGCTGCGCCCACGCCACGCGTTCGTGATAGACCATGACCGCACCTCCATGTCAAAGATTCTTTACATGGAGAGTAAGGCCCGAACGGCCGCGATGTCAAGAATTCTTTACATTGCCGCGGGGATTGCTCAGCGCCAGATGCTGGGCGCGGGCTTCCTCGTCGACGGCAGCGCCGACGCCGACGCCCAGTCGTGGATCCACGGCTCGACCTCGGGCAGGCCGGACGGCTTGCCGACGGCCGCGAACAGCTCCTCGTTGGTCACGGTGCCGCCGCTGCGGCGCAGCATCCGAGAGCTCACGATCACCCGCGCGTACACCTCGCCGTCCACCACGGCGCGGTGCTCGAGGAAGACCGCCTTGTCGTCGTGACCGACGAAGCGCGACTCGACGTCGAAGCGCTGCCACAGCTCCAGCGACTTGCGAAAGGTGACCGTCTCGCTCGAGACGACCGCGTACCAGCCGCGATCCTTCATCGCGTCGAACAGGCCGGTGCGGATCAGCAGGTCCCACCGACCGAGGTCGAACAGCGACAGATAGCGGCCGTTGTTCATGTGACGCAGGATGTCGATGTCGGTCGGCAGCGTGGTGAGCCGGATGCGGCTGACCGCCGAGGGCTCGAGGGCGCCGCCGCGGCGCGTGCGCCGCCGCGCCTGGAGGATGACGAGGAGGGTGCGCCAGATCACGTTCACAAGGGGCGATAGTAGTGATCCACGAGGGATCACCCAACTTCATTGGCTGATCACGACATGCGCGCGCATGTGTCTGTCGCCGATTTCACCTCCGCGACGGCGGCGCGTAGAGTCACGCACATGAGCACCGAAGCCCATACCGAGATCATCGTCCGACCCGTCCGCGATGTCGATGCGGAGGCCCTGGGTCGCGTCCACGCGCAGTGCTGGCACGAGACCTACGACCACCTGATCAGCAAGGCCGCTCTCGAGCGCATCTCCCCTCGCCGCATGGCCGAGCTGTGGACGAACTGGGCTCGCCAGGGCGACGACTTCCGCATGAGCGCGGCTCTGGTCGACGGCGAGATCGTCGGCTTCGTCGGCTCGGGTCCGGCTCGCGACAAAGATGCCCCGGCACTGCGCGAGCTGTACTTCATCTACCTGCTCGACGAGCACCACGGCACCGGAATCGGGCAGAAGCTGTTCGATGCCGCCGTCTACGAGAACGAGCCGTGCTACCTGTGGGTGGCCGAAGACAACCCCCGCGCGCACCGGTTCTACCAGCGCAACGGGTTCACCCTCGACGGCGAGAGCCACACCGAGCCGTTCCTGGGCGAGCAGCTCACCGAGGTGCGCTTCGTGCGAGCCTGACGGCCTGCCTTTTCTTCACCGAGACCCCGGGTTCGTGCCGAGACCCCTGGCTGTGGACGTTCACAGCTGGGGGCCTCGGCTACAACCGGGGGTGTCGGCGTAGGGGCGTCCGGGCGGGGGCGGCCGGGTCAGAGGGCGCGGATGATGTCCTCCACCCGCTCCTTCGCGTCGCCGAACAGCATCTGCGCGTTGTCGCGGAAGAACAGCGGGTTCTGCACGCCCGCGTAGCCGGCCGCCATCGAGCGCTTGAACACGATGACGTTCTCGGCCTCCCAGACGTGCAGCACAGGCATCCCGGCGATCGGACTTCCCGGGTCCTCCGCCGCGGCCGGATTCACCGTGTCGTTCGCGCCGATCACGAGCACGACCGAGGTCGACGCGAAGTCGTCGTTGATCTCGTCCATGCCGAGCACGATGTCGTACGGCACCTTCGCCTCGGCCAGCAGCACGTTCATGTGGCCGGGCAGACGCCCGGCGACGGGATGGATGCCGAAGCGCACCTCGACGCCGCGCTCGCGCAGCCGCGCGACGAGGTCGGCGACGGGGTACTGCGCCTGCGCGACGGCCATGCCGTACCCGGGGGTGATGATGACGCTGGTGGCCGTCGAGAGCATCGACGCGGCGGCTGCCGCGGTGATCTCCCGGTATTCGCCGTGCTCGTCGTCCGAGGAGGCGGAGGCGACGATGCCGAAGCCGCCGGCGATGACCGACAGGAACGAGCGGTTCATCGCCTTGCACATGATGTACGACAGGTACGCACCAGACGATCCGACCAGGGCACCGGTGACGATGAGCAGGTCGTTGTTCAGCAGGAAGCCGGCGGCGGCCGCCGCCCATCCCGAGTAGCTGTTCAGCATCGACACGACGACGGGCATGTCGCCGCCGCCGATGGAGGCGACCAGGTGCCACCCGAGCGCGAACGCCAGCACGGTCACGGCGATGAGCAGCCAGAGCTGCTGGTCGACGACGAACCAGACGGTGAGCGCGACGAAGGCGACGAGCGCGCCGACGTTCAGCACGTTCTTGCCGGGCAGCATCAGCGGGCGTGACGACATCTTCGCCGACAGCTTCAGGTACGCCACGATCGACCCGGTGAAGGTGACACCGCCGATGAAGACGCCGATGAACACCTCGGCGTTGTGGATGTCGACCAGCTGCGGCGGGATCGGCGCGTGCGCGAGGTGCCCGTTCCAGCCGACGAGCACCGCGGCCAGGCCGACGAAGCTGTGCAGCAGGGCGATCAGCTCGGGCATCTCGGTCATCTGCACGACCTCGGCGCGCCACAGCCCGATCGCCGCACCGATCAGCACGCCCGCGCCGAGCAGGCCGAGACCGAGGGTCGCCCCGGGCTCACCCCAGGCGTCGGCAAGAGTGAGCGCCAGGGTCGCGCCCAGCGCGATCGCCATCCCGGCGATGCCGTAGATCACGCCCGCGCGCGCGGATTCGTGCCGGCTGAGACCGGCGAGGCTGAGAATGAAGAGCAGTGCCGCCACGATGTACGCGGCGGCGGCGAAGGCGGCGACGCTCACTTGCCGGCTCCCTTCGTCGCTCCGAGGGTGAACATGCTGAGCATCCGTCGGGTCACCGCGAAGCCTCCGAAGATGTTGATGCTGGCGACCAGCACCGCGACGGCCGCGACCACCTGCACGACGGGGTTGGCGTCGGTGATCTGCAGCATCGCGCCGACGATGATGACGCCGGAGATGGCGTTGGTGACCGACATGAGCGGCGTGTGCAGCGCGTGGTGCACCTTGCCGATGACGTAGAAGCCGATCACGACCGAGAGCATGAGCACGGTGAAGTGCTGCGGCAGCGGTGCGGGCGCGAACGCGTTCACGAGGAACAGCGCGGCGATGCCAGCGACGATGAGACCGGCCTTCTTCCCGGCGGTCATCGGCTTCTTCTCGGGGACGGGTGCGGGTTCGGCCTTCGGAGCGGATGCCGCGGGCGCCGCCGCGACCTGCACCGCAGGCGGTGGCCACGTGATCTGGCCGTCTCGCACGACGGTGACCGAGCGCTGCACGACGTCGTCGAAGTCGATCGTGAGTGCGCCGTCCTTGTTCGGGGTGAGCAGGGCGACGAGGTTGGCGACGTTGGTGCCGTAGAGCTGGGATGCCTGGGTCGCCAGGCGCGATGCCAGGTCGGTGTATCCCAGGATGATCACGCCGTTCTCGGTCACGACCCGTTCGCCGGCGACAGACCCCTCGACGTTGCCGCCCTGGGCGGCCGCCATGTCGACGATGACGCTGCCGGGTGTCATGAGCGCGACGTCTGCGGCGGTGATCAGCCGGGGCGCCGCCCGCCCGGGGATGAGCGCGGTGGTGATGATGATGTCGACGTCGGCGGCCTGCTCGGTGTAGATCTCCGCCGCGCGACGGTCGTAGTCGGCACTGGTGGCCTTCGCGTACCCGTCGGTCGACTTCTCGACCTGCACGTCGACGGCGAGATACGTGCCGCCGACCGACCGCACCTGGTCGGCGACCTCGGGACGCGGGTCGGTGGCGCGCACGATCGCGCCGAGGCTGGACGCCGCTCCGATCGCGGCGAGACCCGCGACGCCGGCGCCCGCGACGAGCACCTTCGCCGGAGGAACCTTGCCCGCTGCCGTGACCTGGCCGGTGAAGAAGCGCCCGAACTCGTGCGCCGCCTCGACGACCGCGCGATAGCCGGCGATGTTCGCCATCGAGCTGAGCACGTCCATCGACTGCGCGCGCGAGATGCGCGGCACGGCGTCGAGCGCCAGGGCGGTGATGCCCCGCTGCGCGAGTGACTCGACGAGCTCGGGACGCAGCGCCGGCGAGAGCAGCCCGATGAGGGTGGCGTCGTCGCTGAGGCGGGCGATCTCGGCATCCGTCGGCGGGTTGACCTTCAGCACCACCTCGCTCTCCCAGGCCTCAGCCTGGGAGACCAGGCGGGCGCCCGCGCGCACATACTCCTCGTCGGGGTACGAGGCGCGCGCGCCGGCACCCTTTTCGACGACCACCTCGTGGCCGAGCTTCCTCAACGTCTGCACGGTCGCCGGGGTCGCGGCGACCCGCGCCTCACCCGGCTGCTCCTGCACGATTCCGATCCGCGACATCGCGATCCTCTCCCTCCGGCGACTTCGCCGGCTGCGCTCACACTACTGAGCGCGACGGAAGGAACGAGGGCGCATTCCGCTCTGTGGACGATCAAGAAACCCGGTTCTTGCGCCGAGACGCAATCCCCACCGGATCAGCGGCCGGACACCTGCCCGAACAGCTTGGCGATCGGCGCGAGCACCAGCGGACGGGCGGCGAACCAGCCGGCGGCGACGACCGCCATCGCGCCCACGAACACCCAGAACCCGGTCCAGACATCCGCGTACGCGATGCCGTCGACCGATCCCTGCGCGGCGAACATGTGGTTGAGGTTGCGCAGCGCCCCGGTGAGGAACACGAGCGCGACGTGCACGATGATGAACGCGACGAAGTACAGCATCACCGGGAAGTGCAGCGCGCGAGCCCACTCGACCGGGTACGCCTTCGAGAGCTTCTCGGCGTTCTTCGGCCACAGCCCCGACATCCGGAATCCGGTGACGATGGCGAGAGGCGCGGCGATGAACACCGTGACGAAGTAGGCCAGCTGCTGCAGGCTGTTGTAGTTCACCCAGCCGTTGTCGGTCGGCCAGTCGAACGAGACATACTGCAGCCCGGCCGACAGCGCGTTCGGGAAGACCTCCCAGCTCGTCGGCACGATGCGCGCCCAGTGACCCGTGGTGAACAGCAGCACGACGAAGATGACGCCGTTGATGATCCACAGCAGGTCGAGCGCCTGGTGGAACCACAGCGTCAGGCTGATCTTGCCCTTACTGTTGCCGCGCGGCGTCCAGAACACGGTGGGTCGCTTCTCGGTGCGCACGCGCAGGCCCGAGCGGATGATCAGCACCATCAGGAAGATGTTGAAGAAGTGCGCCCAGTTCGCCCACGGGGCGAATCCCGGCTCGACGGCGACGGCGGGGTGGTACTCACCCGGGTAGGTCGCGAGGAAGTCCTGCATGAACGGCATGCTGAGGAAGGCGCGTGTGAGGAACACCGCGGCGAGGGCCAGCAGCCCGAGGGATGCCAGACCCAGCAGTCCGCCGATGGCCTGCGGCCAGGTGGGCCGCAGCGGCGAGGATTCGGGCAGCGGCGCGGCCGCGTGCCGCGGGGCGCGGCCCGGCCACACCGTGCGCGGGAACGACAGCGGGGTGGAGACATCAGGACGGGATGCCGCGGCGACCGCGACCTCCTGGCTGACGGGGACGCCGGTGACCTCGGTCGCCGCTTCGTCATGATGCACGGCCTCGTCGATGGTCGCGGCGGGTGCGCCGGCGTCTGCGATCACGGGAACGATTCCGACCGGCGGCCACGGCTCCCCTCCCGCGACGCGTGGCAGCCCGCGTCGGACCGGTGCCGACGCTGCGGACGCCGCAGGCCCGCCGACAGCACGGGACGTCGCCGACCGAGCGGCTTCTTCACGCGAAGGAGCCGTGCTCTCGGCGAGGTCCCGTTCACTCGACGCGCCGGCTGCGGCGCCGGCTGCGGCCGCGGCCGCGGGGGCGGCGTCGGCGGATGCCACGGACGCGGCGTCCGCAGGAGGCCACGGCTCACCGCCCGCTACACGAGGAAGCCCCCGCCGCAGGCGCACGCGCGCCGACCCCTGGGCATCCGGACCCCCCTCGTCGAGAGCATGGGACGTCGACGACTGCACGCCCTGTTCACGCGAAGGAGCCGTACCCTCGGCGAGGTCCCGTGCTGTCGACGCGGTGGGCGGCTCGGCGGGTTCGGTGGGAGCAGGGGGTTCGACCTCGGTGGCGGGAGGCCACGGCTCGCCGCCCTTCACCCGCGGAAGGCCGCGGCGGATGGTTGCGGCCATGGTCACTTCTTCCGGGCTTCGAGCGCCTCGATCAGCTGCGGCACCACGGTGAACACGTCACCGACGATGCCGAAGTCGGCGACGTCGAAGATCGGAGCGTCGCCGTCCTTGTTGATCGCCACGATGGTCTTCGCGGTCTGCATGCCGGCGCGGTGCTGGATCGCGCCCGAGATGCCGAGCGCGACGTACAGCTGCGGCGAGACCGAGACGCCGGTCTGCCCGACCTGGTGCGCGTAGGGGATGTATCCGGCATCCACCGCGGCGCGCGACGCGCCGACAGCCGCGCCGAGCGCGTCGGCCAGCTGCTCGACGAGCACGAACTTCTCCTTCGAGCCCAGTCCGCGGCCGCCCGAGACGACCCGGGTGGCTCCGCGCAGCTCGGGCCGCGACGAGGTCTTCTCCTCGGCGGCGATCTCGCCTGCGGCGGCGGCGACCGCGCCGGATGCCGTGACCGCCAGCTCCTCGATCACGGGCGAGGCGACCGCCTCGGCGCGCGCGTCCACGGCGCCCTGACGGATGGTGACCACGGGGGTGCCGAAGGTGGGCGCGGAGTCGGTGAGATACGAGCCGCCGTAGACGGAGTGCTGCGCGGTCACGCCCTCGTCGTCGCGCGAGACGCCGACCGCGTCGACCGAGAGGGCGAGCTTCTCGCGCACGGCGAAGCGGCCCGCGACATCGCGACCGGCGATCGAGTTCGAGATGAGCACGGCATCCGGCTGCACCTGACGGTAGGCGCTCTGCAGGGCATCGACGGCCGGCACGGTCAGCGACGAGGTGTCGCCCGGCGCCGTGAGCACGACCTGCGCGCCGGCTGCCGCTGCGGCGTCGGTCGCCGCCTGGCTGCCACCGACGATGAGCGCCACCGGCGCTCCGATCGTCGAGGCGGCGCCGATCAGTGCCGCGGTGCTGCTGGCGGCCGCGCCGGACGGGTCGACATCGACGAGGACGAGGATCGACTTCTCGGGGTACGCCATGTCACACCAGCCTGTTCTGCGCGAGGAATTCGACGAGCTGCGCCGCCGCGTCGCCCTCGTCGGTGATCTTGACTCCGGCGGCGCGCGCCGGCTTCTCGGCGACACTCGTCATGATCGTGCGGGGGGCGAGCGCCGGGTCCGCCGAGACACCGAGGTCGGCCAGCGAGAGCACCTCGAGGGGCTTCTTCTTGGCGGCCATGATGCCCTTGAAGTTGGGGAACCGGGCATCCGGAAGCGCCTCGGTGATCGAGATGACGGCCGGCAGCGGCACAGTGACGTCCTGCGTACCGGCGTCGCCCGTGCGGGTGCCGGTCAGCTGCCCGTCACCGATCTCGACCGCGCTGAGCGCGGTCGCCTGCGCCCAGCCGAGGTGCTCGGCGAGCATCGCGGGGATGACTCCGCCGACGCCGTCGGTGGAGAGGTTGCCGGTGATGACCAGGTCGGGCTCGCCGCGACGGATCGCGGCGGCCAGCACCTCCGCCGTGAGGGTCAGGTCGGCTCCGCGCAGCTCTTCGTCGACGACGTGGACCGCCGAGCCTGCGCCGATCGCGAGCGACCGGCGCACGGATGCCGTGGCCGATTCGGGGGCCATCGACAGGCTCACGACCTCGGTTCCGGGGTTCTTGTCGGCGTACGACAGCGCGACCTCGAGCGCACGCTCGGTGATCTCGTCGAGCACGACGTCTCCGGCCGCTCGATCGGCCAGGCCGGTCTCGAGATCGAGCTTGCGGTCTCCGTAGGTGTCGGGCACTTCCTTCACCAGGACGTAGATCTTCATCGAACCTCCCTCACGCAGGTTCGATCCTACCCGCGCGATCTTCTGGAATCAGGTGTCACATCTAATGATACTCAGTCTCGCGCTGGTGTGGGTCGGCTGCCGATAGCGTTGACGCATGGCCCGTCCCCGACCGCTTCCCATCGACCCGCTCGCCGAGGCGAAGAGGCAGTGGCTCGCGCACGGCTGGACCGACGCCGCCGAGGGCATGGCCGTGGTCACGTCGGTCATGCGCGCGCAGCAGCTGCTGCTGGCGCGAGTGGATGCAGCTCTCAAGCCCTTCGAGGTCACCTTCGCCCGCTACGAGGTGCTGCGCCTGCTCGCATTCAGCCGCACCGGCACCCTGCCGCTGTCGAGCGTCGTGGCCCGTCTGCAGGTGCACGCGACGAGCGTCACCAGCACCGCCGAGCGCCTGGTGCGCGACGGCCTGGTGCGTCGCGACCCGCATCCGCATGACGGACGCGCCGCGCTGCTGACCCTCACCGAGTCCGGTCGCGACCTCGTCGAGCGCGCCACGGCGGCGCTGAACACCGAGGTGTTCTCCTCCCCCGGCCTCGACGCCGATGATGCGGCATCCCTGGTCGGCATCGTCGCCCGGCTGCGCAAGAACGCCGGCGACTTCACCGATCCGCGCCCGCTGCCCGACCCGCTCTGATGCCGTCGTTCACTCTCGAGCGCGTCATCCCCGCGCCGCCGGAGGACGTGTTCGACGTCTCGCTCGACGTGGGCCTGCACCTCGCGTCGCAGCGCTCGCACGGCGAGCGCGTCGCATCGGGACGCACGTCGGGCCGCCTCGAGGAGGGTGAGCAGATCACCTGGAGCGCCCGGCACTTCGGCCTGCGGTTCCGGATGACCTCGCTCGTGTTCGACGTCGATCGCCCTCGTCGCTTCCGTGACCGTCAGGTTCGCGGACCGTTCGGGTCGTTCGTGCACACGCACGAGTTCGTGCCTCTCGACGGCGCCACTCTCATGCGCGACACGATCGACTTCCGCTCTCCGCTCGGCCCGCTGGGGCGAGTCGTGGATGCCATGGCCATGCGCCGGCACCTGATCCGGGTGATCACCGAGCGCAACGACGCGATGAGCGCCCATTTCGCAGGAGCCGCACCTTTCCTAGGATGACCGGCATGAGCGAGCTGACGCTGCACACCGTTCTCGAGCCGATGGGCCCGGCCGGAGCCATCGTGCTCGACGACGAGCAGGTGGCGGCGTTGAGCGATGCCAAGGCGTTTCCGGTCGTGGTGACGATCGGCGATCGATCGGCCCGACTGCGCCTCGCCCGCATGGGCGGCAGGAACCTCATCGGGTTCAGCAAGGCGGTGCGCGCCGAGATGGGCGTCGACCTCGGCGACGAGTTCGACGTGATCATCGCCCCGGATGCCGATGAGCGAACAGTCGACGTTCCCGACGTGCTGGCCGCCGCGCTGGATGCCGACCCCGTCGCGCGGGCCGCCTTCGAGGGCCTGTCGTACACGCGGCGGAAGGAGATCGCCCGCTCGATCGCCGAGGCGAAGCAGGATGCCACGCGCCAGCGCCGCCTCGAGAAGACCCTCGCCGAGCTGCGCACCGCGGTCTGACCTCGTTCGGCCGCCTGCTACTCGTGCCCGGCCGCGCCCGCCACCGCACCCCGCAGCCGCGCCGGCCCCAGCCCGCGAAACTTGGGTTCCAGCATGAAACAGTGCTCCAGAGGCGCCGTCTCGTGCTGGAAAGCAAGTCTCGCGAGAATCGCCCGGCGCGCGATGCGTGCGCTCAGTCACCCTCGTAGACGTAGTGGTCGAAGCGCTCGGGCACACGCATCCGCTGCCAGGCGAGCTCCTCGTCGCGACGCGAGCGGTCGCCCGGAAACGCCTTCGCCGTGTAGCGGGGCACCTGCCGGGCGTGCCCGGCCATGTGCGCGACGGCCGCCGCCTGCCCGCACACGCGCGCGGCGGCGATGGCGTTCGGATCGGTCGATTCCCGGGCGGCGGCATGGCAGGCGAACGCCCGCTCGCGCACCTCGTCGATGCCGAGCTCGCCGCGCAGGAAGGCCTGCGCCGCGTCGAGAGCATCACGCGGCCGGCTGTCGTGTGGACGCTCGGCGAGGAACAGCGGCAGCATCCGCTCGGCGCACGCCACCGTCCACTGCACGAGCTCGCGCCGGTCGGCCTCGGAGAGGGTCAGGTCGTCGTCGTCAGGCAGTGCTTCCATGGCGATACTCATCGGTGCTGGAAATGAGGGGGGCGCTTCTCGCGGAACGCGGCCATCCCCTCCTTCTGATCCGCCGTGTCGAACAGCGCGGCGAACTGACGCTTCTCGACGTCGAGGCCGGCTGCGAGGGTGGTCTCCATCGCGGCATCCAGCGTCGCCTTGGCCGCGTACAGCGACGGCAGCGACTTCGAGGCAATCGTCTCGGCGAGCGTGGTGGCTTCATCGAGCAGGTCGGCCGCGGGAACCACGCGCGAGACGAGTCCGATGCGCTCGGCCTCGTCGGCCTTGATCAGTCGACCCGACAGGATGAGCTCGGCTGCCTTGTAGTAGCCGACCGCGCGGATGAGCCGCTGCGTGCCGCCCATGCCCGGCACGACGCCGAGGTTGATCTCGGGCTGGCCGAACGTGGCGGTGTCGGCGGCGAGGATGATGTCGCACATCATCGCCAGCTCGCAGCCGCCGCCGAGCGCGTAGCCCGATACGGCGGCGATCACGGGGGTCCGCACCGCGGCGAAACGGGTCCACGCGCCGAAGTGGTCGGTATCGAGCATCTCGGCGCCGGTCTTGGACTCCATCTCCTTGATGTCGGCGCCCGCGGCGAACGCCTTCTCGGAGCCGGTCACCACGATCGCGCCGACGCCGTCGTCAGCATCGAAGCCGGATGCCGCGGCCGCGACCTCCTCGGAGACCTGGCCGTTCAGCGCGTTCAGCGCCTCGGGCCGGTTGAGGGTGATCCAGCCCACCCGTCCTCGCTGTTCGACAAGGATCGTCTCGTACTCGGACATGTCGCTCCCCTCCCGCCGCCACGTCGCGGCGCCTCCAGTATCTCAGGTCGGTCCGACGTCGCCGCCTTCGAACTGCCCGGCGGTGGTCCCGAATGGCTGCCTCCTCGCGGACGAGGCGGCCATAGGCCCAGCTGGCACCCTGGACGCCGAGCCCGTGAGGTGCGCCCCGCGCGCCCCTGCTGCGACTGGTCCCGAATGGCTGCCTCCTCGCGGACGAGGCGGCCATATAGGCCCAGCTGGCACCCTGGACGCCGAGCCCGCGGGGTGCGCCCCGCCAGCCCGGGCGGCGACTGGTCCCGAATGGCTGCATCCCCGCGGACGAGGCGACCATATGGGCCCAGTCGACAGCTGCCTCAGACCGTGCCCTCGCGGATGTCGGTGATGATGCCCGAGAAATCACGCGTCGCCCCCGCGCCGTCGGCGAACGCGGCGTACAGCTGCTGCGCGAGGCGGCCCATCCTGGCATCCGTTCCGGTCTGCTCGATCGCCTGCAGCGCGAGACCGAGATCCTTCGCCATGAGCGCTCCGGCGAATCCGGGCTGGTAGTCACGGTTGGCGGGACTCGTGGGCACGGGCCCGGGAACGGGGCAGTTGGTCGTGATCGACCAGCACTGACCGGATGCCTGAGAGACGACGTCGAACAGTGCCTGATGCTCGAGCCCGAGCCGCTCGCCGAGCACGAAGGCCTCGGCGACGGCGATCTGCGACACGGCGAGGATCATGTTGTTGCACACCTTCGCGGCCTGGCCGAGCCCCGGACCGCCGCAGTGCACGATGCGCTTGCCCATGACCTCGAGCAGCGGCAGCGCCGCGGCGAAGTCGTCGTCGGACCCGCCGACCATGAACGCCAGGGTGCCGTTCTCGGCGCCGACCACTCCGCCCGAGACGGGTGCGTCGATGTTGCGATGCCCGGCGGCGATCGCCAGCTCGTGCGCGGTGCGCGCCTCGTCGACGGCGATCGTCGACGACTCGATGAACAGCGTGCCCGGCCGCGCCGCGGCCAGCAGCTCATCCTGGTAGGCGGCGATCACGTGCTTCCCGGCGGGGAACATGGTGATCACGACCTCGGCATCCGCCACCGCCGCGGCGCCGCTGGAGGCGACCGGGATGCCCGCCGCGCGCGCCGCGTCGATCGCGGCCGGCACGAGGTCGAACCCGTGCACCTCGTGCCCGGCTTTCACCAGATTCACGGCCATCGGCAGGCCCATGTGTCCGAGACCGAGGAAGGCGATGCGGGTCATGATGCGCTCCGCATCGACGCCGACCCCGCCGGGCGCAGCATCTCGCGTCCGACGATGAGCCGCATGATCTCGTTCGTCCCCTCCAGGATCTGGTGCACGCGCAGATCGCGCACCACCCGCTCGAGGCCGTAGTCCTGCAGGTAGCCGTAGCCGCCGTGCAGCTGAAGGGCCCGGTTGGCGACCTCGAAGCCCGCGTCGGTGGCGAAGCGCTTCGCCATGGCGCACCGCATCGTGGCATCCGGAGCCTTCTCGTCGACCGCCTGCGCGCCGTCGCGCACCATCAGCCGGGCCGCCTGCAGCTCGGTGCGCATGTCGGCGATCGCGAACAGGATCGACTGCTTCTCGGCCAGCGGCTCGCCGAAGGCGACCCGCTCGTGCACGTACTGCACCGCCTTCTCGATCGCCCACTGCGCGCCGCCCAGCGAGCAGGCCGCGATGTTCAGCCGGCCCCCGTTGAGCGCGGACATGGCGATCGCGAAGCCGCGCCCCTCGTCGCCGAGCAGGGCGGATGCCGGAACACGCACCCCGTCGAAGATCACCTGACGGGTGGGCTGCGCGTGCCAGCCCATCTTTTTCTCTTCCGCGCCGAAGCTGAGGTTCTCTGCGTCGCCCGGCACGAGGAACGCCGAGATGCCCTTCGCTCCCGAGCCGGCCTCACCCGTGCGCGCCATCACCACGTACACCGCGGCCTCGCCGGCGCCCGAGATGAACTGCTTCACCCCGGTGAGCACGTAGTCGTCACCGTCGCGAACGGCGCTGGTGGCGAGGTTCGCGGCGTCGGAGCCGACGCCGGGCTCGGTCAGGCAGTAGCCGCCGAACTGCTGCATGGCGGTCAGCCCGGGCAGCCACTGCGCACGCTGGTCGTCGTCGCCGTAGGTGTCGATCATCCACGCCACCATGTTGTGGATGGAGATGTACGCGGCGACCGCAGGGTCGCCCTTCGCGAGCTCTTCGAAGATGGCGACGGTGTCGGTGCGGCTCAGCGCGGAACCGCCGAACTCCTCGCCGACGTAGATGCCGCCCAGGCCCAGCTCTCCGCCGCGCTGCAGCGACTCGCGCGGGAAGATGTGCTTCTCGTCGCGCTCGGCGGCGTGCGGGGCGAGCTCGGTCTCGGCGTACTCGCGCACGGCGCCGAGGATCGCCTCGCGCTCCTCGGCGGTGACGGTGGTCGGTTCGATCATGGTCATGGCTCCGGCTCCTAGGACATCGTGGGGATGACGAAGCTCGCACCGTCGCTGGGCCCCTGAGCCTGTCGAAGGGCGCCGTGGGAGGGCCAGCGGCTCGTCACCGTCTTGGTCTTCGTGTAGAAGCGGAACGCGTCGGTGCCGTGCTGGTTGAGGTCGCCGAACCCGCTGCGCTTCCAGCCGCCGAAGGTGAAGTACGCGATCGGCACGGGAATCGGCACGTTCACGCCCACCATGCCCACGTTCACGCGGGCGGTGAAGTCACGCGCGGCGTCGCCGTCGCGGGTGAAGATCGACACCCCGTTCCCGTATTCGTGCTCAGATGCCATGGCCAGCGCCTCTTCGTAGTCGGCGGCGCGCACGATCACCAGCACCGGGCCGAAGATCTCCTCGCGATAGATCGCCATGTCGGTCGTGACGTGGTCGAACAGGGTCGGGCCGAGGTAGAAGCCCTCCTGGTGGCCGTCGACGGAGAACCCCCGGCCATCCGCGAGCAGTGTGGCGCCCTCGTCGATGCCCTGCTGGATGTACCCGGTGACACGGTTCACGGCGTCGCGCGTGATCAGGGGGCCGTAGTCCACGCCCTCGGCGAGCGAGGGCCCGACCTTCAGCTCGGCGACGCGCTCGGTGAGCGTGGCGGCGAGGGCATCCGCGGTCTCCTCCCCCACCGGCACCGCGACCGAGATCGCCATGCAGCGCTCGCCCGCCGACCCGAACCCGGCACCGATCAGCGCGTCGGCGACCTGATCGAGGTCGGCATCCGGCATGACGATGAGGTGGTTCTTCGCCCCGCCGAAGCACTGCGCGCGCTTGCCGTTCGCGGTCGCGGTCGTGTAGATGTACTCGGCGATCGGGGTGGATCCGACGAAACCCACGGCCTGGATGCGGGGATCGGTGATCAGGGCATCCACCGCCTCCTTGTCGCCGTGCACGACGTTGAAGACGCCGGCCGGAAGGCCCGCCTCGAGGAACAGCTCGGCCAGCTTCACCGGCACGGAGGGATCGCGCTCGCTCGGCTTGAGCACGTAGCTGTTGCCGGATGCCAGGGCGGGGCCGGCCTTCCACAGCGGGATCATGGCCGGGAAGTTGAACGGGGTGATGCCCGCGACGACGCCCAGCGGCTGGCGCATCGAGTAGACGTCGATGCCGGTGCCGACGCCGGTGGAGTACTCGCCCTTGAGCAGGTGCGGAGCGCCGATGCAGAACTCGATGACCTCGAGCCCGCGCTGCACGTCGCCCTTGGCGTCGTCGAAGGTCTTGCCGTGCTCGCTCGAGAGCAGGCGGGCGATCTCGTCCATGTCGCGGTTCACGAGATCGACGAAGCGCATGAGCACGCGCGCTCGCTTCTGCGGATTCGCGGCGGCCCAGGCGGGCTGCGCGGCCTCGGCGACGTCGATCGCCGCGCGTACCTCGTCGGACGAGGCGAGCGGCACCCGGGCCTGCACGGCACCCGTGCTCGGCTCGAAGACGTCGGCCATGCGGCCGCCGCTGGGTTCGACGTGCTTTCCGCCTATGAAGTGGGGGATGATCCGAGTCATTGTGAGACACTCCTCTGCGCCGTCTTTGGCACAGTGACAACGATACGCGGCCGTCCAAACAATTACTAGGGCTTCCTACTAACGCGCTCGAGCCGAGCCTCAGCTTTGCGTCGGCTCAAGATTTCTTGCGTTTCCTCTTCCCTCTCAGCATTTCGACAGGTAAACCCGTATATGGCGCTCCAACCGGGGCGCGTCATTCGCACCGTTGCGCGACCCCTGCGCGACGGTGTCCGGAGGGAGAAGCAATGTCACAACGGACTGCCCCAGCGCGACGACGCGCGGTGGCCGCGACGTCCGCCTTCGTGATCGCAGCCGCGGGCCTCACGGCCTTCGGCGGCGCGAGCGCGACGGCGGCCCCATCGTCCGACAGCGGGACGCCGACGGCGGCGCCCGAGATCGGAGCCGGCGAGTACTACATGAACTATGTCGCTCCGCGCACCGACAGCATCGTCGAGGTGCCCGCCGACACGCCCATCGCCGACACCAGCGGGCAGCAGAAGCGCTCGGTGAGCGGAAAGGCCCTCGAGCGGGCCGCCGCGCACGACCAGAAGTTCGCCCAGGGCAACCCGAAGGCCGCAGCGCAGCTGGCGAAGACCGAGGCGAAGTCCCTGAAGACGGGCAAGAGCCCGAAACAGCTGAAGAAGGCGAAGAGCACGCAGCAGGCGAAGCTGCTCACGATCCTCGTCGAGTTCGACGGCACCGACGATTTCAGCGATCTGTACGTGCCGACGGAGTTCGGCGCCACCGACTGCAAGCCGGGCAGCCTGCAGGGGCCGACCCTGCACAACAACATCCCGAACCCGGCCGACACCGCGCATCTCGACAACAACTCGATGTGGGTGCCGGACTTCTCGAGTGAGCACTTCAACAAGATGCTGTTCACCGACGAGGGCATCACCGAGCGCGTGCGCACGGATCTCACCGGTCCTGACGGCAAGCCCGGCTTCGACATCTCGGGCTACACGATGAAGAACATGTACGAGGAGATGTCGCGCGGCGGATACTCGCTCAGCGGCTCCGCCACCGAGTGGGTCACCGTGCCGCATTCCGAGGGCTACTACGGTGCGACCGTCTGCCACAAGAACGATGCCGGCGCTTGGGAGGCGGGGCCCATGCAGGACATGCAGGGCCACCCCGACAACCCGCTCGGGCCGGGCCAGCTGCCCATCGACGCCGTCGCCGCCGTGGCGGCGCAGAACCCGGCCTTCCCGTGGGCCGACTACGACATCGAGGATCAGGGCGACCGTGACGGCGACGGCGACGTGCTCGAGCCCGACGGCGTGATCGACCACGTGGTGCTCGTGCACGCGGGCGCCGACAAGTCCGGCGGCGGCGGTACCGAGGGCACCTACGCCATCTGGGCGCACTCGTCGGCTGTCGCCGGCGGGGCATCGATCCCGGGCACCGACCTGAAGATCTCCAACTACATCGTCCAGCCCGAGGACTCGGGCGTGGGCGTCTTCGCCCACGAGTACGGCCACGATCTGGGACTTCCCGACCTGTACGACACGTCGAACGCCGGCAACTCCGACATCGACTTCTGGGATCTGATGAGCTCGGGCTCGCACTCCGGCCCGATCTTCCAGTCGATGCCGACCCACATGGGCCTCTGGGACAAGTGGGTGCTCGGCTGGGTCGACCCGAAGGTCGTGAACCCCGGCGACCGGTCCAGCACGGTCAAGGTCGGCCAGTCCTCGCGCCCGAAGAAGGGCACCGAGGACGGCATCAAGATCAACCTGCCCGACAAGAAGATCGTCCTGACCACCCCGCACAGCGGTGCCGACATGTGGTACTCCGGCGCCGACCAGAGCTGGGCCGACGTCACCCTCACCCGTTCGATCGCCGACGTGCCGGCAGACGCGCGGTTCTGGATGTGGAACGACTACGTCATCGAGGAGGACTGGGACTTCGGCTTCGTCGAGGTGTCGACCGACGGCGGTGCGACCTGGGCCGAGCAGAAGGTCTTCGACGAGGCGGGCGCGCTCGTCTCGACCGATGACGGCTACTCCGACCCGAACGGTCGCCTCAAGGACTTCGGCGGCAAGAAGTACGGGCTCACCGGCTCCAGCGACGGGTGGCGTCACGACTACATCGACCTGACGGCGTTCGCCGGCCAGGACATCCAGGTGCGACTGCGTCAGGCGACCGACGCGGCGTTCGAGGAGCGCGGCTGGTTCGCCGACGATTTCGCGCTGACCAGCGCCGGCACCGCCGTGTGGACCGATGACGTCGAGTCCGGCGACAACGGCTGGACGGCCGCGGTCGGCACCTGGACCGACACGACCGGCGCGGGCTGGCACCACGACAGCGGCACGCAGATCAAGGCGCAGTACTACCTGGTCGAGTGGCGCAACCTCGACGGCTTCGACGAGGGTCTGAAGTACGGCTACACCACGGTGTACAGCGACGAGGCGTGGAAGGTCGAGAAGGTGCCGTACAACGCACCGGGCGCACTGGTCTGGTACCGCGACACCACCTACGGCGACACCAACCACGTCGCCTCCAACCACACGGCCCTGCCGAGCTGGGGCGCCAAGGGCGGCCTGCTTCTCGTCGACAGCCACTTCGACCCGCTGCGCCGCACCGGCGCACAGGCCGAGATGGACCCGTCGCCGTTGAAGAACGTCTCGACTCGCGCGCAGAGCTCGAACGCCGCGTTCGGCACGCAGCCGACGTACTCGTTCAAGGACTGCTCGGTCGACGCGAACTACAACGAGGCGTGCACCACGTTCGCCCCGCAGCCGGCGGTGAGCACGTTCACCGACGACAAGGGCTGGGTTCCGGGCATCGAGGTTCGCGGTGAGGACCTCTACTACCGGCTGCGCGACGCCTCGGTCGTGGTTCCCTCGGTCGGCGACGCGCCGTACACCACGCGCGTGGTGAACGCGGACGGCTCCCCGGCGACGGACCTGTACGGCCTGAACCTGGGCAGCACCGTGCTCGGCAGCGGCAACCCCGCTGACGCCGGGGTCGGCTACGGCACTGTGGTCACCGTCAAGAAGTCGATGCAGCACGACACCGCAGCCCTCATCTCGGTCACCCCGCCCAAGGCGAAGTGACCGTCGCGGGCTGACCGCACACCGCAAAGCGCCGGTCGTCTCTCGGAGTCGACCGGCGCTTTCGCGTGCGGTCGGAATGCGGATGCCGGTCGGAAGGCGCGTGCGGTCGGAAGGCGGATGCCGGAGGTTGGCCTCTCGTTCACCTCGGCGTCACCCGGGTCGCGTAGAACTGTCGGTGCGCGGCGACAGAGCGTGACCGGATCGGGTGCCTGACTCAGCCGCGCCGTGGTGAGCACTGTGCTCCCACCGCGGTCGCAGACCGCGAGACCCCCGCCGAATCGGGTCGGCGGGGGTCTCTCTGCATCCCCAGTACGGGCGTACGAGGCACTCAGCGGCGCAGGTGCGCCTGCACCTTCACCTTGCCGTTGGCGATGCTCACCAGCGTTCCCGGTCCGCCGGCGAAGTCGAGCGTCGACGCCCAGACCGTGCCATTGCCGGAGGCGGCGACGCCCACGGCGCCGGGCAGAGCGGCGAGCTGCGACACCTGCCCGCCGTCGACGACCGAGATCTCCCCACCGAACAGCTCGGCGACGTACACCCGGTTCGCGGCGATCGACAGGCTGGTGGCCCCGGAGAAGCCCGAGGCGACCTGGCTGATCGCGCCGGTGCGGCTGTCGATCCGCCAGAGCGCGCCGAGAGACGCCGACTCCCCGGGGAAGCCGGGCAGCGTGGTCACGTAGATCGCGCCTCCCGGGCCGACGGCGACGCCGGTCGGGACCGGTTCGGCGTAGTAGACGTCTCCGATCGCGCAGTCCCCGAGCCCCAGCATCCCGGCCGTCTCTGCGGTGAGGGTGACCGGAACCGGTGGCAGCACCGCGAGCGTGCTGATCTCTCCCTTGTCGCTGACCTGGTACACCGCGTTGGATGCGGCGTCGGCGACCAGCCAGCCGCGGTGCCATGCGGCGACGCCGTAGACGTGCGAGTCGTACAGCCCGGTGTAGGCCGTGCCCGCAGCGCAGCTCGTGGGATCCGTGACGCCGTACGCGTTGCCCGCGTCGGGGTTGTTCGCGTCTTCGTAGGCGCGGAAGTCGATGTACGTCGTCGCGCCGCGCGGGTCGCGGATGTTCAGGCCGCTCTCACTGATGGTCGGCGGCTCGGTCGCGTCGTCTTCGACGGACGATCCGTAGGCCATCCACGACCCCCGGACGGCGAGACCGGCGAGGCCCGGCACGCCTTCGACGATGGGGGCGATGGTGCCGTCCGGCTGCAGCTGTCCCACCGTGCCTGTGCCGCCATCGGCGACCAGCAGCCGGTGGCCTTCGACGGCGAGGCTGAACGGCGCCGCCAGCTGGGACGACCATTCCTTCACCACCGGACTTCGGTCTGCCGCCGACGCGAGCGCCGGCGTGGTGAGAGCGAGAGCCGACAGGGCGCTCGCTGCGATGAGTGCACGAGGTACGCGCATGATTCCTCCGATTTCCCGGTCCGGTTTCCACCCCGAACCGTGTTCAACCGGGCGGAGCCTCCCCAGCAGACGTCCGGATGCCGAAGAGCCGACTTCGATGTCGACTCGCCGACATCCTCCTCCGCGACTCATCCGAGTTCAAGAGCCTGTGCTCTGGGCCGGGGCGGGGTCGGGCGCGCCCCGGGATCTCGTCAGAGCCGCTCGAGGATGAGGGCGTTCGCCATGCCGCCGCCCTCGCACATCGTCTGCAGACCGAGCCGGCCGCCGGTCGTCTCCAGGTGATCGAGCAGCGTGCCCAGCAGCCGCGTACCCGACGAGCCGAGGGCGTGTCCGAGGGCGATGGCCCCGCCGCGCGGGTTGAGCTTCGCCGGGTCCGCGCCGAGATCGGCGGCCCACGCGAGCGGCACCGAGGCGAAGGCCTCGTTGACCTCGTAGGCGTCGAGGTCGTCGATGGTGAGCCCGGCCCGTTCGAGCACCCGGCGGGTCGCGGGGATGGGACCGGTGAGCATGAGCATCGGATCGTCGCCGATCACGTCGAACGCGCGGAAGCGGGCGCGGGGGGTGAGGCCGAGCTGCTCGGCGCGGTCGGCGCTCATCATCAGCGCCGCGGATGCCCCGTCGGTGAGCGGAGAGGAGTTGCCCGGCGTGATCGACCACTCCAGATCCGGAAAGCGCGCGGCGAGCGCATCCGTCCGGAAGGATGCCGGCAGCCCCGCGAGCTTCTCGACCGTGGTGCCCTCGCGCACGGTCTCGTCGACGCGGGCATCCGGCGCCTCCGGCACGGCCAGCACGGTGCGATCGAAGAATCCGTCGTGCCAGGCCTGGGCCGCGCGCGCGTGCGACTCGGCGGCGAACGCGTCGAGCCGGTCACGCCCGAGATTCCAGCGACGCGCGATGAGCTCTGCGCTCATCCCCTGGTTCACCAGCCCGTCCGGGTAGCGCGCGCGCAGCCGGGGAGACATCGGCGATCCGCCGGTGGCGGAGGCGCCGAGCGGCACCCGGCTCATCGATTCCACACCACCGACGATGACGATGTCGTTCTCGCCCGCCGTGATCCCGGCGGCGGCGAAGTGCACGGCCTGCTGACTCGAGCCGCACTGCCGGTCGATGGTCGTCGCGGGAACCGTCTCGTCGAACCCCGCGGCGAGCACGGCCTGACGGGCGATGTTCATGGCCTGATCGCCCACCTGGCTCACGCAGCCGAGCAGCACGTCGTCGATCTGACCCGACTCGAGGCCGTTGCGCTCGAGGATCGACTGCAGCACCCCTGCCGCGAGATCGACGGGGTGCACGCCCGACAGCATGCCCCCGGGCTTTCCCCGGCCCACCGGGGTGCGGACGACATCGACGATCACGGCTTCGCTGCTCATGGCATCCATCCTGCCCCGGCCCGGCCCCACCTGGGCCGTGTCAGGATGTCGGCATGCCAGGAACGCTCGCCCTCAACGACGGAAGCCGGCTGCCGGCGCTCGGGTTCGGTCTGTACAAGGTGCCGGTCGAGCAGACCGCCGAGGTGACGCTCGCCGCCATCGACGCGGGCTACCGTCTGGTCGACGGCGCGCGCTTCTACGGCAATGAGCGCGAGCTGGGCGAGGCGATCCGATCATCAGGGCGACGCGACGAGCTGCTGGTCGCCTCGAAGTTCTGGGGTGACCCGGTGCAGAGTGGCGAGCAGGCGCTCGCCGACTTCGCAGACTCCGAACGCGATCTCGACATCGGCCCGCTCGATCTCTACATGATCCACTGGCCGCGTACGACGCGGGGTTCCTTCGTCGACGTGTGGCGCGCGTTCATCGAACTGCAGCAGGCGGGGCGGGTGCGCACGATCGGCGTCGCCAACTTCGAGGCCGACGATCTCCGACGCCTCATCGACGAGACAGGTGTCGCACCGGCGCTGAACCAGGTCGAGTCGCATCCGTGGCTGCCGCAGCACGAGCTTCGCGCTCTGCACGCCGAGCTCGGCATCGTCACGCAGGCGTGGAGCCCGCTCGGCCGCGGCCGGCTGCTCGAGGACCCGACCCTGCTCACCATCGCGGCGAAGCACTCGGTCTCGGTGGCGCAGGTCATCCTGCGCTGGCATCTGCAGCTCGGCGCAGCCGCGGTGGTCAAGTCCGTGCTTCCGGAGCGCCTGCGCCAGAACCTCGATCTCGACGACTTCGCACTCGACGCCGACGACCTCGCGGCGATCGCCGCCCTCGAGACCGGCGAGCGCACCGGCACCCACCCGCGCGGCCGGCAGTAGGCGGGCGCGCTGCGGCCAGCCCGGTGTCACCACCTATAGCGTTGCAGGACACCCCGACGGAAGGACCGCGAGCATGCGCATCGCACTGACCGGAGCATCCGGCAAACTCGGCACGGTCGTCGCACGCGAACTGCGCGCGCACGGCTGGGACGTCATCGGCATGGACGCCGTCGGCGCTCGGGCCGACGACTTCGTGCAGGTCGACCTCACCGACTACGGCCAGGTCGTCGACGCGCTCACCGCGGTGGGCGATCGGCACGACGGCATCGACGCCGTCGTGCATCTCGGAGCGATCCCGGCTCCGGGCGTCCGCAGCGACGTCGCGACCTTCCACAACAACATGCCGGCGACGTTCAACGTCTTCTGGGCAGCCGCGCGCCTGGGCATCCGCCGCATCGTCTACGCATCCAGCGAGACGGTGCTGGGTCTGCCGTTTGACGTGCCGCCGCCCTACATCCCGGTCGACGAGGAATATCCGGCCCGCCCCGAGTCGGTGTACTCGCTGGTGAAGACGCTCGAAGAGCAGCTGGCGCGGGAGCTGGTGCGCTGGCATCCGGATCTGTCGATCACGGCGCTGCGCTTCTCGAACGTGATGGTGCCGGAGGATTACGCCGAGTTCCCCTCCTTCGACGATGACGCTCTGAAGCGGAAGTGGAACCTGTGGGGCTACATCGACGCCCGCGACGGCGCGCAAGCGGTCGAGCGCGCGCTTCAGGTCGCCCGGCCGGGGTTCGACAGGTTCATCATCGCGGCCGCCGACACGGTCATGTCACGGCCGAATGCCGAGCTGATCGCCGAAGTCTTCCCCGATGTCCCGGTGACCCGCGAGGTCGGCGCGAACGAGACGCTGCTCTCGATCGACCATGCCCGGGACGTGCTCGGGTTCACCCCGCAGCATTCCTGGCGCGACCACGTCTGAGCCCGGCGATCGGCTTCGCTGAGAAACCACATCGGGCATGAGACCCACGTTCGCACGTGGTTTCTCATGCCCGATCTGGTTTCTCGCGTGAAAAAGGGAGGGCGGATGCCGCTCAGCCGGCGGCTTCCTCCGGACGCTCCTGCACGTCGATGGCGGCGGTGTCGGGCTCGTACTGCTCGATGTGCCGCTCGTCGACGCCGTTGTACGCCGACAGCGGGCGGATCAGGGCGTTCGACGCCTGCTGCTCGAGGATGTGCGCCGTCCAGCCGACGATCCGGGCGGCGATGAACAGCGGGGTGAACGTCAGCGTGTCGTAGCCGATGAGGTTGTACGCCGGACCCGACGGATAGTCGAGGTTCGGGTAGATGCCCTTGCGCTCGACGAACTCGCTCTCGAGCTTCTCGTACAGCTCGGCCACCTCAGGCCGGTCGTAGTGCTCGACCAGCGTGTCGAGGGCGGCCTTCATGGTGGGCACGCGGGAGTCGCCGCGCTTGTACACGCGGTGCCCGAAGCCCATGATCTTGCGCTTCTCGGCGAGCGCCGCGTCGAGCCACTCCTCGACGCGGTCGGCCGAGCCGATCTCGTCGAAGATGTGCATGACGGCCTCGTTCGCGCCGCCGTGCAGCGGCCCCTTGAGAGCGCCGATCGCGCCGACCACCGCCGAGTACAGGTCGCTGAGCGTCGACGTGATCACCCGTGCGGTGAAGGTGGACGCGTTGAACGAGTGCTCGGCGTACAGGATCATCGAGCGGTTGAACGCGTCGACGACAGCCTCGTGCGGCTCTTCACCGAAGGTCAGCCAGAGGAAGTTGGCGGCGTAGTCGAGGTCGTCACGCGACTCGATGATCTCCTGTCTGCGGCGCCGCCGCTGACCGTACGACACGACCGCAGGCAGCACCGCGAACAGCTGCAGGCTGCGCTGCAGGTTCTGCTCGGGCGTGCCGACCGCGTCGAGCACGTTACCCGTGCCGGCGGTCTCGAAGGCGCCGATCACGCTGACAGCCGTACGCGCCTCGTCCATCGGGTGCGCATCCAGCGGCAGGGCGTCGATCGCGGCCTTGACCTCGGTCGACAGCGCGCGGTGCTTCCGCTCGGTGGCGCGGAACTCGGCGAGCTGCGCTGCGGTCGGCAGTTCACCGTGCCAGAGCAGGTACGCGACCGCTTCGAACGGCTGCGTCGCGGCGAGCTCCTGCACCGGATATCCGCGGTAGAGCAGGCTGTTGGTCTCGGGGTTGACCTTGCTGATCGCCGTCGAATCGGCGATCACGCCTGCGAGGCCCTTCCTGATCTCGGATTCGCTCATCGTGTCGCTCCTCGGTCGATGGTGAAGGTGAAGACTCCGGAGTCGAAGTGGTTGTACGACTCGTAGTCGATCAGATCATAGAGGTCGGCGCGGTGCTGCATCTCGCCGAGCTTCGAGGTCAGGTGTCCCTCGGCGTTCAGCGTATCGAGCGCGCGGCCCGCGGCGCCCATGGCGATGCGCAGCAGCGACACCGGCCAGATCACGATGTTCACGCCCACATCGCGCAGCTGATCCACCGAGAAGAGGTCGGACTTGCCGAACTCGGTCATGTTGGCGAGGATCGGCACGTCCACGGCATCCCGGATCGCGGCGAACTCCTCCAGCGACCGCATCGCCTCGGGGAAGATCGCGTCGGCCCCGGCGTCCGCCAGCGCCTTGGCGCGGTCCTTCGCCGCCTCCAGCCCGTCGACGGCCGCGATGTCGGTGCGCGCCATGATGAGGAAGTTCTCGTCGCGACGCGCGTCGACCGCGGCCCGGATGCGCTTGACCGCCGTGTCCGCGTCGACCACCGACTTGCCGTCGAGGTGACCGCAGCGCTTCGGGTTGATCTGGTCTTCGATGTGGGCGCCGGCGAGACCGGCGTCCTCGAGCGTCTGGATCGTGCGGGCCACGTTCATCGGCTCACCGAACCCGGTGTCGGCGTCGATGATCGCGGGCAGCTCGGTCACGCGGGCGATCTGCGCTCCGCGCCCGGCGACCTCGGTCAGCGTCGTCAGCCCGATGTCGGGCAGTCCGAGGTCGGCCGAGAGGACGGCGCCCGAGATGTAGACGCCCTCGAAGCCCTTCTGCTCGATGAGCCGCGCGCTGAGCGGGTTGAACGCACCGGGGAAGCGCAGCAGCTCGCCGCTGGCGAGCCGCGCGCGGAACGCGCGGCGCTTCTCGTGGGCGGGCGTGGTGGCGTACAGCATCAGAACAGCCCCGTCGGGGCGTCAGCGGATGCCAGGACGCCCTTCTTCGCGACGATCGAGAGCTGCTGCACCTCGTCGGCGGTCAGCTCGGGAAGGCGCTGGACCAGCTCGAGGAACCGGTCGATCTCGGCGGCGTCGAGCACGGGCTGGGCGAGCACGCGGAACTTGCGGATGTAGTTCTCACGCTCGAACGGACGGGCGCCGAGCGGATGCGCGTCGGCGACGGCGATCTCGTCGACGATCTTCGTGCCGTCGGTCATGGTGATCTCCACGCGGCCGCCGAACGCCTTCTCGGTGATGTCGGTCGAGTGGTACCGGCGGGTCCACTCGGGGTCCTCGACCGTGGTGATCTTGTGCCACAGCTCGACGGTGTCGGGGCGCTGCGCGCGCTCGGGCGTGTACGAGTCGACGTGGTGCCACGTGCCGTCCTGCAGGGCGACGGCGAAGATGTACGGCACCGAGTGGTCGAGCGTCTCGCGCGACGCCGTGGGGTCGTACTTCTGCGGGTCGCCTGCGCCCGAGCCGATCACGTTGTGCGTGTGGTGGCTGGTGTGCAGCACGATCGACTCGATGTTCGCCGGGTCGCGCAGGGCGGGGTCGTCGGTGCCGAGACGGCGGGCGAGGTCGATGATCGCCTGCGCCTGGTACTCCGCCGAGTGCTCCTTGGTGTACGTGTCGAGGATGGCCCGCTTCGGCTCGCCTGGCGCGGGCAGCGGCACCTCGTACGAGGCGTCCTTGCCGTCGAGCATCCACGCGATCACACCGTCTTCGCCTTCGTAGATCGGCGATGGCGAGGTCTGCCCGCGCATCGCGCGGTCGACGGCTTCGACGGCCATCTTCCCGGCGAACGCGGGGGCGTGCGCCTTCCACGTCGAGATCTCGCCCTTGCGGCTCTGGCGGGTGGCGGTGGTGGTGTGCAGCGCCTGGCCGACGGCCTGGTAGATCGTCTCGGGGGCGAGGCCGAGCAGGGTGCCGATGCCGGCCGCGGCCGACGGACCCAGGTGCGCGACGTGGTCGATCTTGTGCTTGTGCAGCGAGATCGCCTTCACGAGGTCGACCTGGATCTCGTAGCCGGTGGCGAGGGCGCGCACGAGCGCGTGCCCGTCGGATCCGACGTGCTGCGCGACGGCGACGATCGGGGGGATGTTGTCGCCGGGGTGCGAGTAGTCGGCCGCGAGGAACGTGTCGTGGTAGTCGAGCTCGCGCACGGCGACGCCGTTCGCCCATGCCGCCCACTCGGGGCTGGTGCGCTGGTCGAGCGGGCAGCCGAACACGGTGCCGCCCTTGCCGCCGGTCGAGACGGGGTGGCTGAACGCCTGTGCGCGGGCGGCGTTGATCGGGGCGCGGGTGAGGGATGCCGCGGCCACCGCCGCGTTGTCGATCACGCGGTTGATGATCATCTCGACGACTTCGGGCTCGACCTCGACGGGGTCGACGGCGACCTCGGCGATCTTCCAGGCGAGCTGCTGGTCACGGGGCAGCTCTTCTTCCGAGCGGTAGACGCGGACGTGGTGGTTGACGGTCATCGTGTTCCTTCCGTGAGGGACTGCAGGATGCTCTCGAGAGCGTTGTGCAGGTGGACGTGGGTGGCGTGCGCGGCGAGGTCGGCGTCGCGGGATGCCAGGGCGCGGGCGATCAGCCGGTGCTCGGCCGCCGAGGCGGCGAGGCGCTCGGGCTTGTCGCGCGCCATGCGCCGCACCCGCACGAGGTGCGTGCGGACGGTACGCAGCGCCGAGCTGAGGTAGTCGTTGCCGACGGCGGCGTCGAGGTCGGCGTCGAGTCGGGCGATGAGTGCGTAATACGCGTCACGGCCCTCGGCCCTCGCGAGATCGACACGGCCGAACTCGTCGGCCAGAGCGGCGAAGGCAGCGGCATCCCCGCGCCGTGCGGCGAGACGGGCCGAGGTCTCCTCGAGAGCCCGGCGGATCTCGAACAGCGAGCGGATGTCGTCGGCGTCCAGCCCCGCGACCACGGTGACGCGCGGCGACTGCTGCACCGCGAGGCCGTCGGCGGCCAGGCGGCGAAGCGCCTCACGCAGGGGTGTGCGGCTCACGCCGAGACGAACGGCCTGCTCGACCTCGGCGAGCACGGCCCCGGGCGCGAGCGCGCCCGACTGGATCTCCTCGAGCAGCGTCTCGTACGCGCGATCACTCGCGCGGATGCGTTCGACGACGGTCCCCATGGGGCCAGTGTATACACAAATGGGTGGCCAGCGAGCCGATTCAGGAGACCGCCGTGTTTTTGGATACAAAGCCGCGTATATGTGGCCTGTCCGGCACCCCGCATCAACCGGCGGGGTCGCCGCCCCTCGCGCCCGGAGCGGATGCCGCGACGGGCACGGCGAGTCTCGTCGCCTCGCGACGCGATGCCTGCAGCACGCCCAGGGTCGTCCGCGCGTCCGACTCGTCGGCGCGGAACACCGCGTCTGCGAGAGACCTCATCGAGGCGCGGACATCGGGGGCGATGCCCTGCGACCCTTGCGCGGTGCCGAGAAGCAACGCGAACGTCGTCTGGCGATGAAAGCGGGTCAGTCGGTCCGATTCGCCGGCCTGCACGAGAGCATGCAGGAACTTGTGAACACTCTCTTCTGCGGCGGCACGCACACCTCGCAGATCCCTGGGCACCGCCAGGGCATGGGCGAGAGCGCGGCCTTCGAGGAACTCGAGAAGATCCAGCACGTCGGGCAGCTCTTCGGCGAGGACGCGTTTGACCCGGAGTGATGCGTGCGCCTGCCGCACCAGCAGGTCATCCTGCACCAGCCGGTCCAGTGCCGAGCGAGCCGTGGGACGCGCCACACCGTACTCAGTCGCCACCCCCGTCTCGGTCACCGATGCGCCGGGCTCGAACTCGTTCGACAGAATCCGCTCGCGCAGATGGGCCGAGAGCTCCTCCGCGAGGATGTGAGATCGTGTACCCATGTGCACCCCCCGTGGATCGCGAGCATCACGCGTTGTCTTCAGGATACGCGGACTCGCGGGTGCCCGGTCGCGTGAATGACGAGTTCGCGGTCGGGCCTCGGGCGGACGTCAGCCGCTTCTTCGCTCGCCGCCCTCTCGTCTTCCTGATGGCGTACGTGGGCTATGCGGCCTGCTACCTCGTGCGGAACAACCTGATCGTGGTCAGCGAGATCATGACCGCCGAGCTCGGCTGGACAGCCATACAGATCGGCGCCGTGCTGAGCGCCTTCACGATCAGCTACGGCGTGGGCAAGCTCGTGATGGGAATCGTCGTCGACCACCTCCGGCTGCGTTTCGCCTTCGCGTGGGCGCTCGGGGTGTCTGCCGTTCTCTGTCTCGTGACGGCCTGGCAGCGTGACCCCCTGGTCTTCACGATCCTTCTCGCCGCGATCGGACTCGTGCAGGGCGCGTGCGCTCCTGCTGCGCTGGCCACGCTCGGAGCCTGGTACGCACCGCTCGAGCGCGCTTCCCGGGTGGCCGTCTGGAACACCTCCCAGAACGTGGGGGCGGGCCTTCTGTCGGTCATCGTCTCGGGCGGGCTCGCGCTCGTCGGCCCGCGGGAGTGGTCGGTCGGGTTCTGGCTTCCGGCGCTGGTCGCGCTGGTGTGCGCACTGCTGGTGGGGCGCTACGGCGGCGATCGTCCCTGGCGCGAGCGGATGCCCACCCTGCGCACCGTCTTCGGACCCGACGCGCAGCCGCAGCTGAACATCCCGCCGGATGTCTCGTACGGACGGCTCGTCCGCGTGCACGTGCTGGGCAATCGCACCCTCTTCACTCCGGCTGCGCTGAACACGATCCTCTACTTCATCCGCTTCGGGATCCTGGCGTGGATACCGATCTCCGGGGCCGAGCAGCGCAATCTGACGTACACCGATGCGTCGATGGTGGTGACCGCCTTCGAGTGGGGCGCCATCCCCGGCGCTCTCCTCTTCGCCTGGGTCTGCCATCGACGCCCGCGCGCCGCCACCCGCGCGGCGGCCGTCGCCATCGGGGTGCTGGCGGTGCTCATCGTGCTGTACGCCGTGGCGGACGATCCCGAGGTGACCATCGCGATCGCCGTGCCGCTCGGCGCGCTGGTGTACGGCCCGCAGGTGATCGTGAATGTGCTGACGCTCAACTTCGTGTCGCCGCGTGCCGTCGGCGTCGCGATCGGCTGGGTGGGGCTGGGCGGCTATCTCGTGGGTGCGGCGGCGGCGAACGTGTCGCTCCCGCACATCGCCGCTGCCAGCAACTGGATGCTGAGCGCGCTGACGCTGCCGATCGCGTGTCTCGTCTGCATCGTGCTGTGCCTCAACCTGCGCGCAGCCGAACGGCGGCTGTACCGAAGCTGAGGCCCGCGGCGACAGCAGATGCGGCGCCGCGCTCCCCCGGGGAGCACGACGCCGCATGAAGGGCGGTCAGGCGGTCAGGCCTTCACGATCCGGCGCTCATACCTGCTCAGCAGCAGGTAGATCACGGCGCCGATGACGGCGATCGCGCACAGCACGGTGAAGCTCGCCGCCCAGCTGAGATGCTGCGCGAGGATCGGCATCACCAGGTTCGCTGCCAGCTCGCCGACGATGTAGCCGAAGAGGCCGACGAAGCCGACCGCGACTCCCGCTGCACGCAGCGGCACCACGTTCAGAGTGAGGATGTTCACGATCAGCTGCGGCCCGTAGATCAGACCGCCCATCAGACCGGTCACGATCAGCAGCACGGGGTAGCTCGTGTTGCCCATGTAGACGAAGATCAGTCCGGCGAGCAGGAGCAGTCCGACGCATCCGACGACGGCCTGCTTGTTCGGAGCCTTGACCGCGATCCAGGCGAAGACGAAGCACCCCGGGATCGCGATCCATTCCAGTACCGAGAATGCCGAGAGATACTCCGCCTCACTGAAGCCCATCTCCGTTCCGAGGAACGCCGGAATCCAGTTCGTGATGCCGAACCGCAGGAAGTAGAGGATGGCGTTGATGAGCCCGATGAGCAGGACGACGGGCGAGGTGAGCACGAACTTCACGAAGACGCGCAGGTAGCCGTCCTCCGGCGCCGATTCCACCTGCGGCTCGCCCGCCGACCCGTACATGGCGGAGAGCCGATCGAAGCCTTCGGTCTCGGGGCGGTCGCCGCCCTTGCGCCAGAAGATGAAGCTCAGCGCGAGCACGAGCGCCCCGGGGATCAGGAAGCCGATCCAGGTGTTGCCCGGACCGGTCAGCGTCACCAGCCAGGTGATGAGCAGCGGCAGACCCGCGCCGCCCGCGTTCTGCGACGTGTTCCAGATGGCGATGCCCGAGCCTCGCGTGCGGTTGGGGTACCAGTTGGCGATCATCGCCATGGACGACGGCGCGAGCGCACCCTGAACCACTCCGAGCGCGAGCATGAGCACGAAGAGCAGGGTGAAGTCGCGCGTGAATCCGAGCGCGATGCAGATCACCGCCGACGCGGCGAGGCATCCTGCGAAGATGCGCCGCAGACTCACCCTGTCGGCGACCGCACCCATGACGAACTTGGACACTCCGTACGTGATGGTGAAGGCGGTCAGGATCAGCCCCACCTGCGTGAGCTCCCACCCGGCCTCCAGCCGGATGTTCTCGCTCTGCAGCTTGAAGTTGTTGCGCACGAAGTAGGCGCAGATGTACCCCACGTACGCCACGAGGAAGACGATCTTCCTGCGGCTCAGGTAGTTGCTGAACTTCTCGGGATGGCGCGCTCGATAGTCGGCGGCCGGATCTCGCCCGGTATCGGGCGTCTCCTCATCTACGGCGGACGGATCGACGGTCATCTGCTTCTCCTTTGAGCTTCAGGCGCGACGTTCATTGTCATGCACTTCGGTGATTGTATGACAATCCTAGGGGTGTCTGACAGCACGAAGTTTTCACTCGGCCTCTTGCGCTCCCGGTACTCAGCGTTACTATGTACCAGTAGTCACTGACACTGAGTAGCGGAGGTCCGATGGGCAAGCAGATGACCGAGATGCTGAAGGGCACGCTCGAAGGCATCGTCCTCGCCCTGCTCGCCAGGCATCCGGCATACGGATACGAGATCACCACGCAGCTTCGCGAGCAGGGCTTCGTCGAGATCGCCGAGGGAACGGTGTACGCGCTCCTCGTGCGCATCGAGCAGAAGGGTCTCGTAGACGTCGAGAAGGTGCCCAGCGAGAAGGGCCCGCCGCGCAAGGTGTTCACGCTGAACGCGAAGGGCACCGACGAGCTCGCCGAGTTCTGGAGCACCTGGGCCTTCCTCGCCGAGCGGATCGACCACCTCCGCTCCCCCGATGCACACCGAACCGACTCCGAAGGAGAGAACTGACATGGCCGCGAGATGGATCGAAGCGCTCACCGGATCGCTCGAGCAGAAGAAGCAGTACAAGAACGCCAAGGGCCGCATCGACGCTCTGCCCGAACCGCACCGCACCGCCGCCGGCGCGATGCATCGGTACCTGATGTACTACGGCGGCGTGACCGACGGCGACACCCTGACGCAGATGTTCGTCGACCTCGCCGATCTCTGGGAGCGGGCGGCGATCGACGGCATCCCGGTGGGCGAGATCACCGGAGACGACCCGGTGGACTTCACCGAGACCTTCGCGCAGTCGTACGCCGGCACCCGCTGGATCGACAAGGAGCGCGCCCGGCTCACGGCGGCGATCGAGACCGCGCGTCGCGCAGAAGAAAAACGATCATGAACGGCACGGGAGCCGCCGCCATCCGCGTCCGCGGCATGCAGAAGTCGTACGGCGACGTCACCGTGCTCCGCGGCGTGGACCTCGATGTCGAGAAGGGCAGCATCCTCGCGCTGCTCGGCTCGAACGGCGCGGGCAAGACGACCCTCGTGCGGATCCTGTCGACGCTGCTCACCGCAGACGCCGGCACGGCATCCGTGTGCGGTTTCGATGTGGCATCCGAACCGCTGCGGGTGCGCGAGTCGATCAGCCTGACCGGGCAGTTCGCCGCCGTCGACGAGGTGCTCACCGGGCGCGAGAACCTCGTGCTCGTCGCCCGGCTGCGCCATCTGCCCGATCCGGGTTCGGTGGCCGATGCCCTGCTCGCCCGATTCCGGCTGACGGATGCCGGCGGCCGGCGCGCCGCGACCTACTCGGGCGGCATGCGCCGCCGCCTCGACATCGCGATGAGCCTGGTCGGCGACCCCGCAGTGATCTACCTCGACGAGCCGACCACGGGCCTCGACCCCGAGGCGCGCCTCGAGGTCTGGGATGTCGTGCGCCGCCTCGCCGACGCGGGAACCACAGTGCTGCTCACCACGCAGTACCTCGACGAGGCGGAGACCCTGGCCGACCGCGTCGCCATCCTGCACGACGGGCGCATCATCGCCGATGACACGCTGGACGGGCTGAAGCGGCTGCTGCCCGCGACGACCGTCGAGTACGTCGAGAAGAAGCCCACCCTCGAGGAGATCTTCCTCGCGGTGACAAGAAAGGACGCGGCATGAGCGCACACGCCATGGCGGACACCGCCACCCTGACCGGCCGGTCGCTGCGGCACATCTTCCGCAGTCCCGACACGATCATCACCACCGCCGTCACCCCGATCGCACTGATGCTGCTGTTCACGTACGTGTTCGGCGGCGCGCTGCGCCAGAGCATCGGCGATGCGAACTACGTCGACTACCTGCTTCCGGGCATCCTGCTCATCGCGATCGCGTCCGGTATCGCCTACACGGCCTTCCGGCTGTTCACCGACCTGCAGGGCGGGATCGTCGAGCGGTTCCGCTCGATGCCGATCTCGCGGTCGAGCGTGCTGTGGGCGCACGTGCTCACCTCACTCGTGGCGAACGGCGTGACCGTCGGGATCATCCTCGGCGTCGGCTTCGCGATGGGATTCCGCACCTCGGCGGGCGTGCTCGAGTGGCTGGCGGTGCTGGGCATCCTGGCGCTGTTCACCCTCGCCCTCACCTGGCTCGCGGTGATCGCCGGGTTGACGGCGAAGACTGTCGACGGGGCGAGTGCGTTCTCGTACCCCCTCATCTTCCTGCCGTTCATCAGCTCGGCGTTCGTGCCGACCGCGACCATGCCGGGGCCGGTGCGCTGGTTCGCCGAGAACCAGCCGGTCACATCGATCGTGAACTCCATCCAGGCGCTGTTCGCCGGGCGCGCGGTGGGTTCGGAGATCTGGATCGCCCTCGCGTGGTGCCTCGGCATCCTCGTCGTCGCCTACCTGTTCGCCATGCGCGTCTACCGCCGCCGCCTCGGCTGACGCCGCCTATCCACACACCTACCTCCAGACGTCCATGCGCGGGGGTGTCGGCGAAAAGGCGGCTCAGACCACGGGCTCGGGCAGCGGCTCGACGAGCTCCTGGGTCGCGGGCTCGCCGAGCTTGACGAGCACGACGCCGGCCAGCACGAGCGCTCCTCCGATCAGCTGCACGGTCCCGGGCAGCTGGCCCAGCAGCATCCACCCGAACAGCAGCGCGGCGACCACCTCGGCCAGCGCCACGAACGAGGCGAGGCGCGATCCCAGCATCCGCGTCGACGCGATGCCGAGCACGTAGGCCACGGCCGTCGCCAGCACGCCGATGGCGAGCACGGGCACGAACCACGGGAGCGTCCCGAAGCGGTACGCGACGTCGTCGGTGCTCCAGGTCATCGGCAGCACGCCGACGAGGCCGGCGACGCTGAGACCGAGGGCGCCGAGCACGAGGCCGAGGCCGGCGAGGGCGATCGGCGGCAGGCCGGTGTCGCCACGACCCGAGAGCACGAAGTACGCGGCGGCTCCCACCATCGCCCCCAGCGCCCACAGGATGCCGCCGGGGTCGAGGCGCGCTCCGGTGAGCACGTCGAGCATCAGCACCAGACCTGCGAACGCGACGACGGCACCGAGGATGCTGCGCTTGCTCGGCCGCTCGCCCCGACGCATCCAGAGCCACAGCACGACGGCGACGGGCGCGGTGTACTCGATGAGCAGGGCGATGCCGACATCCATCACCGCGACGGCCTGGAAGTAGAACAGCTGCGTGGCGGTGACCGCCAGCAGGCCGTAGGTGATGATCATGCCGGCGTTCCTGCGCACCAGTCGCCAACGGCCGCGAAGCGACACGAGGGTCGGGACGAGCAGCACCAGGGCGGCGACCCAGATCCGAGCGGTGACCGCGGCACCGGGTGTCCACCCCGCATCGATGAGCCCGCGCGCCCACGCGCCCGACATGCCGAACGCGAAGGCCGCGCCGACCGCGACGAGCAGGCCGGTGCTGACACTCGTACGGCGCGAGTCATCGGTCAATGTGCTCATGATCCATGACAGTACGCGGCGGCGTGGCCGAGGTCGCGCTCAGTCCGTCATGCCCTCGTACAGGCCGATGTGGTTCCCGTCGGGGTCGCTGATCACCGCCCAGGCGCTCGTGTCGGTGATGGGCTGCTTCTCCATCAGCACCGTGGCGCCCGCCTGCTTCGCGACGGCGATCGTCTCGTCGATCGAGTCGACCTCGACGTACGACCGCGGCTGGGTGAACCCGCCGTCGCGCGGGGCGAGCCCGCCGCCGGATATCCCGTTCGGGGCCTGCCACATCGGGTAGCCCTCGAACCCGGGCTGCTCGGCGATCTTCCAGCCGAACAGCCTGCTGTAGAAGTCGCTCGCCCTGCCCAGGTCGTTCACCGGGATGTCGATGTGCGTGATGTCGCCGTGTGTCATGGCCTCGTCCTCTCGTCGGGTGACGGGGCAATTCTGCGCTTCGACGCATCCCGCCACAAGGGCGACGACGGTCAGTACGGCACCGCGAAGATCTCGTCGTGCACGGCCGCCTCGGCGCCGGCGGGCAGCGCCAGAAGCTTCAGGAACTCACGATCCTCGGTCTCCTCGCACCAGGTCAGCAGGCACGCCCGCATCTCCTCGAGAACCCCGTCGAACGCCGACTCGACGGCGAGGTTGCGCTGCTCCAGCGGATCGGCGACCAGATCATGCAGCTGTTCGCGGTGACGACCCCAGCTGTAGACCGTGTACTTGAACCGGCCGCGGTAGACCGCGCGTCCCCGGGTGAGTGGCGGGTCGGAGCGCTCGAAACGGGTCTCGACGCCGACGACGCGGTCGGATGCCTCCTCGCCCGCACCGAGCGGCAGGGCCCTGCCGCGCAGATGCGCCGGCAGGTCGGCTCCCGCCGCCTCGAGCAGGGTCGGCAGCACGTCCAGTCCGGCCGAGACCGGCTCGATGCGTGCCCCCGGCATCACGCCGGGCCCGCTCACGACGAGGGGCACCCGCACGCACTCCTCGAAGAGCGCCGTCTTCTGATTCCACCGGTGCGCGGCGTCGCCGTCGCCGTGATCGCTCGTGAAGACGACCAGCGTCGAGTCGGTGAGGCCGGCATCGTCGAGGGCGTCGAGGATCCGCCCCAGCTGGGCATCCGCCCGCTCGACGAGCCGACGGTAGGCGGCACGGTAGAGCCGCCACTCGTCTGCGGTGTACTCGGCCGTTCCGTACATCTGCTGGGCGGCGTGCTTCTCGAAGCGCACCGCCTCGGGCTCGAACGGCGCCGGGTCGAAGTTCGACGGCAGCGGGGGTGCGTCGCGCACCGCACCGGGATCGACGTCGCCGTAGGGCATGGGCTGGTGGCGCGCGTACTCGCAGACACTGTGCGGGTCGTCGAACGACGCGAACAGCAGGAAGGGACGCGACGCATCCGTCCGGCCTCGCAGCCAGTCCACCGCCGCGTCGCCGAGACCGCGATCGCCGAACGGGTGCAGCACGTCGAAGCCGGCGTCGGGCGGTGCGCTGGGCGAGATCGCGTGCCACTTGCCGGCGTAGGCGCAGTCGTAGCCGGCCGCGGCGAGCAGGTGCCCCATGCTGTCGGGGCGGGCGCCCGGCTCCTCAGCCGCCGCCCCACTCCGGTTGCCGACGACGCCGAGCTCGTGCGGCATCCGCCCGGTCAGAAGCGACGCACGCGAGGGCACGCACAGGGGGAAGGTGACGGCGGCGCGGGTGAACTCCGCCCCCGATCGGCGCAGCCGATCGAGGTGCGGAGTGTCGACCCAGCCTTCATCGCGGTCGATGACGTGCGCGCCGAGCTGGTCGGCCATCACCACCAGCAGGTTCGGGCGCACCGCGGCCGTCATCACTTGCCCATGCCCAGGGTGAGCCCCTCGGTGAGGCGACGACCCAGCCAGAGGTAGATCGCCAGCATCGGCAGCACGACGATGCACAGTCCGGCGAACAGCCCGCCCCAGTCGGCGCCGGAGTACGTCTGCTGCTGGATGAACGAGATCAGCGCCACGGGCAGGGTGTACTTCTCGGTGGACTGCAGCAGCGTGAGCGCCAGGAGGGTCTCGTTCCAGTGCGAGATGACCTGCAGCACGAAGGCGGTGAGGATGCCTCCCTTGGCCAGCGGCAGCGTGATGCGCCAGAAGGTGCCGAAGGCGGTCGTGCCGTCGAGGGCGGCGGCCTCCTCCATCTCGATCGGCAGCGAGCGGAAGAACGCCGTGAGCAGGAACACGGTGAACGGCATCGAGACGCCGATGTACACGAGGTTCAGACCGATCAGGCTGTCGGTGAGGTAGACCTCGTTCAGCATGACGAACAACGGGATGACGATCACCTGGGCCGGGATGCCGAGTCCGAGCACGAAGTACATCGTGAGCGAGTTGGTGAGCCGGTTCTCGACGCGGCTCAGGTAGTACGCCGCGGGAGCGGCGAGCGCGACGGTGAGGAACGACGAGACGAGGGTGGTCACGACGCTGTTCATCGTCGCCGTCGCGAAGTCGCCGACGGTCCAGGCGGTGACGAAGTTCACCGGGTCGAGCGAGGTGGGCAGTCCCCACGGCTCGGCGAGGATCGAGCGGGTGTCGCGGAAGGCCTGGATGACCATCCACACCATCCACGCCACGTTGAGCACGACGAAGGCCCACAGCAGCACCAGGCCGATCCCGCGGATCACGCTGCGGTCGTTTCCGATCGCGGCTCCGCTGCGGCGGCGCGGGCGGCGGTGCTCGGGAGGCACCACGATGGTGCGGGTGGTGTCTTCGGTGAGTGTCGCAGTCACGATGTCTCCTAGAATTCGATCGCTTCGCGCTTCATCACGCGGCGCAGCAGCAGCACGAGCACCGACACGAGGGCGAGCGACAGCACGGCCGAGGCGGATGCGGCACCGTAGGCGGGCACGGATTCGCCGGAGAAGGCGGTGACGTACGTGTACACCGCGGTGGTCCAGGTCTGCGTGGGCGGCATTCCCGCACCGGTCGAGCCGCCGAAGATCCAGATGATCTCGAAGATCTTCACCGACGAGATCGTCCACAGCACGGCGCAGGTGCCGAACACGTCCCAGGTCAGCGGCAGGATGACATGACGCAGCCGCTGCCACGCATTCGCCCCGGCGAGGGCGCAGTCCTCGTAGTAGTACGGCGGGATGCGGTCGACGCCGGCCATGAGGATCGTGGTGAAGTATCCCGTGGTGATCCACGTCATCATCACCATGATCAGCGGGAACAGATTGTCCTGCGAGAGCCAGGCGGGCGGATCGGTGACACCGAAGGCGCCGAGCAGCGTGTTGACCAGGCCGCCGGGGTTGAAGATGAACCCGGCGAGAACACCGAAGATCATCGCGTTGACCAGGTGGGGGAAGAAGATCACCGAGCGGGCGATCTTCTTGCCCGCCATGTCGCGCAGCACCAGCGTGAGCGCGAAGGCGATCACGAAGATCGCGAGCCCGACGACGAAGAGCAGCAGCAGGGTGTTGCCGAACGAGCGCAGGAACAGCTTGTCGTTGAACAGCCGGACGTAGTTGCCCCATCCGACGAACTCCATGGGGCCGGCACCGGCCCACTTGTTGAAGCTGATCCAGATCGCGTACACCGAGGGGACGACGAACAGGATCGTGTACAGCACGAAGGCGGGGCCGACGAACGGCACGAACAGGCGGCGGCGCGCCTGATCGATCGTGCTGCCCCCTCCCCGCCGCCCGCGACGGGCGGCGGGGAGGGGTGCGGCAGGCGCCAGGGCGATGTCGGTCACGAGTTCTGCTCCCAGTAGTCGATCTGACCCGTCTTCATCGTCTCGACGAACGTCTTCGCGTCGGTCTTGCCCAGCACGAGGTCGCTCAGCGCGGGCCACAGCAGCTTCTCGGTGTAGCCGGGGAAGCTGATGCCGTCGTTCTGCATGTAGTACGAGTCCGCGGCGTCGAGCGCCTCCTTGACGGTCGACATCTCCTCGCTCACGGTGGCGTCGGAGCGGATCGGGATGATCTTGGCGTCGCTGCCCAGGGCGTCCTGGTACTTCTTGTTCAGGAAGAACGCGGCGAACTTCTGCGCGTTCTCGGCGTTCTTGGCGCGGGCCGGCACGGCGAATCCGACGAAGTCGGCGCGCGCGCTGTCACCCAGCGTCGGGAACGGGAACGACGAGTACTCGAAGCCGTCGGCGGCGTACGGGCCGGTCTCGGTGGGGATCCACGTGCCGTTGAAGAGCATCACGGCCTTGTCGTCGGCCCACACCTGCTGCTGCGCCGGCCACTTGCTGGCGTTGTACCCGTCGACGAAGTAGTCGCCCTTGACGAGCTCCTCGATCATCTGCGCGGCTTCGAGCGCCTCGGGGGCGTCCCACGCCTTGCCGGTCTTGTCGGCGGCCATCTCGCGCAGCGAGCCGGGGCCGGCCAGGCCGACCATCGCCGAGGTGTACCAGTAGGCGTTGTACCCGGCCACGTCGCCGTCGATGGCGATCGGCGTCTCGCCCGCCGCCTTCATCTCGTCCATGGTCGCGAGGAAGTCGTCCCAGGTCTGCGGGGCGTTGTCGACGAGCTCGGGGTGCGCGGCCTTGTTGAACCAGATCGCGTCACTGGTGAGCGAGTAGGGCAGCATCCACGGCGCGTCCTCGCCCTTCACCGTGAGCACGTCGTCTTCGAGATACGCCTCGGGGATCAGCGACGACACCGTGTCGCCGTCGACCTCGGCGGCGTACGCCTCGGTGAGGGGCTTCGCCTGCCCGGTCTCGGCCAGCACGGGCGCGGTCTTCGCGAACGAGCCGTCGACGAGGTCGGGCACCTTGTTGGTGTTCAGCGTGGGAACGGTCTTCTTGAGGTTGTCGCGCCCCTGCCACTGGACGTTCACCTCGATTCCGGTCTCCTTCTCGAAGTCGGCGATGGCCTGGGCGACCACCTTCTGCTGCGCTTCGCCTTCTTTCCACATCGCCCAGTAGGTGAACTCCCCGGAGTCGCTGGATCCGCCGCTTGATGCGGACGAGCATCCGGCGGCGGTGAGCGCGACCGCGCCGATGAGGGCAAGTGCTGAGACCTTACGGATCTTCGCCATCGGATTTCCTTTCGTCTGTGCGCGGCATCGTTGCCTGCATGGGTCGACTTTCGCCCCTCGATACCAGAGTATTCAAGGAGTATTTCGAGATCGGTTTCGGTTTCACTCCCTTCCGGAGCGGAGACACGAGCCCAGGACGCCGGAGACAGAGAAGAGGAATCGAGAAATACGTCTTTATTCCTCTCTTCAAACGCCGAAGAATCAAAGGAAGAACGACGGAGGGGATCGGCATGGCCGGAAAGCGCGCAGCGGTGCGCGACGCGGAATCGCGAGGGTTGAAGTTCGAGCTCCTCGCCGACCAGCTGCGTCGCGGCATTCTCGCCGGCACCTGGACCGCGGGCCAGAAGCTGCCCACCGAGCAGGAGCTGTCGAAGGAGACGGGCCTGTCGCTGACCACCGTGCGTCGCGCGTTCGACGAGCTGGTGGCCGAGCGGATCGTCGTGCGCCGCCAGGGCGCCGGCAGCTTCGTCGCGCACATGCGACCGCGGGAGGAGCGCACCCGCCGACGCATCGGCGTGCTGCTGCCCGACACTCAGCTGTACTACCCGCGGGTGCTGCAGGGCATCGACGAATCGCTGCAGGCGGCCGGCGCCTCGCTGCAGCTGGCCACGTACAGGTATCAGCCCGAGCGTGAAGACGACGCGATCGCGTCGCTGCTGGATGCCGGCGTCGACGGCCTCATCCTGGCGCCCACCCTCACCGGGCTCGACGACCCTCTCGCCCGCGCCCACGAGCTCATGGCGCTGCCCGTCCCGGTCGTGCTCGTCGAGCGCAGTCTGGCCGACGGCGGGCCCGCCGACACCACCGAGCACGTCTGCTCGGATCACGCCGGCGGCGCCTACGACGCGATCGCCCACCTCGCCCGCCTCGGCCACTCGCGCATCGCCCTTCTCACGCGCTCGGCCACCGTCACCGAGTTCGGCATCGTGCGCGGCTACCACCGCGCCATCGCCGACCTCGGACTGCCTGCGGGGCTCGAGTTCGCGCAGACGAAGCAGGAGTGGGAGTCCGATTCCGGTTCCTCGGCCTTCACCGCACTGCGCGAGTTCACGGCCACCGCCGCGCTCGTGTTCGGCGATCGGGAGGCCGCCCTGCTCGAGGGCGCGGCGCGCAGGGCGGGGGTGCGCATCCCCGACGACATCGCCCTCGTCTCGTACGACGACGAGGTGGCCGACCTCGCGGAGGTGCCCCTCACCGCCGTCGCCCCACCCAAGTACCGCATCGGCCGCATGGCCGCTGACGTCATGCTGCGCCGGCTGGTGGAGGGCGACGAATGCCCGCTGCACCAGATCCGGCTGCGGCCGCGCATCGTCATCCGTCGCTCGTGCGGCGCGAGCGCACTTCACCAGGATTGATAGAGGGAGACACACGTGCGGATCGGATTGATCGGAGCCGGGGCGGTCGCCCCGTACCACTGCGCCGCAGCGGCGGCGCTCGACGGCATCGAGCTCGCCGCCGTCTGCGACATCGACGAGGCCGCCGCCCGCAGGGTGGCCTCCGGATGCCCTGACGCGGCCGTCTTCACCGATCATCGGACGATGCTGCACTCGGGAACGGTGGATGCCGTCATCGTGAACACCCCGCATTCCACGCACCTGCCGATCGCGGTGCACGCCGCGGCCGCCGGCGCGCACGTGCTGGTCGAGAAGCCCATGGCCACCACGCTCGAGGACTGCGACCGCCTGATCGGCGCGTGCGAGAGCGCGGGCGTCGCCCTGACCGTGGGGCACATCCAGCACTACCTGCCCGAGAAGGTCGCCGCCGAGAAGGTGCTCGCTTCGGGCGAGCTGGGTGCGGTGCGGATGGTGCGCGACAACCGCAGCACCGACTACCGCCCCGGCACCCGTTCGCCGTGGTTCTTCTCACCCGACGTCGCCGGCGGCGGGGCGCTGATGAACATCGGCGGACACTGCATCGACCGCTCGCTGTGGTTCGGCGGCGGACGCGCCGTGGAGATGCTCGCCACCACGGTCAACCGCTTCGGCTCGCCGGTCGAGACCGACGGTGCGATGATGCTGCGCCTCGACAACGGAGTCGCCGTGAGCATCGTCGTGCTCAGCGACCCGGCCACCCGCGGCGACCTGCTGACCATCGTGTGCGACCGCGGCGTCATCGAGGTCGATCCGCGGCACGGCACCACCGTGCACGCCGACGGCCGCTCGCAGCTGGTGCACCGCACCCACCCGGACGACATCCAGAGCGCCTTCACCGCGCAGCTCGCGGACTTCCAGCGCGTGGTGCAGGGGGCCGAGCCCACCGTGCCGATCGCACATGCCCGGCACGTGGTCGAGCTCGTCCTCGCGGCGTACCGCTCTGCCGAAGACGGCTCCGCGCTGCTGCTCGCCGACGCCGATGCGCTGACATGACCCGGCCGAACCTCGTCCTCATCGTCAGCGACGACCAGGGCCCGTGGGCGCTGGGCGCCGCCGGCAACGCCGAGATCCGCACGCCCGTCCTCGACGGGCTGGCCGCGCGCGGCATCCGCCTCGACCGCTTCTTCTGCGCGTCACCGGTGTGCTCGCCGGCCCGCGCCAGCCTGCTCACCGGTCGGATCCCGTCCGCGCACGGTGTGCACGACTACCTCGACGGATCCCATTCGGGCCCCGGCAGCCGCGATCACCTCGCCGGGATGCCGACCCTCACCGACGCGCTCGCCGACGCGGGCTACCGCCTCGGCCTGTCGGGCAAGTGGCACCTGGGCGCCAGTGACGTGCCGCGTCGCGGTTTCGTGCACTGGTACGCCCTCGACGGGGGCGGCAGCCCGTACCACGACGCGGTGATGCACACCGGCGACGGCCGCACCGAGCACGTCACCGACTACCTCACCGATGTGATCGCCGACGATGCGATCGCGTTCCTCGACGCCGAGCAGCAGCACGACGCCCCGTTCTTCCTGGCCCTGAACTTCACCGCGCCGCACAAGCCGTTCGCCGGTCAGCATCCTGCGGAGTTCACCGACCTCTACCGCGACTGCGCGTTCGAGACCTGCCCGCAGGAGCAGCCGCATCCCTGGCTGCAGACCCTCGACGGCGCGCCGATCGGCGGCGAAGCCGACACCCGCGAGGCGCTGATCGGCTACTTCGCCGCCGTGACGGCGATGGACGCGGCCATCGGCCGAGTGCTCGACCGGCTGGATGCGCACGGCATCGTCGACGACACCGTGGTCGTGTTCCTCAGCGACAACGGGTTCAGCTGCGGTCAGCACGGCTTCTGGGGCAAGGGCAACGGCACCTTCCCGATGAACATGTACGACGAGTCGGTCATGGTGCCGTTCATCGTCGCGGGCCCCGGAGTGCGGCCCGAGGGCGAGGTGCACGACGAGCTGCGCAGCGCGTACGACCTGCCGGCGACCCTGCTCGAGCTGCTCGGATTCGACCCCGAGCCGTTCGAGCAGGGCCCGGGGCGCAGCTTCGCCCCGGCGCTGCGCGGGGAACGCGCCCCGAGCCCGCAGCGCCCGGTCGTCGTGCACAGCGAGTACGGCCCCGTCCGCATGATCCGCACCGCCGAGCACAAGTACGTGCACCGGCATCCGTACGGCCCTCACGAGCTGTACGACCTCGTCGCCGACCCGCGCGAGCGGGTGAATCTCGCCGACGATCCGGCGCACGCCGCCGAGCTCGCCCGGATGCGCCGGATGCTGGATCTGTGGTTCGCTGAGCACGCGGACCCGCATGCGGACGGCCGCGGGCTGCCGGTCTTCGGCGCCGGACAGATCCGCCCCCTCGACGACGACCCCCTCGGTGCCTTCGCACCGCCCGGATGGGATGGAGCCCCATGACCCGCCGCCCGAACATCCTGCTGATCGTCTCGGACGACCACGGGTACGCCGATCGCTCCGCCGAGGGCACCCCCGGGGTGCGAACGCCCGTGCTCGACCGCCTGGCGACCGAGGGCGCGACCTGCACCGACGCGTACGTGACCGCGCCGATCTGCTCTCCCTCGCGCGCCGGTCTCATCACCGGGCAGTACCAGCAGCGCTGGGGCGGCCTGTGGTTCGACTCGGCGCACATCGGCAGCGTGCCCACCATCGCCGAGCGGCTGCGCGACGCGGGCTACGCGACCGGGTACTTCGGCAAGGTGCACTACGGCGACGAGACGGCCGCCGATCGCGGCGCACCGCCGCACCACGGCTTCGACGAGTCGTTCTACGGCCTCGCCGGTCAGTCGATGGGGCGCCTGCACTACCTGCGCCACAGCGAAGACGCGGTCGCCGAGTACGGCGAGGCCGCCGAGGCGATGGGGGTGCAGCCGTTCTGGTCGGGCGAGGAGCCGGTCGAATTCGACGGGTTCACGACCGACGAGATCGCCGACCGGGCGGGGGCGTTCATCGAGCGCCGCGCCGGCGAGCAGCCGTTCTTCGCGATGGTCGCGTTCAACGCCGTGCACAACTTCTGCTGGCAGCTGCCCGATGACGAACTGGCCGCGCGCGGCCTGGACAGCCCCGGCGACTGGCATCCGGGCGCGTCCGAATATCTCGACTGGTACGACGGGGCGATCAGCCCGAACCTGCCCGACGGGCGGGCGTTCTACCTCGCGCAGCTCGAGCTGATGGATCGTGCGATCGGTCGCCTGCTCGACAGCCTCGACGCCTCGGGCGTCGCCGACGACACGATCGTCGTCTACCTCACCGACAACGGTGGGTCGCAGTGCAACTACGGCGACAACGGCGCGCTGCGCGGCACGAAGTACACGCTGTGGGAGGGCGGCATCCGGGTGCCGTTCCTCGTGCGCTGGCCCGGCGTCGCCGCGGCGCGCACCGTAGTGGGCGAGCCGGTGAGCGCGCTGGATCTCGCGGCCACGTTCGCCGCCGCCGCGGGGCTTCCCGCCGACGCCGACGACGACGGACGCGACCTGCGCCCGCTGCTCGCGGGTGAGGCCGACAGCGAGGCGCCCGGCGCCGAGACGTCCGACGACGCGACGAGCGGCGTCCGCGAGCTGCACTGGGACTGCGGCTGGCAGTGGGCGGTGCGCCGTGGCGACTGGAAGCTGCTCTCGGTGACCGGCGACAGCCCGACCGCCGAGTACGTGCGCCACGTCGAGCACACCAGCACCGGCGACGGGCTGATCCTCACGGATCTCTCCGGTGACCCCGGTGAGCGCGACAATCTCGCCTCACGCCGCCCGCGGCTGGTCGCTCAGCTCACCCGCGCGCACGAGCGCTGGCGTGAGCGGGTGGGGCTGCCGGTCGACGAGGCGCACGAGGGCTGAGCCGGTCGGCGAGCGCTGCCGCGCCCTCCCATTCGTCGCCCGCGCGCTCGAGATCGTCGCACAGTCGTCCGGCGAGCGCGGCGGCGCGCGGGTCGTCGGGGCGGTCGTCGAGCTCGTAGGGATCGGCGACGAGGTCGAAGAACTGCATCGTCAGACCCGAGGCAGGATGCCAGGTCGCGACGACCTTCGCCGTGCGCGTGCGCAGCCCGCGCACGCTGCTCGCATCCGACCGCGAGGCGAAGCGGGTGTAGAGCGTCGCGTCGTCGTCGGCGGATGCCGGAGCATCGGGCACGCCGCGCAGCGCATCCGAGCGGTCGCGGCCGGCGACGCGCTCGTCGCGCGCGGTGACACCCGCGAGGCCCAGGATGGTGGGCGCGAAGTCGAGCGAGTCCACCACGGTGTGCGACTCCCCCGCCGGGATCAGCCCGGGCGCGTGCACGATGAGCGGCAGGCGCATCGACTCCTCGTAGGCGACGTTCTTGTACATCAGTCCGTGACTGCCCAGCTGCATCCCGTGGTCGGAGGTGAACAGGATCACCGTCGGCCGGGTCGCGGCCTGTGCGGCGACGGCGGATGCCAGTCGGCCGATCTGCTCGTCGACACCCGTGATCGCAGCGAAGTAGTCGCGGGCGACCGCCGCGGCCTCGGCCGCGAGGGCGGTGCCGTGCGGCACGTTCGGGCGGTTCAGCAGGGTGCCTTCGTCGAGGCCGGCGTAGCGGGCGCGGTAGCGGTCGGGCACCTGGTCGAAGGGCTGGTGCGGCGGGTTGAGCGAGACCATCAGCGCGTAGGGCTCGTCGCCGGCATCCCGCACGAACTCGATCGCGACGTCGATCTCGTGCTCGGCCGACCACTGGTCCACGTCCACCCGCTGCTCCCGGCCCGCGTCGGTGGTCCAGTAGTGCGGTGCGAGGTGTCGGTCGGCCGCACCGTACGAGTACCAGTACTCGAAGCCGAAGCGACGGTGCGGGGGCGACCAGGCGTCCCACACCTTGCCGTCCTCTCGGCGCCCTTCACCGAACCGCTCGTCGTCGGCGACCGGGGGCTCGAGATGCCACTTGCCGATGTAACCGGTGCGCCACCCGGCATCCCGCAGCGCGCTGGCCCAGGTGGGCAGTCCGTCGCGCAGGCCGACGCCGTCCTGCGCGCTCTCGGAGTTCACGTTCACGGTCACGCCGTTCACCTGCGGCCGCATGCCCGTGAGGAACATCGCACGATGCGGGCTGCACACCGGGTACCCGCTCACCGCCTGACGCATGACCCGCCCGCTCTCGGCGAGGGCGTCGAGGTGCGGGGTGTGCACCGGGTCCTCCCCGGCGACGCCGAGGGAGGCGGCACGGAACTGGTCGGCCATGACGACGAGGATGTTCGGACGATGCGGCAAAGCGGCCTCCTGGCTCGGATGCCCGCCAGTCAACGCGGTCGGGAGGAGAGGATTCAAGAGGCGACGATCGAGACGCGCGACCGCCGCCCCTTGAATCCTCTCCTCCCCTGTCGACACGATCGAGGCATGCCCGCGACCGCCGCCTGGATGCCGCCCGCCGACCCGCTCTCCGCCCCGCACACGGGGTACACCCGTGCGCACTGGGTGGCCGCCGCCGACCGGATCCTCGACGCGGCACGGCAGCGGTCGACGCACGGCGGAGCGATGGTGGACTTCGCCGCGCGAGCGGGCGCGGCGGATGCCGCCGCGGGCTCTCCGATGGACCGGCTCGAGGGGTTCGCGCGCACCTTCCTGCTCGCGGCCCTGCGCATCGCCGGTGACCCGGACGGCACCGAAGGCTCCGCGCCACTGATCGCGCAGTACGCCGAGGCCGTGCAGCATGCGGTCGCGCAGCGCATCTGGCCCGCTCTCACCGACCACAGCCAGGCCACGGTCGAAGCGGCATCCATCGCGATCGCGCTGCATCTCACGCGCGACACCGTCTGGGCCGCACTCGACGAGGTGACCCGTGAGGCTGTGCACACCTGGTTCGCGCAGGCGCGCGGCACGTGGTGCGCCGACAACAACCACGTGCTGCTGGGTGCCACCCTGGCGGCGTTCACCCACGCCGACGGATTCACCGACGGCCGCGACACGGTCGAGAACGCGCTCGACCGGATGGACGACTGGCACCGGGCCGACGGCTGGTACACCGACGGTGACGGCCGGCGCTTCGACCACTACAACGCCTTCGCGTTCCACTGGTACCCGTTCTTCGTCGACGAGATGATGGGCGCCGGCTTCGACGATCGGCGTTCCCTGCACCGCGAGCGCCTGGCCGCGTTCGTCGACGGCTATCAGCATCTGTTCGACGCGCGGTGCGCGCCGGTGTTCCAGGGGCGCTCGCTGATCTACCGCTGGGCGACGGCGGCGCCGTTCTGGATGGCGCGCCGCGAGGGTCTCGAGGTGCTCGACGCGTCGCGCACCCGGCGGCTGACCAGCGGCATCCTGAAGCACTTCGTCGACGGCGGCAGCCTCGACGACGGCGTGCTGTCGCTGGGCTGGCAGCGGGAGCCGATCCCGAGCATGGTGCAGTCGTACAGCGGGCCGGGGTCGCCGTATTGGGCGGCGAAGGGCTTCCTGGGTCTCGCGTTCCCCGCCGACGACCCGGTGTGGACGGCGCGGGAGACGGCGCTGCATATCGAGCAGCACGACGTGCGCCGGGTGCTCGACGGCCCGCGCTGGCTGATCGACGCTCGTCGCGACGACGGCATCGTGCGGCTGCACAACTTCGGCAGCGACGGGCACCCGACCCGCGACGACCCCCTGTACCGCCGGCTGCAGTTCACCTCCGCCACCCGGCCGGTCTCGGGCGGCGTCCTGCGCGACAGCGACCTGACGATCGAGGGGGCGTCGCACCGCGCGGCGACCCGCGCGACGGTCGGCGTGCGTGGCGGCGCGGTGACCCGGGCCCTCGACGCGGGCGGCCGGCACGTCGTCTCGCGGGTGGCGACGAAGATCGTCGGCGACGTCACCCTGCATGTCGGCCGCCTCACCGGGGCGGTCGGCCTCACGGGCCGGGTGAGCGGCGCGGCGCTCGTCTTCGGGCGGGGCGGGACGGATGCCGTGACGGCATCCGTCACCAGCACCTCGGCCATCGCGAGCGGACTGATCAGCAGCGTGCGGCTGCTCGGCGCCTGGTCGATGCAGCCGTGCGACGTCCCGCGAGCGGTCGCCCTCACTCCGGAGCCGGTGGTCGACGAGATCCGTGACGGTGCCGACGTGCTGGCGTGCCCGGCCGTGCGCCTGGGCCCGCTGCCCGCCGACGTGCTCATCGTCTGGCAGACCTCGCTGGGCACCGCCCCGCCACCCGCGATCGGTGTGCGCGACCTTGCCGTTGTCGACGATCACGTCACGGTGACGGCCGACGACGAGCGGCTCGTGTTCCGCTGGTCGCTCGCCGAGCCTTTCGCCGCCGACGTCGAAGCGCAGCTGATCCGGCAGCCGTGATTGGCGGGGCGTGAATTGCTGCGGTCAGTCCAGGACCTGGGGATCCCAGAGATGCAGGTGGGAGTCGACGACGCGCATGCTCACATCCTGCCCGAAACATCCGACCACTACGCGAAGATGGCGGCATGGCTGTCACCGATGAGGCGATCGAGAAGATCAAGGCGATGATCGTCGCCGGTGAGCTGCGCCCCGGCGATCGACTTCCGCCCGAGAAGGAGCTCTCCGAGCGTCTCGGGCTCTCCCGCAACTCGATGCGCGAGGCGGTGAAGGCGCTCGAGGTCATCCGGGTGCTCGACGTGCGCCGCGGTGACGGCACCTACGTCACCAGCCTCGAGCCCCACCTGCTGCTCGAGGCGATCAGCTTCGTCGTCGATCTGCACGACGACGATTCGCTGCTCGAGCTGTTCGCCGTGCGGCGCATGCTCGAGTCGCAGGCGACGGGTCTTGCGGCCGGCGTCGCGACCGCCGAGCAGGCGCAGGCGCTGGTCGACGAGGTGTCCTCTGTCGATCCGGTGCGCGTCTCGATCGACGACCTCGTCGCGCACGACGTGCGCTTTCACGGCGACATCGCTCGCCTCACCGGCAACGGCTACCTCGCCAGCCTGCTCGACGGGCTCGGCAGCCAGACGATCCGGGCCCGGGTGTGGCGAGGACTCACCGAGCAGGGCGACGTCGACCGCACGCTGTCGGAGCACCGCGCCATCGCCGAGGCGATCGCTCAGCACGACTCCGCCCTGGCCACCTCGCTCGCCATGGCCCACGTCGCCGGGATCGAGCGCTGGCTGCGCCAGGCGATCTCGCCCTGACCGCCGCAGAAACCGGAGTCGGGAACCGCGTCACCCAACGCTACGCTCGAGAATCATGAGCGAATGGGTCAGTTCCGCCATCCAGGTGCTCGAGGCCGACGCCAACCGCTCGGCCGACACCCACCTGCATCTTTTCCCCCTGCCGACGAGCTGGGGCATCGACCTGTACCTGAAAGACGAGTCGGTGCACCCCACCGGCTCCCTCAAACACCGCCTGGCTCGCTCGCTCATCCTCTACGGGCTCGTCAACGGCCTGATCGATGAAGACACCACGCTCGTCGAATCGTCGAGCGGGTCCACCGCGGTCTCCGAGGCCTACTTCGCCCGGATGCTCGGACTGAAGTTCATCACGGTGGTGCCGCGCTCGACGAGCCAGGAGAAGATCGACCTCATCGAGTTCTACGGGGGCCTGTGCCACTTCGTCGACCACGCCGAGGAGATCTCGCCCGAAGCGCGGCGCCTCGCCGCCGGATGCCACGGCCACTACCTCGACCAGTTCACCTTCGCCGAGCGGGCGACCGACTGGCGCGGCAACAACAACATCGCCGAGAGCGTGTTCAGCCAGCTGTCGCTGGAGCGGCATCCCGTCCCCCGCTGGATCGTCGTCGGCGCCGGCACCGGCGGCACCAGCGCCACCTTCGGCCGCTATGTGCGCTACCGCCGGCATCCGACCGAGGTGGCGGTCGTCGACCCCGAGGGCTCGGCGTTCTACGCCGCCTGGCGGGGCGATCCGGATGCCACGGGCGAGCCCTCGATGATCGAGGGCATCGGCCGGCCTCGCATGGAGCCGTCGTTCGTGCCGAGCGTCATCGACGAGATGATCCCCGTTCCCGATGCGGCGTCCGTCGCCGCGATCCGCCTGCTGCGCGAGCGGACGCTGCACCTCGCGGGCGGTTCGACCGGCACCAACCTCTACGGCGCGTTCGAGCTGATCGGCCGCATGCGCGATGCCGGTGAGACGGGCAGCGTCGTCACGCTGATCTGCGACAGCGGCATCCGGTACACGCAGACCTACTACGACGACGACTGGGTCGCGGCTCAAGGCTGGGATCTGGCTCCGCATCGCGAGCGGATGCAGCGCTTCCTCGATGGCGGCGCGTGGTGAGCGCGCTACGCTGAGCGCATGACCACGCTCATCCTCACGGTCGCGGGAGCGGATCGACCCGGGCTGGTGTCCGCCGTCGCCGACATCGTCGCGGCGCGCGGCGGCAACTGGGAGAACAGCCAGCTCGCCGAGCTCGCCGGCACCTTCGCCGGGGTTATCGAGATCTCGGTCGCCGACGAGCGCGTGGATGCCCTGCGCGGCGACCTCGACGCGCTCGACGGGATGCTCGCGATCACCGTCCGCGCGGGCGCCGGCGCCTCGGCATCCGACACCGCACAGCGCATCTCGATCAGCGTGCTCGGCAACGACCGGGCGGGCATCGTGCGCGAGATCTCGGGGGTGCTGAGCTCTCACGCCCTGAGCATCGAGCGCATGACCACCCAGACCCGGGATGCAGCGATGGCGGGCGGGCGGCTGTTCGAGTCGTCGGTCACGGCGACGCTGCCGCCGTCGGCGGATCTCGAGGCGCTGCGCGCCGACATCGAACGGCTCACCCACGACCTGCAGGTCGACATCACGACGCTCTGATCCGCGGCGCGTCCTGCGCGGCGGCCGCAGCCGCGCGGGCGGTGCTCACGGGATCCTGCGCACCGCCCGCAGCGCCGGGCTCAGACCAGGCGGGTCTTCGGCGACACGTCGTAGGTGTCCTGCGGATCGGTGTTCGCCACGTCACCGAGCGCGTCGTCGATCGCGGTCATCACATCGGCGCCGAGGCGCACGCCCGAGGCCTTCACGGTCTCGGCGAGCTGTTCGGGGCGCGACGCGCCCACCAGGGCGGCGGCGACGTTCGGGTTCTGCAGCACCCACGCGATCGCGAGCTGCGGCATCGTCAGACCCGCGTCAGCCGCGATCGGCTTCAGCTTCTGCACCGCGGCGAGGATGTCGTCGCGCAGCAGCTCCTTGATGAAGTGCGACCCCGAGTGCGGGTCGGTGGCGCGCGAGCCGTCGGGCACGGGCTGACCGGGCAGATACTTGCCGCTCAGCACGCCCTGCGCCATCGGCGACCAGACGATCTGCGAGATGCCGAGGCTCTCGGAGGTCGGCACGACCTTGCCCTCGATCACCCGGTGCAGCATCGAGTACTGCGGCTGGTTCGAGATCAGCTGGAATCCGAGCTGACGCGACAGTGCGTGCCCCTCGCGCAGCTGCTCCGCGGTCCACTCCGAGACGCCGATGTACAGCGCCTTGCCCTGACGGACGACATCGGCGAACGCCTGCATCGTCTCTTCGAGCGGAGTCTCGTAGTCGTAGCGATGCGCCTGGTACAGATCGACGTAGTCGGTGCCCAGACGCTGCAGCGAGCCGTCGATCGATTCGAAGATGTGCTTGCGGCTGAGGCCGGTGTCGTTGGGGCCCTTCGGCCCGGTCGGGAAGTACACCTTCGTGAAGATCTCGAGTCCGGCACGACGCTGACCGGCGAGCGCCTTGCCGAGCACGACCTCGGCGGCGGTGTTCGCGTAGGTGTCGGCGGTGTCGAAGGTGGTGATCCCGGCATCCAGCGCGGCGTGCACCGTCGCGATCGCCGCGTCGTCCTCCACCTGCGAGGCGTGCGTCACCCAGTTGCCGTAGGTGATCTCCGAGACCTTGAGTCCGCTGTTTCCGAGATAGCGATAGTTGACCATGATCACACGTTATCCGGCATCGGGGCGGTCGCCGAGCGTGGGGTCAGGCCTTGACAACAGCCGGGTGCGGCCCTCTCATCCGCAGCGCGAGCATCACCGCCGCGGCGGCCGCGGCGAGGCTCACCGCGAAGAGCACCAGCGACCACCTGCTGTAGTCGCCCCCGCCGATCATGAACGTGTCGGCCAGGTTCATCCCGGGGCCGAACGAGGCGACGAAGTACCCCGGCGCGCCCAGCACGAGCAGCAGCAGGAAGAGCAGCGCGCTGTGCGCGGGCTCCAGCCGCGACCGGATGCTGAGCACGGCCACCACGATCGCCGCCGCGACGCCGAAGCCGAGGATCAGCAGCGGCATCGTCACCGGCATGGTCTCGCCGGCGGCATCCATCTCGGCGTAGATGGCGGCGAGAGATGAGCCCGGCACGGCCGCCACGGGGTTGAGCACCAGGATCTGCAGTGCGGCGAGCGCGGCGTACACGATCACGGCGATGACGCCGACGGCGACGGTCACGCGGGTGCCTCTCATGGCGCCATCATGTCAGACCGACGCCGTCTCGCGGATGTCGGCGCGGGTGATGGGCTGAGTGGGTGCCGGATCGGCGGGGGCGACTCCGGATGCCGGGGATCGGCCCGTCTCGGCATCCGCCGCGGCCACGATCGCGGCACGATCGCGGAAGCCCTCGGCCGTGACCCGGTCGAGGTCGACCTGCTTGCGGATCGTCTTCGTCTTCTCGTACAGCGACGGGTCGCCCCAGCTGGTGAGCACCTTCACGAGCACGGGCAGCAGCTCGATCATGAAGAACAGGGCGGCGATCAGCCAGTGCGCCCAGAAGATCGTGGGCTCCTTCTCGCCGAGGCGGTTGAGTCCGGTGATCTGGCTGAGCAGTCCGACGGCACCGGCGTTGCCCTGCGCGACCGAATCGGCGCGCGCGTTGTACGCGGCGAGCGCCTGCTCGTAGGTCTTCTTCGCCGCGGGGAGCTGGTCCTTCGCCTGTTCGCGGTTGGTCGTCTCGGATGCCGCGGTGTTGGCCTGCGCACCGGTCTCGGCGGCCGCGAGGTCGTCGTTCGCCGAGCGCAGCTGTGCGGCGAGCGCGTCGTAGGTCTGCTGGGCCTGGGCGAGCTGCGCCTTGGCCGCGTCGGAGCTGGATCCCTGCCCGTTCACCCCCGTGCAGCCGGGCACGGTGCCCGCGCCTTCACCCGTCAGCTCGCACTGGTACAGCGCACGGGCCGAATCGATGACCTTCTGCTGCTCGGCGATCTTGCCGGTCAGCTCGTCGACCGTCGCCTGGGCAGCGGACGTGGTCGCCGAGCCGGATTCCGTGCCGGCGACGACGCCGGTCGCGGCCTGGTTCTCGAGAGCGGCGACGCGCTCGGTCGCAGCGTCCAGCGCCTTCTTCTCGGGCCCCTTCTCGAGGGCATCCTGGTCGGACTGCGACTGGGTGATGTTGGTGGATGCCACCTCACGGGCGATGTCGTTGTGGAACACCTGCAGCACAAGCGGCTCGGCGACGAGGAACCCGATCAGCGCGGCCATCGCCACACGGGGCAGGGCGAGCGCGAGCATCTTGCCGACGTTGCGGGTCGACGTCATGGATGAGGTGAGGAATCGGTCGAGATTGAAGATGATGGCCGCCCACACCAGGGCCAGCGGGATGGCGACCCAGATCGCGACCTGCACGCCGGTGGTCAGCGCGAACATCATCGAGATCGCCGAGACCAGAGCGGTTCCGAGCAGCACGAAGAACATCTGCACGAATCGGGGCGTCTCGCCGGGCACGCGGTCGAGGATCTCGCCCTCCGCGCCGCCGAGGATGGCCATGGTGCGCAGCCGCGATCCGGGGGTGCGCTCGCGCTTCGACCGCCGGGCATCACTGGGTCCCTGCACCGCATCATTGGGTCCCTGAGCCGGTCTCTCACTGGGTCCCTGAGCCGCTCTCTCACTGGGTCCCTGAGCCGCTCTCTCACTGGGTCCCTGAGCCTGCCGAAGGGTCTCGGCCTCGCCGCCGGTGGGCTCGTACTGGCGGAGGAAGTCGAGGTCGTCGTCGGTGACCGAGCCGTCGGGACCGTCGGATTCGAACGAGATCCGCCCCTGGGAATCCATCCGTCCAGGGCGATGTGCGGAATAGGACATCCCTCGAGGGTATGAAACCGCGGCTGTGCGAGTCCCGGATGCTCCCTGCAAGCGGTTCACAGACAAGGGTGCGTCATGCGGATCCGGATGTCAGGCTGGGGCGCATGAAGACGCTGCTGCTGGCCCGCCACGCGAAGTCCGACTGGGGAGATCCGTCGGTGCGTGATCACGACCGCCCGCTCAACGCCCGCGGTCTGCGCGACGCCCCCGCCATGGCATCCCGACTCGTCGACGAGGGCGTGCGCCTGCAGCACATCGTGGCGAGCACGGCGCTGCGGGCCCGCACCACCGCCGATGCGTACGCCGCCGCCTTCCGACTCGAGGTGGCCGACGAGCCGACGCTCTACACCGCGTCGGCGCGCACCATCCTGTCGGTCGCCGCCTCGCTTCCGGATGAGGCCGACGTCGCGATGCTCGTCGGACACAACCCCGGGATGGCGGATGCCGTGCCCGACCTCACCGGACAGTTCGTCGAATTCCCGACCTGCGCGATCGCGGAATGCGCGATCGACGTCGCCTCGTGGGCCGAGCTGATCGAGGGCAGTGGCCGGATGCTGAGACTGCGCACCCCGAAGCAGTAGCAGGTCAGGCCATCGCGGCGGCTTCGGCCTCGTCTTCGGTGGTCGCGACGAGCTGGCCGCAGGCCCCGTCGATCTCCTTGCCGCGCGTGTCGCGCAGCGTGGTGGGGATGCCCGCGTCGTTGAGCCGGCGCACGAACTCGTTCTGCACATCGACCTCGGACGCCGTCCAGATCGACCCCGGCGTGGGGTTCAGCGGGATGGGGTTCACGTGCACCCAGCCGCGACCGCGGGAGTTCAGCTTCGAGGCCAGCAGATCCGCGCGCCACGGGTGGTCGTTCATGTCCTTGATCAGCGCGTACTCGATCGACACGCGACGGCCGGTCTTGTCGAAGTACTCGCGGGCGGCATCCAGCGCCTCGCCGACCTTCCAGCGCGAGTTGACGGGGATGAGCTCGTCGCGCAGCTCGTCGTCGGGTGCGTGCAGCGACAGCGCGAAGGTGACGGGGATGTCCTCGTCGGCGAGCTTCTTGATCGCCGGCACCAGACCGACCGTCGACACCGTGATGCCGCGAGCGCTCATGCCGAGCCCGTCGGGCTGCGGGGCGACCATGATGCGCACCGCATCCATCACCCGCTTGTAGTTGGCGAGCGGCTCGCCCATGCCCATGAAGACGATGTTCGACACGCGTTCCATGGAGTGGTCGTTCGACCTCTTGCCGCCGAGCTCGCCGTCGGCGATGGCCCGGTTCGCCCGCACGATCTGCTCGATGATCTCGGCGGTCGACATGTTGCGGGTGAGCCCCGCCTGGCCGGTGGCGCAGAACGGGCAGTTCATGCCGCAGCCGGCCTGCGACGACACGCACAGGGTGATGCGGCCCGGGTAGCGCATGAGCACCGACTCGACGAGCGCGCCGTCGTGCAGGCGCCAGAGGAACTTGATCGTGTCGCCGCGATCGGTCTCGAGGCGCTTCACCTCGGTCATCAGCGGGGGCAGCATGCCGCCGACCAGCTCATCGCGCTGGGCAGCAGGCAGGTCGGTCATGTGCGCCGGGTCGGAGGTGTAGTGCGTGAAGTAGTGGGTCGAGAGCTGCTTGGCACGGAACCCGGGCAGGCCCATCTCCTTGATCTTCTCGACCCGCTCGGCGGGAGTGAGGTCTGCCAGGTGCACCGGCGGCTTACCGCGCTTCGGGCTGGCGAACTGCAGCAGCGGGCGTCCCTCGGCATCCTTCTTCTGCGTCCAGCCCTCTGTCGCCGGGCGCACCTGGGCGTCGCGCGCGGGCCTCGTCTTGCGCACGGGCGTGCTGCGGGAGGGCGGCGTCTTGTCGGATGCGGGCATGCCTCCAGGGTACGGCGTACCGGCTGGGAGACTGGAGGGCATGGAGATCTGGGCGTGGGCGCTGCTGCGCCGTACACCTGGCGGCGCAGAACACGAATGTCGGCGCGAACAGGCTGTTCGCGCCGACATTCGTTCAATCCGCCGGCATCCGTCCCGCCGGCCGGCGAGCAGCGACGGTCAGTCGAGGAAGATGTCGGGGAACAGGCGGTCGTCGGGGGTGCCGGGCACCGCGGCGTACTTCGCGAAGTCGGTGACGCCCTCGGCCTCGAGCACGTCCTCGACGATCAGGGTCTGTCCGGTGTACTCGCGCGCCGGCTTGGTGATCACCGCGTACGCCGCGTCGGCGTAGATCTCGGCGGTGCGGCTGGCCGCCATCACGCGGTCACCGCCGAGCAGGTTCTGCACGGCGGCGGTCGCGATCGTCGTGCGCGGCCACAGCGTGTTGGCCGCGATCCCGGCTTCCGCGAACTCGGCGGCGATGCCCAGCGTCGCCATCGTCATGCCGTACTTCGCGAGGGTGTACCCGGTGTGCGCTCCCAGCCACTTCGGCGAGAGGTTCAGCGGCGGGGAGAGCGAGAGGATGTGCGGGTTCGTCGACTCGCGCAGCACCGGCACCGCCGCGCGGGAGAGCATGAACGTGCCACGCACGTTGACGTCCTGCATGAGGTCGTACTTCTTGGCCGCGAGGTCGAGCGAACGCGACAGGTCGATGACGCTGGCGTTGTTGATGACGATGTCGATGCCGCCGAACTCGCCCTGCGTCTTCATCACGGCCTCGGTCACCTGGCTGTCATCGCGCACGTCGCCGACGATGGGCAGCGCCTGGCCGCCGGCCTCGCGGATCGCCTCGGCCGCGGAGTGCACGGTGCCCTCGAGCCTGGGATGCGGGGTGTCGGTCTTGGCGAGCATGGCGATGTTCGCACCGTCTGCGGCGGCGCGCAGCGCGATGGCGAGGCCGATGCCGCGGCTGCCGCCCGACATGAGGATGGTCTTGCCTGCGAGGGTCATGTTCTCTCCTTACTTCGGTGCCATGCGGATGGCGCCGTCGAGACGGATGGTCTCGCCGTTGAGGTAGCCGTTGGCGATGATGTGCTCGACCAGCGCCGCGTACTCGTCCGGCCTGCCGAGCCGCGACGGGTAGGGAACCTGCTGGCCGAGCGAGTCCTGAGCGGCCTGCGGCAGGCCCGCGAGCATCGGGGTCTCCATGATGCCCGGAGCGATCGTGCAGACCCGGATGCCGTGGCGCGCGAGCTCACGTGCGATCGGCAGGGTCATCGCGTGCACTCCGCCCTTCGACGCCGAGTAGGCGGGCTGGCCGATCTGACCGTCGAACGCGGCGACGCTGGCGGTGTTCACGATGACGCCGCGGTCGCCCGGCTGGTCCCCTGCGGCCTGCCCTGCGCCTGTCGAAGGGTCGGTCTGCGCGATGACGGCGGCGGCCTGCGAGATGACGTTGAAGGTGCCGACGAGGTTGATGCGGATGATGCGCTCGAACGCGTCGAGGTCGGCGGGGGTGCCGTCGCGGTCGAGCACCTTCGCCGGCGGCGCGATGCCCGCGCAGTTGACGACGACGCGCAACGGTGCGACGGCGTGAGCGGATGCCACTGCGGCGGCGATCTGCTCTGAGCTGGTCACATCGGCGGGCAGGAACAGCCCGCCGAGCTCAGCGGCGATCTCCTCGCCGGCGGAGTTCGGCAGGTCGATGATCGCGACCCGTGCGCCGGCCGCCGACAGCCGGCGCGCCGTGGCGAGGCCGAGGCCGCTGGCGCCGCCCGTGATGAGCGCGCCCTGTCCGGTGATCTGCATCGTGTTCTCCTTCGAACGGCTCGGCGCCGACCGACGCCGAATGCGACTGAGTCTCAGCATACGTGGTTCTGAGTGTCCGGCTGGCGGTGTGCCGCCGAGCAGGTGGATGCTGAGAGGATGGACCTTCGTCGCAAACGAGCCTACGACAGCGCCTCCCCCGACGACGGATACCGCGTTCTCGTCGATCGGCTGTGGCCACGCGGCGTCTCGAAGCAGCGCGCGGCGATCGACCTGTGGGCGAAGGACGTCGCCCCGTCGACCGAGCTGCGCCACGAGTGGCACGCGCCGGGGTCGCATTTCGAGACCAACGCCGCGCACTACCGGGCCCAGCTCGAGGGCGAATCGGCGGAGGCGCTCGCGGCCCTCGTCGACGCGCTGCGCGGGCATCCGGTCGTGACGCTTGTCTATGCCGTGAACGACACCGAGCACAACCACGCCGCCGTCCTCGCGGAGGTGGTGCAGAAGCTCGTCGCCTGAGCGGCTGCCGCTCAGCTCCAGACGAACCGGAAGACGCCCGCCGCGACCGCCCCGGCGATGGCCGACGCCATGATCGCGGCACCGCCCAGCAGCGCCACGCCGTCGCGCGGGTGAAGGCGCGACGGCCGCGACCAGGTGCGCTCGATTCCCGAGCCAAAACCGCGGGCCTCCATCGCCATCGCGAGTTTCGTGCCGCGCCGCACCGCGAAGACGAGCAGCACGAACGCCATCGAGAAGAAGCGGCGCAGCGCTCCGTGGTCGCCCACGCCTCGTGCACGGCGCGCCAGCGACATGGTGCGCCAGTCGTCGATGAAGAGCCCCAGCATCCTCGCCCCGGCCAGCGCGCCGAGCACGAACCGGCTCGGCAGGTGCGCGACCTGCGCCAGCGCATCGGCCAGCTCGGTCGGGTCGGTGCGACCGAACAGCAGGATCGTCGGCAGCCCGAGAGCGATCACACGCAGTGTCACCGCCACCGCGAGGGCGATCGAGCCCTCGCTGATCGCGGCGAAGCCGAAGCTGAAGAACACCCGGCCTTCGGGCTCGGCGTACAGCAGCATGCTGAGCCCCGCGATCGGCGAGAACACCGCGATGGGCAGCAGGCGCAGCAGCACCGTGCGCACCGGAAGCCCGGTCAGCGGAAGGCACAGCAGCTGCAGGGCGATCGCCACGAGAGCGCTCACCGGGTCGATCGACGCGAACAGCGGCACCGACAGCAGCAGGGCGAGAACGATCTTCGTGACGGGGTTCACGCCGTCGAGCCACGCCGGACGGCTGCCCGCGTCGGGTCGCGACGAACGAGTCGCCGCCGATCGGTTCGTCGTGCTCGTCATCGCCGCCCCCTCTGGATGCCGGCGGTCGGCGCCGGGTCGCCACCCGCGGTCGCCGGGTCGTCGGCGGTCGATGCCGGGCGCAGCGCGATGCGGTGTCCGCCGAGGTGGTGCACCACCGCCTCGTCGTGACTGACGGCGATCACCGTGCGGCCGGCCGCGACCTCGGCCTGCAACAGCTCGACGAGGCCGATCCACCCCCGACGGTCCTGCCCGAAGGTGGGCTCGTCGAGCACCAGCACCTGCGGTGCGGCGGCCAGCACAGTCGCCACCGAGAGTCGTCGCTTCTGCCCGCCGCTGAGCGTGAACGGATTCGCGAGGGCGAGCGGAGCGAGCTGCAGGCGCTCGAGCAGGTCGTCGACGATGGCGTCGACCTGCGTGTCCGGCAGCCCGAGCGCGCGGGGCCCGACGGCGAGCTCGTCACGCAGAGTACGGGCGAGGAACTGATGCTCGGGCTCTTGGAAGACGGTGCCGATGCGGGTGAGCAGTTCGCGGGACTTCCAGCGCGAGGGGCGACGGCCGGAGCGGCCGGCGAGGTCGGACGCGGCGAGCACCGTTCCGTCGAGTTCGGGCAGGAGACCGGCGAGGGTGAGCGCGAGCGTGGACTTGCCCGCCCCGTTGGGCCCGGTCACGACCGTCGCCGATCCGCGCGGGATCCGCAGCTCGAGTCGGCTCTGCACGGCGGTGCGCCCGTCGCGGGACACGGCGAGATCGCTCGTCTCGAGCACCGCGGGGCGCGTGGGATCGGCGGGCGGCAGCACCGGCACGTCGATCTCGTGGTGCGGCACCCAGACACCCGCCTCGGCGAGCGCGTCGCCGTGCTGTGCGAACACGACCGACGGCGGACCGTCGGCGAGCACGCCGCCGTCGGCGGCGAGCACGATGACGCGGGTCAGCAGATCGAGCCACACCTCGGTGCGGTGCTCGACGACGACGAACGTCGCGCCGGTGGCATCCAGCGCCCTGCCGACGCTGTCGCGCACCTCGCGAACCCCGACCGGGTCGAGATTCGCGGTCGGCTCGTCGAGCAGCAGCAGACCGGGTCGCATGGCGAGCACGCCGGCGAGAGCGAGTCGCTGCTTCTGCCCGCCCGAGAGGGCCTTCGTGGGCCGGTCGAGCGGCACGTCCAGGCCGACCGCGTCGAGCGCCGACACAACCCGGTTCGGGATCTCGTCGGCCGGCACGCCGAGGTTCTCGCAGCCGAAGGCCACGTCATCGCCGACCTTCGACAGCACGACACCGGCATCCGGATCCTGCAGCACCAGGCCGATCCGGCCACGCTGCGCCTCCGGGGCGGCACCGTCGACGAGCAGAGCCCCACTGCGCACGCCCTCGTCGGCATCGCCGAGCACGCCGGCGAGGCCGGCGAGCAGTGTCGACTTGCCCGCGCCCGAGGCGCCCAGCAGCAGCACCCGCTCACCGGGCTCGATCGTGAACGTGACGTCGCTGACGGCGGGCAGCCGCCGGCCGGCGTAGCGCCAGCCCCACCCGTTCGCGGTGACGCGAGCCGGAGAAGACACGCTCAGACCTCCTGGCGCACTTCCCGGCCGGCCGCGAAGCGGCTCAGCGCACCGGTCGATGCCAGGGCGCGCACGAGCACCCATCCCACCACGCCGGCGAGGACGGCACCCGAGATGACGAGCGCGCCGAGGTAGATGGCGTTGAACTCGATGCTCTTCAAGAAGTTCGGCGACGAGCCGTAGAACATCTCGAAGATCCACGCGGCGACGGCGGCGCCCACGCCCGAGAGCGCGGCGACGACGATGCCGAAACGACGGTAGAGGAATAGCGCGAAGATCAGCTCGGCGCCGAGGCCCTGCACCAGCCCGGAGAGCACGGTCGAGACGCCCCACACGTTGCCGATGAGCATCGAGATGATCGCGGCGATCAGCTCGACGACGAGAGCGGCGCCGGGCTTGCGGATGACCAGGCCGCCGATGACGCCGCCGATCAGCCAGATGCCGACGGCGATGCCACCGAACCCGGGGGTCAGAGCGTCGGCGGCTCCGAACCAGGCGCCGCCGATGATGTTCCAGCCCCAGAACAGCAGGCCGATCGCGACGCCGAGCACGGCGGCGACGACGATGTCGACGACGCGCCAGCGCAGATTGCGCGAGGCGGGTGCGAGGGTGGTCTGCGCGGTGGACGCGGACGTGGACGTGCTCATTTGAACTCCTCCCTGCGCCGGCATGATCCGGATCAGGTTCGACGGTCGAAGCGCGGTTCGCTTCCTCTCAGCCCGGCTGTCCGGACTCCCGTGGTGATGCCTCGATCATACCGCCGGCGGCGCCTGCCACGGGTCGGCGTTTCGCCCCGTGAAACACCGGCCTGTACCGTGGTCGGGTGACCCACTCCCCCGAGTCGACGCGACCGGTGACGCGTCGCGCGATCCGCGAGCGCACGAGGGCGCGTGCCGAGCGCTCGTCCCGCGGCACATCCGTGCTGCCGGCGTTCGGTGACAGCCTGGGGCCGGAACTGGCCGCGACCAGGGATACTGACGCTGTGGATCGCATCGACCCCGCCGTCGCTCCGGCGCTCTCTCCTGCTGAGCCCTCGGCGTCCGAAGCCGCCGTCGAGGAGGCGCCGACGGAGTGGGCTGACGACGCACGCCCGCCGACCGCTCTGACGTGGCTCGAGCCATCCACCCTGCTCGACGAGCACATCACCACCACTCAGCCGCGCGAGCTGTTCGCCGGCGCCCGGCTCACCCCGGAATGGCGACGCCCCCGCGTGCTCCTGCCGCTCGGCTTCGTCGCGGCACTGTGCGGCGCCTACGTCTCGACCACGCTGCTGTGGCCGTTGCACGAGGTCGCCCCGACCGTGCAGGCCACGACCGTCGAGATCGCTCCCGCTCCGCCGGCGTCCGTGACGTGGCCCACGACGGGAAGCGCGGCCGTGGGCATCCAGGGCATGGAGCCGGTGGCATCCACCACCTCGGTCGATGAGATCGCGAGCATCTCGAAGGTCGTCACCGTGATGATGGTGCTCGACGAGATGCCGCTGAAGGTCGGCGAGCAGGGGCCGGGCTTCGCATTCACCGCAGCGGACTCACGCGACTACTGGAGCTATCGCCGCACGGATCAGTCGTCGCTGGATGTGCCGGTCGGGGGCAGCCTGACCGAATACCAGATGCTGCAGGGCATCCTGCTCGGGTCGGCGAACAACTACACCGACCGACTCGCGAACGAGATCTGGGGATCGCAGCGCGCGTTCGCCGAGGCGTCGGCGAGGTGGCTCAGCGACCGAGGCATCGAGGGCGTCACCCTGGCGTCTCCGTCGGGGTTCAGCGAGGCGAACGTGGCTCCCCCGGCGGCGCTGATCCAGATCGCCGAGCTCGCGATGGCGAACCCGGTCTTCGCCGAGATCGTCGCCACCCGCTCGGCCGACATCCCCGGCGCAGGCGTGGTCACGAACACCAACAAGATGCTCGACGACCCCGGCGTGGTCGGGGTGAAGACCGGAACCCTGAACCACTGGAATCTGCTCACCGCGAAGGATGTCGCCTTCGGCGACACCACGGTGCGGCTGTACACCGCGGTTCTCGGGCAGGCCGACAACGCCGAGCGGCTGGCCGTGACCCGTCAGCTTCTCGCCGAGATGGAGACGACGCTCGCCGAGCAGCCGACGTCGGTTCCCTCGCGAACCGTCGTCGGCCACGTCAGCACCGAGTGGGGCGATCACGTCGAGGTCGTGACGGACGCCGACGCGCGGGTGCTGCTGTGGAACGGTTCGCAGGCGGCGGCGACCACCTCGTTCTCCCTCGGCGACAAGGTCGAGGCCGGCGCCGAGGTCGGCACCATGACCGTCGAGGGCCCGCTCGGCAGCGCGACCGCGTCGGTCTCGCTCGCCGACGACATCAGCCAGCCGAGCGCCTGGTGGCGTCTGACCCACCCGCTCGCGCTCTTCGGCCTCGACTGAGCATCCCGCTTCTCCCGCGCCGCGAGACTTCTGTTCCAGCACGAGACGGCACTCACCGGCGTACGTCTCGTGCTGGAAGACAAGTCTCGCGGGCTCGGCGCGGGCGGATGCTCGGGCGCGGCCGGCACAAGCAGAACGCCCGCCCCGTGATCGGGGCGGGCGTTCTGCTCGCGCGGGATCAGTCGCGCTGCGGGTCGGATGCCGTGGACTCGGCCTCTCGCACTGCCTCGCCCAGCTGGTGGGTGTCGGCCGCGGCGACGACCCTCTGCTCGGCGATCGCCTCGTGCTCGTCTTCGGCGTCTCCGGTGACGATCACCGGCACCGATCCGGTGAGGGCCTCTTCGGCGTCGAGGTCGGTCGCGGCCTGCTCGAACTGCGACTGGTACAGCCGCCAGTACGCGCCCTGCCGAGCGATCAGTTCGTCATGATCGCCCTGCTCGACGATGTCGCCGTGCTCCATCACGAGGATGAGGTCCGCGTCGCGGATCGTGGACAGACGGTGGGCGATCACGAACGAGGTGCGCCCCTCGCGGAGGGCTGCCATCGCCTGCTGCAGCAGCAGCTCGGTGCGGGTGTCGACGGCGCTCGTCGCCTCATCGAGGATGAGGATCGACGGTCGCGATACGAACGCGCGGGCGATCGTGATCAGCTGGCGCTCTCCGGCCGAGACGTTCGAGGCGTCTTCGTCGAGCACGGTCTCGTAGCCCTCGGGCAGGGAGTGCACGAACCGGTCGACGTAGGTCGCCTCGGCCGCCGCGATGATCTGCTCGTCTGTGGCCTCGTCGTTGCCGTAGCGGATGTTCTCGCGGATGCTGCCGGCGAACAGCCACGGGTCCTGCAGCACCATGCCGGTGCGCGCACGCAGGTCGTCGCGGCGCATCTCGGAGATGTCCTGCCCGTCGAGCAGGATGCGACCCGAGTCGAGCTCGTAGAACCGCATGATGAGGTTCACGAGCGTCGTCTTGCCGGCACCGGTCGGACCGACGATCGCCACGGTCTGCCCCGGCTCCACCCGGAACGACAGGTCGCGGATCAGCGGGCGGTCGGCGCTGTACGAGAAGGCGACGTGCTCGAACTCGATGACGCCTTTGCCCTCCGGCGCGGACGGTGCGTCTTCGGCATCCGGGTCCTGCTCTTCGGCGTCGAGCAGGTCGAAGACCCGCTCGGCCGAGGCGGTGCCCGACTGCACGACGGCGGCCATGCCGCCCAGCTCGCTGAGCGGCTGGCTGAACTGCTGGGAGTACTGGATGAACGCCTGCACGTCGCCGAGTCGCAGGTTGCCGCCGGCGACGAGCAGACCGCCGAGCACCGCGATGCCGACGTACTGCAGGTTTCCGACGAACATCATCGCGGGCATGATGATGCCCGAGAGGAACTGCGCCTTGAACGCCGCCTGGAACAGTTCTTCGTTCTCGACCTGGAAGCTCTCGAGAGCGTCCTTCTCGCGGCCGAACACCTTCACCAGCGCGTGACCGGAGAAGGCCTCCTCGACGCGGGCGTTCAGACGGCCCACCTTGCGCCACTGCGTGCCGAAGGCCTTCTGCGAGCGCGGGCCGATGATGCCGAAGATCACGCCCATGAGGGGCAGCGAGATGAGCGCGACCAGCGCGAGCTGCCACGAGATCGAGAACATCATGACCAGCACGCCGACCACCGTGAGCACGCTGGTCAGCGCACCCGAGAGCGACTGCTGCATGGTCTGGGTGATGTTGTCGATGTCGTTCGTGACACGTGAGATCAGCTCACCGCGCTGCACCTTGTCGAAGTACGACAGCGGCAGACGGTTGATCTTGGCCTCGACGTCTTCACGCAGGCGCCACATGGTGCGCACCATGATCACGTTGATCACGTACCCCTGCAGCCAGCTCAGGATCGCAGAGACGACGTAGATCGCCAGCACCGCGACGATGATCCAGCGCAGACGCTCGAAGTCGACGCCGTCGCCGACCGCGAAGTCGTCCATGGCCGAGATCATGTTGGCGAACTCGTCCTGGCCCGCGCCGCGCAGCGCCTCGACGACCTGGTCGCGGCTGGTGCCCTGCGGGAAGCCCGGCGCTCCGCCGAATCCCTTGCCGAGCACGCTCGAGATGAACCCCTCGTACACGACGTTGGTCGCCTCGCCGAGCACCTTCGGAGCGGCCACAGCGAGCACGACGCCGACGGCGCCGAAGAACGACACCAGCGCGAACCACCACGCCGACGGCTTGAGCAGCCCGATCATGCGGGTGAAGCTGGGGCCGAAGTTGTCGGCCTTGCCGGGAGCCGGGCCGTCGAACATGCCGCCGCCCTCGAGGCGGGCCTTCTCGGCGAGCTCGGCCTCCTCCTTCTCGGCGGCGGTCAGCTCCGGCTCTGCGACAGCGGTGGCGGATGCCCGTGCGGCGAGCGCGCGCTCGCGACGCGACATGCCGGGATTCTGGGCCTCTGAGCCTGTCGAATGAGTCATGCGTCCACCCCCAGCTGCGACTCGACGATCTCGCGGTAGGTCGGGCTGGTAGTGAGCAGCTCGTCGTGCGTGCCCACGCCCACCACGGCGCCGTCGTCGAGGACGACGATGCGGTCGGCGTCGGTGATCGTCGAGACGCGCTGCGCGACGACGATCTTGGTGATGTCAGGCAGCTCTCGCCACAGGGCCTGGCGCAATCGGGCATCCGTCGTCAGATCGAGGGCCGAGAAGGAGTCGTCGAACACGAGGATGCGCGGCCGGTGCACGATGGCCCTGGCGATCGCCAGGCGCTGACGCTGACCGCCGGAGACGTTGGTGCCGCCCTGGGCGATGCGCGAGTCGAGTCCGTCGGGCATCGCCTCGACGAAGTCGCGCCCCTGGGCGATCTCGAGCGCCGCCCACAGCTCGTCGTCGGTGGCATCCTTCCGCCCGTAGCGGAGGTTGGATGCCACCGTGCCGGAGAACAGGAAGGGGCGCTGCGGCACGAGCCCGATGCCCTGCCACAGGGTGTCGAGGTCGGCCTCGCGCACGTCGACGCCGCCCACGAGCACCGCGCCGCCGGTGGCGTCGAACAGGCGTGGGATCAGCGAGACCAGAGTCGTCTTACCCGATCCGGTGGATCCGATGATCGCCACCGTCTCGCCCGGCCGGGCGTCGAAGGTGATGTCGGAGAGAACCGGCACCTCGGCGCCCGGATACGTGAACTCGACGTTCCGGAAGGCCACCGCACCCGGCTCGGGGAAGTCGGTGACGCCGTTCTCGGGCCGGGTCATCGACGATTCGGCGTCGAGCACCTCGGTGACGCGCTCGGCCGAGACGGCGGCGCGCGGGATCATCATCGCCATGAAGCTCGACATGATGACGCCCATCATGATCTGGCCGATGTACTGCATGAACGCGAAGATCGTGCCGATCTCGGCGTTGCCTGCGTTGATCTCGACGCCGCCGAACCACACCACCGCGACGATGGTGACGTTGAGCACGAGCATGAACAGCGGGAACATCAGCACGAACAGCGAGCCGATGTTGCGGCCGAGCACCATGAGGTCGGTGTTGACGGTGCGGAACCGACGCTCTTCGATGCGCTCGCGCACGAACGCGCGCACGACGCGCACCCCGGTGAGCTGCTCGCGCATGATGCGGTTGACGTCGTCGAGCTTGGCCTGATTGCGGCGGAAGAGAGGCACCATCCGGCCGATGATCACGACGGCGATGACCAGCAGCAGCGGCACCGACACGGCGATCAGCCAGCTGAGCCCGACGTCGGTCTGGATGGCCTTGATGATTCCGCCGATCGCGAGCAGCGGGGCGGTGACGAACATCGTCGCGCCCATCATCGCCAGCATCTGCACCTGCTGCACGTCGTTGGTGTTGCGGGTGATCAGCGAGCCGGCGCCGAACTGCGACACCTCACGCTCGGAGAATCCGCTCACCCGTGCGAAGACGTCTGCGCGGATGTCGCGGCCGGCGCTCATCGCCATGCGCGCGGCGAAGAAGGTGGCGAGGATCGAGGCGAGGATCTGCGCCAGCGATACGAGCAGCATGAAGCCGCCGCGGTTCCAGATGTAGCCGATGTCGGCCTTGGCCACGCCGTTGTTGATGATGTCGGCGTTGATCTCGGGCAGGTTCAGCGAGGCCATCACACTGGCGAACTGCAGCACGACGATCGTGATGAGCAGCGGCCAGTATCTGGCCAGATAGCGAATGAGGAGTTTTCCGAGCACAGGTGGACTTCCTTGTGAGAATTCGGAGGGCCGAAACGCGGCCATCACATATGGTGCCACCAACCGCGGACATCCGGATCCCCCTGAAGGCTGACCTTCGCTGTCAGCGGAACAGGATCAGCCGGCGGCCCGATTGCGCTTCAGGAGAAGCTCATCCCGAACATCGTGGATGACGCGACGAACAGCAGCACTCCTCCGGTGGCGAACACGGCCTTGCGCTCGCTCGTTGTCGAATTCACAGCCGCAGTGACGGCGCCGATGACGCCGACCATACCGACGAACGCGAACCCGCGTGCCGCATCCGCATCATCGACGGCGAACATCAACACAGCGGCGATGGCCGCACTGACGACGCCCGCGCCCGCGAGCAATGCCCCGGCCACGGCCATGCGCCCATCTCGACGCTCGATCGACGTGCTCATGAGACCTCCTCGTCACAGCTCACGGTAGCGCACAGCGTCGGGCCGCACGACCCTGAATAGACTCGCTGTCATGCCCTCTGAGAACGCCGCCCGCCCTGCCGTGCTGATGGTGTGCGACTACTCGCTGAAGTACCTCGGCGGTGCGCAGACGGCTTTCATCCGTCAGGCGCAGGCTCTCGCCGGCGAAGGTGTGAGGGTTGTCGTCCTGGCACCGGATGCGGACGCTCTGACGTCAGACGGCATCACCACGGTCTCCCCGCCGAGGCGCGGCACGATCCCGGTGCTCGACCTGCCGCTGCTCGGACGGGCCCGCGATCTCGAGCCGCTGGTCGCCGCGACGATCCGTCGGCACGGTGTCGGTGCGGTCGTCCTGCACTCCGAGTTCGCAGTCGCGGCGGCCGCGATCGACGTGGCGCGCCAGCTGGGGATCCCCTCGCTGCACACCGTGCACACCTTCTTCTGGCGCGCTCCGGCAGCGCTGGCCCCATTCGCGCCGGTGGTCTCGCGCGTGCACCGCTCGCTCACCGGCATCCGGAATGGCGGCCGTTTCACTGGCAGCCATCCGCTGAACAATTCTCTGCGGACCATGACGCTGCGCGTCGCGGAGCGCGCCGACATCGTTCTCTCGCCCTCGAAGCACCAAGCTGTGGCGCTGCGCGATGCGGGCGCAGGGCGGGTCGAGGCGTTCTCGAACGTCGCCCAGCCGCTTCGGGTGGCCCCCGCGCCGGAGGACGAACCGCTGCGCCTGCTGTGGGTGGCGCGCTTCGCGCCCGAGAAGCGCGTCGACGTCGCACTCGACGCGATGCGCCTCGTTGTCGAGCGTCTCGGTGAGGGCCGGGTGCACCTCGACGTCGCCGGCGGCACGCACCGACCCGTGCCGGGCGTGACCTTCCACGGATCGGTTCCGGGTGAACGAGTCGGCGAGCTGATGGATGCCGCGGATGCCGCCCTCATCACCTCGCTCGGCTTCGACAACCAGCCGATGGTCGCGCTCGAGGCGTTCGCGCACGGACGCCCGGTGATCGTCAGCGACCCCGTGCTCGCGACGGAGTTCGGCGACGCCGCGCTCGGCACCCCCAGTCCGGATGCTGAGGGCCTGGCCGACCTGATCATCCGGCTCGCGGCCGACCGCTCGCTGCTCGCGGCCCCGCGCGAGGCCGCCGTCGCGTATGCGAGCGAGCGGGTGGCCGCCGCCCACGTCGCGCGACTGCTGGAGCTCGTCGCCTCGGTCTGACCGCTCATCGCCTCAGTCTGACCACTCATCGGAGGTAGGCGAACCCGCGAACACAGGCGAATACCGCACAGAATCGCCTACGTCGGGCTGTTGACCTACCTCGAGCGGGCGCGCTCAACGACAGCGCCGCCCCAGCGGGCGAAGCACCTGCACAGGCCCGGCTCAGAACAGCGCCGGCTCGGGCACGTAGGCGCGCGCCGGCGCACCGGCATCCGACGGCAGGTCGGCGACGGTCGCGGGCTGCCACTTCGGATTGCGGTCCTTATCGACCAGCTGAGCACGGATACCCTCGACCAGGTCGGGATGACTGTGCCCGAACCACATGACCCGGCGGTACTCGCCCTCGAGCGCCTCCCGCACGCCGCTCATCGTCCGCGCCTCGCGCACCGCATCGAGCGTGACGGCGAGGGCGGTGGGCGAGAGCTCCTCCAGCGTCGCCAGCGCAGTCGCGGCATCCGGAGCATCCGATTCGCGCAGCCGCTGCATGATCTCCCCCACCGTGTCGGCCGAGAACGCCTCGTCGATCCACACCCGCGCGGCGGGCAGCTGCGACGGCTCCGGCGTCTCGTCGAACAGCAGGGTCAGCTCGTTCGGGGTGCCCGGGTCGGCGCGGGTGGCGAGCGCGTCGCGCAGCCCGTCGAGGTTCTCGGACGGCACGTGATGATCGGCGAAGCCCAGATACAGGGCATCCGCCGCGTTCATGCTCTGACCCGTGAGGCCGAAGTACTCCCCCAGCCGACCCGGTGCCCGGCCGAGTAGCCAGGTGCCGCCGACGTCGGGAGTGAAGCCGATGCGCGTCTCGGGCATCGCCAGGCGCGAGCGCTCTGTCACGATGCGCACGGCGGCGTGACCGGCGAGGCCGATGCCGCCGCCCATGGTGATGCCGTCGGCGAACACGACAATGGGCTTGGGGTACTCGGCGATCAGCGCGTTCATCGCGTACTCGGCGCGGAAGAAGTCGGCGATGTGATCCGGATGCCCCGAGGTGATCGAGTCGTAGAGTGCCCGCACGTCGCCTCCCGCGCAGAGCCCCCGCTCACCCGCGCCGTCGATCAGCACGGTCTGCACGTCGGTGTCATCGATCCACGCGGTGAGGGCCGCGGTGATCTGCTCGATCATGCCGAGATCCAGGGCGTTGATCGCCCGCGGACGGTTGAGCGTGATCCGTCCGAGCGAGCTGTCGATGCGGGCGATGACGGTGGCGGCTTCGGTGTCGGTCACGCCTGTCAGGCTACTCCGCTTCACGATCTGCACCGATCTGCACCGATCTGCACCGATCTGCACCGATCTGCGCACGAGGATCGCCGGTTACGGCAGGTGAAGCGCGGATTCTTCCAGATTTCCGCGAAGATGGAAGAGATTGTCCCGAACAGGAGAGGTCGCCATGCCCGAAGGACAGGTGCTCGAGTTCACCCAGGTCACGAAGCGCTTCGGCGCGATGACCGCCGTTTCCGACCTCTCCGTCCGCGTCGAGCCGGGCGCCGTCACCGGATTCCTCGGCCCGAACGGCGCGGGGAAGACCACGTCGCTGCGCATCCTGCTCGGCCAGATCCGTCCTACCTCGGGTCGCGCGACCATCGGCGGCGCGAGCTACGCCGACCTGCGCCACCCGCTGCGCACCGTCGGCGCCGTGCTCGAGGAGTCGGCGTACCGCCCTCGCCGCACCGCGAGTCGTCAGCTTCTGCTCGCCGCCAAGGCGAACGGCATCCCCGCTGCTCGCGTCGATGAGGTGCTGCACCTGGTCGGTCTGCAGGACGACGGCGAGACCCGTCTGGGCAGCTACTCCCTGGGCATGCGTCAGCGTCTCGCCGTCGCATCGGCGCTGCTCGGCGACCCCGGCGTGCTCGTGCTCGACGAGCCCGCCAACGGGCTCGACCCCGAGGGCATCCGCTGGATGCGGCTGATGATGCGACGCCTCGCCGATGAGGGGCGCACTGTGCTGGTCTCGTCTCACGTGCTGAGCGAGATCGAGCAGGTCGCCGACGACGTCGTGGTGCTCTCGAAGGGCCGTGCGGTGCACGCGGGCCCGATCTCGGAACTCGCGGATGCTTCCGGCGGTGCGGTCGTGGTGGATGCCGAGAACCGCGCCCCCCTGATCACCGCACTCTCGGCCGCGAAGCTCGACTTCGACGTGCTGCGCTCGGGCGTCACTGTCCGCGACTCGGACTCGGCCGAGGTCGGCGCCGTCGCCGCCAAGGCCGGCGTCGCCCTGACGATGCTGCAGCAGCGCGGCCCCAGCCTCGAGGAGGTCTTCCTCGACCTCGTGTACGGGCGCCGCGCCGACAGCCCGCGTCTCGACACGTCCGCGAACCGGGTCGCCCATGCGTCCGACGCGGTGAGCGGCGCAGCCGCCGACGCGGATGCCGCAGACGCGGACACCCGCGAAGAGAGCGTCGACTCCGACATCCCCTCCGCTGACACCGGTGCTGCCGACGCGGCCCTGGTCGCGGGCGGTGTGCCCCTCGCAGGTGCGGCCGCCGTCGTCGCAGACGGCGGCGCCGTCGCGGCAGCCGGCACCGGGTACGGCGCAGCGCCCACCGACACCATCGCCGCAGACGAGGACGCATCGGACGACGGCCACACGCCCTCCGACACGACGTCGTCGGATCAGGCCGAGGTCGACGACGCACAGACCGCAGACTCTGAGCCAGCAGCAGAGACGGATGCCGACGCAGCAGCAGACACGGATGCCGAGGCCGATGCGTCGTCCGAGCCCGACGAGGCTGCCGGTGCGACTGCGGTCGAGGATGGCTCCGGTTCCGATGCGGACCAGGGCGCCGCAGGCGAGACACCCTCATCGGACGAGGCCCGCGCCGCCGAGCACAGCGACGACGACCTGATCGACGACGCTCCCGCGCACCCGGCTGACGCAAGCGGCGCCGAGGCACGCGGTGAGGATCCCACCGACTCCCCCGCCGTCGAGAACGTCGAGGGGGACGAAGCGGTCGTCGACCACGACACCGATCACCACGACGACGATCACGACGACCAGCACGACGCCGACGGCGACTCCGACGCCGCGTCAGATGAGACGCGCCCGCTCATCCTCCCCCTCGCGACCGACGCGGTCACGCTGCCGTCGACGACGGTCGAGCCCACGTTCACGGAGCTGATCACAGGTCTCCCCGCCTCGGTCACCACAGAGGGGTCCGACCACCCGGCTCCGGCGACCGAGGCCATCTCGATCGTGACGCCCGAGCTGTCGAGCGACGACGACGATGACACGGTCGACGACGGCGACGACGACCCGCGGCTCGCCGCGATGCGCACGTCGCTGTCGGACGCAGCCAGCCGCTTCTTCGACGGGCCGGCCCCTGACTACCCGTACAGCTCGCGTGCTCAGCGACGCGAGGAGTCGGCGGAGCCCCACGCCGATGAGGCACCCGGTCGCACCGACGGCGACTCGAGCACCCACGGCGACTCGGGCCGCGACGCCGCGCAGCATCACGGCGACCAGAGCCACCACTGACGGCTCGCCGCACCGCGATCTACGGCCGGCAGCTCGCGCTCCGGTCAGACGGTGCGCGGTCGCGGCCGGATCACCGGACGCTGGCGCGGCTTCTGCACCGGCACCGAGCCGGTCGCGATGTCGGCGACATCCTCGGGCTGATCGCTGACCTCGAGCCGCAGCGCCTGGGTCAGGGCGAGCCCGTGCCGCGTGGTCAGGATGAGCCTCGAGAACTGCGGGTCGCCGTCGAGGTCGATCACGACGCTCGGCCTGCGGCGGCGGATGAGCACGAAATCCGTGGTCTCTGCGGCCTTCCACGTTCCGGCGGCGAGCACACCGGGAATGTGCGTGCCCGGTCCCGGCACACCGCGCAGCCAGGTCCAGGCATCCTGAGTCAGCTGCACCTTGGTGATGTGCTCACGCTGGATCCGCAGGTTCTCGCGATGGAAGGCCGACGCCCGCTCGATCGGCGAGAGAACGATCTCAAGTCGCGTCTGATCCAGCAGCAGGGTCACCATGCGTCCAGTCTGCCAAAGCAGGTGTGCGACACCTAGGCGACTTGCTGACAGGACGACAACCATCCTGTTGTGCCGAACAGGCAACCCATGCCGGAATCCTCAGACCGAACCTCCCGCCCGGTCTGAGAGTTCCGACAGTCGGGTCAGGCGGATGCCGCGGCCGCAGCCGCCGCGGGCAGAGCGGCCTCGACGGCGGCGAGCTCGTCGTCGCCGTGCGCGGCGGTGAGGAACCACGCCTCGAACACGCTGGGCGGCAGCGCCACGCCCTGCTCGCGCATGGAGTGGAAGAACGGGGCGTACCGGAACGACTCCTGCGTCTGAGCGATCGCGTAGTCACGCGGCGCCTCGGGCAGGAAGGCGACGCCGAACAGGCTGCCGGCGCGCGGCACGGAGTGCACCACGCCGGCGTCGGTCAGCGCGGCATCCAGCGACGTGGCGAGCCGATCGGCCGCGGCGTCGATCCGCGCGTACACCTCGGGGGTCGCGAGACGCAGGGTCGCGATCCCGGCTGCGACCGAGAGCGGGTTCCCCGACAGCGTGCCCGCCTGATACACGGGCCCGACGGGGGCGAGCATGTCCATCACCGCGGCGCTGCCGCCGAGGGCCGCGAGGGGCATCCCGCCGCCGACGACCTTGCCGAACGTGATGATGTCGGGAACGTACTGCTCTCCCGCCTCCTGCTGCAGCCCCCAGAAGCCGGCCGGGTGCACGCGGAACCCGGTGAGCACCTCGTCGAGGATCATCAGCGCGCCGTGCGCGTGCGCGGTGTCGGCGATGAGCCTGTTGAAGCCGGGCAGCGGGGCGACGACGCCCATGTTCGCCGACGCCGCCTCGACGATCACGGCGGCGATGCGGTCGCCGTGCTCGGCGAACACGGCGGCCAGGGCGTCGGGGTCGTTGTAGTCGATGACGAGGGTCTGCGCGGCGATCGGCGCGGGGACGCCGGCCGAGCCGGGCAGCGCGAGCGTGGCGACGCCGGAGCCGGCGGCGGCGAGCAGCCCGTCGGAGTGGCCGTGGTAGTGGCCGGCGAACTTCACCAGCAGGTCGCGTCCGGTGACGCCGCGCGCGAGGCGGATCGCCGTCATCGTCGCCTCGGTTCCGGTCGAGACCAGGCGCACACGTTCGACCGGGCGCATGTCGCCGTGGCGCACCCGCTCGGCGATCAGCTGCGCGAGCTCGACCTCGCCCTCGGTGGGTGCTCCGAACGAGAGGCCGCGGGTCGCGGCATCCTGAACCGCCTGCACCACCTCGGGGTGCGCGTGGCCGAGCAGCGCCGGACCCCACGACGCGACGAGGTCGATGTACTCGCGTCCGGCGGCGTCGGTCACGCGGGCGCCGGAGGCGGATGCCAGGAACCGCGGCGTCCCACCGACCGACCCGTACGCCCGCACCGGCGAGTTCACGCCTCCCGGGATCACGGAGCGTGCGGCGTCGAACAGGGAGTCGTTTCGGTCCATGCATCCAGCCTACGGATGCCGGCTATGAGCGGCTCCGAGCCAGAGGCGCCTCAGCGAAGCCAGCGCGCCACCTCGGCGGCGTAGTACGTCAGCACCGCATCGGCACCGGCACGGCGGATCGACAGGAGTGACTCGAGAACCGCGGCGCGCCGGTCGATCCATCCGTTCGCGGCGGCGGCCTCGATCATCGCGTACTCGCCCGAGACCTGGTACGCCCACACCGGCACGTCGACCGCGTCGCGCACCTCGCGCAGCACATCCAGGAAGGCCATCGCGGGCTTGACCATGACGATGTCGGCGCCTTCGTCCTGATCGAACAGCGCCTCGCGCACGCCCTCGCGGCGGTTGCCGGGGTCCATCTGGTACGTGCGACGGTCGCCCTGCAGCTGCGAGTCGACGGCCTCGCGGAACGGGCCGTAGAAGGCGCTCGCGTACTTGGCCGAGTAGGCGAGAATCAGCGTGTCGTGGAATCCCTCGTCGTCGAGCGCCTCGCGGATGACGGCCACCTGCCCGTCCATCATGCCGCTGAGGCCCAGCAGCTGAGAGCCGGCGCGGGCCTGCGCGAGAGCCATCGAGGCGTAGCGCTCGAGAGTGGCGTCGTTGTCGACGCCACCTGCAGGCGTCAGCACACCGCAGTGACCGTGGTCGGTGAACTCGTCGAGGCAGAGGTCGGTCTGCACGACGAGCGCGTCGCCCACCTCCGCAGCCAGCGCGGTCGTGGCGACATTCAGGATGCCGTCGGGGTCGTCGGCGCCCGATCCGATCGCGTCTCGCACGGCCGGCACGCCGAACAGCATCACTCCGCCGAGTCCGGCCTCGGCGGCATCCACCGCGGCTGCCTTCAGCGAATCCAGCGAGTGCTGGACGACACCCGGCATCGAGCCGATCGGCGCGGGGTCGGCGAGACCCTCGCGCACGAACATCGGCAGCACCAGCTGGCGCGGCTCGAGCGACGTCTCGCGCACGAGCTCACGAACGGGAGCGGACTGGCGAAGGCGGCGCAGCCGCGCGTCGGGGAAGCGGCTCACGGCGCGAACTCGTCTGCCGCGTGCGGGAGGGTGAAGCGCGAGACCGTGTCGATCAGCGCATCCACCGTCTGCTTGTCGGCGATGGCAGTGACCGGCAGGCCCGCCTTCTCGGCGTCCTTCGCGGTGCGGGGGCCGATCGCCGCGAGCATCGTCGTGTCGGGGATCTCGGGGAACTGCTCGCGCACCTGCTTGGCCACCGAACCGCTGGTGATCAGAATCGCGTTGATGCGGCCGTTCTCGACGTCGCGGCGGATCCGCTCGGTGACCGGCACCCCGACGGTGCGGTAGGCCACCACGCTGTCGACGTCGTGCCCCGCCTCGGTGAGCATGACCGAGAGAACGGGCTTGGCGATCTCACTGCGCAGCGAGAGGATGCGCTGCGCGTCGGGCTCGATCGAGATGATCTTCTCGGCCATCCCGGCCGCCGAGTTGTCGAGCTCGGGCATGAGCGCAACGTCGTAGCCGACGGCCTGCAGAGCCGCAGCGGTCGTCTCGCCGACGGCGGCGACCTTGGTCGTCGCCGGGATCACGATGCGATGCGCGTACAGCACGTCGACCGTCGTGGCGCTGGTGATGGTCAGCCAGTCGTACTCGCCGCCCTGCAGGCGGGCGAGGGCCGCGTCCAGGGCGTCCTGGTCGGTGGTCGGGGCGAAGTTGATGAGAGGCGCCACCACGGGCACCGCACCCATCGCGCGCAGGCTGGCGGCGACGCTGTCACCCCAGGGGCCACCCCGCGGCACGAGGACGCGCCAGCCGTCGAGCGGCTTGGCGGTCTTGGTTTCGGAAGCAGTCATGTCGATCACTCTCAGGGGAGGAGGTCGGCCGCTCCCTGTTCGAGCAGCCGATGGGCCGCAGAGTCGCCGAGCTCACGAGCCGTGCGCATCGGGTCTGCACCATCGGCAGCATCCGCTCCGTTGCCGCTGCCGTTGCGTCGAATATACCCCCTGTTCAGGGACTCGGAGACGTCCAGCCCGATTCGGCGTCCGCCGCCGGGCTCGTACACGACGGCGCGCAGACGGATGCTGTCTCCTGTGACGACGGCATGGGCTGCCATGGGCGCCTGGCATCCGGCGTCGAGTCCGGCGAGGACGGCTCGCTCGACCGTCACCGCGATGCGGGTGTCGAGGTCGTCGAGTCGCGCGAGCGCGTCGAGCAGCTCCGCCGGCGCGTCGGCCGTGGTCTCCACGGCCAGCGACCCCTGCCCGGGAGCGGTCGGCCATTCGGTGAGGCCCAGCTCCTCTCGGCGCAGGGTCGTCTCCGATCCGAGGCGGGTGAGCCCCGCGGCGGCGAGGATCACGGCATCCAGCTCTCCCGACGACACCCGTTCGAGACGGGAGTCGACGTTGCCGCGGATATCGACCACCTCGGCATGCGGGGCACGGCGGCGCACCTGGGCGATGCGTCGCGGCGAGCCGGTGCCGACGGTGCTGCCGCGACGCAGCTCGTGCAGCGGCGTGCCACCGCGCGTGATGACCACGTCTCGGGCATCCGCTCGCCGCGGGGTCGCGGCGATGACCAGTTCGGCGGGGACGGCAGTCGGCAGATCCTTCAGGGAGTGCACGAGGATGTCGCACTCCCCCGCGATCAGCGCCTCGCGCAGACGGTTGGCGAAGATGCCGGTCCCGCCGATCTCCGACAGGGATGCGCGGTTCGTGTCGCCCTCCGAGACGATCGGCACGAGCTCGACCGGACGGCCGGCGACGGCGGCGAGCGCGTCGGCGACGTGACCGGACTGCGCCTGGGCGAGCGCGCTGCGCCGGGTGCCGAGCCGGATGGGTGCCTGCGTGCTCACTGAAGCACTTCGGCGATCTCGTCGAGACGCAGGCGGCGCCCGGTGTAGAAGGGCACCTCCTCCTTCACGTAGCGACGGGCCTCGGTGTAGCGCAGGTCGCGCATGAGGTCGACGAGCTCGGTCGGCGAATCGGACTCGAGGGGCAGCAGCCACTCGTAGTCGCCGAGCGCGAAGGCCGCGACCGTGTTCGCGATCACGCCGGTGAAAGCGGCCCCCTTGCGTCCGTGATCGGCGAGCATCTTGCGACGCTCGGACTCCTCGATCAGGTACCACTCCGGGGTGCGCACGAACGGGTAGAGGCACAGCCACTGCTTCGGCTCGACTCCGCGGAGGAAGCCGGGTACGTGCGCGCGGTTGAACTCCGCGTCGCGATGCACGCCCATGACGTTCCACACCGGCAGCAGGTTGCGCAGCAGGTCGGTGCGGCGCAGGCGGCGCAGCGCGCGCTGCAGCTCCTCGACGGTGTCGCCGTGCAGCCACACCATGAGGTCGGCGTCGGCCTTGAGGCCGCTGACGTCGTAGAACCCTCGGACGCTGACCCCTGAGCTCTCGATGTGGCCGACGAGCACTTCGAGCTCGCTCTCGTCGGTCTCGATCGCCGGCGCGTCGGGGTTTCGGCCCCAGACGGCCCACAGGGTGAATCCGGACGGGTTGTCATCGCGCGTTTCCGACATGCATCCAGTCTGCCCCTTCTGGCTGAAGGCGGCGAACTCGCCGGCAGAATGCCCGCGCTGACCCGGCGGGATCGCGCGGGATCGTCAGCGCGAGATCGCGCGGGCGATCACCCACACGAGGCCGCCGACGGCGGCCGCCGCCGCGACGACGGCTGCTCCGGCGCCCGCGGGGTTGCGGTGCGCGAACGCGCGGGCGCGCACGACGCCCCGCGCGGTCGCCTTCTCGATGCGACGGGGGAAGTTGCCCCGCACCTCGATCGCGGCGAGCGCGGCCCGCAGCTCCGCGCGGGCCGAGGCGACGGGGTCGGTGATGCCCGCGGGCACGACCGTTCGCGGAACGTCCGTTGTCGTCAGCGCGGCGCTGGGCAGCGACGTCTTCTCAAGATCGCTCATTGACGGGGTCTCCCTTGATGATGCGCACATCGGTGGCGACGGCCTGGCCCGGGTTCTCGCGCTTCATCACCTTGCGGAACCGCGCCAGGCCGAGCAGCGCGAAGATCACGATGAAGACGAGCAGGAAGCCGAGCACCGCGAGGGCCGAGAGCCACGCGGGCCACCACGAGCTCAGCCCGATGATGCCGAAGGCCAGCAGCACCGGGATGGCCCAGAACAGCAGGAACAGCACGATGACGAACCACAGGCCGCCCATGCCGGCGTCCTTCGCCGTGCGCGAGACCCACGCCTTGGCAGCGTTGATCTCGGCGGTGACAAGGTTGCGAACCAGCTCGGGGAGGTCCCCGAGCAGGGTCAGCAGGCTGTCATCGGCGCGATCGCGGTATCCGCGGAGCATGCGTCAGCCCTTGTTCTTGGGCGTGACGGCCTCGGAGCCGACCGGCTTGGCCGGCGGCATGGTTCCGCCCGAGGTCGAGTCGTGCGAGTGGGAGTCGTGCGAATCCTTTGCTTCGGCGACCTTCTCGGCCGCGTCCTTGGTCGCATCGATGGCGCCGTCGAGCTTCTCACCGGGAGTGCCCGACTTCGAGACGGCCTTGACGACCTTCACCGCACCGGTCCAGACGGCACCGGGAACGGCGGCGGCCTGCGACTTCGCGAAGTCCTGCACGCGGGAGACCTGCTCCTGCACGGGATCGAGGTTCCACACCTTGAGCCACTGCGTCTTGATCTGCTCGTAGCGCTCGCGTCCTGCTCGACTGCCGAGGACGTAGCCTGCGCCGAGTCCGATGACGAGTCCGATCTTCCCCTTCATGAGGGCCTCCTGACGTTGGTTGCGGCCACTTCCGCGCTCCAGCGTAACCACATATTCCTCGTTCGGCATCTGCCCTTGCGTCGAAGGGCGGTTCGATGTATCGGCGCGCCGCCCGAACAGTCGCCGCGCAGCGTCCGCTCAGTCCCAGAGCAGGCTCGCGCGCAGCCGATCGGCTTCGGCCACGGCATCCGGAACGACCTGCGCAAGCCCGGTGCCGGCCACCCACGCACCCACGACGCCGAGCCCCGGGGCAGCGGTCACGGCTGCGCGGACGGCGGCCCGGCGCTCGGTCGCGCCGATCAACGACGTCGGCTGCGCCTGCACGTACCGCGCACGGTGCGCGGCCAGCAGCTGCGTCGGGCGCAGAGTCACACCGAGCAGAGCGGATGCCTCCGACAGCGCGAGCGCGGCAGCCGCGTCATCGTCGAGGTCGGCCGTCGCCGCCGGCTCGCCCTGGCTGCCGAACGACACGCGCACGAGATGGCGGCCGGCGGCGGCGTCACGAAGCCATCCCCACTTCGCCGTGGAGTGGGTGAGAGCCTTCGCCGTGTGACTGCCCGGCACGGTGAGCACGCCGCTGCCGCGGGGTGCGGCGTCGAGTTCGGAGGAATCGAGCAGCAGCGTGACGATCTCGATCTCGGGAGCTTCCCCGACGTCACCGAGGCCGGTGACGTACGCGTCGATGAGCGGGCGCGCGGACGGCTCGGCCGTCGCCACGATGACGCCGGTCGCGCGCAGCGGCGCGTCGGCATCCGGATCTCCGTCCGCCGTCGGTGCGATCTCGACCGTCCAGTTCTCGCCGTCTCGCTCGAGGCCGGTCACGCGGCTGCCGGTGCGGATGTCGGCCCCGTACGCGACGAGGTCGGCGCGCAGCGCCTCGACCAGCCGGCCCATGCCGCCGGCGAGGCCGAGCACCGCCGCTCCCGGCGTCGTGCCCTTGCGCTCGGCCGCGAGCAGACCGACCGCTCCGGTCAGCGACCCGATGCGGGTGAGCGCGGCATTCAGGCCGGGCGCGGCGACGTCGGTGTCGACGTCGTCTGGGTCGGCCGAGTACACCCCCGCCGTCACCGGGGCGACCAGCCTGTCGCGCACGCGGGCGCCCATCCGCGAGCCGACCAGCTTGCCGAGGCTGCGTTCGTGTCCGATCGTGAGCGGCGGGCGCAGGCGGTCGAGGTACGCGCGCCAGGCTCCTCGCCAGCCGATGATGCGGCGCACGTCGTCGTGGAACGGGTTGGCCGGGATGCCGAGCACGCCGCCCTTCGGAAGGGGCGCGTCGGGGGCATCCGGGATGCCGCTCAGCCAGGCGCCGCCGCCCTGCGGTGACACGACCGCGTCGGCGAGGCCCAGCTCGTCGATCAGAGCCTTCACGTGCCCGCCGCGGGTGGCGAAGCTCTCGGCGCCCGCGTCGACGACGATGCCGTCGAGCTCTGCGGTGCGGATGCTGCCGCCCAGCGCCTCAGATGCCTCGAGCAGCGTCACGTGCATGCCGACCTTCGCGCACTCCCGGGCGGCGACCAGGCCGCCGATCCCGCCGCCGACCACGACGACGTGCTGCTGCGCCGCTCGCGCGGCGAGTTCGGGAGAATGCTCGGAGGTCATGCGCCGATTCTTCCACCGAGGCCTATGCGCCGGATGCCCGTGGGTGTCACTTTCCGGGCGGCGACCACGCTGCCCGGGAGCCGAACGCTCGGCATGCGCTCGACTTCACCGACATCCGGCTCCCCGCCAGGGCTCGGCAGCGTAGCGAACGGGGCGGGTCAGATCTCGCCGTGGGCGAGCTGCACGATGCGGGTGAGCTGGTCGGGGTCGGTCTCGGGCGGCACGCCGTGTCCGAGGTTGAGGATGTGGCCGTTCGCCCCGCGTCCACGGGCGATCACGTCGCGCACGTGCGCCTCGAGCACCGGCCACGGCGCCTGCAGCATCGCGGGGTCGATGTTGCCCTGCACCGCTGTGTCGGGCCCGACGACGCGGATCGCCTCGTCGAGCGGCATCCGCCAGTCGACGCCCACCGCGTCCGCGATGCCGTCGAGACGCATGTCGGCGAGGAAGGGGCCGGTGCCGACGCCGAAGTGGATGCTCGGCAGTCCGATCCCGTCGAGCGCGGCCTTCGAATGCGGGGCGATGTGCGCGCGGTAGTCGGCCGTGCTCAGCGAGCCGGCCCACGAGTCGAAGAGCTGAACGACCGAGGCGCCCGCGTCGCGCTGGATCTCGAGGAATCGCCGTGAGATGCGCGAGAGCCATCCGGCCAGGGCGTTCCACGCCTCGGGGTCGGCGTGCATCATCGCTCGGGCGCGCAGGTGCTCCTTCGACGGTCCGCCCTCGATCAGGTAGGCGGCGAGGGTGAACGGGGCGCCGGCGAAGCCGATCAGCGGCGTCTCGCCCAGCTCGGCGACGGTCAGGCGCACGGCCTCGGCGACCGCGGTGCCGTCGAGGTCCGCCGGATCGATCTGCGTGATGCGGGCGACGTCGTCGGCGGTGCGCACCGGGTTCGCGAACACCGGTCCTCGCCCGGGCTCGATCTCGACCTCGACGCCCGCGAGGCGCAGCGGAATCACGATGTCGCTGAAGAAGACGGCTGCATCGACCTTGTGCCTGCGCACCGGCTGCAGGGTGATCTCGGATGCCAGGTCGGGGGTGAGACAGGCATCCAGCATCCGGGTGCCGACCCGCAGTTCGCGGTACTCGGGCAGCGACCGCCCGGCCTGACGCATGAACCAGACGGGGGTGCGCTCGGGGGTCTCGCCGGCGAGCGCGCGCAGCAGATCACTCATGCCGTCATCATCGCACCAGGCGCCTATGCGTGCGCCGGGGTCGCGGTCGGGGTCGGATGTCGGATCGAGTCGCCTTGGATGCCTCACATAGCAACGGCACGTACACTTGCGGGGTGCTGATCTGCGTGACGGCGAGCCACAAGACCGCCTCTTTCGAACTGCTCGAACGCCTCAGCCGCCAGCCCGAGACCGTGGCCCCCAGCCTGATGGCTGCGGGCGCGCAGGGAGCCGTCGTGCTCGCCACCTGCAACCGATTCGAAGCCTATGTCGAGGCCGAGGAGACGGTCCCGGCGGCGGTCATCGAGACGGTCGCGCAGGCCACCGGCATCCCCTCCGCCGACCTCGACGACGCATGCCGGGTGATCGAGCACCCGCACGTCGCCGAGCATCTGTTCGCCGTCGCATCGGGTCTGGAGTCGGTCGTATCCGGTGAGGGCGAGATCGCCGGTCAGGTGCGCCGCGCTCTCAGCGGCGCGCGCGAGCAGGGCACCACGTCGCCACAGCTCGAGCGTCTGTTCCAGCGCGCCAGCCAGGCCCAGCGCAAGGTCAAGAACGTCACCGCCCTGCACCGCGCCGGCCGTTCGCTCGTGCGGCTCTCGCTCGAACTCGCCGACAGCCGCATCGCCGACTGGAGCGCCGAGCGCGTGCTGCTGGTCGGCACCGGCTCGTACGCCGCCGTCACGCTCGCCTCGCTGCGCGAGCGCGGCGCCGTCGACATCTCGGTGTACTCCCCGTCGAGTCGCGCCGTGCCGTTCGCCCAGAAGCACGGCATCCGCCCGGTCTCAGCCGCCGACTACGCGACGGTCACCCAGCGCTCGTCGCTGCTGATCACCTGCACCGCCGCCGAGATGGTTCTGGGTCCGGCGCAGTTCGAGCGGGCAGTGGGAGCGACACCCGGATGCCCTTCGGCAGGCTCAGGGACCCATTCGGCAGGCTCAGGGACCCATTCGGCAGGCTCAGGGACCCACTCGCAGCTCGTCATCGACCTCGGTATGCCGCGCAACGTCGATCCTGACGTGGCGCACCTCGATGGCGTCGCGCTGCTCGATCTCGAGACGATCCGCCTGCACGCGCCGCTCGAAGAGCTGCACGCCACCGACGCCGCCCGCGATGTGGTGCGCGAGGCGGCCGAGAGCTTCCACCTCGACGGCTCGCGCCAGAGCGTGACCCCTGCGGTCGTGGCGCTGCGCACCCACATCTTCGGTCTGCTCGAGGCGGAGATCGAGCGTGCCCGACGTCGCGGCGACGAGAACGGCCGTGTCGAACAGGCCATGCGCCATCTCGCCGGCGTTCTGCTGCACACCCCCACCACACGCGCTCACGAGCTCGCGGCCGAGGGCCGGGCCGACGAGTTCCACGCCGCGCTCGAGGCGCTGTACGGCCTGAGCGCCGATTCCGACGCGGCGTCGGCATCCGCCACCGCCTGATCGCGCGCATCACCGCCTGAGACGTGCGACGCTGAGAGCATGACGCAGCGCACATCCCTGCGAGCGCGACTGCTCACCGCACTCAGCGGCGACCCGGACGGGACGCCGAGGTGGGTGCGCGAGCTCGCTGAAGGCGACGACGAGGGCTGGTTCGCCGACGGAGGTGCCGCCTGGACTGTGCACGAAGGGATGGGCACGCTCGTCGCCGGCATCCGGGCCCTGCTGGTCCAAGCCCTGCATCCGGGGGCGATGGCGGGCGTCCACGACTTCTCGCGCTATCGCGAAGACCCCATCTCGCGCCTGAACGGCACCGTGCGGTGGGTGCTGAGCGTCACCTACGGCTCGCGCGCGCAGGCGGAGCGGGAAACGGCGCGGGTCGCTCGCCTGCACCGCCGCGTCAGCGGCGAGTACACCGCCGGGGACGGAACCGAGCGGCCGTACAGCGCGTCGTCCGCCGATCTCGTCGAATGGGTGCACCTCGCCTTCGCCGACGCGTTCCTCACCGCGCACGAGGTGTGGGGCGGGCGGATCCCCGGCGGGGCGGACGCCTATGTCACCGAATGGGCGAGCGCCGGGCGCCTGATGCACGTACCCGATCCGCCCACGAGCGCGGCCCAGCTGCGGGAGCGGCTGCAGGGATTCCTCGAGCGCGGCGAGCTGCGCGCAGACGAGCGCACCCGCGACGTGGTGGCGTTCCTGCGGCGCCCGCCGTTCACCGGAGCGATGGGCATCGCCTACCGCGTGCTGTTCGCCGCCGCCGTGGCCACCATCCCCCGCTCCTATCGCCGCATGCTGGGCGTGCGTCGCAGCATGCTTCCGGTCGTCACCGCGACCCGGATCGTGCTCGCTCTGGCCGAGCGGTTGCTGGGTTCCGGGCCGCGCGCGCAGGACTTCGCGCGCCGACGGCTGGCTCGCCTGTCCCTCGCGCGCCCTGCCGGCGAGTCCGCGTAAGCGCGGATCGGAGCCCGCGCGCGGGCTCCGCCCGCCTGCCAGACTGGAGGCATGGCCCTTCACATCACCGGAGACACCGCCGCCGACGACCTGCTCACGAACAACCCGCTGGCTCTGCTGGTCGGGATGCTGCTCGACCAGCAGGTTCGTTACCCATGTGATGACCGTCCGAGCCCTGCACCGTCACTCGCTTGCGCGGGCTGAACGCTCGGAAGCGTGGAATCCGATACCGCGGGTTCCGGGAGCATACGGCCCGAGCATCACGCGGGTCAGTTAGGCACGACCCTCACTAAGGAATATCGCTGAGCGTCTTCTCGACGGACGCGAGACGGTCATCGATGGCGTCGAGACGAGCGAGCAGCTTCTCGTTAACCGCGGCACTTTGCCTGAGCGCTTCAGTCAGTTCGGATTTGCGACCCACGATCGAGTTAGTCACTGTGATGATCACGCCCGCCGCGATGGCGACGATGACGATCCAGCCGAACCAGGGGATGTATTCCATTCACTCTTCTCCATGATCGGCCGCCACGGCGGCGGCGATGGTCTCTGCATTGATAACGAGTTCGAACGGCGTCAGGGCGAAGTATTTGAAGGCCTTGCCGTCCTCTCCCAGTTCGAGGGTTCCGGTCACGAACCCTGCTTCCTCGAGCTTGGTCAGATGCATGTACAGCAGCGGTCGGGACATCCCCATCCGTCTGGCGAGTTCGCTGACGTGGAGCCGCTCCTGGGAGAGCAGGGCGATGATGCGCATCCGCTGGCCACTCGCGATGGCCGCGAGCTTGCTACTGAGAGCGATCGCTGGGCCCGCACCCGTCACGCTTCCCCCCTCGGATTACCTGTAAGAATTAGCTTACACATGATGGTTCCTAGTATCAATGAAGCGCGAACCGCGGCGATCGACTCTCAGCAGGTGCGACACTGGACGCATGGCACTGCACATCACCGGCAACGCCGCCGCCGACGAACTCCTCACGAACAACCCGCTGGCACTCCTTCTGGGCATGCTTTTGGACCAGCAGGTGCCCATGGAGACGGCCTTCGCCGGCCCGCTCAAGATCGAGCAGCGCACCGGAGCGGTGGATGCCGCCGCGATCGCCGGGATGGATCCGGATGCCTTCCTCGAGGCGTTCAGGCAGACCCCGGCCGTGCACCGCTTCCCCGGCTCGATGGCGACCCGTGTGCAGACGCTCTGCCAGACCCTCGTCGACGAGTGGGGCGGGCATGCCGCCGCGCTCTGGACCGATGGCGACCCGGACGGCCCCGAGGTGCTCAGACGCCTGAAGAAGCTGCCCGGATTCGGCGAGCAGAAGGCGAAGATCTTCCTCGCTCTGCTCGGCAAGCAGTACGGGTTCACCGGTGAGGGGTGGCGCGAGGCATCCGCCCCCTACGGCGAGGACGGTGCGTACCGCAGCGTCGCCGACATCGTCTCGCCCGAATCGCTGACGAAGGTGCGCGAGCACAAGAAGGCGATGAAGGCGGCCGCCAAGGCGGCGAAGTGAAGCCGACCGGCGACGACGTCGCGGGACTGATCGCGCGCTCGGCTCCGGCGATCAGACGACGGGATGCCGAGACGCTGACCGCCCTGATGCAGGAGATCTCCGGTCGCGACCCCGCGACGTGGGGCACGATCATCGGCTTCGGTCAGGTGCACTACCGCTACCCGACCGGCACCGAGGGCGACACCGGCCTGCTCGCCTTCGCCCCGCGCAAGGCGGCGACGACGATCTACCTGCTCGACGGGGTCGCCGCGCACGCCGCCGAACTGGCGGCCCTCGGTCCGCACACGACAGGCGCCGGATGCCTGTACATCACAGACCTCGAACAGGTCGACCTGGATGTGCTGCGGCGCATCCTGACCCGCTCGCTCGCCTGGATCGAGGCCGGCGGCAGCGAGGCGATGCAGCTCACTGTCGTGAGCTGACGGCAAGCCCACGCAAAGCGCCCGGGGGCCGTCAGCGCTGCGAGGCGAAGACCACGGTCCCACCCGGAGCCGGACGCAGCGCCAGCACCAGAGCGACCACGCCGAGGAAGGCGACGGCAGACGCGGAGATCAGACTGATCACCGCGAAGAGCGCATCCAGCAGGGTCTGATTACTGATTGACCCGGCAGCGGCGATCAGGTTCGGGATCAGCTGCGCGAACACGATCGCACCGAGCGCCCACAGCGGCGCCCAGTTCCACGGCCTCGGCACCATCGCGATGCGGCCGATCCGCACGGCCGCGATGATCGCGAGCACGAGGCTGACCACCTCATCGGCCGTGCCCACCATCGCGGCGGTGGACAGGTAGCCCACGTCTGTCGGGGCCGCCGAGTTCACCAGCATCCACGCCACAGGAGCCACGACCAGCGACCAGACCGCCAGGGCGATGATCGCGCCGGTGCCGAGGGGGCGCCTGCCGGTCACGCTGCCGCCGCGCCCGAGCCCGATGGCGAACACGACCGCACCCGCATGGAACAGCAGCTGCGAGATGCTGAACGGCAGCCCGCTCACGGTGACCATGCCCAGACCGAGCAGCGCCGACGCCACGAACAGCACGCCACCGGTCATCCACGTGCGCCGGCGCGAGCGCGTCGTGTCGGCGGCGGCAGTCACGTCGATCATGCGGTCACCCTAGCGGCCGCGGCCGCCGACGGCCTCAGCCGCGGGCGACGCGCTCGGCTTCCTTCGCGGCGACGATCTTGCGCAGGCCGGAGCTCGAGAAGCGGTGCTCGCGGCTGTTGAAGTACAGCTCGATGCCGGCCTCTTCGCAGTAGCTGCGGCCGGTGAAGTCGCGCTCCTCGTACTCGTCGCCGACGATGCGCACATCGATCTTGAAGGAGCGCAGGATGTCTTCGAGGTCCTGCTCGGTCGAGTAGGGGACGATCTCGTCGACGTACTCGCATCCGCGCAGCTGGATGTACCGCTCGACGACCGTCTGCGTCGGGGCGTTCTTCTCGGGGCGGTCGAGCGTCGGGTCCATCTGCAGCCCGCAGATGAGGTAGTCGCACTGCCGCTTGGCCTCAGCCAGCATCATGATGTGCCCGGCGTGCAGCAGATCGAAGGTGGAGAAGGTGATCCCCACCCGCGGCCCGGGGTTGTAGTCCTGGTGCTTCTTGACGGTCTCGCTCATGGCGTCCTTCCGTATGGCTTCAGAAGATTCTATTGCGACGCGACACGGGTAAACGCGCACGCACGCCCCTCGTGGCCCCTGGGCGCCGCGCGACCGTGGGATACGCTCGTCAAGCGAGCGCCGGCACGGCGCCCACCCCCCTGAACCGCCATGAAGGAAGGACAGCGATGTCCGCCACCGCTGCGGCTTCGGCGCCGCTCCGCTTCGGGGCGAACTACACGCCCTCCACGAACTGGATGCACTCCTGGCTCTCGCTGAATCTCGACGACGTGCGGCGCGACTTCGCCGGCCTCGCTGAACTTGGCCTGGACCACGTGCGGATCTTCCCGCTGTGGACGGTGCTGCAGCCCAACCGCTCGCTGATCCGCACCGAGGCCGTGGCCGATGTGCGCTCCGTCGTAGACGTCGGAGCCGAGTTCGGTCTCGACGTGAGCGTCGATGTCATCCAGGGCCACCTGTCGAGCTTCGACTTCATCCCGTCGTGGCTGTACACGTGGCACGACAAGAACATGTTCACGCACCCCGACGCGCTCAGCGGCCAGGTCGCTCTCATCGAGCGTCTGTCCGAGGCACTCGGCGACGCGAGCAACTTCCTCGGATTCACCACGGGCAACGAGACCAACCAGTTCTCGGCCTCGGTGCATCCCTCGCCCTGGCCGGTCACAACCGCGGAGGCGGCGAACTGGATCACGGCGCTGCTCGACGCAGCCGAGTCCGCCGCGCCCGACCAGGAGCACGTGCACAGCGAATACGACGCCGCCTGGTACCTCGACGGGCACGGCTTCACGCTCGCCCTCGCCGCCCGTCTCGGTGCGATGACGACGGTGCACTCCTGGATCTTCAACGGCACCGCGCAGCGGTACGGCGGCCGCTCGGCGGCATCCGAGCGCCACGCCGAGTACATGATCGAGGTGACGCGCGCATTCGCGACCGACCCCCGGCGACGCACCTGGCTGCAGGAGGTCGGCGCCCCCTCGAACTGCCTGACCGATGAGGAGATGCCCGGCTTCCTCGAGGCGACCGTGCGAAACGCCGCGCGAACCGAGAACCTCTGGGGCGTCACCTGGTGGTGCTCACACGACGTCAGTCGCACGCTCGTCGACTTCCCCGAGCTGGAATACTCCCTCGGACTGATCGACCAGTCCGGCGCGGCCAAGCCCACCGGTCGGCGATTCGCCGAGATCATTCCCGACCTGCGCGAGCGTGGGGCGAGTGTGACCCGGCCGCTCGGCATCGTCATCGAGGTCGATGGCGATGACACCCCGATCAGCCGCGGCGCACTCGCGCCGGGTGGGCCGATCTTCGAGGCGTGGCTGCGTGCATGCGAGAGCGGGATCGATGCCGCATTCGTGACGTCGGCGCAGGCGATGGATGCCGGCTCGCTGGCATCCCGCGGGATCACCGAGCTGGTGCATCCGGATCTCTCGCAGCCGGTCGCCACCTACTCGTCGAACAACACCGTCGTCTGACCATCGCCGCGTTCCGCACCGCAGAGGAGTCTCCGTGCACGATGACAGCTCCCTCACCGTAGGACGCGTCAACCGGGTGCTCGCCGAGCGCATCCGCCCGGCCATCCATTCGGCCCGGGTGCCGCTCGAGATCGCCGTGCACCAGCTGCCCGGCGAGCCCATCGCCCCGGCCGAGGGGCTCGCCCTCGACTTCCAGCCGTTCACCGCCGGCAGCATGTGGGGCCCGGCCTGGGGCACCACCTGGTTCCGCTTGCGCGGCGAGGTGCCCGCCGAATGGGGCGGCAAGAAGCTCGAGGCGCTCATCGACCTCGGCTTCGACATCAACATGCCCGGCTTCCAGTGCGAGGCGCTCGTCTACCGCACTGACGGCACGCCGGTGAAGAGCATCAACCCCCGCAACCAGTGGGTTCCGATCGACGCCGTCGCCGGGCACACCGTCGAGCTCTTCCTCGAGGGTGCGGCGAACCCCGTGCTGCTCGACTACCACCCCTTCCTGCCCACGCAGCAGGGCGACATCCGCACATCGTCCCCCGAGCCGCTGTACCGGGTGCGTCACATGGACCTCGCGGTCTTCGAGCCCGAGGTGTTCGACCTCTCGCTCGACCTCGAGGTGCTGATCGAGCTGCAGGCCGAGCTGCCCGAGACGAGCCCGCGCCGTATGCGCATCCTCCAGGCGCTCGACAACGCCCTCGACGTGCTCGACCTGCAGCGCATCGTCGAGACGGCGAGTGACGCCCGCGCGCAGCTGACCGAGGTGCTGGCCTCGCCCGCCGACGCCAGCGCGCACCGCATCGCCGCGATCGGCCACGCGCACATCGACTCGGCCTGGCTGTGGCCGGTGCGCGAGACGATCCGCAAGGTCGCCCGCACCACGTCGTCGATGACCGCGCTGATCGACGAGCAGCCCGACTTCCTCTACGGCATGTCGAGCGCCCAGCAGTACGCGTGGATCAAGGAGCACCGCCCCGAGGTCTTCGAACGGGTGAAGGCCGCCGTCGCCGATGGCCGCTTCCTCCCTCTCGGCGGCATGTGGGTCGAATCCGACACGGTGATGCCGACCGGCGAGTCGCTGGTGCGCCAGTTCTCGCACGGCCAGCGCTTCTTCGAGCGCGAGTTCGGCATCCGGTCGAAGGGTGTCTGGCTGCCCGACAGCTTCGGCTACTCCCCCGCCCTGCCGCAGCTGATGCGCCGGGCCGGATTCGAGTGGTTCTTCACGCAGAAGATCTCGTGGAACCAGCGCAACGTCTTCCCTCACCACAGCTTCCTGTGGGAGGGCATCGACGGCTCGCGCGTGTTCACGCACTTCCCGTCGATGGACACCTACAACTCGCAGCTGTCTGGCATGGAGGTCGCGAAGGCGTCGCGCCAGTTCAAGGAGAACCGCGTCGCGACCATGTCGATCGCGCCGGTCGGCTGGGGCGACGGCGGCGGCGGCACGACCCGCGAGATGACCGGCAAGGCGTCGCGCCTGACCGATCTCGAGGGCTCGGCGAGGGTCGAATGGAAGCATCCGGATGCCTTCTTCGACGACGCCAAGGCCGAGCTGACCGACCCGGCCGTCTGGGTCGGCGAGCTGTACCTCGAGCTGCACCGCGGCACGCTCACCAGCCAGCACGCCACCAAGGCGCTGCACCGCTGGGCCGAGCAGGCGCTCATCGAGGCCGAGCTGTGGGCGGCGACCGCCGCCGTGCGGCTGGGAACGGAGTACGACTACGACGAGTTCGACCGGCTGTGGCAGCTCGTGCTGCTGCACGAGTTCCACGACATCCTGCCCGGCACGTCGATCGCGTGGGTGCATCGTGAGGCCGTCGAGGTGCTCACGAACGTGCTGTCGGATGCCGAAGACCTGTCTTCCGCGGCACGCGCCGCGCTCGCGGGCGAGGGCGAGCGCACGCTCGTGTTCACCCCGACCTCGGTCGGCGGCAAGACGGCGCTCGGCGCGGCGTTCGCGGGCGATGCTTCGACAGGCTCAGCAACCCAGGATGGGTCCCTGAGTTCCACCCCCACTGGGTCCCTGAGTTCCACTCCCACTGGGTCCCTGAGTCCCACCCCCACTGGGTCCCTGAGCCTGTCGAAGGGCCCCGACCACGCCTTCCAGCTCGAGAACGACCTCGTGCGCGTCACCGTCTCGGCCGAGGGCCTGATCACCTCGGCGATCGACAAGGCCACCGGCCGCGACGCCATCCCGGCGGGCAAGCAGGCGAATCTGTTCCAGCTGCACCAGGACTTTCCGAACATGTGGGATGCGTGGGACATCGACCGCTACTACAAGAACCGCGTCGACGACCTCACGCAGGTCTCGTCGATCGAGGCGCACACGGTCGACGGCACGGCCGTCGTGAAGGTCACTCGCGAGTTCTCGCAGTCGACGATCGAACAGACGATCATCCTGCCCGCGGGCTCTCGCACGGTGCACCTCCGCAACGAGATCGACTGGAACGAGACCGAGAAGCTGCTCAAGCTCGCGTTCCCGCTCGACGTGTTCGCGCGCGAGACGCTCGCCGAGACCCAGTTCGGATTCCAGCGCCGTGTCACGCACGTGAACACGAGCTGGGAGGCCGCGAAGTTCGAGACCTCGATGCACCGCTTCGTGCTCGCGCAGGAGGATGACGGCTTCGGCGTCGCGCTGGTGAACGACTCGATCTACGGCTACGACACCTCACGTGACGTCGACGGCGACGACGTCACCACGACCGTGCGCCTGTCACTTCTGCGTGCTCCGCGCTTCCCCGATCCCGACACCGACCACGGTCACCATCAGATCGAGGTGGGCTTGGTGATCGGAGCGGATGCCGAGATCGCCACAGCCGAGGGCATCACGTTCAACGCCCCCGCCACCCGCGTCCGCGGTGCGAACGAGGTGGAGCCGCTGGTGTCGGTGACCGGCACGGGCATCGTCGTCTCGTCGCTGAAGCTCGCCGACGACCGCTCGGGCGATGTCATCGTGCGGGTGTACGAGTCGCTCGGCCGTCGCACGACCGGCGCACTGTCGGTGGCGTTCGAGCACACCGGCATCCGCGAGGTGTCGCTGATCGAAGACGACCTCGACGACGCCCGCACCGGCGGCGAGCTCGCTCTGAAGCCGTTCGAGGTGCGCACGATGCGCATCACGCGCGCCTGACCTGATCACATTTCTCCCCTTAACGTCAGGAGAAGATTCCGCGATTCTTTCCATACGATCTCGCCGCAAGAGCGGTGATCTGTGACGGAGGCTGGATTCACATCCATCCGTCACGCGCGAAGGAGCCGCACAATGGACCGCGAGAACGACCTCATCGACACCGACGCACTGCTGCACATCGGCCGCCCCTACTGGTTCGACCGTCACCCGTCGCAGGCAGAGGGCGAAGACTTCTGATCACGCGCTGAGCTATCGAGACCCCTCCCGGGCATCCGGGAGGGGTCTCGTCGCGTGCCTGCCGACACCCCCGCCCGATCTCGGAGATCTCAGACGATCCCGCACGCCGACGGGCGTCGCGCACGGACACGCCGCATCACAGGCATCCGGTCTGACATTCCCGACGCGCGCCTCGGGCAGATGCGGTCAGCTGGCCCTCAGACCGAGTCGCCTGCGGCGAACGACGTCGACGCCCGCAAGACGACGAGAAGGCTCACGGCGCCGAGCACGACCGCCCCGATCGCCTGCACAGAGGTGATGGTGCCGTACAGGTCGGTCCAGGGGTTCATCCAGGCCATCAGCGCCCCGGCCGCGATGCCCGCTTTGATCCCTGTGCCCACGACGCTCCCCACCAGCGCGGGCAGGGCCAACCACCCCCACGGCGAGGGAACGCGTCCACCGCCACCGAGGTCCAGCCCGGCCAGGACGGCGCAGAGGATCACGGGTCCTGCGGCGAGGGCGGCCCCGCCCCACAGGATGATGTCCGAGATCACCGGGCTTTGCACATCCGACGCCAGAGGGATCACCATCACGATGCCCGACAGCAGGAGGACGACCGGTGTCATGAGCAGGAACGAGGCGCCCACCACGATGAGCGACACCCGGGGCAGCGAGCGCGTGCCGATGAGCGAGGCGTGAGGCCCCAAGCCTGCGGCCGCGACGATCGTCGCGGCGAGCGCGCTGCCCCCCAGCCAGAGATCCTGCTGGTCGATCTCGACGAGCAGGGTCGCAGCGCCGCTGATGGTCAGGATGAGGCCGACGGCGACGATCGTCCTCGTCCGAGCGACATCCCACCCGGCATCCGTCGTCTTCTGCGATTCGTGAACCATGGTCGCGACGCTACGTCGTCGGCATCGCACCCCGCCGGCGTTATCCACAGGCGACCGGTCGACGTCGACGCCCGCAGGCGCCGAACAGACCTCAGGCGCCGCGCAGGCGCTCGGCCAGGTAGGCCTCGAGGCCGTCGAGCGGCACGCGCTCCTGAGCCATCGTGTCGCGATCGCGCACCGTGACCGCGTTGTCGTCGAGCGAGTCGAAGTCGACGGTGACGCAGAACGGGGTGCCGACCTCGTCCTGGCGGCGGTAGCGGCGGCCGATGGCGCCCGCGTCGTCGAAGTCCACGGTCCACGAGCCGCGCAGCGTGTCGGCCACCTCGCGCGCGAGAGGCGAGAGGCGCTCGTTGCGCGAGAGCGGCAGCACGGCGACTTTCACGGGTGCGAGGCGCGGGTCGAGCCGGAGCACGGTGCGGGTGTCAGTGCCGCCCTTGGCGTTGGGTACCTCTTCCTCCTCGTACGCGTCGACGAGGAAGGCCATCATCGAGCGGGTCAGGCCGAACGACGGCTCGATCACGTACGGGGTGTAGCGCTCGCCCGATGCCTGGTCGAAGTACGTCAGGCTCTGACCCGACGCCGCCGTGTGGCTCGACAGGTCGTAGTCGGTGCGGTTGGCGACGCCCATCAGCTCGCCCCACTCCTTGCCGGGGAAGCCGAACTTGTACTCGAAGTCGATCGTGGCGGCCGAGTAGTGCGCGCGCTCGTCGTCGGGCACATCGAACTGGCGCATGTTCTCGGGGTCGATGCCGAGGTCGATGAACCAGTCCCAGCACGCCTGCACCCAGTGGTCGAACCACTCCTGCGCCTCGGCCGGCGGCACGAAGAACTCGATCTCCATCTGCTCGAACTCGCGCGTGCGGAAGATGAAGTTGCCGGGGGTGATCTCATTGCGGAACGCCTTGCCGACCTGACCGATGCCGAACGGCGGCTTCTTGCGCGATGCGGTCAGCACGTTCGCGAAGTTCACGAAGATGCCCTGCGCGGTCTCGGGGCGCATGAAGTGCAGGCCCGACTCATCGTCGACGACGCCGAGGTAGGTCTTCACGAGGCCTGAGAACGACTTCGGCTCGGTCCACTTGCCGCGGGTGCCGCAGTCGGGGCAGACGATGTCGGCCATGCCGTTCTCGGGCAGCCGGCCCTTCTTCGCCTCGTAGTTCTCGATGAGGTGGTCTTCGCGGTGACGCTTGTGGCACTGCAGGCACTCGACGAGCGGGTCGGTGAAAGTCGCGACGTGGCCGGATGCCTCCCACACGCGCTTGGGCAGGATGATGCTCGAGTCGAGGCCGACCATGTCGCCGCGACCGCGCACGAACGTCTGCCACCACTGCCGACGGATGTTCTCCTTCAGCTCGGTGCCGAGCGGGCCGTAGTCCCAGGCCGAACGCGAACCGCCGTAGATCTCACCCGCTTGGAACACGAACCCGCGGTGGCGGGCGAGGGCGATGACCTTGTCAAGACGGGACTGTTCGGCCACGGTGGCTCCAATGGTCGGATGCTGCGGGTGAGAAGCCCGTGAACACGGGCATCCCAATCCTACCCGCGACGACCTTCCGGCATGTCTGTGCCCGGTGGGATGCTGATGCCATGGAACAGCGTGTGAGCTTCATCACCCTCGCGGTGGCCGATGTGCCCCGCACCCGAGCGTTCTACGTCGACGGGCTGGGCTGGCAGCCGATGTTCGAGGCCGAGGAGGTGATCATGCTGCCGGTCGCCGACCGGGTGATCCTGTCGCTGTGGAGCGTCGACGGCTTCGCCTCCGAGATCGGGCAGGCGCCGGCATCCGGAATCGCGCCGATCACCCTGTCGCACAACCTCGCGACCAAAGCCGAGGTCGACGCCGTGCTCGCCGAGGCGGCGGCGCTCGGCGCGGCCGTGACGGAAGCCACCCGACGCGAATGGGGCGGGTACTCGGGCTATTTCACCGATCCCGACGGATTCCGCTGGGAGGTCGCGGTCAACCCCGGCGAGACCGGGGCGTTCGTGCTGCCGCCTACTCGGTGAACAGGTATCCGCGCTCGGTGTCGAAGCCGGCGATGCGCAGGCCGCGGCCGAGCAGCTGCTCCATCTCACCGCGCAGGCGCAGGCGCCACTCGTGCGCGGCGGCGGGGTCGCTGACGCGCATCGCCTCGACATCCGAGGGGATCTCGAGCGTGGCGACGACGGCGTCGGATGCCGGCGGCTTGGCGATGTCGGCCAGTGACCACTCGACGTCGAGGCGGTCGCTCTCGTCGCCGGCGTCGCCGCCGCCGAAGATGCCGTAGCGGTTGACCGAGTAGCCGCTGACCCGCGCGCCGAGCACGGTGAGGAAGAAGTGCGCGTTGCGGGCGACCAGCGGGTCGTACGTCCAGGTGATGCGGCCGACCTCGCGCGAGAACGCCCACTGGCGCTGGTGCTCCTTGAGCTCGCGGCCCCAGCCGCGGCCCCGGTATTCGGGCAGCAGGGCGGTGATGTGCGAGTGCATCGTGCGCCGTGCGGGCTCGCCGAAGAAGGCGATCGATGCGCCGACCATGCGCTCGTCGCCCTCGGTGTCGTCGAAGAGCCCGACGACGTAGTTGCCCGAGTGCTGCAGCGCGCGCAGCGTGCCGGCGTCGATGACGCGGTTCTCGCCGCGGATCGAATCCAGCAGCTCCTGAGCGTCGATGATCAGTTCAACGGTGTCGAGGTCTCGAATCGTGCGCACGGTGCCAGTCTGCCCCTCTCGACGCGATTGCGGAAACGCTGCGGTCACAGGCCGCCGGGTCAGCGCACGAAGCGGATGGTCATCGGGTACTCGTACGGCCAGCCGCCGTTGGCCTTCACCGCGGCGATGATGCTGAAGACGATGTTCAGCACCCAGGCGGCGAGGAGGATGAGGAATCCGACGAGCACGATGGTCAGCAGGCTGCCGACGAAGTAGGCGATGAGCAGCGTCAGCTGGAAGTTCAGGGCGTTGGCGGTGTGCGCTCGCACGAACGGCCCGCGGTCCTTCAGCACGAGGAAGCCGATCAGCGCCGGAAGGAACTGGAACAGGATGCCCCCGACGTGCACCAGCGTCGACCACATCTTCTCGTCGGACGGGCTCATCGGCTGCGGCGCGGCCGCGTAGGCTCCGGGCGGCGGGGGAACGTTGCTCATGCCGCCAGCGTACCCGGGCGTCGATCGCGAGTAGGGTCGTGGCCATGAACAGCACAGGGCGCGACATCCTGCGACAGTCGACGATCATCGCCGCCGCGGTGTTCATGATCATCGGCGCGGCCGTCGGCGGCGGCGCGTTCGGTGGCGAGCCGGTGCAGGAACTGCAGAACGGCGCGCTGTCGGCCGAGGGCTCGTATCTCGCCCCGGCCGGCCCGGCGTTCGCGATCTGGACGCTCATCTATCTCGGCCTCGCGGCGTACACGATCTGGCAGGCCCTGCCCGCACAGCGCGACAGCAGCCGACAGCGTGCGATCGGCTGGTGGGTCGCGGGCTCGATGGTGCTCAACGGCCTGTGGCTGGTGACCGCCCGCTACCTGAGCCTCGTGGCCACCGTCATCGTCATCGCCGCTCTGCTCGCCGTGCTGGCACGCATCATCGTCATGCTCGGCCGCGACCGGGCATCCGGACCGCTCGATCTGACCCTCTTCGACGGCGTGCAGGGACTGCACTTCGGCTGGGTGACGATCGCCACCGTCGCGAACACCGCCGCCTGGCTGACGCAGACGCTGCCCGCCGATCTCGGCGAGCAGGCGGATGCCTGGGGCATCGGCGTGCTCGTGGTGGTCGCCGTCATCGGCGCGGCGAGCGCACTCGTCACCCGCCGCCTCGCTCCTGCTCTCGCCACCTCGTGGGGACTGGTCTGGCTCGCGGTCGGGCGCATCGGCGGCGAACCGCAGAGCACTCCCATCGGCGTGACGGGCCTGATCGTCGCGGCGGTCATCCTCATCGCCGGGATCGTCGGCGTGCTGCGAGCGCGGCGTACGGCTCGCTGACCGCCCCGTCGCGCTGAGCGCCGAAGCGTAATCTGGAGGGATGCCATCTCCAGAGTCTGAGACCGACACTCCGCCACAGAAGCAGTTCCTCGGTCAGCCGCGCGCCCTGGCCCACCTGTTCGGCGTCGAGATGTGGGAGCGGTTCAGCTTCTACGGCATGCAGGGCATCCTGCTGATCTACCTGTACTTCAGCGCCACGAAGGGCGGACTGGGGCTCGACGAGGCGGTCGCGGGCGGCATCGTCGGCGCGTACGGCGGGTCGGTGTACCTCTCGACCATCCTCGGCGCGTGGCTCGCCGACCGGCTGTTCGGCTCGGAGCGCGTGCTGTTCGGCAGCGCGATCGTGATCGTCGCGGGTCATCTGGCGCTGGCGCTGATCCCCGGCATCGCCGGTGTGGCGATCGGCCTCGTGCTCGTCGCGCTCGGCTCGGGCGGGCTGAAGGCGAATGCGACGGCGGTCGTCGGCACCCTGTACTCGGAGGACGACACCCGACGGGATGCCGGATTCTCGCTGTTCTATCTCGGCATCAATCTCGGCTCGTTCTTCGGCCCTCTGCTCACCGGCCTGCTGCAGAAGTCGGTCGGCTTCCACTGGGGCTTCGGCCTCGCCGCGGTGGGGATGACGGCTGGCCTCATCCAGTACAGCTTCGGCCGCAAGGAGCTGCCGGCCGCCGCACGCGAGGTGCCGAACCCGCTGCCGCGCGGCCGCTACCCGCTGTTCGCCGGCATCGGGGTCGCGGCGATCGCCGTGATCGCCGTGCTCGTGCTCATCGGCGTCATCCGCGCCGACAACCTCGCGAGCATCGTGATCCTGTGCGCACTCGTGGCGACCATCGCCTACTTCGCGGTGATCCTCTCGAGCCGTCACATCACCTCGATCGAGCGCTCCCGGGTATGGGCGTTCGTGCCGCTGTTCATCACGAGCGTGGCGTTCTGGTCGCTGTACCAGCAGCAGTTCACCGTTCTGACCGTGTACAGCGACAAGCGTCTCGACCGCTCGATCTTCGGCTTCGAGATGCCCGTGTCGTGGGTGCAGTCGATCAACCCGGTGTTCATCATCGTCTTCTCCGGCATCTTCGCCGCGCTGTGGACCCGCCTCGGCACCCGCCAGCCGTCGACCCCCGTGAAGTTCGCCCTCGGCACCGCCTTGATGGGAGGCGCGTTCCTGCTGTTCCTGCCGTTCGCGAACGGCGGTGAGGGTTCCACTCCGCTGCTGGCGATCGTCGGCATCCTGTTCGTGTTCACCGTCGCCGAGCTGCTGCTGTCGCCGATCGGGCTGTCGGCCGCGACGAAGCTCGCGCCGGGGCGGTTCAAGACGCAGATGGTGGCGCTGTTCTTCCTCTCGATCTCGCTGGGCACGGCGATCTCGGGATGGCTCGTGCAGTTCTACGACCCGCAGAACGAGGCGCCGTACTTCACCGTGCTCGGCCTGATCGCGATCGCGGTCGGCGCCGGACTGTTCGTATCGGTGAAGCCGGTGCTGAAGCTCATGAAGGGCGTCAGCTGACCGGCATCCGGTTGCCGGTCAGGGCACCCGGATGCCGGTCGGCAGGCTCAGTCGACGATCGCCGTCGCTTCGATCTCGACCAGCACTCCGGGCTGAAAGAGCCGGCTGACGCCGATCAGCGATGCCGGCGGGAGCGGGCTCGGCAGCCCGATGTCATCGGCCACGCTCGCCATGCCCTGCATCAGGTCAGCCATCTTCTCGGGCGTCCAGTCGACCACGTAGAACGTCAGCCGCACGACGTCCGTCAGCGCGGCACCGGCCGCCGTGAGACCGATTGCGGTGTTGCGCAGTGCCCGGCCCACCTGGGCCGCGAGGTCGCCACCGCTGATCGTCCCGTCAGGGAGCATCGCGACCTGGCCTGCGACGTGCACGTGCCGCGACCCTGTGCCCACGGCCACCTGGCGATAGGGAGTGTCGGGGGCGAGCCCTTCGGGCGTGAAGAGATGAACGGTCACAGCGGTCCTTTCGTCGTAAGTACCTTATTTATACTTAGTAGCGTCAGGACACTTCAACGGAACCAGGTTTCATGAGCGATACCGACGATCACTCCCGCGCGAGCATCGCGCCCCATCGGGAGCTGCTCGATCAGATCCTCGACAAATGGTCTCTCGCAGTGATGACCGAGCTGTGCGAGCGCCCTTGTCGCTTCAACGAGCTGCGCCGCGCGATCCCCGCCGTCACCCAGAAGTCACTCACCGCCACACTCCGACGACTCGAGCGCAACGGACTCGTGAGACGGCAGCTGATCTCGTCGCGTCCGGTGGCCGTCGAGTACGACATCACACCGCTGGGCAAGACCGTCCGGGAACCGATCGACGCCCTGATCGAATGGGTCGAGCGAAGCGCTCCGATGATCGCACACTCCCGTGCGGAGTTCGACGGGGACCACGGCAACGACTGACGAGCGTCAGCATCCTGGGATCACCCGCTTCGCGCCGCCGCGCCTCCCAGCACCGATAGCCTCTATCAGTGGACAGTGCGGATGACAGGGCGAGAAGGCGGCTCTCCCGCACCCCTCCGCGAGGCGCGATCATCGCCGTGCTCGCCTTCGTCGGCCTGTGCTCGGCCTTCATGTTCACCCTCGTCGTGCCGCTGCAGGCGGAGCTGCCGAGGCTGCTGAACGCCTCGCGCGAAGACACCAGCTGGGTGGTCACGATAACCCTGCTGGTCGCCGCGGTGGCGACACCCATCTCGGGTCGCCTGGGCGACATGTACGGCAAACGCCGTGTCGTGATCGCGCTGCTCGTTCTGCTGGCGATCGGCTCGATCGTGGCGGCGCTGTCGACGTCGATCGTCGGTGTGATCATCGGCCGCGCTCTGCAGGGCGCGACGACCGGGGTGGTTCCCCTCGGCATCGCGATCATGCGCGATGTGCTGCCGCTCGAACGGCTCGGCACCGCGGTCGCGCTGATGAGCGCGACGATGGGGGTCGGCGGGGCGGTGGGGATGCCGGTGGCGGCGTTCGTCGCCGAGAACGCCGACTGGCACGCACTGTTCTGGCTCGCTGCCGGGCTCGGCGTGATCGGGCTGGTGCTGGTCATGCTCATCGTGCCGGATGACGTGCTGCTCGCACCGGGACGCCTCGATGTCATCGGCGCGCTGGGTCTCGCCGCAGGACTCACCGGCCTGCTGCTCTACGTCTCGCGCGGAGCGGAGTGGGGCTGGACGTCCCCCTTCGCGCTGGCGTGCCTGATCGGCGGGCTCGTGGTGCTGGCCGTCTGGGGCTGGTACCAGCTGAAGACGAAGGAGCCGCTGCTCGATCTGCGCGTCGCCGCTCGCCCCGCCGTGCTCTTCACGAACATCGCCGCGATCGGCATGGGCTTCGCCCTGTTCTCGTCGAACGTGACGTTCCCGCAGATGCTCGAGCTGCCGCGCGAGACCGGGTCGGGGCTCGGCCTCGACATGTTCACCGCCGCGATGATCGTCGCGGTCTCGGGCGTCATGATGATGTTCATCTCGCCCCTGTCGGGATGGCTGGAGCGCACCGTCGGACCGCGCCCGCTGTTCACCGTCGGCACCGCCGCGATCGTGCTCGCCTACGCCTTCGTGCTGATCTGGTCGACCGAGGTCTGGCATTTCGTCGTCGCCAATGTGCTGATCGGGATCGGCATCGGGTTCGCCTTCGCCGCCATGCCGATGATCATCATGCGCGCCGTCCCGGCACACGAGACGGGGGCGTCGAACGGTCTCAACGCCCTGTTCCGGTCAGTGGGCACCTCGACCGCGTCGGCTGTGATGGGAGCTGTGCTCGCGTCGATGAGCATCGAGGTCGGCGGCCGCGCGATCCCGACCCGGGAGGCCTTCGAGGTGTGCTTCTGGCTGTCGATCGTCGCCGGGGTGATCGGCTTCGCGCTGACCTTCCTCATCCCCAGGCATCCGGCGGCGGAGGCACACCCCGCGCTGCCTGACTGACCCGCCCGCGGGATCAGTGGGTGAACTCCATGAGGTCGGTGCCGAGCACCCGGAACGCGTCGTGCGCCCGCAGCCGGTGGCTGATCGAGAGGTCGTCGAAGCACACCGTCAGGGCGTATGCGACTCCCGTGCGCGGCCCCACGAGCACCCCGGCCTCGGCGCGCACCCCGCGATCGCGGCCGGTCTTGTTGAGGAACAGCAGACCGTGCGCGTCGTCATCATGTGCGAACGGGTCGAGACCTGTCGCGGATGCCACGAGGCTGAGATCCTGGTTGAGGGTGAGCCATTCGGCGACCTGGGCACTCACGGCGGCGTCCACGGTGCGCGAGTCGACGAGGGCGGCGAACAGCCTCGCGAACTCGCGTGTCGTGCCGACGGCGACGTGCGGAGCATCATCGGGACCGCGCACGTCGCGGAACAGATCCAGCACGGCGCTGCGCGGCATCCCGAGCGACACCATCCGCGCCCGGACCTGCTCGTGCCCGACGGCCTCGAGCAGTGCGTTGGCTGCGTTGGGGTCGCCCGCCGCCGCGGCCAGCACGGCGAGATCGACCAGCGGCAGCGCGGGTGCGCGCAGGTGTCGCCACAGGCCGGAACCGGCGACGAGATCGTCGGGCCGATCGATGATGCGCAGCGGGTCGAGCGTGCGCGACTCGAAGCCCGAGGCGGTCTCGACCAGCACGGGAACGACTCCGAGCCCCGCGATCGGCAGGGGCACGTGGTCGTCTCCGCTCAGCACGACACGGCCCGAATCGAGCTCGACGACGTGCACCGAGACCTGCGCCCCGGTCTGCGCCAGCTCTTCCAGACGACGCAGGCTCGACGCGAACGAGCGACGTCCGGCGGCCGCCCGACGCGGAACGCGCCGAGTGCCGCGCTGGGCTCGCCGGCGGGCTGCGGGCACACCGGAGGACGGTTCGGGAGCGGGTGACGGGACCACGCGCGATGTCCTATCCGAGAGAAGGAAGTTCGGCCGGGCGCGCAGCGCGACCTCGCATGCCTGGCGGCGCCCCGGCTATCGTAACCCGCGGCCCAGAGCCGGGGAACCGGCCCTCACCAGATGGTGACGCGCTGCGGCGACGGCAGGTGCAGCCGGTCACCCTCGGTCACGTCGAACGCCTCGTAGAAGGCGTCGATGTTGCTGAGGATCTGGTTGCAGCGGAACTCGTTGGGTGAGTGCGGGTCGATCGTGAGCAGGCGGATCGTCTCGGCCTCGCGGCTCTTCTGCTGCCACACCTGCGCCCACGACAGCAGGAGGCGCTGGATGCCCGTGTAGCCGTCGATCACGGGCGCCTCCTCACCGCCGAGGGAGAGTTCGTAGGCCTTCAGCGCGATGCCGAGACCGCCGAGGTCGCCGATGTTCTCGCCGATGGTCAGCGCGCCGTTCACCTTGTTCTCATCGCTCAGGCCGAGCGGTGTGAGCGCGTCGTACTGGGCGATCAGCGCCTTGGTGCGCTCTTCGAACGCTTCGCGATCGGCATCCGTCCACCAGTCCTGCAGCCGGCCGTCGCCGTCGTAGCGGCTGCCCTGGTCATCGAAGCCGTGGCCGATCTCGTGCCCGATCACCGCGCCGATGCCGCCGTAGTTCGCGGCCGCGTCGCGCTTCGGGTCGAAGAACGGGTACTGCAGGATCGCCGCGGGGAAGACGATCTCGTTCATCAGCGGGTTGTAGTACGCGTTGACCATCTGCGGCGGCATGAACCACTCGTCGCGGTCGATCGGCTTGCCGACTTTCGCGATCTGCCGGTCGTGCTCGAAGACCGTCGCGCGGCGGGCGTTGCCGACCAGGTCGGCCGGGTCGATGTCGACGCCGTCGTAGTCGCGCCACACATCCGGGTGGCCGATCTTCGGGCGGAAGGTGTCGAGCTTGGCGAGCGCCTTCTCGCGCGTCTCGGGGCTCATCCACTCCAGCTGCCGGATGCTCTGCCGGTACGCCTCGATGAGGTTGGCGACCAGCTCATCCATCGCCGCCTTGGATTCGGCCGGGAAGTGCCGCTCGACGTAGATGCGGCCGACGGCGTCGCCGAGCGAGCCCTCGACGAGCGAGACGCCGCGCTTCCAGCGCTCACGGATCGAGGGGGTGCCGGTGAGCTCGGTGCCGTAGAACGAGAAGTTCTCGTCGACGAAGTCATCGGTCAGGTAGGCGGCCATGCCGTGCACGACCTTGGCGCGCAGCCACGCCTTCCAGTCGTCGAGACGCTCGTCGACGAGCAGCGCGCCCAGACCCTCGAAGAAGCTGGGCTGGTAGACGACGAGCTCGTCGAATGCGCTCGGGTTTGCGGCCGCCACGGCATCCCGCCACGGCGTCAGATCGACGCCGACGAGCTGCTGGAACTCGTCCCAGGTCTTCAGGTTGTACGTCTTCACGGCGTCGCGCGATGCGACGTTGTCCCAGTGATGACCGGCGATGTCGTGCTCGAGGGCGAAGGCGCGGTCGGCCTGGCCGGCAGCGTCGTCGATCGAGGCGAGGGCGAGGATGCGCTCGAGGTGCGCGCGGTACGCGGCGCGGGTGCCCTCGAAGTTCTCGAGCCGGTAGTAGCTCTCGTCGGGCAGCGACAGCCCGGCCTGCACGGCGAACGGCACGTAGCGCTCGGGGTTGCCGGGGTCGGGTTCGATGAAGACGCCGATCAGCGCGGCGATGCCGTCGCGGTCGAGCGTGCCGACGGTCTGCAGGAACGACGGGATGCTGTCGATCGCGTCGACCTTCGCCAGCTCGGACTGCAGCGGAGCGAGGCCGATCTCGGCGATGCGGTCGGTGTCCATGAAGCTGCGGAACAGGTCGCCGACCTTGCGCTCGAGGGTGCCCTCGGCGGCATCCTGCGATTCGACGATGATCTCGCGGACGTCCTTCTCGGCCTGCTCGGCGAGCATGTGGAACGAGCCCCACCGCGCCTTGTCGGCGGGGATCTCGGCGGCGTCGAGCCACGCGCCGTTGACGTGGCGGTACAGGTCGTCCTGCGGACGGATGTCGGAGCTGAATTCGCTGATGGCAAGGCCGGAGGGCAGAACGTCAGTCATGCGCCCAGCCTAATCCGGCCACCGACAGACCCGGCTGCCGGGGCCGGGATGTGAAGTGCCGGTCCACACGCCCCCGAACCGGCGAAACGCATCCCTGAGCACGTGTGACCGGCAGCACGGCGGGTCGATGTCACGTGCGGGCTGACATCAAGCTGCTGGCTTCCTGCGGTCTCTGACTCGCAGACCGCCGGTCGGCAGCGGTTCGACGACGAAGAGCTCCGTCGCGCGCACCAGTTCAGAAAGCTTGGCGTAGCCCCAGTTCCTGGGATCGAAGTCGGGTTGCTGGTTGCGGATGACGTTGCCCACGGGACCGAGGTTCGCCCAGCCGTCGTCGTCCGATGCGCTGGCCACGCTGGTGCGCAGGCCCGAGATCAGCCTGGTGTCACCTCGCAGCTTGGCTCCGGGCACCTGCGGGGATACCTGGGCAGGAGGCTCCGCTGTCGGCTGATCCAGCACTTCGAGATATGTGAACCGGTCGCAGGCGTTGCGGAACGACTCGGGCGTCTTCTTCTCTCCGAAGCCGTAGACGGTGATGCCCTCTTCGCGGATGCGAGCGGCGAGGCGCGTGAAGTCGCTGTCGGAAGACACGATGCAGAACCCGCGAAAACGTCCGGTGTAGAGCAGGTCCATGGCATCGATGATCAGTGCACTGTCGGTCGCGTTCTTGCCGACGGTGTTCGCGAACTGCTGAATCGGCTGGATGACGTGCTCGCTCGCGGCCGCTTTCCACGTGCTGAGCTGCGGGCGGGTCCAGTCGCCGTAGATGCGTTTGACGGATGCCGTGCCGATGCTCGCGATCTCAGCGAGCACGGCGCCGATCTTCGCGGGCGACACGTTGTCGGCGTCGATGAGCACGGCGAGGAGGTCTCTGTTCTGCGGCATCCGGTCTGTCACAGTACGAGTAGTAGCAGATCCCGTGGGCCGTCGAGCGCCGTCGCCCTCTGCTGCGGTCGCCGCCGAGACATCAGCCTCGGGGTGAATCGAAGCCGACCTCGACGCGGCGGTTCGGCGCCTGGTCACCCTCGCCTTCCTTGACGAGCAGCTCCCGCTCGCCATGCCCCGTGACGGTGAGTCCGAGACCCGGTCGCGTCTCCGCCAGCACCGCGGCGACGGCGTCGGCCCGCCGACGCGACAGGTCGTCGTTGTAGGAGCCGTCGCCGATCGAATCGGTGTGTCCGTCGACCGTGACGGCCGCCCCGTCGGGGATACCGGCCGCGAGGTCGGCGACCGCACCGCGCGCGGCCTCGGTGAGATCGGCGGAATCGAACGCGAACAGCAGGTCAGACGTCAGGCGCACGGTGCGGTGCTCGCGCTCCTCGATCGTCTGCTCGAGCTCGATCCTGCTTCCGCTCGCGTCGAGATCGACCGTCGCGGCGCGCGCATCGAGATCGATCGTCGATGCCTCGATCATGGCCTGCGTGATCTCGGCGTCGATGTAGGTGTCTTCATCCGTGTCGGCATGAGCCGACGTCGCGACGAGCGCTCCAAGGACCGCTGCCAGCGCGATGGCGACGATGCGCGTCATCGCGCGTCGTCGACGTAGGTGACGGGGATCGCCGAGAAGCCGGGCAGGCCATCGCCGAGGATGACGTCGACCGTCTCGGGCTGGCCCTCGGGCGCAGGCAGCAGCACGCCGACCTCCATCGTGGCGTCCGGCGCGAGGTCGGTGTTCGCGTGATGCGGCACCGAGCCGAGCACGGTGTACGTGCACATCTGCTTGTCATCCCCGGTCCAGCTCCCCTCCGCGCAGAACGGCCGATAGGCCTTGAGGTTCGCCAGGTCCGTCACCGTGGGCGCGTGGCCGATGCCGAGACTGAAGAAGCTCTCGGGCTCGTCACCACCGTCGCGCGTGAGCGCGTACCTCAGGTGCATCACCTTCTCATCGACGGTGATCGAGCGGACCACCGAGGTGATCACACCCTTCTCACCGAGGTCGGTGGTGCCCTCCGCCAACACGGCGTCTGATCCCGACGCAGCGCCCGCGGCGTCGGATGAGGAATCTTGAGCGCCGGTGCTGGCGGCGGGCTGCTTGCCTCTGGCGTCCGTCGGCTCGGCGCTGCATCCCGTCAGGAGCAGGATCGCTGCGGCCACGGGCACGAGTGTGCGGAATGCAAATGCAGACGTCATGTGGTGTCCTTCCTCAAAGTCACCAGCCTAGACGTCGGAGACCACGCGGCACCGAGACAGCCCTGTCCGCCCCACCGCCTAGGCTCGTGAGGTGGCATCCACCGCGTCCCCCTCCCCCGCGCTGTCGCTGAACCGCGAGATCCTGCGACTCGCCGTGCCCGCCCTCGGCGCCCTCGTGGCCGAGCCCGCCTTCCTCATCCTCGACTCGGTGATGGTCGGCCACCTCGGCACCGCACCGCTCGCCGGCCTCGGCATCGCCAGCGCCGTGCTGCAGACGATCGTCGGCCTGATGATCTTCCTCGCGTACTCGACCACCCCCGCCGTCGCCCGCCGGTTCGGGGCCGGAAAGCCCGGCGATGCCGTGTCGGTCGGCATCGACGGCATGTGGCTCGCCCTGGGCCTGGGCGCCGTGCTCGCCGTCGCCGGGGCCCTCGCCAGCCCGGCACTGGTCGCCGCGTTCCGGGCATCCGACGCCGTCTCCGCCGAGGCGCAGACCTACCTCACCATCTCGATGTGGGGCCTGCCCGCCATGCTCATCGTGTTCGCCGCCACCGGGCTGCTGCGCGGGATGCAGGACACCATGACCCCGCTGTGGATCGCCGGCCTCGGCTTCGGCGCCAACGCCCTGCTCAACTGGCTCTTCATCTACGGACTCGGATGGGGCATCGCCGGCTCCGCGTTCGGCACGGTCACAGCGCAATGGGGAATGGTCGCCGCGTACGTGGTCGTCATCCGCCGTCTCGCCCTCAGGCACGGCGCGTCGATGAAGGCGCAGCGCGGCGGCATCCGGGGCACGGCCCGCTCGGGCGGATGGCTGTTCCTGCGCACCGTCAGCCTGCGCGTCGCGCTGCTCGCGACGGTCGGCGTCGCCACCGGCATCGGCACGCAGGAGCTCGCGGGCTGGCAGATCGCCTTCACGATCTTCTCGACAGCCGCCTTCGCGCTCGACGCTCTGGCGATCGCCGCGCAGGCGATGATCGGCAGGAGCCTCGGCTCGGGCGATCTCGCGCAGGTGCACCGCGTGCTGCGCCGCACGGTGGCGTGGGGAGCCTGGTTCGGAGTGATCGTCGGCGCCGCCATCGCCGCCCTGTCGGGTGTGATGGGCGTCGTCTTCACGGGGGATGCCGAGATCGGTGCGCTCGTGCAGCCCGCGTTCCTCGTGCTCGCGGTCGCGCAGCCGGTCGCCGGAGTGGTCTTCGTGCTCGACGGTGTGCTGATGGGCGCCAACGACGCGCGCTACCTCGCCATCGCCGGGCTGCTGAACCTCGTGCCCTTCCTGCCTGCGCTGTGGATCGTCGCCGCCACCGGTGTCGCCGGCGCCGCCGGACTCGTCTGGCTCGCCGTCGCGTTCTTCGGGGTGTACCTGCTCGCGCGTCTCGGCACCCTCGGCTGGCGGGTGCGCACCGACGCGTGGACGAAGGTCGGCGCCTGAGCGCCCAGGCGGGGACGTTCAGGGGCGAGGTTCGCAGGCACGGCCGCGAGCGCTGCGGCAAGAGCGCCCGACGTAGGGAGCCCAATGCCGGTTCTCGGGCCTGGATGACCGACATCCGGCTCCCCGGCACGGCACGGCACTGCACCGCACGGCACGAGCGGTTCGGTCAGTGCCTCCGCGGACGCGGGGAGCCGAATGCCGGTTCTCCGGCCCGAATGACCGACATCCGGCTCCCCGGCACGGCACTGCCCCGCACGGCGCGCCCGCACAGGCTCCCCGCCACGGCCACGGCACGGCACGGCAGGGCACGGGCCCCGCGCGGTCGATCGGATGCTGCGCGAGAAGAGGTCAGGCGACCTCGCCCGCCGCGACCGTCTCGGCGAGCATGTGCACGCGCGGCAGGTGGTGCGCGCCGTAGAAGTCGGCCGACACCAGGCGGGCCGCGTGAGAGGCATCCGGAGTCCCGTGCGCCAGCACCGCGGCGACCGCCAGGCCGTGCATCCAGCCGCCTGCGAGGGTTCCGAGCAGCATCAGGTACGGCACGCTGACGCCGTAGGCGTCGCGCGTCATGCCGAAGCCGAGCAGCGCCGCCGTGGCTCGGCGGGCCGCGTCGACCGCCCGCTCGAGACGATCGGCCGTGCTCGCGGCCACCTCGTGGTCGAGCCCGCGCAGCGCCTCGACGGTCTCCACGATGAGAGAGAACAGCGCCTCGGCCGTCGCGCCGCCGTCACGGATCACCTTGCGTCCGATGAGGTCGTTCGACTGGATCGCCGTGGTGCCCTCGTAGATCGGCATGATCCGGGCGTCCCGATAGTGCTGCGCGACGCCGGTCTCCTCGATGAAGCCCATGCCGCCGTGCACCTGGATTGCATCGCTCGTCAGCGCGACGGCATCCTCCGTCGCCCAGCCCTTGAGGATCGGCACGAAGAACTCGGCGAGCGCTCCGGTGCCGTCGGTCGCCGCCCGGTCGAACAGGTCGCCGACATAGACGCCCAGCGCGCGCATCGCGAACAGACGGCTCTGCATCGACAGCAGCAGACGGCGCACGTCGGGATGCTCGGCGATCGGCGTGCCTGCCGGGCGGTCGAGTACCGCGCCCTGCAGTCGCCCGGCGGCATACGAGACCGCCTGCTGGTACGCGCGGTCGGAGATGCCGGTCGCCTGGAAGCCCATGCCCGCGCGCGCGGAGTTCATCATCACGAACATGCCCGCCAGGCCCCCGCCGACCTCGCCGACGAGGTATCCGGTCGCATCCTCGTACGCGAGCACGCAGGTGGGGCTGCCGTGGATGCCGAGCTTGTGCTCGAGCGCCACCGTGGTGACGGCGTTGCGCTCGCCCGGCGCACCGGAGGCGTCGGGCAGGAACTTCGGCACGACGAACAGCGACAGACCCTTGGCCCCGGCCGGAGCATCGGGCGTGCGCGCGAGCACGAGGTGCACGATGTTCTCGGCCACGTCGTGGTCACCCCACGTGATGAAGATCTTCTGGCCGCTGACCCCCCACGACCCGTCGCCGCGCGGGGTCGCGATCGTGCGGATCGCGCCGAGGTCGGTGCCGGCGTCGGGCTCGGTGAGGTTCATCGTGCCGGTCCACTCGCCCGAGACGAGCTTGGTGAGATACGTCTCACGGATCTCGTCGGATGCCGCCGCATCCAGCGCGTGGATCTGCCCGGCGGTCAGCAGCCAGCACAGCGCGAACGCCGCGTTGGAGGCGTTCCAGATCTCGCCGAGACCTGCGCGGATCGAGCCGGGCAGCCCGTCGCCGCCCGCCGACTCGGGCGCCTCGGCGCTGACCCAGCCGGCCTCGACGAACGCCTGGTACGCCTCGGCGAACCCGGCGGGCAGGCGCACCTGCCCGTCTTCGATGCGGGCGCCCTCGCGGTCGCCGCTGGCCTGAAGCGGCGCCAGGACGGATGCCGCGAACTCGCCGGCACCCGCGATGATCTCGGTCGCGTCTTCGGCGCTGAACGCACCGCCGGTCGCCCGGGCGGGAAGGTCGAGGCCGAACGCCTCGCCGAAGAGGAAGCGGTAATCGTCGACCGGGGGGACGTAGTCGGATGCCATGGCGCACTCCATTCGCGTGAGACTCAGACCCACTTTACGCGAGACTGCGTCTCAGGGGAACCACGGGCGCGCAGCGCTCAAGCGTACCGGCGGCACCACTCGTACATCACCACGGCCGCCGCTGCGCTTGCGTTGATCGAGCGGGTCGAGCCGTACTGCGTGATCTCGATGTGCCCGGACGCCGCGGCCAGCGCCTCGTCCGACAACCCCGGCCCCTCCTGACCGAACAGCAGCACGCAGCGCTCGGGCAGATCGGCACGGTCGACCGGCACCGCCTCACCCACGTTGTCGACGGCGATGATCGGGATGCCCTCCCCCGCCGCCCACGCGGTAAACGACTCGACGTCGGGATGATGCACGACGTGCTGATACCGATCAGTGACCATCGCGCCACGCTTGTTCCAGCGGCGTCGCCCGATGATGTGCACCGTGTCGGCGAGGAAGGCATTGGCGCTGCGCACGATCGAGCCGATGTTCATGTCGTGCTGCCAGTTCTCGATCGCGACGTGGAACGCGTGCCGGTGCGTGTCGAGGTCGGCGACGATGGCATCCATGCGCCAGTACCGGTACCGGTCGATGACGTTGCGGGTGTCGCCGTGCGCGAGCAGCTCGGGATCGTAGTGATCGTCGGTCGGCCACTCCCCCGGCCACGGGCCGACGCCGTACCCCGGCTGCGCCTCTGAACCCGTCTCTTCCATCACGTCTCAGCGTAACCGTGGCGGCGAAGATGCTATTTTTAGGTGTGCCTAAAAATCTGCTGATCGACCCCCCTGTGCGCCGCGCGTGGTGGCGCAGCGTCTGGCTGCTCGGTCCCGCCCTCGTCGCGGGCGTCGCCTACCTCGACCCCGGCAACGTCGCGAGCAACATGACCGCCGGCGCCCGCTACGGGTATCTGCTCGTGTGGGTCGTCGTCGCCGGCAACGTGATGGCCTGGCTGATCCAGTACCTCTCGGCGAAGCTCGGCATCGTCACGGGGCAGAGCCTGCCCGAGGTGCTCGGCACCCGCATCCGCAATCGGTGGGCGAGACGCGCCTACTGGCTGCAGGCCGAACTCGTCGCCATGGCCACCGACATCGCCGAGGTGCTCGGCGGAGCCGTCGCGCTGAACCTGCTCTTCGGCATCCCGCTGCTGCTCGGCGGAACCATCACCGGCGCCATCTCGATCGCGCTGCTCGCCATCCAGACCCGCCGAGGTCCACGGCACTTCGAGTTCGTCATCATCGGCCTGATGTCGATCATCGTGGTCGGGTTCGTCGCCGGGCTCTTCGTCGCCCCGCCCGACCCCGGCGGCGTGCTCGGCGGCATGCTGCCGCGCTTCGCCGACAGCGGCTCGGTGCTGCTCGCCGCCTCGATCCTCGGCGCGACGGTCATGCCGCACGCGATCTACGCGCACAGCGCGCTCACGCGCGACCGGTTCGGATCCGACGAGCAGTCGCGTCGCCCGAGCATCCGGATGCTGCTCACCGTCACCCGCTGGGATGTGACGATCGCCATGGTGATCGCCGGCTCGGTCAACCTGGCGATCCTGCTGCTCGCCGCCGCCAACCTCGCCGGCGTCGAGGGCACCGACTCGCTTGAGGGGGCGCACGCCGCGATCACCGCGAGCCTCGGGCCGATCATCGGCACGCTCTTCGCGATCGGGCTGCTGGCATCCGGCCTCGCATCGACCTCCGTCGGCGCGTACGCGGGAGCGGAGATCATGCACGGGCTGCTCACCATCCGCGTCCCCGTGCTCGCGCGGCGTCTGGTCACCCTGATCCCCGCGCTCATCATCCTGGGCATCGGGTTCGACCCGACCCTGGCGCTCGTGCTCAGCCAGGTGGTGCTGTCGTTCGGCATCCCGTTCGCGCTCGTGCCTCTCATCACCCTCACCGCGCAGCGTCGCACCCTCGGCGAGCACGCGAACCGCACGCTCACCACCGTGCTCGGCGTGGTCTTCGCCGTGCTGCTGATCGCCCTGAACGCCGTGCTGCTCTGGCTGGTGGCGACCGGGGCGTGACGGTCCGAAGGGAGCGCATACCCGCCCCCGGTAGGCTCGAAGCCATGCCCTCCTCCCCCGCCAAGAAGCACCGCGACGACTCCGAGGCGCGCCGGGCGATGCAGCTCAGCACCTGGTTCGCGCTGGCGGCGGGAGCCCTGGGCGTGCTGCTCGTCGCCCTGCCGGATCTGCTTCCGGCCGGCGGCCCGTGGGTGCAGCTCGCGCTCGGCGCGCTGACCCTGTTCCTCGCCTTCCGGGCGCGGGCGATCGGCACCCGCGGCGTGAACGACTACGACGGACGGCTGTCGCTGCTCGCCGCGCTCGCCGGGTTCGCGATCCTCTTCTTCGCCGGCAACGCGGCATTCAACGTGCTGATCTCGCTGGGCGGCTGAGCATGGCATCCCCCGCCTTCGACGACTACCTCAAGACGGTGTACGCGCACACCGAGTGGCAGGACGCGCCGATCACCCCGTCGCAGCTCGCCGCGGCCCTCGGCATCGCCCCGTCGAGCGTCACCGAGATGGTGAAGAAGCTCGCCGCAGCCGGCCTCGTCTCGCACGTGCCGTACGGCGCGGTGAAGCTGACGGATGCCGGGCGCGAGCGCGCCCTGCAGATGCTGCGGCGGCACCGGCTGATCGAGACGTGGCTGGTGGGCGAGTTCGGCTACGCGTGGCATGAGGTGCACGACGAGGCCGAAGTGCTCGAGCACACGATCAGCGACCGGCTGCTGGATGCCGTCGACGAGCGCCTCGGGCGCCCGCGCTTCGACCCGCACGGCGACGCGATCCCCGACGCGAACGGCCACGTGGTGCGCGAGCCGTTCGTGCTGCTCGGCGACGCACCCGCCGGGCACGTCGGCCGCGTGCTGCGCGTGAGCGATCGCGACCCCGAGCTGCTGCAGCAACTGGAGGACGCGGGGGTGAGCGTCGGCGTCGCGATCACCGCGCCAGCCGATCTGCCCGATGGGGCGGCGGACGCGGTCTGGCTCAGCCTAGGCTGACCACGGAGGTATCGAGATGAACCAGAGCGACATGCTGTTCCTGGTGCTGATCAGCATCGGACTCGCGTCGTTGACGCTCTTCACGATCCAGCTGCTCAAGCCGCGCAAGAAAGACAACCGCGGCGAGTGGTACGAGGGCCCCTGGCACGACGACGAGCGCCCCCGCGGGCCGCGCCGCTGACGCCCCCTCGGGCATCCGGGGCGCGGCCGGCGCCGCACCCCGCCCTGCCGAGCTCAGGACTTGACTGAACCGCTCATCAGACCGCCGATGAAGTACTTGCCGAGGATGATGTAGACCAGCAGCGTCGGCAGCGACGCGATCAGCGCGCCGGCCATCGAGGCGCCGTAGTTCGACAGCTGAGCGCCCTGCGACAGGTTGACCAGCGACAGCGAGACGGGCCCCTGATTGGCATCCGAGAGGAACAGCGCGAACAGGTAGTCGTTCCAGGCTGACGTGAACTGCCAGATGATCGTCACGACGAACCCGGGCAGCGACAGCGGCAGGATGATGCGCCAGTACGAGGCGAGCATGCCCGCACCGTCGACGCGCGAGGCCTCCATCAGCTCTTCGGGCACGCCCTCGTAGTAGTTGCGGAAGATCAGCGTGCAGATCGGCAGGCCGTAGATGATGTGCACGATCAGCAGCGTCGCGATGTTGCTCGGCATGCCCAGCGACGTCTTCATCTGCACCAGCGGCACCATGATCGCCTGGTACGGGATGAACATGCCGAACAGGATCAGGGTGAACACGACATTCGCGTACGGGAACCGCCAGCGCGAGAGCACGAAGCCGTTCATCGAGCCGAGCATGGCCGAGATGAGCGCCGCGGGAATCGCCAGCAGGAAGGTGCGCCCGAGCGACGCCGAGAGGTAGTCCCACGCGTCGGCCCAGTTGCCGAAGCCGGTGGCTCCGTCGGCGTCGGTCTGCCACGGCCACAGCGACGGCAGCGCCCAGGAGCTTGCGGCGCTCACGTCGGACGGCGGCTTGAGGCTGGTCACGACCAGCACGTACACCGGCATCAGCACGATGACGACGAAGAGCAGCAGGGCGGCGTACTTGGCCGTGCGGCCGAGCCGCGCGCGGCCCTTGTGCGCGGTGGGGATGGTCGAGGCAGGGGTGGTGCGGCGTTCGATGCCGGTTGCGACGGTCACTTGCGCACCTTCCTCTCGGCACGGGCCGTGGAGATCAGATAGGGGACGATGAAGATGCACACCAGCAGCAGCAGTACCGTCGCGATGGCGGATGCCTTGCCGTACTCGCCGCCGGTGAGCGCGACCCACATGTAGGTGGCCGGCACCTCGGTGACGTACACCGGGCCGGTGATCGCCATGATCAGGTCGAACACCTTCAGAGACATGTGCGCGACGATGACGAGCGCCGACAGCGCCACCGGGCTCAGCTGCGGGAAGACCACGTGCCGGTACAGCTTCCATTCACTGGCGCCGTCCATGCGGGCGGCTTCGCGCAGCTCTTCGGGCACGCCGCGGAACCCGGCCAGGAACAGCGCCATCACGTATCCGGCGAGCTGCCAGATCGCGGGCATCGCCATGGCGGCCATGCCCCACCCCGGCTGGTTGTACCAGTCGTTCTGCAGGGCTCCGAGTCCGATCGAGTCGAGCAGGCGGTTCAGGCCCGAGGCGCGGTCGCCGGTCGCCGAGCTGAGCAGCCAGCGCCACACGACACCGGATGCCACGAACGAGACGGCCATCGGGAAGAGATAGATCGAGCGGAACGCGCCTTCGGCGGTGACGCCCTTGTCGAGCATCCACGCCCAGAGGAAACCGAACAGCATCGTGCCGACCATGAAGAACACGGTGAAGATGCCGAGGTTGGCCAGCGAGTGCAGGAAGCGCGGCTCGGTGAGCAGGTCGACGAAGTTCTGCAGACCGACGAACTCCGATGCGCTCAGCGCCGAGTCCTTGGTCATGGCCGTCGAGAAGTTCACGCCGATGAGGATGTAGACGAAGACGCCCAGCAGCACGATCGTGGGTGAGATCAGCAGCAGGGGCGGGCCCCAGTTGCGAATGCCTTTGCGCATCGTGTCCTCCTTGACGCGGCAGATGGGTGCGGGGCGGCGCCGTCACGCCGCCCCGCAGATGGATCGGATGCGCTCTAGCCGAGCGCCTTGGTCTGCGCCTGGACCAGCGCGTCCTGCAGCGTCTTCGCATCGCTGGTCGAGACGAACTGGCCGATCGCGGAGGTGACGTCGTTCAGCCACGACACCTTCACGGCGGCGCCGTGCGCCAGCGAGCTGACCACGGTGTCCTCGGAGAACGAGGCGATCGCACCCTGCTGGTACTCGGGGTAGTCGGCCGGGTCGGCGTCGGTGCGCGCGGGGATCGAGCCCTTGGCGAGGTTGAACGCCTTCTGGCCCTCGGCCGAGCTGATCGTCTTCAGCCAGTTCTTCGCGCCGCCGGCGTGCGGGGCACCGACCGTAAGGGTGAAGGAGTCGGCGAGGAAGTCGAACGTTCCGTCGGTGCCGGGGGTGGGCCAGGTGGTGTAGTCGGTGCCGTAGACCTTGCCCTTGGCGTCGAACTGCGCCAGCGCCCAGTCGCCCATCACGTTGTAGGCGGCGGTGCCGTCGATGACCATGTCGGTCGCTACCGGCCAGTCCTGACCGGTGCCGTCGGTGTTGGCGAACGAGAGCAGCTTCGAGTAGTAGTCGATCGCCTTGGTCACCTTGGCGTCATCGAACTTGGTCGAGCCGTCCCACAGCCCCGAGTAGCCGTCGGCGCCGAGCACCGACAGCAGCACGTTCTCGAACAGCTGCACCTGGGTCCAGTCGGTGGCGACCGAGAGCGGGGTCTCGACGCCGTTCGCCTTCAGGGTCTCCATGTCGGCGAGCCAGGCGTCCAGATCGGCGGGCGCCTTGGTGGGGTCGATGCCGGCGTCGGTGAGCACCGAGGTGTTCAGCCACACGACGTTGGCGCGGTGGATGTTGCTGGGCACCGAGTAGATCTTGCCGTCGACGGTCAGCCGGTCGAGCAGGGTCGATGGGAAGACGTCGTTCAGACCGTTGTCTTTGTAGAACGAGCTGAGGTCCTCGAGCTTGTCGGCCTCGATGTAGTCGGTGAGCTCGGCGCCGGCGTGCGCCTGGAACGAGTCCGGCGGGTTGTTGGCCTTCAGTCGCGAGGCGAGCGCGTTCTTGGCGTTCGATCCGGCGCCGCCGGCGACGGCCGCGTTGACGAACTCGGTGTTCGGGAACTGCTCGTCGAACACCTTGACGAGCGCGTCGAGACCGGCCTTCTCAGACCCGGCGGCCCACCACGTGAACACCTCGACCTGGCTGTCGTCGTTCGACCCGCCGGCGTTGCCGTTGTCTGCGCCGCCCGAGCATCCGGCGAGCGCCAGACCGACTGCGGCGAGACCAGCGACTGCTGCAAGTGCTTTGCGCATGTGATCCTCCATTGGAACTGTGGCCCGCGGAGCTCCGCGGCTCTCCTGACATAGAAACTGAAAACGTTGCCAAAAGCAACAGCGTGCAGTCACAACCCCGCAACATCCGGCGGCTGCTCGCCGGAGCCGCGAGTGATCAGCCGCGTGCCCAGCACGATGTGCCGCTCGGGGCCGGCGAGCCCGGCGATGCGGTCGAAGAGCAGATCCGCCGCGGCGGCGCCGATCATCGCGGGGTCCTGGGCGATGGTCGTCACCGGCGGCGAGAGCAGCTCGGCGAGCTCGAAGTCGTCGAAGCCGACCAGCGCCGGATGCGTGCCGATCAGGCGCAGTGCTCCGAGGACTGCCTTGGTGGTGCGACTGTTGGTGGTGAACAACGCGGTCGGCGGATCCGGCAGCGAGAACAGCTCGCGCAGCGCCTCGACGCATGCTTCGACCTCGTCCTCGACCTCGACGATGAGCTCGGGTCGGTCGGGCAGACCGCTCTCCCGCACGCCGCGGCGGAAGCCCGCCTGACGCCGCTCGGAGGTGAAGCGTCCCGAGATGTGCGCGATGCACGCGATGCTGCGGTGGCCCGAGCGCACCAGGTGCCGCACCGCGTCGCCGGCGCCGCGCTCGTTGTCGACGAGCACGACGTCGGCGTGCATGCCGCGCGGGGGACGGTCGACGAACACGATCGGGGTGCCGACGGCGCGCTCGGGGGCGAGGAATGCCAGATCGGCCTCCTCGGGCGCGACCACGATGAGCCCGTCGAGCCTGCGGCTGAGCACGCGCCGCAGCACGCGCTCGCCCTCGGCGGCTCCCTCGCCGGCCGAAGCGACCAGCACCAGCAGGTCGCGCTCCTGCGCACGCGCCTCCACCGCTCCGACGATCTGCGAGTAGAACGGATCCGAGATCCGCGTCACCGCGACGCCGATCGTGCGCGCGGATCCGGTGCGCAGCGTGTGCGCGAAGTCGTTGCGGCTGTACCCGAGCTCGGCGATGGCGCGCTCGACCGACTGCCGCTTGGAGCGGCTGACGCCGTCTTTCCCCGCCACCACGCGCGACACCGTGGACAAACCCACGCGCGCTCGGGCTGCGACGTCCTTCATGGTCGGCCGCCCCGTCACCTCGGCACTTCCATCGCCATCGATCGCCATAGTTGGCAGGGTGGCATGAAAACGTTGCCAAGTCGAGAACGGGGCATCCCGAGCATCCGGGGCGCACTTATGCTGACCGGATGGGAGCTCTCGATGACGGCGAGCGGGTGACGGCGGCGGATGCTGCGCAGTGGCGCGCCTGGATGGCCGAGCACCACGAGACCGCCACAGGGGTGTGGCTGCTGCACGTGCGGCGTCGCGACCAGAACGGCATCTCGTACGACGACGCCGTGCGTCAGGCGCTCTGCTTCGGCTGGATCGACGGGCCGGTGCGCACGTTCGACGACGGCAGCATCGGGCAGTGGTTCTCACCTCGCCGGCGCGGCAGCGGATGGGCGGCCACGAACAAGGCGCGCATCGCCGAGCTCGAAGCCGCCGGGATGCTCGCGCCGGCGGGCATCCGCGTGATCGAGGCGGCGAAGGCAGACGGATCGTGGAGCGTGCTCGACGGCCCTGAGGCCGGGATCGAGCCCGACGACCTCGCCGCGGCGCTGGATGCCGTGCCCGCCGCGCGCGAGAACTGGGACGCCTTCCCGCCGTCGGCGAAGAAGCTCGGCCTCACGAACCTCGCGATGGCGAAGCGCGCCGAGACCCGGGCATCCCGCATCGCGAAGCTGGTCGCCGACGCGGCGGTCGGCACGCGCCCCTGACGGCGTCCCCACCCCACCGGATACGAATCGGGGGCCGACACTCCAGATGTCGGACCGATCCTGCGAAAGCGTCCGACATCTGGAGTGTCGGCCCCCGGAATGTCAATGTGGCGCGCTGACATGACGCGCTGACGGGGACGCGTTACGGGGAGACGCGGGCTACTGCGGGTCGAGGCCCAGGTCGTCGAGGTCGTAGGCGGCGAGCCACTGCAGGCCCTCGGCCTCGATCGCGGCCTGAGCACCGGTCTTGCGGTCGACGATCACGGCGACCGCGAGCACCTCGGCGCCCTCGCGACGCAGCACCTCGACGGCCTTCAGCGCCGACTGTCCGGTGGTCGAGGTGTCCTCCAGCACGATGACGCGCTTGCCCGAGACGTCAGCGCCCTCGACCTGGCGGCCGCGGCCGTGGTCCTTCGGCTCCTTGCGCACGACGAACGCGTCGAGCGGGCGATCGGATGCCACCGACGCGTGCATGACCGAGTTCGCGATGGGATCGGCGCCCAGCGTCAGACCACCCACTGCGGCGATATCGAAGTCCTTGATCAGGTCGAGCATGATGCGCCCGATCGCGGGGGCGGCGCGGTGGTCGAGGGTCAGCTTGCGCATGTCGACGTAGTACGTCGCCTTCTTGCCGCTCGAGAGGGTGAAGTCGCCGTGGAACACGGCCTCGTCCTTGATGAGATCGAGCAGGGCCTGGCGGTCTTCGGCGAGGTGGGTCACGGCATCCAGTGTATTCACCGCTCGGCACCTGGCCCGATGCTCCTTCCTCCCCTAGCGTGGGACGCGGAGGTCACACATGTTCTCGTACGATCCCTATGCCGAACTCGCCGCGCTGCGACCGGTCGCACCGCTCGAGCTGACCAGCCCAGACTTCACCGCAGGCGGGCCGCTTCCCGGCTTCGCGTGGTCGTCGGATCGGGCGGGAGAAGACCGCCATCCCACCCTGGAGTGGTCCGACCCGCCCGCCGGCACCCTCAGCTTCGCCGTCTCGTGCTTCGACCCCGACGCTCCCACCGGATCCGGCTTCTGGCACTGGGCCGCCTACGACCTCCCGCCCGACGTGCGCCGCCTCGACAGCGGCGACGGCACCGCGGCGGAGCTTCCCGCGGGCGCGATCGTGCTGCCGAACGAGGCCCGCACGGAGCGCTTCATCGGGGCCGCTCCCCCGGCCGGAACGGGCGTGCACCGCTACTTCTTCGTCGTCGACGCCCTCGACGTCGACCACCTCGATCTCGAACCCGGGTCGACGCCGGCGGTGCTCGGCTTCAACCGGCACTTCCACACGCTCGCCCGCGGCGTGCTGATCGGCACGGGAGACCCTGCGGAGCGGTAGCCGCCGACGGCGCCTGTCGGCCGCCGGCGAATAGGCTGGATGCATGCGTCTGGCCACCTGGAACATCAACTCGATCCGCACCCGCGTCGCGCGCACCGTCGACTTCGCCGTCCGTGAGGACGTCGACGTGCTCGCGCTCCAGGAGATCAAGTGCAAGCCCGAGCAGTTCCCGTACGAGCCGTTCGAAGAGGCCGGCTACCAGGTCGAGGTGCACGGCTTCAACCAGTGGAACGGTGTCGCGATCGCGAGCCGTCTGCCGATGACCGACGTGCGCACGTCGTTCGCCGGGCAGCCGGGCTTCGCGAAGGGACATGAGGGTCCGGACGCCCCGCTCGAGGCGCGCGCTCTGGGCGTGATGGTCGACGGCGTTCGGGTGTGGAGCCTGTACGTGCCGAACGGCCGCTCGCTGAACGACGAGCACTACCACTACAAGCTGCACTGGCTCGAAGCCCTGCGCACGGCGACCGCGGCCGAGCTCGCCGCGGATCCGAACCTGCCGCTCGCCCTGGTCGGCGACTTCAACATCATCCCGTTCGACCACGACAACGGCGACCCGGCCATCGTGCAGGGGGTCTCGACGCACGTGTCGCCGCCCGAGCGCGAGGCGTTCTTCGCCCTCGAGTCGGCGGGCGTCACCGACGTCGTGCGCCCGCTGCTTCCCGAGGGGTTCACCTACTGGGACTACCAGCGCCTCAAGTTCCCCCGCAACGAGGGCATCCGCATCGACTTCGTGCTCGGCTCGAAGACCCTCGCCGATGCCGTCACCGGCGCATCGATCCACCGCAACGAGCGCAAGGGCGAGCAGCCCAGCGACCACGTGCCCGTCGTCGTCGACCTCGATTTCGGCGGCAGTGACGACGACGGCGACATGCCGATGATCTTCGCGTGACCCTTCGACAGGCTCAGGGCAAGCTGCTTCGACAGGCTCAGGGCAAGCTGCTTCGACAGGCTCAGGGCCCCATCGCGGGCATCCGGCTCATCGCGACCGATCTCGACGGCACCCTGCTCGACGAGTCGGGCAGGGTGTCGCCGCGCACGCGGGCGGCGCTCGACGCTGCTCGGGATGCCGGGATCGAGACGATCCCGGTCACCGCGCGCCAGCCGATCGGGCTGCGGCCGATCGCCGAGCAGGCGGGCTTCGACTCGTGGGCGCTGTGCGGCAACGGCGCCTACGGCCTGCACCTGTCGACGCAGGAGCACCTGTTCGCCGAGGAGATCCCCGCCGACGTGCAGGGCGAGCTGGCGCGGGCGCTGCTCGAGAGCATCCCGGATCTCGTCTTCGCGAGCGTGCGCGACGCCGGCGAGGGGTTCGTCGCCCAGCACGGGTACGCCGCGCTCGCCCAGCTGAGCGACCACAAGCGCGACCCCGAAGCGATGGGCGGCGTCGCACTCGACGAGGTGGTCGGCTCGCCCAGCCTCAAACTCGTGATCCGGCACGCGTCCGTGCCGATCGATGAGATCTTCGACGCGCTGAACGCGCTCGGGCTGACCGGCTTCGCGGCGACCCTGTCGGGTGCGCCGTTCGTCGAGGTGATGGCGCAGGGCGTGACCAAGGCGACCGGGCTCGCTCAGGTGTGCGAACGGCTCGGCGTCGAGGCGCATGAGGTGCTCGCGTTCGGCGACGCACTCAACGACCTCGAGATGCTGCAATGGGCGGGGCACGGCGTCGCGATGGGCAACGCGATCGACGTCGTGCGCGATGCCGCCGACGAGGTCACCGAAGCGAACGCCGACGACGGCGTCGCACGCGTGATCGAGCGGATGCTGCGCGGCTGACCGGCCGGCGGCTACACCCCCATCGTGCCGGTGCGCACCGCGCCCGGCTCGGGTGCATAGCGCAGCAGCACGGCGCCGCCGTCGCCGGCCTCGGCGCTGAGCAGGCGCATGTTGTGCGGGGTCGCACCATCGGGGAACACCTTCTTGCCCCGCCCGAGCACGACCGGGTACACCCACAGCTGCAGCTCGTCGTAGAGCTGCTCGGCCAGCAGGGTCTGCACGAGATCGACGCTGCCGATGACGTGCACGTCACGATGTCTCTCGCGCAGCGCCGCGATCTCTGCCGGCAGGTCGTCGCCGATGCGGGTCGAGCCCTGCCAGTCGAGCCCGAGGGCGGCATCCCTCGACGCGACGTACTTCGGCACCCGGTCGAACAGCTGCCCGATCCACCCCTCGGGGCCGTCGGTGTGCTGCGGCCAGTACCCGGCGAAGATGTCGTAGGTGCGGCGCCCCAGCAGCAGCGCGTCGAGGGTCTGCATCCTCGCCGTGACGCTCTCGCCGACGGCCTCACTCGGGTATCCCGCCTGCCACCCGCCGAACGGGAAGTCGTCGCTCGGATCCTCCTCGGGCCCGCCCGGCGCCTGAGCCACCCCGTCGAGCGTGGTGAACAGATCGATGATGATGCGTCCGTTCATGATGCTGATCATGCGCCCGTCTGCGGCTGCGCGAAACCCCGATCGGCGATCAGCCTGCGGCGCCCGCGGCCTGCCGATACCCTGATGCCATGGCTGACCGCTCTGAGATCGAATGCTGGCTGACCGACATGGACGGCGTTCTCGTGCACGAGAACGACGCGATCCCCGGTGCAGCCGAGCTGCTCGCCGGGTGGGAACGCGACGGCATCCCCTACCTCGTGCTCACGAACAACTCGATCTTCACCGCGCGCGACCTCTCGGCCCGCCTGCGGGCCAGCGGCCTGCACGTGCCCGAGGAGCGGATCTGGACCTCGGCGCTCGCCACCGCCGACTTCCTCGCCCAGCAGCTGCCGGGCGGCTCGGCCTTCGTGATCGGCGAGGCCGGCCTGCACACCGCCCTGCACGATGCCGGCTTCATCATGACCGAGACGCGTCCGGACTTCGTCGTGGTCGGCGAGACCCGCAACTACTCGTTCGAGGCGATCACCAAGGCGATCCGGCTCATCGGAGCCGGCGCGCGCTTCATCGTCACCAACCCCGACGCCACCGGCCCCAGCGCCGAGGGCCCGCTGCCCGCCACCGGAGCGATCGCGGCGCTGATCACCAAGGCGACGGGGCGCGAGCCGTACGTGGTCGGTAAGCCGAACCCGATGATGTTCCGCTCGGCGCTGAACAAGATCGGGGCGCACTCCGAGACGACCGGGATGATCGGCGACCGCATGGACACCGACATCGTCGCCGGCATCGAGGCGGGCCTGCACACCGTGCTGGTGATGACCGGCATCAGCGACCCGTCCGACATCGAGCGGTTCCCGTTCCGCCCCGACGAGATCGTGCAGTCCGTCGCGGATCTGCTTCCCGACCGCAACGACTGACCAGCCGGCGTCAGCCCGCCCCATCCGTCCTGCGGGGAACTGACCCGCTCCGCCCCAGCCCGCCCATCCGTCCTGCGGGGGATGCCCGGGCATCCGCTCGTCCGTAAGTTGGAGAGATGCCCGCGCCCGCCGCCTTCACCCGCACCCCGACCGACCGCGATCGGCGGCAGGACCTGCTGCTCGCCGTGGTCATGCTGGTCGGCGCGGTCATCAGCGCCGCCCTGTCGAGCATCTCCGGTCTCTACCGCGACGAGCAGGCACCCCTGTGGTGGGCCCTGCTCGTCGCGGTGGGCGTCTCGGCACCGCTCAGCATGCGCCGTCGGTACCCGGGTCTGGTGGCCGTGATCATCGCGGTGGTCATGTTCACCAGCGTGACCCTGCACATCCCCGAGGTCTACGCCACCAACATCGCCATGTTCATCGCGCTGTACACGGTGGGCGCCTGGATGAACGACCGCCGTCGCGCGTTCCTCGTGCGCGCCGGCATCATCCTCGGCATGTTCGTCTGGCTGATCATCGTGATGTACCGCGATGCGATCAACGAGGCGGACAAGGCCGAGGTCGCCGCCGGCCTGCTCTCGCCGTACGTCGCGTTCATGATGCTGAACCTGCTGGTGAACGTGCTCTACTTCGGCGGCGCCTACTACTTCGGCGAGCGCTCGTGGCATGCGGCCGCGCAGCGCTTCGTGCTCGAGCAGCGCACCGCCGAACTCGAGACCGAGCGTGAGATCACCGCCGCGCAGGCCGTGGCCCTCGACCGGGTGCGCATCGCCCGCGAGCTGCACGACGTCGTCGCCCACCACGTGTCGGTGATGGGCGTGCAGGCCGGTGCGGCTCGGCTGATGATCGACCATGATCCAGACGAGGCGAAGCGGATGCTCGCGGGAGTCGAGCACGCCTCTCGCGAGGCGATCGGCGACTTCCGGCAGCTGCTCGAGACGCTCCGCGACCCGGGCGACGACGGGCAGGACGAGCCCTCGGCGGTCGGGATCGCCGACATCGAGCAGCTCGCGCAGGCCTCAACGGATGCCGGGCTGCCCACCGCCTACACCGAGATCGGCGACCCCGTTCCCGTGTCGTCGACGGTCGGCGTGAATCTGTACCGGATCGCGCAGGAGGCGCTGACCAACGCCCGCCGCCACGCCGGCGCGGGAGCCACCGCCGACGTGCGGCTGCGCTGGAATCCGGATGCCCTGGAGCTGGAGATCGTGAACACCGGCCGCTCCGTCGGAGTGCTGCGGCCGGGGCTCGGGCAGCTGGGCATGCGCGAACGCGCCCTGGCATCCGGGGGCGAGATCGAGCTGCAGCCTCGGCCGCAGGGCGGGTTGCGGGTGCGGGTCGCCGTGCCGATCGCCCCCGCGCCGACCGCACCGGCGGCGTCGTCCGCGCAGGAGGTGACGCGATGATCCGGGTGCTGCTCGTCGACGACCACGCGATGCTGCGTGCGGGCTTCCGCGCGATTCTCAGCACCCAGCCCGACATCGAGGTCGTCGGCGAGGCTTCGACCGGAGCCGAGGGTGTGCGGCTCGCCGCCGAGCTGCAGCCCGACGTCATCACGATGGACGTGCAGATGCCCGACATGGACGGCATCGAGGCGACTCGGCGCATCGTCGCCGACCCCGCCGTCGGCGCGTCGATCGCCATCGTGACGACCTTCGACCGCGACGAGTACCTCTTCCAGGCGCTGGATGCCGGGGCCGGGGGCTTCCTGCTGAAGAACGCCGGGCCTGAAGAGCTGATCACCGCGGTGCGTGCGCTCGCGGCGGGCGAAGGGATCCTCGCGCCCGAGGTGACGCGGCGAGTGCTGTCGAGGTTCTCGATGTCGGGGGGCGGCGCTTCGGCAGGCTCAGCGACCCAAGGGGGGAGCTCAGCGACCCAAGGGGCAGGCTCAGCGACCCAAGGGGCAGGCTCAGCGACCCAAGGGGCAGGCTCAGCGACCCAAGGGGGGAGCTCAGCGGCCCAGGGGGCAGGCTCAGCGGCCCACGGTGTGCTCACCGACCGGGAGTCGGAGGTGCTCGCGCTCATGGCCGACGCCCGCAGCAACGCCGAGATCGCCCGCGAGCTGTTCATCGGCGAGGCGACCGTGAAGACGCACGTGTCGCGGGTGCTGCAGAAGCTCGGCGCCCGCGACCGCGTGCAGGCGATCGTGCTGGCGCACCGCCACGGTCTCACCCGATGACCGCCGCACCGACCGCGGCAGCGACGCCCCGCGCGTCCCGCCCGATCACCGCGGGGATCGTCACCGCCCTGGTCGGCTTCACCAGCTCGTTCGCCGTCGTGCTCACCGGGCTCGACGCGGTCGGAGCAACCCCGGCACAGGCTGCCAGCGGCCTGCTGGCGCTCAGCCTCACGATGGGCGCCGCGTGCATCATCCTCGCCTGGCGCTTGCGTATGCCGATCACGGCGGCCTGGTCGACCCCGGGCGCGGCTCTGCTCGCCGCGGTCAGCGTGGTCGACGGCGGCTGGCCGGCCGCCGTGGGTGCGTTCCTCGTGGTGGCCGCGCTCATCCTGCTCACCGCCCTCGTGCCGCACCTCGGCGCGCTGATCGCGGCGATCCCGCCGTCGATCGCCCAGGCGATGCTCGCGGGGGTCCTGCTGCCACTCTGCCTCGCCCCGATCACCGGGATCGTCGCCAACCCGTGGGGCGTGCTGCCCGTCGTGCTCACGTGGCTCATCGTCACGCGGCTCGCTCCGCGCTGGGCGGTGCCCGCGGCCTTCCTGGCCGCGACGGTGGTCGTGGTGGCCGGCATCACGGCATCCGGAACCGACGTCGACCCGGCGGTGCTGCTGCCCACCCTCGCCTTCACCGCACCCACCTTCACGGTCGGGTCGATCATCGGCGTCGCGCTACCGCTGTTCATCGTGACGATGGCGTCGCAGAACGTGCCAGGCATCGCCGTGATGCGCAGCTTCGGGTACGAGGTGCCGTGGCGACCGGCGATGCTCGTCACCGGGGTCGGCACCGCCCTCGGCGCGACCGCCGGCGGCCACGCGATCAACCTCGCTGCGATCAGCGCCGCCCTCGCCGCGGCGCCCGACGCGGAGCCCGACCCTGCTCGCCGGTGGATCGCCGGGGTCTCGACGGGCGTCTCGTACATCGTGCTCGGCGGCCTGTCGGCCGTCTTCGCGGCGCTGGTGCTGCTGGCGCCCGCCGCGGTCATCCCCGCCGTCGCGGGCCTCGCCCTGTTCGGCGCGTTCGGTTCGGCGGTGCAGCAGGCCATCGACGACCCCGGCGAGCGGATGCCCGCTGTGGTGACGTTCCTCGTCGCGGCATCCGGCGTCGCGCTGCTCGGCATCAGCGCCGCATTCTGGGCCCTCGTCGCCGGCCTGATCGTCCGCGCCTCGCTGCACCTCGGCCGGTAGACGGACGTCGCAGATCCGCCGCAAGGGGGATGCCCGACCGCACCCGTCGTCCCTAGCCTGATGTCATGAGCTATCTCAGACTCGACGGCATCACCAAGAGCTACGGCTCGCGCAAGGTGCTCGACGGCGTCCGGTTCGACGTGGCCCCCGGGCGACTGACCGGTTTCGTCGGCGGCAACGGCGCGGGCAAGACGACCACCATGCGCATCATCCTCGGCGTGCTCGCCTCCGACGGCGGCACCGTGACGCTCGACAGGCGGCCGGCGACCGCCGACGACCGGCAGGGCTTCGGATACATGCCGGAGGAGCGCGGGCTGTACCCGAAGATGAAGGTGCTCGAGCAGGTCGTCTACCTCGGCCGGCTGCACGGCTTCAGCAAGGCCGACGCCACGGCGCGCGGCACCGCGCTGCTCGAAGAGCTCGGGCTCGGTGAACGGCTCGACGAGAAGATCGAGGCCCTGTCACTGGGCAACCAGCAGCGGGCGCAGATCGCCGCGGCGCTCGTGCACGACCCGCAGGTGCTCATCCTCGACGAGCCGTTCTCGGGCCTCGACCCGCTCGCGGTCGACGTGGTCGCCGAGGTGCTGCAGCGTCGCGCCGCGGCAGGGGCCGCCATCCTCTTCTCGTCGCACCAGCTCGACGTCGTCGAGCGGCTGTGCGACGACCTGATCATCATCGCCGGGGGCACGATCCGCGCGGCGGGCTCGCGCGACGAGCTGCGCTCGGCGCACTCGACGCTGCGGTACCAGCTGCACTCCAGCGGCGACGCCGGCTGGCTGCGCACCGAGCCGGGCATCTCGGTGATCGACTTCGAGGGCGGATCGGCACTGTTCGACGTCGACGCTCCCGACACCGCGCAGCGTGTGCTGCGCGAGGCCATCGATCGCGGAGCCGTGTCGAGCTTCGCTCCCCAGCATCCGTCCCTCGCCCAGATCTTCAAGGAGGTCATCTCATGAACAATGCCGTCTGGCTCGTCGCCGAGCGGGAGATCATGGCGAAGCTGCGCAGCCGCGCGTTCGTCATCGCCACCGGCATCCTGCTGCTGATCGCGCTCGCCGGCGTGCTCCTCGGCGGATTCATGAGCAAGGCCCCCAGTGCGGACGCCATCGCCGTCACGCCCGAGACCGCGGCGGTGATCGAGGGGATGCCCGGACTCGAGGCGCACGAGGTGCCCGACCGTGCGGCTGCCGAAGAGCTCGTCTCGAACGACGAGGTGGAAGCCGCCCTCGTTCCCGGCGACCCGGCCGGATTCGGGTACGTGGTGCTCGCGAAGGAGAGCGCGCCGTCCGGTCTCATGATGATGCTGTCGCAGTCGCCCACCGTCGAGGTGCTGCAGCCGGCCGACACCGACCCGCTGCTGCGCTACCTGGTGGCGCTCGGGTTCGGGCTGGTGTTCCTGATCGCCGCATCGACCTTCGGCGGCACCATCGCGCAGAGCGTGGTCGAGGAGAAGCAGACCCGCGTGGTCGAGCTGCTCATCTCGGCGATCCCGACGCGGGCGCTGCTGGCCGGCAAGGTGCTCGGCAACACCGTGCTGGCGATGGGACAGATCATCGCTCTGGCCGTGATCGCGATCGTCGGCCTGATCGTGACGGGGCAGGAGGACGTGCTCAGCGGCATCGGCGCCCCCATCCTCTGGTTCGCCGTCTTCTTCCTGTTCGGATTCGTGCTGCTCGCGTCGCTCTACGCCGCGGCGGCGGCGATGGTGTCGCGTCAGGAGGACATCGGATCGACGACCATGCCGCTGATGATGCTCGTGATGGCGCCGTACTTCCTGGTCATCTTCTTCAACGACAACCCGCTGGTGCTGACGATCATGTCGTACGTGCCGTTCTCGGCTCCGGTCGCGATGCCGGTGCGGATGTTCGTCGGCGAGGCGCAGTGGTGGGAGGGAGCGCTGTCGCTCGTGATCCTCGTGGCGTCGTGCGTCGCGGCGATCGTCGTCGCGGCGAAGATCTACGAGAACTCGCTGCTGCGGATGGGATCGCGGGTCAAGCTCACGGAGGCGCTGCGCGGCTGACACGGCGGCCTCGCCGACCTCGCCGGCCTCGGTCGAGAAACGACTTCGGGTGCAGGGAATATGCATTCGCATGCATGAGTTGGGTTCGATGGACGATGAGGTCCGCAGTCAATCCGTTCTCCCCCACTGAAAGGGCCTCATCGAGCATGAGCACTCCTGTCCTCGACCGCACCGCCCAGACCGAGCACCCGGTGCTCGACGTCCTCGCCGACCGCTGGAGCCCGCGCGCGTACGACGCTGACGCTCCGATCGACGAGGCGAAGCTCGCCTCGGCGCTCGAAGCCGCACGCTGGTCGCCGTCGGCGTACAACTCCCAGCCCTGGCGCTTCATCGTCGCGCGCCGCGGCACCGAGCTGCACAGCGGGGTCGTGTCGACGCTGGTGGAGTTCAACCAGGCCTGGGCCGCGCACGCCGCGGTGCTGCTCGTCGCCATCGCCGAGACGGCGTCTGAAGACGGCACGCCCAACACCCACGCGATCTACGACCTCGGCCAGGCTGTGGCGCACCTGTCGGTGCAGGCGCACTCCGACGGTCTGCACGTGCACCAGATGAGCGGCTTCGACCCCGAGAAGGTGCGCGAGCTCGTCGGCCTCGACGCGCGCTTCGCGCCGACGACCGTGATCGCCGTCGGCGACCTCGGCAGCGCCGAGGGACTGCCCGAAGGCATCCAGCAGGGCGAGACCGCGCCGCGGATGCGCCGTCCGATCGGCGAGACGATCATCGCCAGCGCCTGATCCCGGCTTCCTGTCGAGAGCGCCGTCCCTCCCGAGGGTCGGCGCTCTCGTCGTCAGCGGGGCTCGCGCACGCCGCCGGTCAGCGGGGCCGGCACTCGCTGTCGTTCAGGGCGTCTGCGGCGCGCACCAACGCGAGGTGCGAGAACGCCTGCGGGGTGTTGCCCAGCTGGCGCCCGGCGATCGGGTCGTACTCCTCGGCGAGCATCCCGACGTCATTGGTCAGCGAGCAGAGCCGATCCATCAGCTCGACCGCCTCGTCACGGCGCCCGGTGCTCGCGTACTGCTCGACGAGCCAGAACGAGCACGCGAGGAACGGACTCTCCGCCCCCGCCAGACCGTCGACACCGCTCTGCGTGCGGTACCGGTGCAGCAGACCGTCGTGCATGAGCGTCTTCTCGATGCGGTCGACCGTCGCGAGCATCCGCTTGTCGTCGGGTCGGCAGTAGCCGACCTCCGGAAGCAGCAGCAGCGACGCATCCACCTCGTCGGTGTCGTAGTGCTGCGTGAAGTGCCCGTCGCGGACACCGCGCGAGTCGATCTCGTCTCGGAGCCGGTCGCGCAGCGTCCGCCACGTCTTGACCGCGCCGGGCAGGCCGTGATCCTCGACCGCCCGCACACCGCGGTCGAAAGCCGCCCACATCATCACCCGGGAATGGGTGAACATGCGCGCAGGCCCGCGGATCTCCCAGAGGCCGTGATCCGGATGGTCGATCTGATCGGCCGCGAACCGCAGCAGGCTGCGCTCGAGCGGCCACGAGAAGGCGCTCTCGACCAGGCCCGCCGTGCGCGCGGCCGACAGGGTCACCAGCACTTCGCCCACCACATCGGCCTGGTACTGCGACCACGCGCCGTTGCCGACGCGCACCGGCGACGACCCGGCATAGCCGGGTAGCGCGCCGAGCTCGCGCTCGAACAGATCCCGCTCACCCGCCAGGCCGTACATGATCTGCAGATCCGCCGGATCACCGGCCACCGCGCGCAGCAGCCACTCGCGCCAGCTGTCGGCGAGTCCGAGGAAGCCGTGGTCGAGCAGCGCCTCGAGTGTGAGCGCCGCGTCGCGCAGCCAGACGTAGCGGTAGTCCCAGTTGCGCTCGCCGCCGATCTCCTCGGGCAGCGCCATGGTCGCCGCCGCGGCGATACCCCCGGTCTCGTGATTGGTGAGAGCGCGCAGGATGAGCAGCGACCGCACCACCTTCTCGTGATGAGGTCCAGAGTGCTCGATCGTGTCGGCCCAGCTCTGCCACCACTTCTTCGTCGACCCGAGCACCTCGTCCACGTCGAGCGGGTCCGGCGCCGGACGATGCGACGGGAACCACGCCAGCTGCAGATCGCGCACCTCGTCCGCGGCGACGCGCACCTCGCCGCGGTGCTCGTGATCGGCGGCCGTCAGACGCGCCCCAAGCACCACCAGCGCGTCGGGACCCGCCATGGCGACCAGCTGCGGCTCGTCGTCGGTGCCCATCTGCCGCACCCACGGCATGGCACGGGAGTAGTCGAAGCGGATGCGCAGGCTCTGCGTGAACGTCATCTCCCCGGCGACCCCGACGATGCGGCGCACGACGTCCGTCCGCCGGATCTGCACGCCCGGATCGGGATCGATGGGCATGAAGTCGTGCACTTCAGCGACCGCGTCACCGCTCTGCCAGCGGGTGATCAGCACGAAGGTGTCGCGATCGTAATGACGGGTGGCCGTGGCATCCGGATCGTCGGGACGCAGCATCCACCGCCCGTGCGATTCGTCGCCCAGCAGGGCGGCGAAGGTGCTGGGCGAGTCGAGTCGCGGCAGGCACAGCCAGTCGATGCTGCCCTCTCGCGACACGAGTGCCGCTGTACGGCAGTTGCTGAGCAGGGCGTAATCCTCGATCGGCGTCACCACATCCGCAGTCTGGCATCGCCGCCCGACCGGCTCCACCCCCCTTGCGCGCGGTTCGGCGGCGACTACCCTCAGTGCCATGTCGACGACCAGAACACTCTTCATCCTCGGCGCGACCGGCGATCTCACCTCGCGCCTGCTGCTGCCCTCGCTCGCGTCTCTGCTCGGCAAGGAGCACAAGCGGCGGGTGACCCTGCGCGGGTCGGGCACCGAGAAGGGGGATGCCGAGACCTGGCGCGCCACGGTCGAGAAGGCGTTCTCCGACTCGCCCCGGGCACTGGATCACGTCGCCATCGCCGACTACATCCAGGCCGATGTGACCGATGCGTCGGCCGTGGCATCGCTCGTCGACACCCTCGACCCGCATACCGTGCTCTACTTCGCCCTGCCCCCGGCAGTCACCGCCGCCGCGATCGATGCGATGACCGGCCTGACGCTGCCCGAGGGCACGGTGCTCGCGATGGAGAAGCCGTTCGGGCAGGACGAGGCGACCGCCCGCGAGCTGAACGAGAAGCTGCTCGCCCTGGTTCCCGAGAAGCAGATCTTCCGCGTCGACCACTTCCTCGGCCGGTCCACCCTGCTCAACCTGCTCGGCGTGCGGCTGGCCAACCGCATCTGGGAGCCGGTGTGGTCTGCCGAGCACATCCAGGAGGTGCTGATCCGGTTCGATGAATCCGTCGCCCTCGAGGGACGCGCCCGCTACTACGACAGGGCCGGCGCGATGATCGACATGATCCAGAGCCACCTGCTGCAGGTGCTCGCCCTGCTCGCGATGGACCCGCCCGCCACACTCGGCGAGCGCGATCTGCGCGATGCGAAGGCGGAGGTGCTGCGCGCCACGCACGTGATGCACGACGATCCGGCTCGCTTCTCACGGCGCGCGCAGTACACCGCCGGCGTGCAGCAGCTCGCCGACGGGGGCTCGCGTGAGCTGCCGTCCTACCGCGACGAGGAGGGAGTCGACGACTCGCGACAGACCGAGACGCTCGCCGAGGTCGTCTTCGAGGTGGCCAGCGATCGCTGGGCCGGGGTGCCGTTCACTCTGCGCTCGGGCAAGGCACTCGAGCGCAAGCGCTCGGAGATCATCGTGACGTTCAAGCCGGTGCGGCACGTGCCGCCGGGGCTGAACGGCACACCGGCCGACGGCGGGCGCCTCACGTTCTCGCTCGGTCCGGACGAGATGCACCTGCGGCTGCACATGACGGGCGGCGATGACCCGTTCGCCCTGCGCGACGAAGATCTCGTCGCGGAGCTGGGCGCCGGGCAGCAGCGCTCGTACGAGGAGGTGCTCGACGAGCTGCTCGACGGCGATGTCGCCCTGTCGGTGCGGGCGGATGAGGCCGAGCAGTGCTGGCGGATCATCCAGCCGGTGCGGGATGCCTGGGCTCGCGGCGAGACGCCGCTCGACGAGTACCCCGCCGGCTCCACCGGCCCGTCAGGCTGGCAGACCTCGACGCACGACTGAACTGCGCTGCAGAACGCCGCGAGACTTCACTTCCAGCATGAGACCGGGCGCGCGTGCGCAGGTCTCGTGCCGGAGGTGAAGTCTCGCGGGGATGTCAGGATGTCGAGTGTCAGTGCTCCGGCGCCCGCACGGGAACTTCCTGGCCCTCACGGTCGACGATCTTGCCGTCGACGACGGAGTCGCCGTCCTCGAGCGCGTCAAGGTACTGCACCGGGATGCTGCGCGTGGGCGCCGCGGCCAGGGTGCTGGCCCCCTTCGAGCGGCGAGCGCCGACGTGGTTGAACAGCAGGTTGAGGAAGATCGCGGCGACCGCCGCCGAGCTGATGCCGGAGTGGAAGATCGTGTTGAACCAGTCGGGCATCTGGTCGTAGATCGTGGGCGCGGCGATCGGCAGCATGCCGATGCCGAGCGACGACGCCACGATGATGAGATTCATGTTGCCGCGGTAGTCGACCTTGGCCAGGGTGCGGATGCCGGATGCGGCGACCGAGCCGAACAGCACGATGCCCGCGCCACCCAGCACCGGCGAGGGGATCTCGCCGACCACGCGGCCCAGCACCGGCAGCAGACCGAGGACGACGAGCACCACACCACCGGCGGTGACGACGAAGCGGCTCTTCACACCCGTGATGGCGACCAGACCGACGTTCTGCGCGAACGCCGACTGGGTGAAGGTGCCGAACACGGGCGAGACGGCGCTGGAGAGCATGTCGGCGCGCAGTCCGTCGGCGATGCGCTTCTTGTCGACCTTGGTGCCCACGATCTCGCCCACGGCGAGGATGTCGGCGGTGGTCTCGGTGAGGGTCACGAGGATCACGATGAACATCGAGATGATCGCGGCGACCTCGAACGTCGGCCAGCCGAACGCGAACGGGGTCGGGAAGGCGAAGATGGCACCCTCGCCGACCTGCGAGAAGTCGACGCGTCCGAGGAAGGCGGCGAAGATCGTGCCGGCGACGATGGCGAGCAGGATCGACAGGCGCGAGACGGCCCCGACCGGCACCTTGCTGAGGATCAGCACGAACAGCAGCGTGACGAACGCCAGCAGCAGGTTCTCGGGCGCGCCGAAGTCGGCGGCGTCGGAGTTGCCGCCCATCGCCCAGCGGGCGGCGACCGGCAGCAGGGTGAGGCCGATGGTCGTGATCACGACACCGGTGACGACCGGCGGGAAGAACCGGATCACCATCGCGAAGACCGGGGCGATCAGCAGGCCGATGACGGATGCCGCTATCACCGATCCGAACACCGACGGCAGCCCGCCGCCGTTCGTCACGATCGCGCCCATCGTCGCGACGCCGGCGAACGACACGCCCTGCACGAGCGGCAGCTGCGAGCCGAAGAACGGGATGCCGACGGTCTGCAGGATGGTGGCCAGACCGCCCATGAACAGGCACGACGCGATGAGCACGCCGATCTCGGCGGGGCTCAGGCCCGCGATCTGCCCGATGATCAGCGGCGGGGCGATGATGCCGCCGTACATCGTGAGCACATGCTGGAGCCCGTACCCGAAGGTGGCTCCGATGGACAGGCGCTCGTCTTCGGGGCGGAGGGTTGCCTGTGTCTTCTGTTTCGTCATGTCGACCTCTTCGTCGTGTCGGGCTGATTCGGTTATCAGGTGTCGGATGGTGTCTGATCAGCGATGCCGCACGAGCAGCGAGTCACACACGCACCCTCAGATAGGTCAGCACGTTTTCCGAGCATCGAAGACACTCTTTCACGTTGTGAAATCCTCTCGTCACCGCGAACGTGAGAAACCACACCCCGCAAGAGAAACCCGCTCAGACGTGGTTTCTCTTGCGGAATGCGGTTTCTCGGCGGGATGGCGGTCAGGTGTCGGCTCTGTCCGCCGTGAGCGTCAGGCCGCTTCCGTCGGCCGCGACCTCGACCCGCACCGTGTCGCCGTCGCGCACGCCGCCCGAGAGCAGCGCTGTCGCGAGGCGGTTCTGCACCTCGGTCTGGATGAGCCGGCGCAGCGGGCGCGCGCCGAACACCGGGTCGTAGCCGCGCTCGGCCAGCCAGGCCCTGGCATCCGGAGTCACCGCCAGCGTGAGCCGGCGATCGGAGAGCCGACGCTGCAGGCCGTCGACCGCGAGCTCGACGATCTGCGCGAGATCGTCGTGCGAGAGCGCCGAGAACATGACGATGTCGTCGAGACGGTTCAGGAACTCGGGGCGGAACGACTGCCGCACGAGCGTCATCACCGCCTCGCGCTTCTCGTCTGCCGACATCACCGGATCGATGAGGATCGGCGAGCCGATGTTCGAGGTGAGGATGAGGATGACGTTCGAGAAGTCGACCGTGCGCCCCTGCCCATCGGTCAGGCGCCCGTCGTCGAGCACCTGCAGCAGCACGTCGAACACCTCGGGATGCGCCTTCTCGACCTCATCGAGCAGCACCACGCTGTAGGGGCGCCGGCGCACGGCCTCGGTCAGCTGGCCGCCCTGCTCGTAGCCGACGTAGCCGGGAGGGGCGCCGACCAGACGCGAGACCGAGTGCTTCTCGCCGTACTCGCTCATGTCGATGCGCACCATCGCGTGCTCGTCGTCGAACAGGAACGCGGCGAGCGCCTTGGCCAGCTCGGTCTTGCCGACACCGGTCGGGCCGAGGAACAGGAACGATCCGGTCGGGCGGCCGGGATCGCTGATGCCGGCGCGCGAGCGCCGCACGGCATCCGACACCGCCTTGACCGCGTCCTTCTGACCGATCAGACGGCGACCGAGTTCGCTCTCGAGATGCAGCAGCTTCTCGCTCTCGCCCTGCAGCAGACGGCCGACCGGGATGCCGGTCCACGCGGCGATCACCGCCGCGATGTCCTCTTCGGTGACCTGCTCGTTGACCATGCGGCCCTCGTCCGACACGGCCTGCTCGGCCTGCTCGGCCTCGGCGATCTCGGCGTTCAGACGGCGAATGGTCTCGTACTCGAGCTTGGACGCCTTCGTGTAGTCGCCCTCGCGCATCGCCAGGTCGCGCTGCGTCGTCGCCTCGTCGAGTTTCTTCTTCAGCTCGCCGACGCGGTTCAGACCCTGACGCTCGCGCGCCCAGCGCGCTTCGAGCTCGCCGAGCTGGCTCTCGAGGCCGGCCATCTGCTCGCGCAGCGCGGCCAGCCGCTCCTTCGACGCGGGGTCCTTCTCCTTCTTCAGGGCGAGCTCTTCCAGCCTCATCCGGTCGACCTGGCGCTTGAGCTCGTCGATCTCGACGGGCGACGAGTCGATCTCCATCTTCAGCCGCGACATGGCCTCGTCGATCAGGTCGATCGCCTTGTCGGGCAGCTGCCGGCTGGGCAGGTAGCGGTTCGACAGGGCGGCGGATGCCACGAGCGCGGTGTCCGAGATCGTGACCCCGTGGTGCGCTTCGTACCGCCCCTTGAGTCCGCGCAGGATCGCGACCGTGTCCTCCACGCTCGGCTCGCCGACGTACACCTGCTGGAAGCGGCGCTCGAGCGCGGCATCCTTCTCGATGAACTCGCGGTACTCGTTGAGGGTGGTGGCGCCGATCATGCGCAGCTCGCCGCGGGCGAGCATGGGCTTGAGCATGTTGGATGCCGCGACCGACCCCTCGCCGCCGCCCGCGCCCATGAGCACGTGCAGCTCGTCGATGAAGGTGATGACCTTGCCGTCGGACTCGGTGATCTCCTTCAGCACGCTCTTGAGGCGCTCCTCGAACTGGCCGCGGTACATGGCACCCGCGACGAGCGCGGAGATGTCGAGCGAGACGAGTTCTTTGTCCTTGAGCGACTCGGCGACGTCTCCTGCGACGATGCGCTGCGCGAGCCCCTCGACGACGGCGGTCTTGCCGACGCCGGGCTCGCCGATGAGCACGGGGTTGTTCTTCGTGCGCCGGGTCAGCACCTGGCTCACACGACGGATCTCGCTGTCGCGGCCGATCACCGGATCGAGCTTGCCCTGACGGGCGCGATCCGTGAGGTTGATGCCGAACTGCTCGAGGGCGCTCTGCTGCTCTTCAGACTGTGCCTGGTTGGACATTCGTTCCTCCTGGAGGGAGACTCATTCAAACTTGAGTTGTGTCGACTCAAGTTTACGTGCAGGACTGGCGAAGGGCAAGCCGCCTGCCTTGACCGAAGCCGAAGCGGCGGATTACACTGACCGACACCATGAGGATTCTCCTCAACTCAGCGCAGAGAGGGGCCGCGATGCTGCAGTACGTTCACGTTCACGCCACCGCCCCCGTTGAGAGTTCCACCGCGTGGGGGAACTGGTACGCCCACGGCGCCTGAGCAGCCGCCCACGGAATCGCGCTTCACACCGATTCCGAGGTTTCGTCGACGGCTCGCCTGAGATCAGCGCGACCACGCACGACGTCGATGCGATCGCCGGACGCGATCGCGGCGGCGCTCACCCTCGGAATCCCCGCCGGCACGCACGCAGCGTGCGCCAGACGCCGCCGCGTCACACCCGAGGAGAGACACAATGACTGACATCACGGTCACCGTGAACGGGCACAGCCGCCCGCTCGACGGTGTCGCCACCCACACCACCGCGCTGGACTGGCTGCGCGACGGCGGGCTGCCCGGCAGCAAGGAGGGCTGCGCCGAAGGCGAGTGCGGCGCCTGCGCCATGATGGTCGCCACCCCCGACGACGACGGCACCACCCGCTGGACGCCGGTCAACGCGTGCCTCGTGCCGGTCTACGCGCTCGACGGACAGGAGATCGTGACCGCCGAGGGGCTCGGCGGGGTCGAGAACCTGCATCCGGTGCAGCAGAAGCTCGCCGAGGCCGGCGGCTCGCAGTGCGGCTACTGCACTCCGGGATTCGCGTGCAGCATGGCCGCGGAGTACTACCGCCCGGAGCGCGGCGACGGCTGCCCCGCTCACGACGGCGAGCAGCAGTACGGCGAAGGACCCGACGACGACGGCCTCGAGGCCGGCCCCAACGGGTTCGATCTGCATGCCCTCAGCGGCAACCTGTGCCGCTGCACCGGGTACCGCCCCATTCGCGACGCGGCGTACTCGCTCGGCTCTCCCGAGCAGGATGATCCGCTGCAGCAGCGCCTGGCGCAGCCCGCGCCCGCATCCGTCGCGACGGATGCCGAAGTCGCGGGCGCGCGCTTCGTCCGCCCGGCCACCCTCGCCGAGGCCCTGCGTCTGCTGCGCGACGAGCCGGATGCCCTGATCGTCGCCGGGTCGACGGATTGGGGTGTCGAGGTCAACCTCCGCGGTCGCCGCGCCTCCTTCGTCGTCACGATCGACCAGCTCGACGAGCTGCGCGCACTCACCGTGACCGACGAGATGATCGAGATCGGCGCGGCTCTGCCGCTGTCCGACATCGAACGCCGTCTCGACGGCCGCGTGCCGCTGCTCGCCAAGCTGTTCCCGCAGTTCGCGTCCCGCCTCATCCGCAACCGCGGCACCATCGGCGGCAACCTCGGCACCGGCTCGCCGATCGGCGACACCCCGCCGGCGCTGCTCGCCCTGGACGCGAGGCTGGTGCTGGCATCCGCCGACGGCGAGCGCGAGGTGCCGCTGGCCGAGTACTTCACCGGCTACCGGCAGACCGTGCGCGCGAAGGACGAGCTGATCACCGCGGTGCGCATCCCGTTGCCGCTCGCGGAGTACACCGCGTTCCACAAGATCTCCAAGCGCCGCTTCGACGACATCTCGTCGGTCGCGCTCGGCTTCGCGTTCGACATCACGGGCGGCACGGTCACCTCCGCCCGTATCGGCCTGGGCGGCGTCGCCGCCACCCCGCTGCGCGCCACCGCCACCGAGGAGGCGCTGATCGGCAAGCCGTGGAACATCGCCACGATCAAGGCGGCGTCCGCGGTGCTGCAGTCCGAGGGCACCCCGATGTCCGACCACCGCGCCAGCGGCGACTACCGCGCGCACATGCTGGGCTCCGCCCTGCTGAAGTTCTACAGCCAGACCGTCATCCAGTCGAAGGAGGTGTCGGCATGAGTGCTCTCGCCGACCGCCCGGAGAACCCCGTCGTCGGACAGAGCGCGGTGCACGAGAGTGCGGCGCTGCACGTGACCGGAGCGGCGATGTACACCGACGACATCGCCACACTGACCCACGGTGCGCTCACCGCCTGGCCGGTGCAGTCCACCAGCGCGCACGCGCGCGTGAGCATCGACGTCTCGGGAGCCTACGACGTGCCCGGCGTCGTGCGCGTGCTCACCGCCGACGACGTGCCGGGCCTGAACGACGCCGGCATCCGCAACGACGAGCCGCTCTTCCCGAGCGAGGCGATGTTCTACGGGCACGCGCTGGTGTGGGTGCTCGGCGAGACGACCGAGGCCGCGCGCCTCGGGGCCGAACGGGTGAAGGTCGAGTACGACGAGCTCCCGTCGCTGATCACGGTGCACGACGCCATCGAGGCCGGATCGTTCATGGGCACGCCGCGCACGGTGGCCCGCGGCGACGCGGCTGCGGGTCTCGCCGCATCGGCGCACGTCTTCGAAGGCGTCACCGAGTTCGCCGGTCAAGAGCACTTCTACCTCGAGACGCACGCGTCGTTCGCCGTGCGCGACTCCGAGGGGCAGTACTTCATCCAGTGCTCCACCCAGCATCCGACCGAGACGCAGGACCTGGTCTCGCACGTGCTGGGCATCCCCGCCAACGAGATCACCGTGCAGTGCCTGCGCATGGGCGGCGGCTTCGGCGGCAAGGAGATGCAGCCGCACGGCTTCGCCGCCATCGCGGCGCTCGGCGCGAAGCTCACCGGCCGTCCGGTGCGCGTGCGCCTGAACCGCACGCAGGATCTCACGATGACCGGCAAGCGGCATCCGTTCCACATCAGCTGGAAGGTCGGCCTCGACGAGGACGGCATGCTGCAGGCACTCGACGCTGTGCTCACCGCCGACGGAGGCTGGTCGATCGACCTGTCCGAGCCCGTGCTCGGCCGTGCGCTGTGCCACCTCGACAATGCCTACTGGATCCCGAACGTGCATGCCTACGGGCAGATCGCGAAGACCAACAAGCAGTCGAACACCGCGTACCGCGGCTTCGGCGGACCGCAGGGTGTGTTCCTCATCGAGGACATCCTCGGCCGGGTCGCCCCGTCGCTCGGCATCGATCCGCTCGAGCTGCGTCGCCGCAACTTCTATCAGCCGGGTCAGAGCACCCCGTACGGCCAGCCGGTGAAGGATGCCGAGCGGATGCCGACCATCTGGGATCAGCTCGCCGACGAGGCGTCGATCGCGCAGCGGCGGGCCGAGATCGACGCGTTCAACGCCGCGAACCCCGACGTGAAGCGCGCCATCTCGATGACGCCGATCAAGTTCGGCATCTCGTTCAACTTCGCCGCGTTCAACCAGGCCGGCGCGCTCGTGCACGTCTACAAGGACGGCTCAGTGCTGGTCAACCACGGCGGCACCGAGATGGGCCAGGGCCTGCACACCAAGATGCTGCAGATCGCGGCCACGGCGCTGGGTCTCGAGCTGCACCAGGTGCGCCTCGCCCCCACGCGCACCGACAAGGTGCCGAACACGTCGGCCACGGCCGCGTCGTCGGGAGCGGACCTGAACGGCGGGGCCGTGAAGAACGCGTGCGAACAGATCCGCGAGCGCATGGCCGCCGTCGCCGGGCGCCTGCTCGGCGTAGACGAGCGCGACGTGCGCTTCGCCGGCGGCTACGTGACCGGGCTCGGCAAGTCCGAGAGGCTGACCTTCGCCGAGGTCGCGAAGGCGGCGTACTTCCAGCGCGTGCAGCTGTTCGCGGCGGGCTACTACCGCACGGCCGGCCTGCACTGGAACCCCGAGACCATGCACGGCTCGCCGTTCAAGTACTTCGCGTACGGCGCGGCGGCGACCGAGGTCGAGATCGATCGCTTCACCGGCGCGTACCGCATCCGCCGCGTCGACATCGTGCACGACGTGGGCGACTCGCTCTCGCCGATGCTCGACATCGGCCAGATCGAGGGTGCGTACGTGCAGGGCATGGGCTGGCTGACACTCGAGGACCTGCGGTGGGATGTCACCGACGGCCCGCACCGCGGCCGCCTGCAGACCCAGTCGGCGTCGACCTACAAGCTGCCGAGCTTCTCGGAGATGCCCGAGGAGTTCGCCGTCCGACTGTTCCAGAACGCCCGTGAGGACGGCGCGGTCTACGGTTCGAAGGCCGTGGGCGAGCCGCCGTTCATGCTCGCGTTCAGCGCCCGCGAGGCGCTGCGCGATGCGGTCGCGGCCTTCGGCCCGGCCGGGCACTCGGTCGATCTGGCCTCGCCGGCGACGCCGGAGGCGGTGTACTGGGCGGTCGAGGCCGCCCGCGCGGCGCACGGCGCGGCGGAGCCTGCACCCGAGCTCGCAGCGGTCTGACATGGTCGACTGGCTGGATGCCCTGCAGGCGCTGCGCGAGAGCCGCACACCCGCGGTGATCGTGACGCTGGCGATGGTGCGCGGACACGCGCCCCGCAACGGCGGCGCGAAGATGGTCATCTCGCCCAGTGATCGGTTCGGCACGATCGGTGGCGGGAACCTCGAGGCGACCGCCACCGATCGCGCCCGCGAGATGCTCGCCTCGGGCACGGCCGAGCCCCAGCTGCTGACGCTGACGCTGAGCGACAAGGCGACGACCGAGTACGGCGTGCAGTGCTGCGGAGGAGAGGTGACGATCATGCTCGAACCTGTTCGCGTGGTGCCGTCGGTGGCCGTGTTCGGCATGGGGCACGTGGGCCTGGAGCTCGCGCGCATCCTGTCGCGGCACGAGCTGTCGCTGCATCTCGTCGACTCCCGCGCCGAGATGCTCGACCCGGCCCGTCTCGCGCCGGCCACGACCGACGCCGTGGCGGGCATCCAGCCGCATCACGCGCCGGTTCCCGAGTCGGCCCTGCTGGACATCCCGGCCGGGGCCCATGTGCTCGTGATGACGCACGACCACGTCGAGGATCTCGCGATCGTCGACCAGTCGCTGCGCACACCCGGGCTCGGGTCCATCGGCCTGATCGGCTCAGCGTCGAAGTGGGCGAGGTTCCGCAAGAAGCTCCGCGAGCTCGGTCACACCGACGACGAGTTCGCCCGTGTGACCACTCCCATCGGCGTCCCCGAGGTGGCGGGCAAGCAGCCCGCCGTCATCGCGGTGAGCGTTGCCGCGCGCATCCTGCAGCTCATCGAGGAGGCGGCGCCGCTGCCGGCGGAATGACATTCCACGGAATTCCGGAATGCGTGCAACGCATTCCGGAATTCCGCAATGCGACAATTCGGAGAAAGAATAATCCGCCCTGCACAGGAATGGCGCGGGGCACCCTTTCCCACGCACTCGAAAAGCACCCCGCGCACACAGAAAGGCCCCGATCCTCGAAGCGAGAATCGGGGCCTTTTCGGCTGCGGCACTCAGCCTGCGAGCATCGCCTCGATCGGACCGCGCACGAAATACAGCGCGAAGCCGGCGGCGACGATCCACATCAGCCAGTGCACCTTGCGGGCACGACCGGAGAAGGCGTTCACGAGCGCCCACGAGATGAAGCCCACCCCGATGCCGTTCGCGATCGAGTAGGTCAGCGGCATGGTCACGATGGTGAGGAACGCCGGCAGCGCCACCGCGAACTTCGTGAACTTGATCTCGCGGATCTGCGACATCATCATCGCGCCGACGATGACGAGGGCCGCCGAGCCCACCTCGATCGGCACCACGAGGGTGAGCGGAGTGACGAACATCGACAGCAGGAACAGCACGCCGACGACGAGCGAGGCGAGGCCCGTTCGGGCGCCCTCGCCGATTCCCGAGGCGCTGTCGACGTACACGGTGTTCGACGACGTAGAGGTAACGCCGCCCGCCACGGCGCCGAAGCCCTCGACGACGAACGCCGAACGCAGACGCGGGAAGGTGCCGTCCTTGTAGGCGAGCCCGGCGTTCTTCGCGAGGCCGGTCATCGTGCCCATCGCGTCGAAGAAGTTCGAGAAGACGAGCGTGAACACGAGCATCGTGGCCGAGAGCATGCCCACGCGGCCGAAGGCGCCGAACAGGTCGAACTGGCCGATCAGACCGAAGTCGGGGATCGTGATCCACGCGGCCGGCAGCTCGGGGATGGTCATGTGCCAGCCGTTCGGGTCCTCGAAGGAGGGCCCGAGCTTCAGCACCGACTGCGCGATCAGCGCCACCACGGTGCTGATCACGATGCCGATGAGGATGCCACCGGGCACCTTGCGCGCGACCAGGATGCCGATGAGCACCAGGCCGAACACGAAGATCAGCGTGGGCACCGAGGTGATCGATCCGTTGTCGCCGAGCTGCACGGGCGGGCCGCCCGGGGTGCGGTTGACGAAGCCCGAGTCGACGAAGCCGATGAAGGCGATGAACAGGCCGATTCCGACGGTGATCGCCGCCTTCAGCGCCTGCGGCACCGCCCGGAAGATGGCGGTGCGGATGCCGGTGGCACCGAAGAGCACGATCAGCAGGCCGTTGATCACGACCAGGCCCATCGCCTCGGGCCAGGTGACCTGGCCGACGACCGAGACGGCGAGGAACGAGTTGATGCCGAGGCCCGCCGCGAGGGCGAACGGCAGCTTCGCGAACACGCCGAACAGGATCGTCATCACGCCGGCGGTGAGGCCCGTCGCGGCGCCGATCTGAGCGGCATCCAGCGCCCCGCCGGAGACGTCGGTGACGCCGCCGAGGATCAGCGGGTTGAGGATGACGATGTACGCCATCGTCACGAAGGTGACCACGCCGCCGCGGATCTCGCGTGCGACGGTCGACCCGCGTCGGGTGATCTCGAAGAACCGGTCGAAGGCGTTCTTGGGTGTGGCGTCGACGGTCGTCGTCGCCCCGGTCGCGAGGGGCGGCAGCTGCGCGTCGCCCCGGGCGAAGTGCCCGGCGGCGTCGTTGCCGACGACCCCTGTGGTGGATGTGTCGGCTGCGGCGGTCGGGTCAGCCGGAGTGGATCCGTCGGCCTCGGATGGGCGCGCGGAAGGAGGGAGAGGTGAAGACATCATCGGCTCCGAAAAGGGTCGGGGGTCAGTATTCGATGCGAGTGGGCGTGCTGCTCCACTCGGCGAAGGGGGCGACGCGCTGCGCGGGCGGCAGCGCGATGTCGGTCACGGGCATGACGGCCCGGTCGGCCTCGTCGCCCTCGAAGTAGCGGTAGAACGCCGCATCGTCGAAGCCGGCGTCGGCGGCGTCGTTGCGGTCGGCGGCGAAGTACACCCGCTCGATGCGCGCCCACAGCGACGTGGCCAGGCACATCGGGCAGGGCTCGCAGCTCGTGTAGAGCGTCGCACCCGACAGGTCGAAGGTTCCGAGCCCGCGGCACGCGTTGCGGATCGCCGTGACCTCGGCGTGCGCCGAGGGATCGAGATCGGCGGTGACCCGGTTGACGCCCTCGAAGACCTGGCCATCGGCTGTGACGACCACGGCGCCGAACGGTCCGCCCTGGTTGCGGACGTTGTCGACGGCGATCCGCACGGCCTCGGCCAGGTACTCGGCGGGACCGGGGGACGTCTGGTCAGTCGATTCGGATATGGGCATAGCACTGCTGTTCATACGAGAGCTTCCTTGCTGACGTAGCAGTGATACGGCTTATCGAGGCGGACCCGGGTGAGATCGTTCTGCGAGATATACGTCGAACCGCTGACTGTTCAATTGAGCCACTTGTCGGATATGCGGCTGTTTTGACAATAGCAACATCGCCTCCCGGCGTCCAGAGAATTCCGACACCCATTTCCACCCTCGACGGAAAAGACGCGCGAGCGACAATGGATACGCACTCGGGCGGATCCGCGACCGGGAATCCGGTGCTAGCGTTTCACACGCGAGAGGACGTGATCATGGCGAGCAGGCGCATCGACGGCGACGGCCGGCCGGCCGACGCGTCGGGCGCGCTGACCGACCGGCTTCGTCGTCCGCTGCGCGATCTTCGCATCTCGGTGACCGACCGCTGCAACTTCCGCTGCGTCTACTGCATGCCCAAAGAGATCTTCGGGCGCGACTACGCGTTCCTCGATCGCGACGAGCTGCTGAGCTTCGAGGAGATCACGCGCATCGCCACCGTCGCCGCGGCGCACGGCGTGCAGAAGCTGCGCCTCACCGGGGGTGAGCCCCTGCTGCGACGCGGCATCGAACAGCTCATCGAGCAGCTCGCCGCCATCCGCACGCCCGACGGTGAGCCGCTCGATCTGGCCCTGACCACCAACGGGTCCGCCCTCGGGATGAAGGCCGGGGCGCTGAAGGCGGCCGGCCTGCAGCGCGTGACGGTGTCGGTCGACTCGCTCGACGACGCGCTATTCCAGCGCATGAACGACGTGCGCTTCCCGGTGAGCCGGGTGCTCGACGGCATCGACGCCGCACACGCGGCGGGCCTCGGGCCGATCCGGCTCAACATGGTCGTCAAGCGCGGCGTCAACGACGACGAGATCATCGACATGGCGCGGCACTTCAAGGGCACCCCGTACACCCTGCGCTTCATCGAGTACATGGATGTCGGCAACACGAACGGCTGGTCGCTCGACGAGGTCGTGCCGTCGGCCGAGATCATCGAGCGCGTCGGCGCGGTCTTCCCCCTCGAGCCGGTCGCCCCGACCGTGCACGGCGAGACGGCGAAGCGCTGGCGCTACGCCGACGGCAGTGGCGAGATCGGCGTGATCTCCAGCGTGACCAACGCGTTCTGCGGCACGTGCACGCGCGCGCGGATCTCGACCGAGGGAAAGCTGTTCACCTGCCTGTTCGCCTCGCAGGGCCACGACCTGCGGGCGCTCATGCGCGGTGGCGCCGACGACGTCGAGCTGGCTGCGGCCATGGCATCCATCTGGGGCGCACGCGACGACCGCTACTCCGAGATCCGCGCCGGTCTCACCCCGGCGCTGCGCACGCAGCGCAAGCGCATCGAGATGTCGTACATCGGCGGCTGAGCCGCCGCCTCACGCCAGAACGTCGGCGATGACGTCCCACACGTCGTCGGCGACCGAGCGCTTGGTTCCGGATGCCCGGGCGAGCACCACCCCGCCCTCGCCGATCACGTGCACGGCGTTCTGGCCCGACTCGAACCCGCGGTCCCAGCCGACCTCGTTCACCACGAGCAGGTCGACGCCCTTGCGCTCGCGCTTGCGGCGGGCCCGCTCGAGCAGGTCGTCGCCGTCATCCGGGGTCTCGGCGGCGAACGCGACGATCACCTGACCCGGGTGCCGGCGCGCCGCCAGGTGAGCCACGATGTCTTCGTTCTGCACCAGCTCGATGCTCTCGAGCGGGCCGGACTCCTTGGTGAGCTTGTGATCGGACACGTCGGCCGGGCGGTAGTCCGCGACGGCGGCGGCCATCACGATCACGGCGGCCTCCTCCGATGCGCGGCGCATCGCGTCGCCGAGTTCGGCCGCGGTGCCGACGTGCTCGAGGCGGATGAGCGGATGCCGTTCGGCATCCGCCAGCACCGCGCCGTCGACATGCGCGGCGACGAGCAGCACCTCGGCACCCCGGTCTGCCGCGGCGAGGGCGAGGGCTATGCCCTGCCGCCCGCTGGAGCGGTTGCCGAGGAAGCGCACCGGGTCCAGCGGCTCGCGGGTGCCGCCCGCCGAGACGGCGACGCGCAGCCCGTCGAGGTCTCTGTCCTGCGGGCCTCCGTCGAGCAGGGCGAGCGCCTCGGCCATGATCTGCTCGGGCTCGAGCATCCGGCCCGGTCCGGAATCCCCGCCGGTCAGCTCGCCCTCGCCCGGTCCGAGGATGGCGACGCCGCGGTCGCGCAGCGTGGCGATGTTCGCCTGCGTGGCCGGGTGGCGCCACATCTCGGTGTGCATCGCCGGAGCGATCGCGACCGGGGCCGTGGTGGCGAGCAGGGTGGTGCCGAGCAGATCGTCGGCGAGCCCCGCGGCCATCTTCGCGATCGTGTTCGCCGTGGCCGGTGCGACGATCACCAGCTCGGCGGCCTGCCCCAGGGCGACGTGGCGCACCTGGGCGACGTCCTCGTGCACGCTCGTCGTCACGGGCCTGCGGCTGATCGCCTCCCAGGTGGGCAGGCCGACGAAGCGCAGCGCGTCTTCGGTGGGCACGACGGTGACCTCGTGACCGGCCTTGATCAGCAGGCGCACCAGGTGCACGCTCTTGTACGCGGCGATCCCGCCGGTGACGGCGACGACGATGTTCACGCGTTCGATTCTGCCCCAGCCGGCTGCGCGGCGGGCGCGCTTAGACTCGTGCTCGTGTGCACCGTCGTGATCGATGTCGCCCCCTCCCCCGGCGACGGCGCCCGGCTGCTGGCCGTGCGCGACGAGGACCCGGATCGTCCGTGGGACGACCTCGGCGAGTGGTGGCCCGACGCGCATCCCGGTGTGATCGGCATCCGCGACCGCCGCGCCGGTGGCGCCTGGCTCGCCGCCGATCCCGCTGCCGGGCGCCTGGCCGTGCTGCTGAACCGTGCCGACGTGCTCGACCTGCCGGACGACGCCGTGCGCTCACGAGGGTCGCTGGCCCTGGAGTCGGTCGCGGGCCGCTCACCGCAGGGTCGGCTGCCGATGCACGGCTTCAACCTGCTCGAGGTGACGCCGCAGGGATCTCGCGTGCTGTCGTGGGACGGCGTACGGCTGCGCGAGACGTCCGTGCCGGTCGGCGTGCACATGATCGCGCACGACGACCTCGACGATCCGCGCACCGCGCGCATCGAGACGTGGCTGCCGCGGTTCGCCGCCGCCGCGGATGCTGACGGCTGGGCGTCACGATGGGAGGACGTGCTCGCCGAGAGCGCCGCTCTCCCGCCCGAGGACGACAGGGCGATCGTGCGCGACAACCGGGTTCACGGGTATCCGACGATGTCGCTGCTGTTCTGCACGGCCGAGGTCGCGCCCGGCACGGTGACCGTGCGGTCGCGGGTGCTCGCGCGGCCCGGTCAGTGGAGCTGACCGCTCGCTCGCGAAGAGGGTCCCACGAAGAGGGTATTGACTCTCTGGCGACCCTCCGCCTAGTCTTTTCATATAGCAAGACGATTATTCCATCATATGAGAATGAGAACGGAGAGGGACATGAGCGCACATCCGACTGAGGCGAGTGGGCACGTCCCGTCCGCAGAGCATCCGACGGTCAACATCGACCCGGACTTCCATCTGCCCGCTGACCGCGGCAACGGCTTCGTCCGCGCATTCCGCGTGCTCTTCCCGAAGGCGGCCTGACGGCCCACGCGCGCCCCCACCTCGAGTGGGCCCGAAGGGCAGCATCCCGCGCCGCGAGGCGACCACATGGGACCACCCGGGCCGCCGCCCCGCGCCACGCGCAGGCATCCCCTCGCGTCGGGTGGGCCCGAAGGGCCGCATCCCGCGCCGCGAGGCGACCCTATGGGACCACCCGGTGCGCCGCCCCAGCCCCCACGCGGGCCGCCCCGACCTCGAGTGGGCCCGAAGGGCCGCATCCCGCGCCGCGAGGCGACCACATGGGACCACCCGGCTCGCGCCGCCTAAACCCCCACGCACCCATCCCCGACCTCGAGTGGGCCCGAAGGGCCGCATCCCGCGCCGCGAGGCGACCCTATGGGACCACCCGGCTCGCGCCGCCTAAACCCCCACGCACCCATCCCCGACCTCGAGTGGGCCCGAAGGGCCGCATCCCACGCGGCGAGGCGACCCTATGGGACCACCCGGCTCGCGCCGCCCAACAGCAGCGCGACTCAGCGGGCGGTGAGAGCCGGGAGCTCCGTGGCGATCGCGCGGCCCACCTCGCGCAGCAGGGGCACGGCGTTCGCCATGCTCTTCGCCGGCTCGGGCTCGAGGTCGCTCAGCGCGTAGACCTTCGCGAAGCCCGCGGAGGCCGCCTGGGCGGCATCCAGTGTCGTGCGCCCGCAGACCGCGACGACGGGCTTCCCGGCCCTCGCGGCGGCGGCTGAGACGCCCAGCGGGGTCTTGCCGCCCAGGCTCTGCTCGTCGAGGCTGCCCTCGCCGGTGATGACGAGATCGGCGTCGGCGATGCGCGCGTCCAGACCGGTCAGCCGCTGGATCACGTCGATGCCGGGTTCGCGCACGGCGCCGAGCACCGCGAGAGCCGCATACCCCACACCGCCGGCGGCACCCGCGCCGGGAGCCGTCGCCGATGCCCGCACTCCGGGCAGCGCGTCGACGAGCTCGGCGAGACGCGCGAGCCCCGCCTCGAGGACGGCGACGTCGGCAGCGCTCGCCCCCTTCTGCGGTGCGAACACCGCGGCCGCGCCCCGGTCTCCCAGGAGCGGATTGTCGACGTCGGCGGCCAGCACGACACGGACACCGGCGAGTCGCGGGTCGAGTCCGGAGATGTCGGCCGAGACGAGATCGACCAGGCCTGCACCGCCCGGGCGCGCCGGGCCGTGCTCGGCGGACAGGGTCGCACCCAGCGCCTGCAGCATGCCGGCCCCGCCGTCGGTGCACGCGCTGCCGCCCACACCCAGCACGATCGAGGTCGCGCCGCGATCGAGCGCGGCGGCGATGAGCTCGCCGGTGCCCCGGCTGGTCGCGCCGAGCGCATCCTTCTCGCCGTCGGGAAGCACGTCGAGCCCGCTGGCCGCGGCCATCTCGATGACCGCCTGCTCGCCGCGGACTGCGAACGCGGCATCCACGGGGCGGCCGGTGGGGCCGGTCACCGAGACCGCGACGGGCGTGAATCCGCTCGCCACGGCCGCGTCGACCGTGCCCTCGCCGCCGTCGGCGACGGGTGCGGCATCGACGACGGCATCCGGGATGATCTCCCGGATGCCGTCGGCGAGCGCCGCCGCCACCTCGGAGCCCGTCGCCGAGCCCTTGAACTTGTCGGAGGCGATGACGATGCGCATGGCGGTCAGTCGAGCAGGGCGTAGATCGCCTCGGGAGCGTCCTCGGGCGACGTGGCGAGCGGCTCGAACTCGTTCATGGTGTCGAGGTCTGCACCCATGGCGATGTTCGTGACCCGCTCGAGGATGATCTCGACCACGACCGGCACCTGGAACTCGTCGCGCAGGCGCGCGGCCTCGGCGAATCCGGCGGCGAGCTGTTCGGGGCGCTCGACGCGGATCGCCTTGCAGCCCAGACCCTCGGCGACCTTCACGTGGTCGACGCCGTAGCCGCTGGCCACGCTGTCGGGGTCGTACGGAGTGTTGACGTTGTCGAACGCGAGCGAGACCTCGTAGTCCATCTCGAAGCCGCGCTGCGACTGCCGGATCAGGCCCAGGTAGCTGTTGTTGACCACGACGTGGATGTACGGCAGCTTGTGCTGCGCGCCCACCGCGAGCTCTTCGATCATGAACTGGAAGTCGTAGTCGCCCGAGAGCGCGACGACCTGCTCGCCGGGCTTGCCGCGCACGACGCCGAGGGCCGCCGGTCCCGTCCAGCCCAGTGGGCCCGCCTGGCCGGCGTTGATCCACTTGCGCGGGCCGTACACGTGCAGCAGCTGCGCGCCGGCGATCTGTGACAGGCCGATCGTCGTGACGAACGTGGTGTCGCGGTCGAACGCGGTGAGCATCTCCTGATAGACGCGGTGCGGCTTCATGGGCACGTCGTCGAAGTTGGTCTTGCGCTGCAGGCGCGCCTTGCGGTCACGGCACGCCTCGGCCCAGCCGTTGTAGTCGGGCAGCTCGGCGACCCGGTCGCGGGCAGCCTCGAGCAGTGCCTCCATGAACGCGCCCGCGTCGGAGACCACGCCGTAATCGGGCGCGAACACGCGACCGATCTGCGTCGGCTCGATGTCGACGTGCACGAAGGTGCGGCCCTTGCGGTACGTGTCGAGCCCGCCGGTGTGGCGGTTGGCCCAGCGGTTGCCGATGCCGAGCACGAAGTCGCTCTCGAGGAAGCTCGCGTTGCCGTACCGCTGCGAGGTCTGGATGCCGACCAGGCCGGCGGCCAGCGGGTGGTCGTCGGCGATGGCGCCCCAGCCCATCAGGGTGGGCACGACCGGCACGCCGAGCGTCTCGGCCAGCTCGACGAGCGTGTCGGAGGCGCCGGAGTTGACGATGCCGCCGCCGGCGACGATGACCGGATGCTTCGACGCGGTGAGCATGTCGAGGACCTTCTCGGCCTGCGCGCGGGTCGCGACCGGCTTCGCGACCGGCAGCGGTTCGTACGTGTCGATGTCGAACTCGATCTCGGTCATCTGCACGTCGAACGGGAGGTCGATCAGCACCGGGCCGGGGCGACCCGAGCGCATGATCTGGAAGGCGCTCTGGAACACGCCGGGAACCTGCGCCCCCTCGAGCACCGTCTTGGCGAACTTCGTCACCGGCTTCGCGATCGACGCGATGTCGACGGCCTGGAAGTCCTCCTTGTCGAGCTTCGCCACCGGCGCCTGACCGGTGATGCACAGCATCGGGATGCTGTCGGCGATGGCGGCGTACAGACCGGTGATCATGTCGGTGCCGGCGGGGCCCGAGGTGCCGAGGCAGACGCCGATGCGTCCGTCGCCGGTGCGGCTGTAGCCGTCGGCCATGTGGGCGGCGCCCTCGACGTGACGGGCGAGGGTGTGCCGGATGCCACCACCGGCGCGTATCGCGGAGTACAGCGGGTTGATGGCGGCTCCGGGCAGGCCGAACGCCTCGTCGGCGCCCTCCTTGATCAGGATCTGGACGATCGCGTCCACTGCGCGCATGCGGGTCATGATGTTGTGTCCTTAGTCGTTGTCGCGGCCGGAGAGCTCGGCGGTGAGCTTGAACAGGCCGGAGTGGTCGAGGCCGCCGTCGCCGCGGGCGACGAGCGAGGTGACGAGCTGGGCGACGGCCGAGCCGAGGGGCACGGTGACGCCGGCGCCGCGGGCTGCTGCGGTGACGATGCCGAGGTCCTTGTTGTGCAGGGCCAGGCGGAAGCCGGGGGCGAAGTCGCGATCGAGCATCTTCTGCCCCTTCTGGTCGAGGACCTTCGAGCCGGCGAGACCGCCGCCGAGCACCTTCAGGGCGGCGTCGGTGTCGACGCCGTACGCCTCGAGGAAGACGATCGCCTCGCTGAGGGCCTGGATGTTGACGGCGACGATGAGCTGGTTCGCCGCCTTGACGGTCTGACCGGCGCCGGCGGGGCCGACGTGCACGATCGTCTTGCCGATCGCCTGCAGGATGGGCTCGGCCCGCGCGAAGTCCTCGGCGGAGCCGCCGGTCATGATCGAGAGCACCCCGTCGATGGCGCCCTGCTCGCCCCCGGAGACGGGCGCGTCGACGGCGCCGAGGCCGGCGGCGACAGCTTCTTCCGCCAGCTCCTTGGCGACGTCAGGGCGGATCGAGGAGTTGTCGATCCACAGCGCGCCCTTCTTCGCGTTGGCGAAGACGCCCTCGGGCCCCTGCACGACGCCGGCGACGTCCGGGGAGTCGGGGACCATCGTGATGATCACGTCGGCGTCCTTGACGGCCTCGGCGATGCTGGCGGCGCCGTTGCCACCCGCATCGACGAGCTTCTGCACGGCCTCGGGGCTGCGGTTGAACCCGGTGACCGTGTAGCCGGCCTTGACGAGGTTCTTCGCCATGGGCAGGCCCATGATGCCGAGACCGATGATGGTGATGCTGGTCATGTCGTCGCTCCTTCGCGGAAGTGGGTCAGTTCTCGATCCAGGCGAACGGGTCGCTCTGGGTGGCTTTGTACTCGAGCCCGATCACGCCGTCGTAGCCGCCGGCGCGAGCGGCGTCGATCCATTCGGTCAGCGGCAGCTCGCCGGTGCCGGGCTCGCCGCGACCGGGGGCGTCGGCGATCTGGATGTGCCCGAACTCGCCGGCGTGGTCGGCGATGACGGCTGCGACGTCGTCGCCGTTGACGGCGAGGTGGTAGAAGTCGGCGAGCAGGCGGACGTTGTCGACGCCGTGCTCGTCCTTGACGCGGGCGATGACGGCGAGCGCGTCTGCAGCGGTCTTCAGCGGGTAGGCGTCGGCGCCCGAGACGGGCTCGAGCAGCACGATGCCGCCGATGCGGGCTACCGCCTTGCCCGCGATCGTGAGGTTCTCGACCGCCAGGTCGTCCTGGGCCTTCTCGTCGACGCCGTCCTGGCGCAGACCGTAGAGGGCGTTGAACGCCTTCGTGCCGGTGCGCTCGCCGATGCCGACCACGACGTCGACGTTGTCGCGGAACTCGTCTTCGCGACCGACCCACGAGACCAGGCCGCGGTCACCGGCGGGCATGTCGCCGGCGAAGAAGTTGAGCCCCGTGAGCTGCACGCCGGCGTCGTCGAGGGCGGCGATGAACGCGTCGACCTCCTGCTGCTCGGGAACGGCTGACGAGAAGGGCCACCAGAACTCGACGGCGTCGAAGCCGGCGGCCCTGGCCGCGGCCGGACGCTCGTTCACGGGCAGGTCGGTCAGCAGGATCGAGGCGTTGACGGTGTAGCTCATGACGTTCCCTGATTTTCGGATTGCGGAAGAAAAGTTCCTAGTAACGAAAGGTTAGGCGGGGGTATGAGAGGTGTCAACGATGAACGCCCGACATTCCGGCATCCGGAACCGGCTGGAAAGCCGAACGCACCCACCGGATGCCCGACGGGTGCGTTCAGGAGTCGCTCGCTCTCGGCGAGGGGCTCAGGTCAGCTTGATCTGACGGTTCATGTCCTTGTACAGCAGGTAGCGGAAGTCGCCCGGGCCGCCGGCGTAGCAGGCCTGGGGGCAGAACGCGCGCAGCAGCATGTAGTCGCCGGCCTCGACCTCGACCCAGTCGCCGTTGAGGTGGTAGACGGCCTTGCCCTCGAGCACGAACAGGCCGTGCTCCATGACGTGCGTCTCGGCGAACGGGATCGAGCCGCCCGGCTTGAAGGTGACGATGTTCACCTGCATGTCGTGCGCCATGTCGTTCGAGTCGGCGAAGCGGGTGGTGAGCCATGCGTCGGTGCCGACCATGGGGGTGGGCTCGATGTCCTGGTCGCGGGTGACGAAGGATGCCGGTGCGTCGACGCCTTCGAGCCACTCGTACGCCTTGCGGATCCAGTGGAAGCTCGTGATCTCGTCGCCCTCGTTCTTCAGCGACCAGTCCGCACCGGGCGCGAGGAAGGCGTACCCGCCCTCTTCGAGCACGTGCGTCTCGCCCTCGAGCGTGAGCGTGAGACGGCCGGTCGTGACGAACACGACGCCCTCGACGCCCGCCTCGGCCTCGGGCTTGGCTGCCTCGCCGCCGGGCGAGATCTCGACGATCAGCTGCGAGAAGGTCTGCGCCGAGCTCGGGGTGGGCTTGGCGATGATCCACGCGCGGGTGCGGCTGAAGCCGGGCAGGCTGCTGGTGACGATGTCGCGCAGCACGCCCTTCGGGATCACCGTGTACGCGAGCTTGACGATCGCGCGATCGGTGAGCAGGTCGGTCTGCGGCGGCAGCCCGCCAGTCGGGGTGTAGTACGACATCAGGACTCCTTGGTGGCGAGTTTGGGATGCGCGAGCCGGGTGAGCTCGGCGGGCGAGGCGCCGGTCGACGAGCGCACCTCGTGGTCGGTGAGCGCACCGCACTCCAGGCCGCGCACGACGAAGCGGGCGAGGGCGCGCGCGGTGGCGGGCTCGTCCATGATCGTCGCGTCGCTGCCGTGCAGGTAGTTGTCGAGCCGGCGTGCGGCCGCCTCGAAGCCCTCTCGATAGAACGCATAGGTCGCGAGATACCGGGTCGGCAGCTGGTGCGCGTGCAGGTCCCAGCCCTGGTAGTAGCCGCGCTCGAGCGAGCGCCGCACCAGACGGGCGTGCAGCTTCCAGGCGTCCGCCGCGTTCTCTCCCACCGGGATGACATTGGTCGATCCGTCCGACAGGCGCACGCCGGTCTCGGCGACGGCGACCTGCATCACCTGCTTGGCGTAGTCGGCGGCGGGATGCTCCATCGACTGGTACGCCGCGGCGATCTGCAGCGAGGCGCTGTAGTCGTAGGTGCCGTAGTGCAGCGCCGAAACGCGCCCCTCGGCGCGGTGCAGCAGCGTCGCGACCGGGATCGTGCCGTCGGCGGCGACGATCAGCTGCGGGGTCTCCATCTGCACCTCGAAGCGCAGGCGCCCGGGAGCCAGGCCGAGGCGCTGCTCGAGGCGCTCGCACAGTGCGACCATCGCCTCGACCTGCGCCACGGTGGTCACCTTGGGCAGGGTGAGGACGAGTCCGTCGGGCAGCTCGCCTGCGGCGGCGAGCGTGGTGACGAAGCGGTCGAGGGTGCGGATGCCGCGGCGCCGGGTCGGCGCCTCGAAGCACTTGAACCGGATGCCGATGAACGGCGTCGCCGTGCCTGCGGCGACCGCCTCGGCCACACGCTCGGCGGCGAGGACGGCGTCGGCGTCCTCCTCGTCATCGCCGCGGGTGCCGTAGCCGTCTTCGAAGTCGAGGCGCAGGTCTTCGACGGGCTCGCGGCGCAGCTTGGCATCCACCAGCGGCGCGAGCTCGTCGGCGAGGTGACCCAGCCCGACCGCCTCGGCGAGCGCGGCGGTGCCGCCGGCGGCGTCGACGGCGGCGATCGCGTCTGCGCCGAAGCGGGCCGGCAGCTGCGGATCGAACCGGTCGGCCGGCACGTACAGCGTGTGCACGGGCTGCCGGCTGCCGTCATCGCCGGGGTACGAGCCCGACAGCAGCGCGTCGGTCTGCGCCAGGCGCGCGTCGATGTCGGCGAAGTCGTCTTCGCGCAGGGTCGTGTTGGCTGACACCCGGCTCACTCCTTCTCTGCGACGGACGCGTCGGCTGCGGCGGATTCGACGGCCCGCACGATCGCGTCGGCGACGGCGCCGGCGACCAGCGGGTCGAACACGCTCGGGATGATGAAGCTCGCGTTGAGCTCATCGTCTTCGACGCGCGACGCGATGGCGTAGGCCGACGCGACCAGCATAGGTGCGGTGATGTCGGACACGCCCGCGTCGAGCAGACCGCGGAACACTCCGGGGAACGCGAGCACGTTGTTGATCTGGTTCGGGAAGTCGCTGCGGCCGGTGGCGACGATGGCGGCGTGCTTGGATGCCACGACCGGGTCGACCTCGGGGGTGGGGTTGGCCATCGCGAAGACGATCGCGTCGCCGGCCATGGCCGCGATGTCGTTCTCGTCGAGCACGTTCGGCGCACTCACGCCGATGAAGACGTCGGCGCCCGACATGGCCTCCTTGAGGCTGCCCTGGAAGCCGCGCGGGTTGGTGGTCGCTGCGATCTCGCGGCGATGCGCGTCGGCGTACTCCACGCCGGCGACGATCGCGCCGTCGCGGCCGCAGGCCACGATGTCTCTCGCGCCCTCGGCGAGCAGCAGCTGGATGATCGCGTTGCCGGCGGCGCCGACCCCCGACACGACGATGCGCACATCCTCGATCCGCTTCTTCACCACCTTGAGGGCGTTGACCAGGGCCGCGAGGGTGACGATCGCCGTGCCGTGCTGGTCGTCGTGGAACACGGGGATGTCGAGCTCTTCCCGCAGGCGCGCCTCGATCTCGAAGCAGCGGGGAGCGGCGATGTCCTCGAGGTTCACGCCGCCGTAGACGGGGGCGATCGCCTTGACGATCTTGATGATCTCCTCGGTGTCCTTCGTGTCGAGGCAGACCGGCCACGCGTCGACGTTGGCGAACTGCTTGAACAGCGCGGCCTTGCCCTCCATGACCGGCAGCGCGGCCTCGGGGCCGATGTCGCCGAGGCCGAGCACGGCGGTGCCGTCGGTGACCACGGCGATGGTGTTGCGCTTGACGGTGAGGTTGCGTGCCTTGCTCTTGTCTTCCGCGATCGCCATGCACACGCGGGCGACGCCGGGGGTGTAGGCGCGCGAGAGGTCGTCGCGGTTGCGCAGCGGCACGCTGGGCACGACCTCGAGCTTGCCGCCGAGGTGCATGAGGAAGGTGCGGTCGCTGACCTGGCGCACGTGCACGCCGTCGAGGGCCTCGACCGCGTCGCGGATGCGCGTGGCGTGGTCGTCGTCGATGGTGTTGCAGGTGAGGTCGACGACGATCGAGGTGGGGTGCGACTCGACGACGTCGAGGGCGGTGATCGCGGCACCGGCGGATGCCGCAGCGGCCGCGAGCTCGCTGGTGACGCTGAAGTTGGAGGGGGCGTCGATGCGCAGTGTGATCGAATTGCCGGGACCGGGATTGGCCATGATTCCTCTTCCCTGAGGTGGGCGGCGCATCGCGGCGCCGACTCACGTGTGCTGGTGGACTTCTTCGTGCTTTCGCATAGTGGAGACTATTGTCTATCCTACGAAAGTTCACTGCAATCAACGATGAGGGTCGGGCAGGACTTTCGCTCGCACTTCTCGCATGATGGAATCGTGCGAGCACCTAGGAGGACGTGATGGCTGAAAGCAAGACCCCGCGCGGCAGCGGGTCCGGAGTGCAGTCCGTCGAGCGCGTCTTCGAGCTGCTCGAGCTGGTCACCGACGCCGGCGGCGACGTGACCCTCAGCGAGCTGGCGTCATCGACCGACCTGCCCCTGCCGACCATTCACCGGCTGCTGCGCACGCTCGTGTCGCTCGGCTATGCGCGCCAGCTGCCGAACCGGCGCTACGCGCTCGGCCCGCGACTGATCCGCATCGGCGAGGGCGCGTCGCGTCAGTTCGGCGCCCTGGCGCGACCGCAGCTGAAGACGCTCGTCGACGAGCTGGGCGAGAGCGCCAACATGGCGGTGCTCGATGGCGACATGGTCGTGTACGTCGCCCAGGTGCCGTCGCTGCACTCGATGCGCATGTTCACCGAGGTGGGCCGGCGCGCGCACATGCACGACACCGGCGTCGGCAAGGCGATCCTCGCCCAGCTGCCGGATGACGTCGTGCGGGGCATCGTCGCGCGCGCCGGCATGCCGACCCCCACCGAGTTCAGCATCGGCGACGTCGACGCGCTTCTCGCCGAGCTCGACCGCATTCGCGAGCGGGGGTACGCGATCGACGACCAGGAGCAGGAGATCGGCGTGCGCTGCTTCTCGATGGCCGTGCCCGACGCCCCGACGCCCACGGCGGTGTCGGTGTCGGGTCCGATCTCGCGGGTCGACGAGTCGTTCGGTGAGCGCGCCGTGCCCATGCTGCGTGCGGCGGCGCAGGCGATCAGCGCCGAGCTGGCATCCTGACCCTTCGACAGGCTCAGGGCCCTTCGACAGGCTCAGGGACCCAAACCGGGCTCAGGGACCTTCGACAGGCTCAGGGACCTTCGACAGGCTCAGGGACCAAACTGGGCTCAGGGACCCAAACCGGGCTCAGGGACCCAAACCGGGCCCAGGACAGGAGGAAGCTGATGCCGAACGCACGCGTCGCCGTCGTCACCGGGGCGGGTTCCGGCATCGGGCGTGCCGTCGCGGCGGCGATGCTCGCCGCCGGCTTCCGGGTCGCTCTCGCCGGCCGGCGGGCGGATGCCCTCGAGCAGACCGCTGACGGACATCCGGACGCCCTGGTCGTGCCCACCGACATCACCGTGCCCGCCGAGGTCGACGCCCTGTTCGACCGCGTGGTGGCCGAGTGGGGCCGGGTGGACGTGCTGTTCAACAACGCGGGGGTCTTCGGGCCGGTGGCATCCGCGGCCGACGTCGACCCGGTCGAGTGGCAGCGCACGATCGATGTGAACGTGACCGGTGCCCTGCTCTGCGCGGGAGCCGCGATGCGCACGATGATCGCGCAGCGGCCGCAGGGCGGGCGGATCATCAACAACGGCTCGATCTCGGCGCAGGTGCCGCGGCCGCTGTCGGTGGCGTACGCCGTGAGCAAGCACGCCATCACCGGCCTGACCCGGTCGATCGACCTCGACGGCCGGCCGCACGGCATCACCTGCGGTCAGATCGACATCGGCAACGCGGCGACGCGGATCATGTCCGAGATCGGGGTCGGCTCGGGTGCCCTGCAGGCCGACGGCTCGCGCCGGGTCGAGCCCACCTTCGACGTCGCGGATGCCGCGCGCGCCGTGCTCTTCATGGCGCAGCTGCCCGCCGAGGCGAACGTCGCCTCTCTCACGGTCGCCGCGGCGGGGATGCCGTTCGGCGGCAGGGGCTGACGGGGTCAGCGGCCGGCCGAACGGCATCCGGTGCGGATCAGCAGAATCCGGCGATGCCGTCCCACGACCAGTGGTCGGTGTCGGCGCCCGCGCGCAGGAACGACGCCTCGATCAGGCCGTAGGGACGGTCGGCCGCGTAGAACACCTCGTTCGGGTTCTCGAGGCCGAACGGCGACAGGTCGACCACGAAGTGGTGGCTGTTCGGGGTCGAGAAGCGGATCTCGTCGATCTCGGGGTGCTGCTCGAGAACGGCTTCCGCCATCTCCTTCAGCGTGTGCTGCAGGGCGTACGAGTAGTTGCGCGAGAAGCCGGCGAGCAGCAGGCGGCGCACGTCCGCGAAGACCTCGTTGAAGTCGATGTCGTTGGGGTTGTAGCGCCACTTCGCGGTGACGGAGGTGGCGAGGATGCGGTCCTCGGTCTCGGGCAGCGTCGTGTACTTGTCCTTCGGGTACCCGACGAACCCGCTCTGCGTCGACTTGAGCACCTTGAGGTCCTGCAGGCCGGCGATGACGACCGTGTCATCGCCGTCGATCTGCACGACCGAGGTGCGGGTCTCGGTGCCGCCGCGCACGAACGAGTGGTCGTGCTCGCCGTCGTCGCCCTGGATGCGCTGCCAGGTGTACTGCTCGGCCTCCCAGCGCCCGCCGCTGACCCAGGCGAACTCGCCGGTGAAGTGCCGGCCGAGACGCAGCAGGAACTCCTCCGGGCTGCCGACGCCGTCCTTGGCGAAGGCGTACACCGTGTTCTTCTGCGTGTCGGTGGCCACGACGTGTTCGTTGTCGCCCTCGAAGTGCGCGCTGTCGAAGTCGCCGCGCAGCTGCGAGGTGACGTTGAGGTCCTCGATCTCGTGACGGTCGGAGTCGCGGGTGATGCGCACCACGCGGACCTCAGCCTTGCCGTACTGGTTCTTGCCCAGAATGATGTCGGTCATGTTGTCAACTCAGCTTCCTCGGTATGTGGAATAGGCGAACGGGCTGAGCAGCAGCGGCACGTGGTAGTGCGCCTGCTCAGCGTCGACCTGGAAGGTCAACACCACCTCCGGGAAGAAGGTGTCCGTGTCGATGCCGGCGAAGTAGGCCGCTGTGTCGAACCGGAGGCGGTATGCACCGCTCTCCAGCCGCGAGGGGCCCAGTTCTTTCACCCGCCCGTCAGCATCTGTGGATCCTGCACCGATCTCGACCCACTCGGCGCCCTGACGGGCTTCGAGTGCGACGGCGACGTCGGGCGCGGGGCGTCCGATCGAGGTGTCCAGGATGTGGGTGGTCACGTGGGAAACGCTCATGGCGCGCTCCTTCAGCTCTCGAGGGCTCCCGCCAGTCGCAGCGCCGCGATCTCGCGCAGCTGCTGGTCGACGACGGCGAGCTCCTGTTCGGGGGTGTTGCCCAGCCGCTGCTGCAGCAGGGCGAGGATCTCTTCGGCGGAGCGTCCGGCCGCGCGCACGAGGTACACACGGTCGAACTTCTGCTCGTAGGCCTTATTGCCCGCGGCCAGGGCGGCGGCGGCCTCGGCGTCGACGCCCGGCTGCTCCTTGCGCGACAGGGCGGCTTCCGCGGTCTCGCCCTGCGGGCGCTCGCCGATGCGCGGGTGGTGCGCCAGCGCGCCGTCGAGCTCGGCCTCGGAGAGCGGGGCGGCGACGGCGGCCGCCGCGGCGACGATCTGGTCGACGCTCTCGTACGGGCGGCCGTCGACGATGGCGTCGATCCAGCGGGCGATGTCCAGTGCCGGCTTCACGACGGCGACGGCTTCTTCACGGGGGGCCGAGTTGAAGTCCTCGAGCAGCATCTTCGATCCTCAAGCAGAACGCTGGCATCCGGCGCGAAGGCTATACGGAAACCCCTGACGGAGTCTTCACGAGAAGGTAACTTCCGTATGCCGGAACTGTTGTTTCAGCATCTGCAATGAAGTCTGTACGCCGCCGGGCTGGTTGTCAACCGCCCGGCGGCGTGTTTCACATCGTGGAGTCAGACGCCGAGTTCGGCGCGCAGACGGGCGACGTGGCCCTCTGCATCCACACCGTACTCCGCGCGCTGCACGACGCCGTCGCCGTCGAGCACGAAGGTCGAGCGGATCACGCCGTCGAAGGTGCGATCGCCCACGGTCTTCTCGCCCCAGACGCCCCAGGCCCTCGCCACGGCCGCGTCGGTGTCGGCGAGCAGGGGGAAGGTGAGACCCTCGGCCTCGGCAAAGGCTCGGATCTCGGCGACCGAGTCCGGCGAGACGCCGATGACGGCGTAGCCGGCGGCATCCAGCGCCGAGAGGCTGTCGCGGAAGTCGCAGGCCTCGGTCGTGCACCCGGGCGTCGCCGCCTTCGGGTAGAAGTACACGACCACGTCGCGCCCGCGGTAGTCGGCGAGCGCGACCGTGCGGCCGTCGGCGTCGGCGAGTGCGAACTCGGGTGCGGTGGCGCCGGGGGTGAGCTTGTCGGTCATGATGACTCCGTTCGTCTGCGTTGCGGGATCCGGTTTCTGCGGCGCGAGAACTCTAACCCGACCAAGACCGCCCGTCGACAGGCGCTGAACCCGCCGCCGGCCCAGGCCGGGACTACACTCGCTCGGTGTTGACAGTGTTTCGTCGGCATGGTGAGATCCCTTAGTGCGAAAAGTTGTTCTCGCATCATGAAAGCATTGGAAGGGCGGTCGGGATGTCGCAGGACGCCGGTCACACGCAGTCAGCATCCACCTCGCTCGACCCCACCGGCGAGCGCTACGACCTCGTGATCCGCGGCCAGCGCGTCCTCACCAGCTCCGGCATCCGCCCCCGCGAGGTCGGCGTGCGCGGCGGCGTCATCGTCGCCATGCAGCCGCTCGGCAACGGGCTCGACGGCGCCGAGGTCGTCGAGCTCGCCGACGACGAGACGCTGATCCCCGGGCTGGTCGACACCCACGTGCACGTCAACGAGCCCGGACGCACCGAGTGGGAGGGGTTCGCCTCGGCGACCCGGGCCGCTGCCGCCGGCGGCGTGACGACCATCGTCGACATGCCGCTGAACAGCATCCCTCCCACCGTCAGCGTCGAAGCCCTCGAGATCAAGCGCGATGTCGCGCGCGGCCAGACGCACGTCGACGTCGGGTTCTGGGGCGGCGCCGTTCCGGGCAACACCGCCGACCTGCGCCCGCTGCACGACGCGGGTGTCTTCGGCTTCAAGAGCTTCCTGCTGCACTCCGGGGTCGATGAGTTCCCCCCGCTCGACCCCGACGAGCTCGAAGACGACATGCGCGAGCTCGCCACGTTCGACTCGGTCATGATCGTGCACGCCGAGGACTCGCGGGCCATCGACCGCGCGCCCCAGCCCGACGGCGACGATTACGCGAAGTTCCTGGCATCCCGCCCCCGCGGGGCCGAGAACCTCGCCATCGCCGAGGTCATCGAGCGCGCCCGCTGGACCGGCGCGAGGGCGCACATCCTGCACCTATCGTCGTCGGACGCGCTGGCGATGCTCCGCACCGCGAAGCGCGACGGCCTGAGGATCACCGTCGAGACCTGCCCGCACTACCTGACCCTGGTCAGCGAGGAGATCCCGCTCGGGGCGACCGCGTTCAAGTGCTGCCCGCCGATCCGCGAGGCGGGCAACCGCGAGCTGCTCTGGCAGGGCCTGGAGGACGGCACGATCGACTTCATCGTGTCGGACCACTCCCCCTCGACCCTCGATCTGAAGGACCTCGAGAACGGCGACTTCGGCGTGGCGTGGGGCGGCGTGGCGTCGCTGCAGCTGGGCCTGTCGCTGATCTGGACCGAGGCCCGTCGCCGCGGGCTGCCGCTCGAGCAGGTCGTGACCTGGATGAGCGAGCGCCCGGCGCAGTTCGCCGGGCTCACCGGCAAGGGCCGGATCGCCCCGGGATACGACGCCGACTTCTCGATCTTCGCCGCCGACGACGCCTACGTGGTCGACGTCAGCAAGCTGCACCACAAGAACCCGATCACCCCCTACCAGGGCAAGGCGCTCGCCGGCGTGGTGCGCCGCACGTGGCTGCACGGCGAGGTCATCGACTTCGAGAACCCGCGCGGCCGTCTGCTGCGCCGAGGCATGACCGACGCCTGACGGTACGCGCGTCGGCGCGGGCGCGGGGCGGGGGGCGCGGGGCGCGGCGAGGCGTGACCCGGCGAGCGCAGGCGAACGCCCGAGCACAGGACGAAACACCCCTGATTCGTCCTACCCCTGCGTGTTGGCCTACCTCCGCACGACCGCCGGAAGCCGCCGCACGACCACGCGCCCGCCCACGGACCGCGCCGGCCGTCAGGCGGGCAGCGGCTCGTCGCGGTAGAGCGCCTCGAACGTGTCGAGCGTGCGGTTGATGTCGTGCACGGCCACGCCGTCGAGTGAGGCGCGCTGCATCCGCTCGTACTCGGCCGGCGACGCGGTCAGCACCCGGGTGAGCTTGTCGGCGAGGTCATCGACGTTCCCCGGCTCGAAGAGGTGGCCGTTCTCGCCGTCATGCACCAGATGCGGCAGGGCGACGGCGTTCGCTCCGACGATCGGCAGGGCGGATGCCATGGCCTCCATCGTCACGATCGACTGCAGCTCGGCGATCGAGGCGATCGCGAACACCGACGAGCGCGAGTACAGCTCGCGCAGCTGCGCGTCGGTCACCCGGCCGTGGAACGTGACCCGGTCCTCGATGCCCAGCTGCTCGGTGAGCGCCTCGAGCGCCTTGCGCTGGTCACCGCCGCCGGCGATGTCGAAGTGCACGTCGAGGGCGGGGTCGAGCGCCGCGACCGCGCGCAGCACGACATCGACCTGCTTCTCGCCCGTGAGGCGCCCGACGAAGAGGATGCGGTTGCGGTCGCGGGGCGCGATCACCGGATTGTAGTTGCGCCGGTCGATGCCGCAGCTGATCGGCACCACACCCTGCGTGTCGATCGTGCGCTCGAGGAACTCGGCCGCCTTGCGGGTGGGCGTCGTCACCGCGCGGGTCATGTCGAAGGTGCGCTTGGCGTCGGCCCAGGCGAGGCGCAGCACGATGTCGTCGATGAACTTCGGCATCGCCGTGTGATCGAGGATGTTCTCGGCCATCACGTGGTTCGTCGCGATGACGGGGATGCCCCGCTGATGGGCGATCCGGGTGAGGCCGCGCCCGATGATGATGTGCGACTGGATGTGCACGATGTCGGGCCGCACCTCGTCGAGCACCTTGCGCGCCCAGTGCTTCGAGCGCCACGGCCAGACGAAGCGCACCCAGTCGTGCGGCAGCCAGCGCAGTGCGGGCAGCCGGTGCATCGTCATCGGCTCGCCCTCGATCACCTCGGTGTGCGCGGCCGAACGGCGATAGGCGGTGTTCGGCGCGACGACGTGCACGTCGTGGCCGCGCTGCACGAGGCCGGCCGCGAGGCGCTCGGCGAAGCGTGCGGCTCCATTGATGTCGGGGGCGAACGTGTCGCAGCCGATGAGGATCTTCAGGGGGCGTCCGGAGGTCACGTGAAGTCTGCTGCCTATCTCTAGCTCTGGGCGCCCGTCACTCTACCCGAGGGCACTGTGCCATCCCGGGAGGCGGGCCGCGTACCGTGGGTGCATGCGCCTGATCTCGTCTGCCGACCGCGCCCTGTGGATCCCCGTCACCGGCTCGCTGGGATTGCGCGGCCGTCGGCATCGTAAAGCGGCGATCCGGATGCTGATGGCCCAGGCCGGCACGGGACTCGGGCGCGAGACGCTGCCCGGCGCCCGGTTCGGCAGCTGGCTGGCCAGCCAGGCCATCCCCTTCGCGATGCGCAAGGCGGATGGTCGGGTGCTCGCGTGGACCTGGCGAGCCGAGCCCGACCTCGTGGTCGCGATGGCGACCGTGCAGGCGCTCACCCCGCAGCTGCGCACCGCACGCGCGATGATGCCGATGGAGTACGACGACACCGAGGACTTCCGCACGGCGCTCGGTCAGGGTGAGAAGCTGCTGATGCCGTCGCCCCCGAACCCCGCGTCGCTCGCGTCGGCGACCTACACCTGGGACACCGGCACCCACCTCATCACCCTGACGGCGGTGTGCAGCGACCGCGAGCGCTTCGGCACCCTCGAGGGCGCACTCGACAACCTCGCCCGCAGCATCCGGCTCGCCGACGACATCACCGGCGGCGAGGGCGACGTGCTCCGGTTGCCTCCGGCCTGAAGCGAGCGTGCGCACGGCCCGCGTTCCGGTCGTCCGCGAGACGGGTGGTCCCCTCACGATCGAGCGCTGGCAGGGTCAGCCGGTGCACACCTGACTCAGCCTTCCGCTCGCGTCGGTGACCTCCGACGTTGTCGTCGGCCTTCTTCGTGCGAACAGGACAACGCGTACCGGGCGGTGGACTGGGGGTGAATTTCGGGGTGAAAGAACCGTGACGTCGTCGATGACGGGCGAGTGGCAGGCAAGACTTGTTTCGTTGTGTGCCTATGAGAACCTCGTCGGTTGAGAGCCTCGTCGGTCTGCGCGCAACCGGGGAAATTATCACGTTGCAGAAGGGGAAATTTACATGATGCCGCACTCGAGCTCATCGCTTTCAACGTCCAAGATGAGAGGCGCGCTGAGCGCTGTGCTCGCACTGCTGTTCTTCGTGGCGTCGCTTGTCGCGGCGCCGGCTGCAATGGCCGCGCCCGCGACTGTCACGTTCTCGAACCAGACGTTCGATAAGACGGCGACGACGAGCGGCGAGAGCACCCGGTTCTCTTTCAACTGGGCTATTGCTGATGGCTCGAAGAGCGGAGACACCTTCTCGATCGTTCTGCCCAACGAGTTGCGGCCATCCAGCACCGCAGGTTTCGCTCTGCGCAACAGCGCCAACGATGTGGTGGCCAATGCCGTATGGAGCGGGAACACCGCGACATTCACGCTGACGGGTTTCGTGAACGACAAGACCTCCGTCAACGGCAGCGCCTACTTCTCCGTCTCCTGGAACAGGAATGAAGTCGACACGATCAACGGTGGCGAGTACAGCTTGCGATTCACGGGTAGCGGCTCGTGGACGCTGCCCTTGACCCTGCTGCCCGACGGCCCGTCAGGCGACGCCCAGAGCACCTCCAAGGTGGGCTGGTGGCTGAGCGACGACCAGGGTGCTTCTTCCCCCGCGCGCCAGCTGGGTTGGGCGGTGTATCTCGACACCGGCACTGGTGCGCACGTCAATGCGCCGGTCGTCATCGTCGATACTCCGGGGCCGAGCTCGAGCATCAACATCGAATCCGTCAAGGGCTATGTCAACAATGTCGAGATGAACCCCGAGCGTTACACCGTGGCACGAGAGGGTGCTCGCGGCGTGCGCATCGAGCTTTTCGGTAACCACCCGGGCGAGAGCGCTGTCTACGCGGGGGAGAACATCTATTTCAGATATGACAGCAACCTCCTCCCCGGTGAGAACGGGGTGTTCCGCAACTCTGCCGTCGTCTCCGGCCTCGCCGACGACCCGCAGCGTGTGAGCGCTGAGGTGCTGCGCGACGGAGCCGGCGGTGACGGTGACGGCGAAGTTCGCTCCGTCGCACCGGTGATGCCCCAGATCGTCCAGGCCCAGTGCACCGCCGAGGGCACCACCACCCCGGCACTGACGTTCCCGAACACCGACGGTGTCACCTACACCCGGAACGCCGATCCGGCCCCCGGCGCGACGATCACCGTCACCGCCACCGCAGCCGACGGATACGTCCTCACCACCGCGAACGGCTGGACCCTCGCCGACGACAACCGCACGGC
>NZ_JBSHMU010000002.1:231131-293952 GCF_053645675.1 Microbacterium sp. NPDC055312 | reverse complement strand
CGCGAACGGCTGGACCCTCGCCGACGACAACCGCACGGCGACCACCACGATCACCTTCGACACCCCCGACTGCGACAAGCCCGTCGCACCGGTGACCCTGCCGTCGAATCCGTCGCTGGCTGCGACCGGTGCAGTACCGCCGTTCATCCCCGCGATCGTGGGGCTGCTTCTGCTGATCGTCGGTGGCGCTTCGCTGCTCATCACCCGGAGGAACGCTCACTGAGTTCATCCACAGCGATCTGTGAGGGCTGCTGACCTTCACTGAAGCGATGAATCGCTCCCCGCGCTGGCCGTCGCGGGGAGCGATTCATGGTCTGCGCGGCGAACAACCGTCCCACGCTCAGAAGGTCTTCAAGGCTCTTCCTTCAGGCATCCAGAGCGACATCCCCTGGGCGTTTCAGGGCGCCGAGGTCGCGCGCCTGTGGCCGGCATCGATCCTGACGACGGGGTCAGGCTGCTGGACGAGTTGCCGGCGTTCGTCACGCCACGAGCGCTGCTCGGCCTCTCTGCCGGAGAGAGCGAGCCGGCAGCATCCGTTCCGGGCCACCCGAGAACGCGGGCGGGCGATGAATGAGCGCGGAGGTGAACCTCGCGCAGCCTCGCCAGGGAACTGGTCGAGGTCGCGGCGAGCTGACGAGAACGGCCCGCCCCCACTGCGGGAGACGGACCGTTCAGTGCCGATCGGGCAGGGCCGGATCAGCCGTTGCAGATCTTGCCGAGCTCGGTGCTCGCGTCGGAGACCTTCTTGACGGTGTCGTTGACCTTCGTCATGGCGTCGCTCGCCTGCGAGGGGTCGGCCGAGACCTCGCCGATGATGGTCGAGAACTCGCCGTACGCCGAGACGAATTCGTTGTAGACGGGCGAGACCTTCTCGTTGGTGATCTTCTCGCCGAGCGCCTCGAACTCCTTCTGCACGTCTGCGAGCGCGGCGGCGGCAGCTTCCGGGTCGGTGGTCGCCGACGCCGAGAGCTCCTGCGCCTTGTTGCTGATCTTGGTGCCCTCGTCGACGAACAGCTTGCAGGCGTCGGCGACGCTCTGGCTGCTGGCGGCCGGCTTGTCGTCGGTCTTCTGGCCGCTGCTGCTGTCAGCCGCCGGAGCGCCCGAGCACCCAGAGAGGCCGACGGCGAGGGCGACAGCGGTGATGAACAGGATGGGCTTGGACGCGGTGCGCATGGATTCTCCTCCGGTGACAGGCCGACGGCCCGCCTTGCGCAGCCCCCCGACTACGAAAACCCTATTGCACCCGGCCCTACGGCGGGGATCCACAGCTGACGCCGGGTACGATCGGTGGGTACGTCTCCACGAGCACCAGGAAGCGAGGTGGTTCACCATGTCGAGTGACAGTCATAGTCGCAGACACGTCACACCCTCCGCTTCCGCACCGCTCGGCTGAGCGGCGTCGTCTGCTGCGACGCACGCCCTTCGCTCCGGCGAAGTTTGCTCCGTGCGGTGCCTTCCTAAGGCACGCTCATGACTCCCCTCCAGCTTCAGACCGTCTCGGACGCCGCCGACGACATCCGCCGCCTCATCGCCCAGGGCGACCTGCCCGGCGCATCCGCGAGGCTGACGCCGCTGACCGTTCCCGAGGTCGTCGAGCTCATCGACCGGCTGGGCATCGAAGACGCCGCCATCGTCTATCGGCTGCTCGCGAAGGCGCGAGCGCTGGACGTGTTCGAGGCGCTCTCCCCCGGCACCCGGGGCGACCTGGTGCGCGCCCTGCGCCGGGCCGAGGTGACGACGCTGTTCGCCGAGATGGACCCCGACGACCGGGTGTGGCTGCTCGACGAGCTGCCGGCATCCGTCGCTCCGCAGCTGCTGCGCGGCCTGACCCGGCAGGAGCGCGATCTGACCGCGGGGATGCTCGGCTATCCGCAGCACTCGGTCGGCAGGCGGATGAGCCCCGAGTTCGTCACCACCCACCCCCGCCTCACGGTGCGCGACACGTTCGCGCGCATCCGCGCCGCCCTCGACAGCGCGGAGACCGTGTACACGCTCCCGGTCACCGACGCGCGTCGGGTGGTCGGGATCGTGAGTCTGCGGGATCTGATGTCGGCCGACGAGGATGCCGTGATCGCCGACGTCATGAGCGAACCGCACGTCGCCGAGGTCACGGAGGATGCCGAGATCGCCGCGCGCCGCGCCACCGACTACGGCCTGCTCGCCCTGCCGGTCGTGGACGGCGATCAGCGGATCGTCGGCATCCTCACGATCGACGACGCGGCCCGCATCCTGAAGCAGGAGGAGAGCGAGGATGCCGCCCGCCAGGGCGGTGTCGAGCCGCTGCGCCGCTCGTACCTGTCGACCCCGATCCGCCGGCTCGTGCGCTCGCGCGTGGTGTGGCTGCTCGTGCTCGCCGTCGGCGCGACCCTGACCGTGCAGGTGCTCGACGCGTTCGAGGCGACCCTCGCGCAGATGACCGTGCTGGCGCTGTTCGTGCCACTGCTGATCGGCACCGGGGGCAACACGGGCAATCAGGCCGCGACGACGGTCACGCGCTCGCTGGCGCTCGGCGAGATCACGCCACGCGATGTGCGCAAGGTGCTCTCGCGCGAGGTGCGGGTGGGGTTCAGCCTCGGTCTGCTGCTGGGTGTGCTGGGCTTCACGCTGACCGGTGTGATCTACGACTGGCACGTCGGTCTGGTGATCGGGCTCACGCTCACCGCGGTCTGCACCGTGGCTGCGTCGATCGGCGGCATCATGCCGCTCGCCGCGCGCGCCATCAAGGTCGACCCGGCGGTCTTCTCGAACCCGTTCATCACGACGTTCGTCGACGCGACGGGCCTGATCATCTACTTCCTGATCGCGAAGGCCGTGCTCGGCATCTGACCGCTACTCTCGGGATCAGTGCACCGGCGCGAAGGAGCGAGCATGGAGCAGATCGTCCTGACCCTCCTCACCGCTGCCGCACTGGGCACGCTGGCGCATCTGCTGCGGATCCCGCCGCTGGTGGGCTTTCTCGCGGCGGGATTCCTGCTCGGCGCACTCGGCGTGCAGCCGTTCACCGGCCTCGAGATGCTCGCTGACATCGGCGTGATGCTGCTGCTGTTCAGCATCGGACTGAAGTTCGACCTGCGATCGCTGCTGCGCCCGGAGACGTACGGCACCGCCACGATCCATCTGGTCGTGCTGTCGGCGATCGGGATGGGCACGGTGGGGCTTCTGGCGACGCTGGCGCTCGGCTCGCTCGAGGGCGGCTGGCGTGAAGCGGCGGTGATCGGCTTCGCACTGTCGTTCTCGTCGACCGTGCTGTGCGTGAAGGTGCTCGAAGAGCGCTCCGACGACGGATCCTTCTACGGGCAGACGGCGATCGCCGTGCTGGTGACCCAGGATCTCATCGCCGTGGCCTTCGTCACCGCGACCGCCGAGCGTCGGCCGAGCCTGTGGGCTTTCGCGCTCGTGCTGCTCGTGCCCGCGATGTGGCTGCTGCGCCGGGTTCTCGACCGTGTCGGCCACGGTGAGCTGCTCGTGCTCTTCGGCGCCGCGACCGCGCTCGGGCCCGGATACCTCGCGTTCAGCGCCGTCGGTCTCGAGGGCGACCTCGGCGCCCTGATCGTGGGACTGCTGCTGTCGTCGCACCGCCGCGCCGTCGAGCTGTCGAAGTCGCTGTTCGGGGTCAAGGAGCTCTTCCTCGTCGGCTTCTTCCTCCTGATCGGGATGAGTTCGAGTCCGAGCTGGGCGGACGTGCTCATCGCCCTCGTCCTCTGCGCGGTGCTGCTGCCGCTCACCTTCGCCGGCTTCGTGGTCCTCGGCAGGCTGTTCGGCCTGCGCAACCGCACGACGATCCGGATGAGTCTCGTGCTCAGCAACTTCTCGGAGTTCTCGATCATCGTCGCCGCGGTCGGCGTCGCGAACGGGCTCGTGTCGGAGCAGTGGATGACCGTCGTGGCGGTCGCGGTGCCGCTGAGCATGGTGATCTCGTCGATCACGAACACGCAGGGTCTCGACCTCACCACCCGTCTCACCGAGCGTCTGCCCGAGCAGGATGTGCGTCGGCTGCGCCCGGCGGACCGCCCCATCGACACCAGCGACGCGGATGTGGTCGTGCTCGGGATGGGACGAGTCGGCCGAGCCGCCTACACGCACTTCGTCGAAGCCGGCGGCCTGCGGCCGCTCGGCGTGGACAACGACCACCTCGTGGTGCAGAGGCTGGAGGAGGACGGGTTCGACGTCGTCGAAGGCGACGCCACCGATCACGAGTTCTGGACGCGCATGGTCGCCGGCGGGTTCGTGCGCACCGTGGTGCTCGCCATGCCGATACACAACTCGAACATGTTCGCGCTCGCCCAGCTGCGTGCGGCGGGATTCGACGGCCGGGTCTCGGCCGTCGCCCAGCATCCGGATCAGCTCGAGCATCTCTCCGGCGAGGGCGTGGGAGCCGTGGTCAACGTCTACGCCGGCGCAGGCGCCGCGCTCGCAGAAGCCACGCTGGCTCTGCCCCTCGACGACGCCTGAGGCGGGACGATGCCGGCATCCGGCGCGGTCGGGTGGGCCCATATGGTCGCCTCGCGCGAGGGGATGCCGCCATTTGGGACCAGCTGGCAGGTACGCCGCCCGGTCCGGCGCGTCGGGTGGGCCCATGTGGCCGCCTCGCGCGAGGGGATGCCGCCATATGGGACCAGCCGGCAGGTACGCGCCGGCCCGGCGACGCCGTCAGCGCCTGGAATCGGCCGCGTCGGAGGCGGAGGCGCCGTCCGCCTCGACGGCGGCGCGGCGCGGATGCCACAGCACGACCTCGGTCGAGCGGCGGATGCGCCGGCCCGACGGCAGGGTGACGACCTGTCCGGATGCCCCGGCCGCGAACACGCGCACACCGGGGCGGTTCTCGCGCTCGGCGCGCAGAGCACCCTCGAGCTCCGTGACGCGGCGGCGCAGCATCCGCACCTCGTCCTCCAGATCGAGCAGCCGGGCGATGGCCGGCAGGCTCATCCCCTCGCTCGAGAGCTGGGCGACCTCGCGGAGCTGCTCGATGTCGCGCATCGAGTAGCGCCGCGAGCCGCCGCGGGTGCGGCCGGGCACCACCAGACCGATGCGGTCGTACTGCCGCAGGGTCTGAGGGTGCATTCCGGCCAGCTCCGCAGCGACCGCGATCGCGAAGACGGGCGAATCGGCGTCCATGGTCAGGCCTTCGCCTTGGCCATCATCTCGGCCCGCGGGTTCTCCTTGGGGCCGAGCTCGTGGAAGCGCTCCAGCGCCTCCCTGGCGGCGTCGTCGAGGTGCGAGGGCACCACGACCTGGAGCTCCGCGAGCAGGTCGCCGGTGCCCTTCGAGCTCTTCACGCCGCGCCCCTTGACGCGCAGCACGCGCCCGGACGGGGTGCCCGGAGCGACGCGGAGCTTGACCACGTCGCCGCCGAGTGTGGGCACCTCGATGGTCGCGCCGAGCGTCGCCTCGGTGAACGTCACCGGCACCGTGAGGCGCAGATTCAGTCCATCGCGGGTGAAGACCGGATGCGGACGCACCTTCACCTGCACGACGATGTCACCGGGCTCGCCGCCGTCGGGCGACGGGCGACCGCGGCCGCGCAGACGGATCTTCTGCCCGTCCTTCACGCCCGCGGGCACCTTGACCTTGAACGGCTTGCCGTCGCCGGCCTGCAGGGTGATGGTGTCGCCCTGCACCGCGGTGACGAAGTCGAGCGTGGTCGTGGCCGTGAGATCGGCGCCCTTCTGCGGGCCGCCGAAGCCGCGGTACCCGCCGGTGGGCTGACCGAAACGGCCGGAGCCGAACGAGCCGCCGCCCTGCGAGAACATCGAGAAGATGTCGTCGAAGTCGGCCTGGCTCGCTCGTCCTCCCTGCCCGAACCGGCTGAACACGTCTTCGAAGCCGCCGGCACCGCCGGCACCGGGCGCGGTGAACCGCGCGCCCGAGCCCATGGCGCGGATCTCGTCGTACTCGCGGCGCTGCTCGGCGTCGCTGAGCACGCTGTACGCCTCGCTGATCTCCTTGAACTTCGCCTCGGCCGCGGCATCCCCCTGATTGGAGTCGGGGTGATACTTGCGGGCGAGCTTGCGATAGGTCTTCTTCAGATCGGCGTCCGAGACGTCCTTCGAGACGCCGAGCGTCTTGTAGAAGTCCTTGTCGAACCAGTCCTGGCTAGCCATCGATCACCTACTCCGCAGGGACGGCGACGACGACCTTGGCCGGACGCAGTTCGACATCGCCGAGACGGTAGCCCACCTCGACGACCTCGAGGATCGTTGAGGTGGCGGCACCGGGGGTCGGCTGCTGGAAGATCGCCTCGTGGTGCTGCGGGTCGAACTCCTCGCCCGGCGCGCCGTAGGCGACGACACCGAGACGCTCGACGACGCCGCGCAGCTTGTCGGCGATCACGGCGAAGGCCGAGCCCTCGACGAGGTCGCCGTGCTGGTCGGCGCGATCGAGGTCGTCGAGCACGGGCAGCAGCCCCTTGGCGACCTCGCCCTTCGCCCGGGCGATCTCGACGTGGCGCTGCTCCTCTGTGCGGCGGCGGTAGTTGGCGTACTCGGCGGTCAGCCGCTTGAGGTCGACCAGCAGAGCGTGCTCGGCGTCGATGATGCCCGCGTCGGAGCCGTCCTCGCTGGCCGCTTCGTCGATCTGGTCGGCGTTCAGGATGTCGTCGACTGTGAGGTCGTCGTCCGACCCCTCGGCCGCGGCGGCCTCGGTGGAGTCCGGGTTGTCAGGAACGTCCTGGTTCTGCGGCGCGGGGCCGGATGCCTGAGCATCCGACCCCTCCGGAACCTCGTTCTCATCGAAGTTCTTGTCCGTCATGATTACTTCTTCTCTTCGTCCTCGTCGTCCACGACCTCGGCGTCGACGACATCCTCCTCGGGGGCGGCGTCGGCAGGAGCCTGGTCGTCTGCGGGGGCGCCGGCGGCGGCATCGGCCTGCGACTGGGCGTAGATGGCTTCGCCCAGCTTGGTCTGCGACTCGTTCAGCTTGTCGAACGCGGTCTTGACCGCGTCGTCGTCGTCACCGGCCAGAGCCGTCTTGAGCGCGTCGACGTCGCCCTGCACCGAGGTCTTGACGTCCTCGGGGAGCTTGTCCTCGTTCTCCTTGATGAGCTTCTCGATCGAGTAGGCGAGGGTCTCGGCCTGGTTGCGGACCTCGGCGGCCTCGCGGCGCTTCTTGTCTTCGGAGGCGTGCTCCTCGGCCTCGCGCACCATGCGGTCGATGTCCTCCTTCGACAGCGACGAGCCGCCGGTGATGGTCATCGACTGCTCCTTGCCGGTGCCCTTGTCCTTGGCGGACACGTGCACGATGCCGTTGGCGTCGATGTCGAAGGTGACCTCGATCTGCGGGATGCCGCGGGGGGCCGGTGCGATGCCGGTGAGCTCGAAGGTGCCGAGCGGCTTGTTGTCGCGGGTGAACTCGCGCTCGCCCTGGAAGACCTGGATAGCGACCGACGGCTGGTTGTCGTCGGCGGTGGTGAAGGTCTCGCTGCGCTTGGTCGGGATCGCGGTGTTGCGGTCGATGAGCTTGGTCATCATGCCGCCCTTGGTCTCGATGCCGAGGCTCAGCGGGGTGACGTCGATGAGCAGCACGTCCTTGCGCTCACCCTTGAGGACACCGGCCTGCAGGGCGGCGCCGACGGCGACGACCTCATCCGGGTTGACGCCCTTGTTGGCGTCCTTGCCGGTCTCGCGCTTGACGAGATCGGCGACCGCCGGCATGCGGGTCGAACCGCCGACGAGCACGATGTGGTCGATGTCGGCGACCTTGATGTTCGCCTCGCGGATGACGTCCTCGAAGGGCTTCTTCGTGCGGTCGAGGAGGTCCTTGGTGAGATCCTCGAACTTCGCGCGGGTGAGGTTCTCGCTCAGCGAGACGGGGCCCGAGTCGGTCAGCGACAGGTAGGGCAGGTTGATCGAGGCGCTCGTCGAGCTCGAGAGCTCCTTCTTGGCCTGCTCGGCGGCCTCCTTGAGGCGCTGCAGTGCGATCTTGTCGCCCGAGACGTCGACGCCGGTGGTCTCCTTGAACTGCTTGATCAGGTAGTCCACGACGCGCTGGTCCCAGTCGTCGCCGCCGAGGCGGTTATCACCTGCGGTGGCGCGCACCTGGATGGTCGAGAAGTCGTCGTCCTTGCCCACTTCGAGCAGCGAGACGTCGAAGGTTCCGCCACCGAGGTCGAAGACGAGGATGAGCTCGTCCTCCTTGCCCTTGTCGAGGCCGTAGGCGAGAGCGGCGGCGGTGGGCTCGTTGATGATGCGCAGCACGTTGAGGCCCGCGATCTCTCCGGCCTCCTTGGTCGCCTGACGCTCGGCGTCGTTGAAGTACGCGGGAACGGTGATGACGGCGTCGGTCACGGTGTCGCCGAGGTACGACTCGGCGTCGCGCTTGAGCTTCTGGAGGATGCGCGCGGAGATCTCCTGCGGCGTCCACTTCTTGCCGTCGACGTCGAACGACCAGTCAGTGCCCATGTGGCGCTTGACCGATGCGATCGTGCGGTCGACGTTGGTGACGGCCTGGCGCTTGGCGGTCTCGCCGACCAGCACCTCGCCGTCCTTGGTGAATGCGACCACCGACGGGGTGGTGCGAAAGCCCTCGGCGTTGGCGATGACCTTGGGCTCGCCGCCCTCGAGGACGCTGACCACGGAGTTGGTGGTTCCGAGGTCGATTCCGACAGCACGTGCCATGTGTTTCTCCTTCTGAATCGGTGAAGTCTGCGGACGATCAGGGTGAACCTGAGTCGTGATGACTCAAGTGTAAACCCACCCCCGGATGCTGTCAAACAAAGTTGATATGCATTGACTCAGGTTTGCATCCTGCGGGTCGCATTTCGCTGTTTGACGACGGTCCGGCGGCATCCGGACGACCCGATCTAGAGTCGCCCGCATGGCCCGACCCGCGCTGCTCGCCGTCTCGCACGGCACCTCCGACGCCGACGGCGCCCGTTCGATCGCGGCGCTCGTCGCGCGGGTGCCCGAGCGTCTGACCGATGTCGACGTGCGCGCGGCGTTCGTCGACGTGCAGCAGCCCGACGCGGAGAGCGCGCTGGCCGCGATCGACGGACCGGTGGTCGTCGTGCCGCTGCTGCTCTCGCAGGGCTTCCACGTGCATCACGATCTGCACGGCATCGTCGTCCGGCGACCGGATGCCGTCGTCACCGACCCGCTCGGCCCCGATCCCCTGCTCGCCGAGGTGCTCGCGTTGCGGCTCGAGAGCGAGCCGGCCGGGCCGGTCGTGCTCGCCGTCGCGGGCTCGCGCGACGAGCGCTCGGTGCCGGATGCCGAGGGCATGGCCGCCCTCCTGCACGCGCGCACGGGACGCCGGGTCGATCTCGCGTACCTCGCCGCCCGGCATCCGGATCTGCCGACGGCGCTTGCCGCCGCCCCGGATGCCGTCGTCGCGACCTACCTGCTCGCACGCGGGTTCTTCTTCGATCTCGCCGTCCGCCACGCCGGCGCGCACCCGATCACGGCGCCGCTGCTCGACGATCTGCTGCCCGAGCGGGGCATCCCGGACGTGCTGGTCGACCTCGTCGTCGCGCGCTACTCCGCCGCATCCGGCCTGACTCGCCGCCGGTCGGCGAACGCGCCGAGGTAGGACGAATTCCCGTGATCTGGTCCTACCCCGGGTGAAGCGCCTTCGCTGGTGCGGCGCCCTGCTCGCCACGCACAGATCCACCGATCGCACCACCCCTCCGGCGTCACATTTCGCGTCACGTGACGTTCTGTTTCCCTCCTGGTCGCTGCGTGTCGGGAAGGGTTTCGGGCTCGAATCGCAGTCCGTACGGTGATCCCCAGCCATTCACCTGAGGGGGCTCGATGACCATCCAGCAGCCGACGACCATCCGGGGCGCACGCACCCGCACCAGCCGCACGCCGACCAAGCCGCACGGCCAGTGGGCGATCGACGGCACCGAGCCGCTCAACGGCAACGAGGAGTTCAAGCTCGCCGACAACGGCCTGAACGTGCGCGAGCGCATCGAGACGATCTACGCCCAGGGCGGGTTCGCGAGCATCGACCCGACCGACCTGCACGGCCGCTTCCGCTGGTGGGGGCTGTACACCCAGCGCAAGCCCGGCATCGACGGCGGCCGCACCGCGCAGCTCGAGCCGCACGAGCTCGAGGACGAGTACTTCATGCTGCGGGTGCGCATCGACGGCGGTCAGCTGAGCACCGCGCAGCTGCGTGTGATCGGCGAGATCTCGACCGAGTTCGCCCGCGACACCGCCGACATCACCGACCGGCAGAACGTGCAGCTGCATTGGGTGGAAGTGCAGGACGTGCCTGAGATCTGGCGTCGCCTCGAGGCTGTCGGGTTGAGCACCACCGAGGCGTGCGGCGACGTGCCGCGCGTGATCCTCGGATCGCCCGTCGCCGGCATCGCCGCCGACGAGCTCATCGACGCGACCCCGCAGATCCGCGAGATCGCCGACCGGTTCCTGGGTGACGAGACACTGTCGAACCTGCCCCGCAAGTACAAGACCGCGATCACCGGGCACCCCAGCCAGGACGTCGTGCACGAGATCAACGACTGCGCCTTCGTCGCGGTCGAGCACCCCGAGCTCGGCATCGGCTACGACCTGTGGGTGGGTGGCGCCCTCTCGGTCGTGCCGCGACTCGGCGAGCGCCTGGGTGTCTTCGTGACTCCCGACCGCGTGGCCGAGGTGTGGCACGGCGTGACGCAGATCTTCCGCGACTACGGATACCGGCGCCTTCGCAACAAGGCGCGGCTGAAGTTCCTGCTCGCCGATTGGGGCATCGAGGGGTTCCGCGCCGTGCTCGAGAACGAGTACCTCGAGGCGCCGTTGCCCGACGGCCCCGCCGCCCCCAAGCCGAACAGCCTCGGCGACCACGTCGGCATCCACCGGCAGAAGGACGGCCGCTTCTTCGTCGGCGCCGCCCCGCTCGTCGGCCGTGTGTCCGGCTCGACGCTGACGGCGCTCGCCGACCTCGCCGAGGCGCACGGCTCGCAGCGCATCCGCACCACACCCCACCAGAAGCTGCTCGTGCTCGACATCGACGAGAGCCGCATCGACAGCCTCGTGCAGGGGCTGGATGCCCTGGGCCTCTCGGCCCGACCGAGCCTGTTCCGCCGCGGCACGATCGCGTGCACCGGCATCGAGTTCTGCAAGCTCGCGATCGTCGAGACGAAGGCCAACGCCGCCCGCGCGATCGAGCAGCTGGAAGAGCGCCTGGGCGCGCTCGAGCCCGAGATCGGCCGCCCCATCACGCTGCACGTGAACGGATGCCCGAACTCCTGCGCCCGCATCCAGACCGCCGACATCGGCCTGAAGGGCCAGCTCGTGCTGATCGACGGCGAACAGGTGCCCGGCTACCAGGTGCACCTCGGCGGCGGGCTCGCGAGCGTCGACCGCGAGGATGCGGGGCTCGGGCGCACCGTGCGCGGACTGAAGGTGCCGGCGGACGGCATCGCGGACTACGCCGAGCGGGTCATCCGCCGCTACCTGGCCGACCGTGACGGCGCCGGCGAGACCTTCGCGCAGTGGGCGCACCGAGCCGACGAGGAGGCCCTGCAATGAGCATCCCCGACAGTGGGTCCCTGAGCCTACCGAAGGGCTTCCCTGCAGTGAGCGCCCCAGAGATCGGGCCCCTGCAATGAGCGCCCCAGAGAGTGGGCCCCCTGCAGTGAGCGCCCCAGAGATCAGGCCCGCTGCAGAGAGCGCCCCAGAGAGTGGGTCCCTGAGCCTGCCGAAGGGTCACCGCCCCGCCGCAGACCTGCGCGCGCTCGCCGAGCGCGGCAACGCCGAGCTGCGCAGCCGGCAACCCGATGAGGCAAGCCCGGCCGCGGTCGTCGCGTGGGTCGCCGCGAACTTCGCCGTCTCGCAGGCGGCGGTCGCGTGCTCGATGGCGGATGCCGCGCTCCCGCACCTCGTCGCGCAGCGCCTTCCCGGTGTCGACGTGCTGTTCCTCGACACCGGCTACCACTTCGCCGAGACGACGTTCACCCGCAACGAGGTCTCCTCGCGGCTCGACGTGAGAGTCGTCGACGTGCGACCCGGGCAGAGCGTGCGGGAGCAGGATGCCGAGTTCGGCAGCGACCTGTTCGCCCGCGACCCCGGGCTGTGCTGCGCCCGACGCAAGGTCGAGCCGCTGCAGCGGACGCTGGGTGGCTACGAGGTGTGGTTCACCGGCGTACGCCGTGACGAGGCGCCCACGCGTGCCACGACCGAGCTGGTCGTCTGGGACGAGCGCAACTCGCTGGTGAAGGTGAACCCCGTCGCGGCCTGGAGCTTCGACGACCTCACCGACTACGCCACCGCGCACGACGTGCCGGTGCACCCCTTGATCGCGAACGGATACCCGTCGATCGGATGCGCGCCGTGCACGAAGCCGGTCGCCCCGGGCGACGACCCCCGATCCGGCCGCTGGGCCGGGCTGACGAAGACAGAATGCGGGCTGCACGTATGAGCACCACCATCAAGATCACCCCAGCCGAGCCGCTGACCGTCCCAGTTGGGTCCCTGACCGCCCCAGTTGGGTCCCTGACCGCCCCAGTTGGGTCCCTGACCGCCCCAGTTGGGGCCCTGAGCCTGCCGAAGGGCGCTTCGACAGGCTCAGCGACCCAAAGCGGGGCGTCAACGACCCAAAGCGGGGCGTCAACGACCCAAAGCGGGGCGTCAGCAACCCAAGGCGGGGCGTCAACGACCCAAGGCCGGGCGTCAACGACCCAAAGCGGGGCGTCAGCAACCCAAGGCGGGGCGTCGACAACCCAAGGTGGGGCGACCCAGCTCGACACGCTCGACCTGCTCGAGGCGGAGGGCATCCACATCATCCGCGAGGTGGTCGCCGAGTTCGAGCGTCCAGTGCTGCTGTTCTCGGGCGGCAAGGACTCGGTCGTGGTGCTGCACCTCGCGGCGAAGGCGTTCGCGCCGGGGCGGGTGCCGTTCCCTGTGCTGCACGTCGACACCGGGCACAACTTCCCCGAGGTGATCCGCTTCCGCGATGAGACGGTGGCCCGGCTCGGCGTCGACCTCGAGGTCGCGCGCGTGCAGGACTACATCGACGACGGCCGGCTCGCCGAGCGCCCCGACGGCACGCGCAACCCGCTGCAGACCCTGCCGCTGCTCGACGCCATCGCGGCCGGGCGGCACGACGCGGTGTTCGGCGGCGCCCGCCGCGATGAGGACAAGGCGCGCGCCAAAGAGCGCATCATCTCGCTGCGCGACGAGTTCGGGCAGTGGGATCCGCGCAACCAGCGCCCCGAGCTGTGGAGCCTGTACAACGGCCGCCACCTGCCCGGTCAGCACGTGCGGGCCTTCCCGATCTCGAACTGGACCGAGCTCGACATCTGGCGCTACATCGAACGGGAGGACATCGCGCTGCCGCCGCTGTACTACGCGCACGAGCGCCAGGTTTTCCAGCGCTCGGGCATGTGGTGGGCGGTGGGCGAGTTCTCGCAGCCGCACGACGGCGAGCAGGTCGAGCGACGCACCGTGCGCTACCGCACCGTCGGCGACATGAGCTGCACCGGAGCGGTGGAGTCGGATGCCGCCGACACGGCCGCCATCGTCGATGAGGTAGCCCGCACGACGCTCACCGAGCGCGGCGCGACCAGGGCCGACGACCGCATCAGCGAGGCCGCCATGGAGGACCGCAAGAAGGACGGATACTTCTGATGACCACGAACAGCGCGACGCCACGCGTTTCGACTCGCGTAGCGGTTCCTGAGCGAGCGAAGCGAGACGAAGGGCGCTCAACGACCGGGGCGTTGTTCCGGTTCGCGACCGCGGGCTCGGTCGACGACGGCAAGTCCACCCTGGTGGGCCGGCTGCTGCACGACGCGAAGGCGATCCTCGCCGACCAGCTCGACCAGGTCGCGGCCACCTCACGGGCCCGCGGCTTCGCGCACGGTGCCTTCGACTTCGCGCTGCTCACCGACGGCCTTCGTGCCGAGCGCGAGCAGGGCATCACCATCGACGTCGCCTACCGCTACTTCGCCACCGACCGGCGCAGCTTCATCCTCGCCGACTGCCCCGGCCACGTGCAGTACACCCGCAACATGGTCACCGGCGCCGCCACGGCCGACGCCGTGATCGTGCTGGTGGATGCCCGCAAGGGCGTCGTCGAGCAGACCCGTCGCCACCTCGCCGTGGCGTCACTGCTGCGCGTCGAGCACGTGATCGTCGCGGTGAACAAAATCGACCTCGTCGGCTTCGACGAGCAGACCTACACGGGCATCGAGCTCGAGGCGCTGCGGGTGGCAGACGAGCTCGGCATCCGCGCCGTGCGCGTGCTGCCGGTCTCGGCCCTCGAGGGCGACAACATCGTCGACCGCTCCGCACGCACCCCGTGGTACCGCGGTGAAACGCTGTTCGAGCTGCTCGAGATGCTGCCCGTCGGCGCCGCTGTCGATGAGCCGCTGCGACTGCCCGTGCAGCTCGTGCTGCGCCCGCAGGGCGGGCTCTCGCCCGACACCCCGGCCGACCAGGTCGAGCGGCTGCGTGACTTCCGCGGCTTCGCCGGCCGCATCGCGGCAGGTGCCGTCACGGTCGGCGATCGCGTGCAGGTGCTGCCCTCGGGCCGTGCCACCGAGGTCACCGGCGTGCACGTCGCCGGCGTCGACACCGGCACCGCGGCGGTGCGCCAGTCAGTCACTCTCACCCTCGCCGACGAGATCGACGCCGCCCGCGGCGCCCTGATCGTCGCCGAGGGATCGGCGCCGCGGCTGCGGCGGGATGCCGTGGTCGAACTCTTCCAGCTCGACCCGCGCGCCACAGCCGCGGGCGCCCGGGTGCTCGTGAAGCACGGCACCGCGACCGTGCAGGCGATCGTCGCCGAGGTGCTCACCCGACGCGATCTCGAGACCCTCACCCACGGCGATATCGGCGCCGAGGGCTCGCTGGCCGAGAACGAGATCGGCCGGGTGCGGCTGCGCCTGGCATCCGACCTCCCGCTCGAGACGTACGCGCAGAGCCGCGAGGGCGGCTCGCTGCTGCTCATCCACCCCGCCGACGGCGCCACGCTCGCCGCCGGCACCGTCATCGACTGACCCGACTGAACCATCCGCACCACAGAACCACGAGCCTAAGGAGGCGAAACCGTGAACATCACCCGCAGGAACAGGACATTCACCGCACTGGGAGCCCTGGCGATGGGACTCACCGCAGTGGTGCTCGCGGGCTGCGCCCCGGCATCCGGCTCCGCGACCGAGCCCGTCACCGAGCTGCGGCTCGGCTACTTCGCCAACGTCACCCACGCGCCCGCGCTGGTGGGGCTGTCGGAGGGGCTGTTCGACGACGCGCTCGGCGACGTCGACCTGAAGACCGAGATCTTCAACGCCGGCCCCGCCGCGATCGAGGCTCTCTCGGCGGGCGCGATCGACGCCACCTACATCGGCCCCAACCCGGCGATCAACACGTTCATCCAGTCCGGCGGCGCCTCGGCGCGCATCATCGCCGGGGCGACGTCGGGAGGGGCCGCGCTCGTCGTGCGCGACGGCATCGACTCGCCCGACGATCTGGGGGGCGCGAACCTCGCCAGCCCTCAGCTCGGCAACACGCAGGACGTGGCGCTGCGCAGCTGGCTGGCCGACGAGGGATTCGAGACGTCGACGGCCGGCGGCGGTGACGTCTCGATCACGCCGACCGAGAACGCCCAGACGCTGACGCTCTTCCAGGACGGGCAGCTCGACGGCGCGTGGCTTCCCGAGCCGTGGGTGTCGCGACTGGTTCTCGAGGCGGGTGCGCACGTGCTGGTCGACGAGGCCGATCTGTGGGATGACGGGGCGTTCCCGACCATGGTGCTGCTCGTGCGCAAGGACTTCGCCGACGAGCATCCGCAGATCGTCGACAAGCTGCTGGCCGGGCACATCGCCTCGGTGGCGTGGCTGGACGAGAACGGATCGGAGGCCGGCCCGGTCATCAACGCCCAGCTCGAGAAGGCGACCGGCAAGCGGCTGCCCGACGACGTGCTGGCGCGGGCGCTGGAGAACGTCGACTTCACCGTCGACCCGCACGCCGAGACGTTCGCGACGCTCGTCGCGAACGGGCTGCGGGCCGGCACGCAGAAGAAGGGCTCGATCGACGGGCTGTTCGACCTGCGAGCGCTCAACGCGCAACTCACGGATGCCGGCGACGACACCGTGTCGGCCGCGGGGCTCGGTGAGCAGTGATGACGACCCGCGACACCCTCGCGCGCCCGGAGGTCACGCACGCCCCCCTCGCGCCCAGCTTCGATGGCGTCAGTCCGCTGCCCGGCGAGCGCCCTGTCTCCGAGCCGGCGGTGCGCATCGGGCATGTCACCAAGCGCTACGGCGCCGGGCCAGTCGTGCTCGACGACGTCTCGCTCGACATCGCCCCCGGCGAGTTCGTGTGCCTACTCGGGGCATCCGGATGCGGCAAATCGACCCTGCTGAATCTCATCGCCGGCCTCGAGCCAGTGACGTCCGGCGTGATCGACACCCCCGGTGAGGGATCTGCGGTCATGTTCCAGGATGCCGCGCTCATGCCGTGGCTAACCGCCCGGCGCAACGTCGAGCTGGCGCTGCGACTGCGCGGCGTGCCGCGCGGCGAGCGCCGCACGGAGGCCGACCGGCTGCTGGCGACGGTGAACCTCGCCGACGCCGCAGACAAACGCCCGCACGAACTCTCCGGCGGCATGCGCCAGCGGGTCGCTCTCGCGCGGGCGCTGGCCCAGGATCGGCCGGTGCTGCTGATGGACGAGCCGTTCGCCGCCCTCGACGCCATCACCCGCGACCTGCTGCATGAGGAGCTCGAGCGGGTGTGGCGCGCGACCGAGCGGACCATCGTGTTCGTCACGCACAACGTGCGCGAGGCCGCGCGACTCGGACAGCGCGTGGTGCTGCTCTCGAGCAGGCCGGGCCGGATCGCCGGCGAGTGGCGCATCCGCAACACCGTCGGGCAGCGTATCGAGTCGCCCGAGGTCGCCGCCCTCGCCCGCGAGATCACCGCGGAGCTGCGGAAGGAGCTGGCCCGCAATGCCTCATGAGACCTCCACCGCGTCGGTCCCCGACTCCGGTGAACACGACGACCTGCGCACCCTCTCCGCCGGTCTCGACCGGCTGCAGTCCGAGGCCGCCCAGACCGCACCGCGCTGGCGGGAGGTCGTCGCCAAGGCGCTGCCCCCGATCGTCCTGTTGCTCGTGCTGCTGGTCGTCTGGCAGCTCTACATCGCCGTCGCCGCTCCGCGCCCCGACAAGGCGCCCAGCCCCGCCGCCGTGCTCGCCGCACTGGGCGACGCGTGGGAATCGGGCCGCTTGCAGCAGGCGGTGCTCACCAGCCTCGAACGCGGCGGGCTGGGCTTCGTCATCGCGATCGCCATCGGCACGCCGCTCGGCCTCGCCCTCGCGGAGTGGAGGCTGCTGCGTCGTGCCGCCGGCCCGCTGATCTCGGGACTGACCGTGCTGCCCTCGGTGGCCTGGGTGCCCGCCGCGATCATCTGGTTCGGTCTGACCGACGCGACGGCGTACTTCGTGATCCTGATGGGCGCGATCCCCTCGATCGTGAACGGCCTGCTCTCGGGCATCGACCAGGTGCCGCCGCAGCTGCGCCGGGTCGGCACGGTGCTCGGCGCCAGCCGGTGGCAGCTCGCCACCGCCGTCGTGCTTCCCGCCTCGCTGCCCGGCTACGTCGCGGGCCTCAAGCAGGGCTGGGCGTTCTCGTGGCGATCGCTGATGGCCGCCGAGATCATCACGATGGGCGGCTCGATGGGCTTCGGTCTGGGAACGCTGCTCAACCAGTCGCGCGAGCTGGCGGATCTCGCCAGCGTGCTCGGCACCATCATCCTGATCCTCACGATCGGCATCGTCATCGAACTGGTGCTCTTCGGGCCCCTCGAACGCCGGATGCTGCGCGATCGCGGCCTGCTGCTGGGAGGCACCTCATGACCGGAACAGTGACCTCTGCCGGAACAGTGACCCTCGTGGGTGCCGGCCCCGGCGATGCCGGCCTGCTCACCCTGCGCGGACTGCGCGCGCTCGAGAAAGCCGACGTGATCGTCGCCGACCGGCTCGGCGCCCGCAGCGTGCTCGCCCAGCTCGAGGCCGAGGGTGCGCTGATCGACGCCGAGGTGATCGACGTCGGCAAGCTGCCCGGGCATCACCCGGTTCCGCAGGACGGCATCAACGCGCTGCTCGTCGAGCTGGCCCTGGCCGGCCGTGAGGTCGTGCGCCTGAAGGGCGGCGATCCGTTCGTGTTCGGCCGCGGCCGCGAGGAGCAGCTGTTCTGCGAGGCCGCCGGCGTGCGAGTCGAGGTGGTGCCCGGGGTGACCAGCGCCGTCTCGGTGCCTGCGGTCGCGGGCATCCCGCTCACCCACCGCGGCGTGGCGGCGTCGTTCAGCGTCGTCAGCGCGCATGACCAGATCGAGCCCGGCGGATCGCTGAGCACCTCCGGCGCCGATCACACGCTCGTGCTGCTGATGGGCGTCAGCACGCTGGGGCACTCGGCGCACGTGCTGGCCGCCGGCGCCCGCGGCGCCGCCTGCCCCGTCGCGATCATCGAAGACGGCTACGGCACCGGGGAGCGCGTGACCGTCGGCGCGCTCGGCACGATCGCGCATCTGGCCGCGTCGAGGCAGGTGCGCTCCCCCGCGGTCGTCGTGATCGGCGAGGTGGTGCGGCTGAGTCCGTTCGCCGCGGCGCTCACCCCGGCGTCGGCGGATGCCGATGAGCCGGCGTCCCCGGCATCCCGATCAGCGGCCGCCGCCTCCTCGTCCGCCGCACCCGGGAGCCCCTCGCGACCCGTGCGCCGGCGTGCGCGCTCGCGTCTCGCGGCCGCGCTCGACGCCGGGCTCGCGGTCGACACCGGGCTGATCCGTGCGATCGACGTCCACTCCTCCCCTTCTTCTTCGTCTCGAAAGGCTCACCTGTCATGACCCTCTCCCCGCTGCGCGTCGCGATCGTCGGCGCGGGACCGGCCGGCATCTATGCCGGAAACCTGCTGGCCCACGCGGTGAACGCCCTGAATGGTGCGGTTCCTGAGCCTGCCGAAGGGCAGGGACCCAGTGCACCCGACGCCGTCGAGATCGACCTGTTCGAGTCGCTGCCTGCCCCGTACGGGCTGATCCGGTACGGCGTCGCGCCCGATCACCCGCGCATCAAGGGCATCGTGTCGTCGCTGCACGAGATGCTCGACGCCCCTGGGCCCCTGAGCCTGCCCTCCCCTGGGTCCCTGAGCCTGCCCTCCCCTGGGTTCCTGAGCCTGCCCTCCCCTGGGTCCCTGAGCCTGCCCTCCCCTGGGTCCCCGAGCCTGTCGAAGGGCCGGCGCACCATCCGGTTCATCGGCAACGTCGAGGTGGGTCGCGACATCGCGCTCGACGAGCTGCGCGAGCGGTACCACGCGGTGATCCTCGCCACCGGCGCGCTGCGCGACGCCGCCCTCGACATCCCCGGCGTCGACCTGCCCGGATCGTACGGCGCGGCCGACTTCGTGGCCTGGTACGACGGGCATCCCGACGTGCCGCGCACCTGGCCGCTGGACGCGTCATCGGTCGCGGTGATCGGCAACGGCAACGTCGCGCTCGACGTGGCGCGGGTGCTCGCCAAGCAGGCCGTCGATCTGCGCACCACCGAGGTGCCCGACAACGTGCTCGCCGGTCTCGAGTCGTCGGCCGTCACCGACGTGCACGTGTTCGGCCGGCGGGGGCCCGCCGACATCAAGTTCACCCCGATCGAGCTGCGCGAACTCGGCGAGCTGCGCGACGTCGACATCGTGCTCTACGACGAGGACTTCGAGGGCGTCGATCCGGCCGCCGCGCCGAACAACCAGCTGAAGGTCATGCTGCGCACCCTGAACTCGTGGCGCGGCCGGGCGTCGACGGGCGCGTCGCGGCGGCTGCACCTGCACTTCTGGCACGCGCCGGTCGAGATCACCGGTGACGGCCGGGTCGACGGCATCCGGTTCGCCCGCACCGCACCCGACGCGGCCGGAGCGCCGGTGCCGACCGGCGAGGTGCGCGAGTACGACGTGCAGGCCGTCTACCGCGCGATCGGCTACTACGGCACGCGCGTCGAGGGCGCCGACTTCGACGAGCGCCGCGGCGTCGTGCCGAACGTCGAGGGGCGTGTGCTCGGCCAGCCCGGGCTGTATGCGACCGGCTGGATCAAGCGTGGCCCGGTCGGGCTCATCGGGCACACGAAGTCGGACGCCCTCGAGACCGTCGGGCACCTCATCGCCGACGCGCAGGCCGGCGTGCTCGCCGACCCTCCCGCACCTGGGTCCCTGAGCCTGCCGAAGGGCGACGTGCTCGACCTGCTCGACGAGCGCGACACGGCGTACACGACGTGGGACGGCTGGCTGGCGCTGGATGCCCACGAGCGTGCCCTCGGCGAGAACCACGAGCACGTCCGCGAGCGCGTCAAGGTCGTCGGGCGCGATGAGCAGGTCGAGATCTCCCGGCCGGGGGTGCTGGCCCGATGACCTACGTGATCGCACTGCCGTGCGTGGACGTGAAGGACCGCGCCTGCATCGATGAATGCCCGGTCGACTGCATCTACGAGGGCGAGCGGATGCTGTACATCCACCCCGACGAGTGCGTGGACTGCGGGGCATGCGAGCCGGTGTGTCCGGTCGAGGCGATCTACTACGAAGACGATCTGCCCGAGGAGTGGGCCGACTACCACCGGGCTAACGTGGAGTTCTTCGACGAGATCGGATCGCCGGGCGGCGCGGCGAAGGTCGGCGTGTACGACGTCGATCATCCGGTGGTGGCGGCGGTCCCGGCGCAGGGCCCTTCGACAGGCTCAGGGGCCCAAGAAGAAGCAGGCTCAGGGGCCCAAGAAGAAGCAGGCTCAGGGGCCCAAGAAGAAGGCTCAGGGGCCCAGGACAACGCAGGCTCAGGGATGGGTGCGCATGTCTGACTACGACGTGCTCGTCGTGGGCGGCGGGCCGGCGGGGCTGTCGGCCGCGCTCAACCTAGGGCGCTCACTCGCCCGCGTGCTCGTCGTCGACGCGGATCGGCCGCGCAACGCGGCCACGCTCAACTCGCACGGCTTCCTCACGCGCGACGGGCTGCCGCCGTCCGAGCTGCGGCGCATCGCCCGCGACGAGCTCGCGGCGTACCCGAACGTCGAGATCCGCTCTCGGGTGCGGGTGGGCGCTCTGACGGTGACGGATGACGGGTTCGCCGCCGGCATCGGACGCCGCGACCCGTCCGAGCAGGTGACCGCCCGGTCGGTGCTGGTCGCGACCGGGCTGCGCGAGACGCTGCCCGACGTGCCGAATCTGCGCGGGTTCTACGGCATGAGCCTGTTCAGCTGCGCGGCCTGCGACGCGTGGGAGCTGCGCGGGCGCAGCCTGGCGCTGATCGGCGAATCGACCGACCTCGCCGACCGGGCGAGGCTGATCGCGCACTGGACGACGCGGCTCACCGTGTTCACGAACGGATCCGACGCGGTGACCACCGCAGAGGAGGCGGAGCTCGCGGCCACCGGCGTGGGCGTCGTCCGCTCGCCCATCGTCGAGCTGACCGGAGAGCGCGGCCGGATCGAGGCGGTGCGCACCGCCGACGGCGACGAGCGTGCGATCGACGGCGGGTTCGTGCGCCCGGAGTGGGAGGCGGATCTGTCGTTCCTCGACGGCATCCGGCCCGAACGCGATGGTGACGGACATCTGGTCACCGACCGGTCGGGTCGCACGAGCATCCGCGGCCTGTACGCGGCGGGCGATGTCGCGGCCCCCGGGCCGCAGCAGCTGATCGTGGCGGCCGGTGCCGGCGCACGCGTCGCGGCGGTGATCACACACGACGTGATCGGCGTCGCCACCGCGCACTGAGCGCGCCTCGCCGCACGCTCATCTCGCGGCGATGCGCTCCAGCGCGACCAGCGGGATCACGACCCACGACGGCCGGTTGCGCTTCTCGTAGATCGCCTCGTAGACCGCCTTGTCGGCCTCGTACGCGTCGAGCAGGGTGCGCAGCGGCGTGCTCAGCTCACCCTCGGCGTCAGCCGAACCGGGATCGAGAGCCGCGGCGTACGCGTGCAGGAAGTGCTCGCGCGCGATCGCCGACCACTCCTTGGCCCGTTCGCCGCGCAGCTCCTGCCCCTCGTCTTCGAGCGGACGGCCGGCCACCGCCATCTCGACGACACCCGGGGCGTAGCTGAACGAGCGGAGCATGCCCGCCACGTCCCGCCAGGGCGAGTCGGGCAGAGCGCGTTCGGCGAAGGGCCGGCCCGGCTCGCCCTCGAAGTCGACGATGCGCCAGCCGTGCGAGGTGCGCAGCGTCTGGCCGAGGTGCAGGTCGCCGTGCACGCGCTGCACATCCATCCCGTCCAGCCGACCGACGGCGTCGTACAGCGCGCGCAGGCGCCGGGAATAGGGCTCGATCTCGGGCACGACGGGCAGTGCCCGCTCGAGGCGCTCCGACATCGTGCGGGCCAGCTGTGCGGTCGCGTCAGGGCCGCACCGCTCGGACGGGAACCTCGCCCGCAGCGCGGCGTGCACCTCGGCGAGCGCCTCACCGAGCCGCGCGGCCTCACCGCCGAAATCGCCGCCGGATTCCGGCACGGTCAGCTCCGGGTCGGCCAGAGCCGTGCGCACGCTGCCGGTGGCGAGCTCGAACCCGTCGGTCGCCGTGTTCAGCAGCTCCTGCAGCATCGCGAGCTGCAGCACCTCGCCGTCGAGATCGATCTCGATCCACCCGTAGAGCTCGGCGATGTGCTCCGAACCGGCGGTGGTGAGCACCTCGTGGATCTCGATGTCGGGGTTCACTCCCGGGCTGACCTTGCGGAACAGCTTCATGATCGCGGTGTCGTCGAAGCGCAGCGACGAGTTCGACTGTTCGCCGGTGAGCGGCGAGGAGCGCAGGTCGGGGTCGAGGGCGGGGCTGGCCGACACGCGGCGGAAGCGCAGCCCGCCGGCATCCGCCTGCCCGCTCGGCTCGGCGGCGATGAACCCGCGCAGCCACAGCGCCATCGCGTCGCGGTCGTGGACCGCGTCGTACAGGTGGCGCTCGCGTCCGTCGACTTCGACGGCACCGACGTAGGCGTGGCTGTGCCGATCGTCGAACTCGTCGTAGGCCGACAGCGGCACCTGATAGAGCTCGTGTCCGCCCTCGTCGTCGGCGTAGTCGACGGTGACGAGCAGCACCCGCACGGCGGGATCACGCCCGGCATCCGTCAGCTCGCCGAGCTGTCGCACCGCGGTGACGTGGAACGGGCGGCCCTTGCCCCCGAACCACCGGGTGCGAACCAGGTAGCCCTCCAGAAGGGCATGATCGATCAGGCTCACAGCAACCCCACCTCCTCAGAATCCTCCGCCGGCGCGTGCAGCTGGAACCAGTAGAAGCCGTGTCCGCCGAGCGTCAGCAGGTACGGCCACTCGCCGATGCGCGGGAACGGCACCCCGCCGACCAGCTCGACCGGGATCATCCCTTCGAAGCGCCGCAGATCCAGCTCGACCGGCTGCGGGAACTGCGACAGGTTGTTCACGCACAGGATCACATCCGACGTGCCATCGTCGTTCGTGTGCTCGCGGGTGTACGACAGCACCGACGGGTTCGAGCCGCCGAGGTCGTTGAAGCTGCCCAGGCCGAATGCCGGATGCCGCTTGCGCGCGTGCACCATCTGCCGCGTCCAGTGCAGCAGCGACGAGCGGTCCTCCTGCTGCGCCTCGACGTTCACGGCGAGGTAGCCGTAGACGGGATCCTGCACGACCGGCTTGCTGAGCTTGCCGGGGTTCGCGGTCGAGAAGCCGGCGTTGCGGTCGCTGGTCCACTGCATCGGGGTGCGCACCCCGTCGCGGTCGCCGAGCCAGATGTTGTCGCCCATGCCGATCTCGTCGCCGTAGTACAGCACGGGCGAGCCGGGCAGCGACAGCAGCAGGGCGGTGAACAGCTCGATGCGGTCGATGTCATTCTCGAGCAGCGGGGCGAGGCGTCGGCGGATGCCGATGTTGGCCTTCATCCGCGGGTCCTGCGCGTACTCGTTCCACATGTAGTCGCGGTCTTCGTCGGTGACCATCTCGAGCGTCAGCTCGTCGTGGTTGCGCAGGAAGATGCCCCACTGGCATCCGGACGGGATCGTGGGGGTGTCGGCGAGGATCTCGCTGATCGGGTAACGCGATTCGCGACGCACAGCCATGAAGATGCGCGGCATCACCGGGAAGTGGAAGCACATGTGGCACTCGTCGCCGCCCACCTCGGGGTCGCCGAAGTAGTCCACCACGTCGGCCGGCCACTGGTTGGCCTCGGCCAGCAGCACCCGGCCCGGGTAGTTCTCGTCGACGAAGCGGCGCACCTTCTTCAAGAACTCGTGCGTCTCGGGCAGGTTCTCGCCGTTCGTGCCCGGCCGCTCGTAGAGGTACGGGACGGCGTCGAGGCGGAACCCGTCCAGACCCATGTCGAGCCAGAAGCGCATGGCGTCGAGCATCGCCTCGTGCACCTTCGGGTTGTCGAAGTTCAGGTCGGGCTGGTGGCTGAAGAAGCGGTGCCAGAAGTACTGCTTGCGCACCGGGTCCCACGTCCAGTTGCTCGGCTCGGTGTCGACGAAGATGATGCGGGCGTCTTCGTAGAGCTCGTCGGTGTGGCTCCACACGTAGAAGTCGCCGTAGGGGCCGTCGGGGTCGTTGCGGCTGGCCTGGAACCACGGATGCTCGTCGCTGGTGTGATTCATGACGAAGTCGATGATCACCTTGATGTCGCGCTCGTGCGCCGCGTCGAGGAACTCCTGGAAGTCGTCGGTCGTGCCGAGATCGGACTGCACTCCCGTGTAGTCGGCGACGTCGTAGCCGCCGTCGCGCAGCGGGGAGGGGAAGAACGGCGGGACCCACAGGCAGTCGACGCCCAGCCACTGCAGGTAGTCGAGCTTGTCGATGAGGCCGCGGAAGTCGCCGATCCCGTCGCCGTCGCTGTCTTTGAACGAGCGGACGAGCACCTCGTAGAAGACTGCTGTCTTGAACCACTCCGGCGCGGGGCTTCCCGGGGTGTCGGGGAACGGCTCCTGTGTGAGCACGGGGATCGAGGCGGTGTACGGGGCGGGTTCGGCGGTCATGCGGGCTCCCTCACCATCGGATTGCGTCCGAGCATGCGCCCAACCTGTCACACGCGACGAGCGCTGGCTAGGGTCTTGCGCACCCCTTGACCCACGCTGGTCGACGTGCGATGAGAGCCGAGGGCTCAGCGACCGCCGGGAGGTCCGATCAGCAGCAGGATGGTGAAGATCGCGACGATGGCGACGAGGATCAGCACGGCGAGCACCCACGGGCGGTGCAGGAACCAGCGCATCGTGCGGTCGTACCAGGTGCGGTCGCGTGGGTCGTCGGTCTCGGTGAGCCGCCACTGCCCCTCGAGTCGTCCGCTGCGGTGCAGCCAGATCTCGACCGGGATGGTGGCGTACGGCACGATCGCGCTGGCGATCGTCGTCGCGGCGACGCCGGCGTGCCAGCGCTGGTTGAACGCGAGCAGAACAGCCGTCGCGCCGTAGGAGAGGAAGACGAATCCGTGGATGCCGCCGCCGATCGTGACGAGCACCGACGGCTGCCCGACGGCGCGCAGGATGAGTGCGCTGATGAGCAGGGTCCAGGTGATCGCCTCGGCGATCGCGAGCACGCGGAACAGGCGAGCGGGAGTGGTGAACACGGTTCTCCTCGAGTGGGTGTGCTTCCACGGTAGGCGAGCGCGGCTATGCGCCGGCCCGGGGTCCGGGCCTTCCCGGGCCCGAAGCGAGAAAGATCAATCGAAAGGCTGACACGACTGTGGGCTCTGCGGATGCTGCCTCAGAACGGCGGCGGCGTGAAGGTGACGGTGTTCGGAGGCGGTGGCTTGTCGACGTAGGTCCGACCGGTGGGACTCGTCCACTCCAGAAGTCCGTCGCCGAGCTGGGCGACGTGCCACGGCGTCTGATGTTTCAGCACATGATGTCGTCGGCACAGAGCGGCCAGGTTCTCTTCGCTCGTCTCGCCGCCGAACGCAGCATCACGGGTGTGATCGAGGTCGCTGTCGCGGGCCGGCATCCCGCATCCGGGGAAGCGACAGCGTTCATCACGCGATCGCAGGTGGCGACGCAGTGATTCCGGAGGTCGGTACCTGTCGACCGACAGCACCCCGCCGTTCACCGGATGAGTGAGCACCCGATCCCACCCGGACGCGGCACCGGCCAGCGCCTTCGCGGAGGCGAGATCGATCGGAGTCCGCCCGGAGAGCTCTGCGGCAGGTCCGCCGGAGCCCATCAGCGTGGTCACCGGCACGGTGACCGCGACCTGCGCGCTGATCGATGCGAGCAGTCCGTCGGCGGTGTCGTGACCGGCCGGAGCTCCGGTGAGCAGCAGATCCATCGCCAGGTCGAACCGAAGCTGCGCGAAGGTGCGCGAGTCTGTGGCCTGATTCGGGTCGTCGTCGCGGTCGGCGAGCGCCTTCGCCATCTGCGAGAACCGATCGTGCGCACCGTGGATCAGCACCGACGGGCCGTACACGTGCAGCTCGGACATGGCATCCGGACCATCCGTCACCCACACGCCACGATGCGATCGCGCATCCTGGTGGCGCTCGTCGAGCGTGCGCGACTGGTACTGCTGAGCGATCCGCTCGGCGATCACCCGCACCCGGTTCGGGGACTCGTCCTGTGCGATCTGCAGCACGCGCGCGGCGTAGGCGGCACGCGCGTCGTCGTCGTCGATGTGCGCACCGGCGTCGACGATCACCCGCGCGTGCCCCGTCGTGATCAGCCCAGCCCCCTGCGCCTGCCACACCTGCGGAAACCGCTCGACCAGCACTTCGGCCGCGACCATGCGTCGCTGCACGGTGCGGTCGCTCACGCGCAGCGCCGTCGCGAGTTCGGCAGCCACGGTGCGCAGGGTGAGGTCGGAGTCGTCGAGCCCGTCGCCCCTCTCGGCGATCGACATCGCCAGCCGATTCGCGAGCGCGAGCAGGCCGTCGCGAGCGGCCAGCACTCCCTGCAGAGTCTTCTCGACAGCCTGCAGCGAAGACACGATCGCGTCGAGATTCGCGATGTCCTCACGTGTCGCCATCGACAGCTTGTTCATATCTCGAGTATGCGAGGGGCCACCGACATTCGAACGCCCGATCGCCCTCTCGAGGGGGCCGAACAGGTCACGAACGCGTAACGGTCTGGCATCCGCCCATGTCACCCGTCGGACCCGACGATCTACACTCGATCCGCACCGGGAATCGCCCGGAGGAACCGAGCGGAAGGAGCGACCGATGAACACCGTCTCCGTCGTGCCTGCCGCCGACATCCTTCTCGCCGAGGCCGCCCGCTCCTGAACCGCGTGTGGCCTCCCTCCTGGAGCCACATCGTGAACATTCAGCACTCCGCGTCGTTCGACGCCTCGCCTTTCGACGTCACCCTCGCCTTCGCCGACACCCGCATCGGCGAGAACCAGCGCTGGTCGACCTGGCCGTCCACCATGCCCACCGAACGCGGCCCGTCGCCCCTGCCCGGCTGGGTGGTGACCAGCGCAGCCGCGGTCGACACCGAGCTCGGCATCCTGAAGACCGGGAAGGAAGCCGACGTCTTCCTCCTCGAACGGGCGATTCCGGGCGCCGAGCCCGGCCGCGGCACGCGAACCCTGCTCGCCGCGAAGCGCTACCGCGACGCCGAGCACCGCAGCTTCCAGCGGTCGTCGGTCTACACCGAAGGGCGGCGCACCCGCCGCACCCGTGATGCGCGCGCGCTCGCCAAGAAGACCGCGCACGGACGCGAGGTCGCCGCGGCCGAGTGGTCGTTCGCGGAGTTCGCGGCGTTGAGCCGCATGCACGAGCTCGGCGCACCCGTGCCGTACCCCGTGCAGGTCGACGGCACCGAGATCCTCATGGAGTTCATCGGCGACGATCGCACCGCCGCTCCGCGGCTCGCGCAGGTGAGAGCGGATGCCGAGCAGCTGGCCGACCTGTACGAGCAGATCGTCGAGATCATGCACGTGTTCGCGGCGGCCGGCCTCGCGCACGGCGACCTGTCGCCGTACAACCTGCTCGTGCACCACGGGCGGGTGCGAGTGATCGACCTGCCGCAGATCGTCGACACGGTCACCAATCCGCAGGGGTTCGATCTGCTGCACCGCGACTGCGTCAACGTGTGCGAGTGGTTCGCGCGGCGCGCGGTGCCGTGCGACCCCGAGCAGCTGTTCGCCGAGCTGCTCGCCACATCATTCGGCTGACACGCATGGCGCGCCGGAGCCCGGCATCCGCCGATGCCCCACCAGGCGCGCGCAGCCGCATGGCGAGCGAGACGTCGGCGCGACACCGGCATCCTGTAGCGTGACGGCCATGACCGGTCGTGATGGTGCCGCCGTACCCCCTCCCACTGCCAGGACGGGAGCCGTCGCGGCGTTCGGCCGCGAGCACGAGAGCTCCGCGCCGGCAGCCACGAAGAAGCAGGTCGTCTCGTGGGCGATGTGGGACTGGGCGATGCAGCCGTTCAACACCGTCATCCTCACCTTCGTCTGGATCGCCCTGTACCTGACCTCGCGGATGTTCCTCGAGCCGTCGATGCGCGAATCCGGGCTGCTGGCCGATGGCTCGTACATGAACTGCAACGACTCGGCCTTCACCGCCTCGGCGTACTGCCAGGGGCTCACCGACCTCGCGGAGTGGTGGGGCTGGGCGAACTTCGCCGCCGGCATCCTGATCCTGCTGCTCGCCCCGGTGCTCGGCCAGCAGGCCGACGCGCGCGGCAGCAAGAAGAAGTGGGTCATCGGCGCCACCATCGCGATCGCGCTCGTCCAGTTCTCGCTGTTCTTCGTCGAGGCCGATCCGAAGTTCTTCTGGTTCGGCGCGTTCGCCGTCGCGATCGCCGCGGTCGTCAGCGAGATCGGAAACGTCAGCTACTACGCGATGCTCTCCGAGGTGTCGACGCCCAAGAACGTCGGCCGCGTCTCAGGCCTCGGCTGGGGGCTCGGGTACATCGGCGGCGTCGTCGCGCTGATCGTGTGCATCCCGGTGCTGTTCCTCGTCGGTCAGGACAACGCGCTCTCGTTCAAGCTCGTCGCGGTGATCTGCGCGGTGTGGACGATCGTGTTCTCCATCCCGATGTTCCGCAACGTGCCCGAGTCGCCGTCCTACGACACCACAGAGAAGGTCGGCTTCCTCCGCTCGTACGTCGTGCTCGCCCACAGCATCGCCGAGCTGTTCCGCACCAACCGGCCGACGTTCTGGTTCATGCTCGCCGCGGCCGTCTACCGCGACGGTCTCGCCGGAGTGTTCGCATTCGGCGCGGTGCTCGCGGCGCAGGGCTTCGGCTTCTCGTTCCTCGAGGTGATCATCTTCGGGCTGGCGGCGAACCTCGTCGCCGGCGTCTCGACGCTGCTCGCGGGGCGCATCGACGACGCGATCGGACCGCGCCGCCTCATCATCTTCGCCCTCTCCGGCCTGGTGGCGATGGCGTTCGTGGTCTACGCGCTGCGCGACTACGGCACCATCGTGTTCTGGATCTGCGGACTGCTGCTGTGCGCCTTCGTCGGCCCGACCCAGGCATCCAGCCGCAGCCTGCTCACCCGCCTCACCCCGCCCAGCCAGCAGGGCACCATCTTCGGCCTGTACGCGACGACCGGTCGCGTGGCGTCGTTCCTGTCGCCGCTGGCGTGGTCGCTCTTCCTCGCGTGGTTCGGCGGCATCGTCTACGGCGTGCTCGGCATCGCGGTGGTGCTGCTGGTCGGACTCGTGCTGCTGCTGTGCGTGCGGTTCCCGAAGGACATCGGGGTCTGACCGCGCGGGCGTCCGCTGCCCCGAGCCGCCTCAGGCGCGGCCCTGCAGGATCATGTGCCAGTAGACCTGCGGGAAGATCCGCCGGTCGATGATCCAGTTCATCCGGCTCTCGCGATACGAGCTGCGCCACAGGGTGGGCATCAGGCGAAGCCGGTCGTCGAACTCGGCGAACACCGCCGTCGAGCGCGAGACGGTGAACGGGCAGACGCCGTAGCCGTCGTAGGCGGATGCCGGCTCGCGCCCCTCGAGAACCGCGCGGACGTTCTCGGCGACCGCCTTCGTCTGCTTGCGCAGCGCGCCGCCCGATTTCGAGTTCGCCGTGCCCGCCGCGTCGCCCAGCGCCCAGATCGACGGATGCCGGGTGGAGCGCAGCGTGCGCGGGTCGACGGCCACGAAGCCGTCGTCGTCGGCGAGGCCGCCGGCGCCGATCCACTCCGGCGCCTTCTGCGGCGGCTCGGCGATGAGCAGGTCGTACGGCAGCCGCTGGCGCTCGGCGCCGTCGGCGCCGAACACGACCGCGCGGTTCTCGGCGTCGACCTCGCGCAGCAGCGCGCCGGTGCGCACATCGATGTCGTACGCGTCGATGCTGCGCTGCAGTTCGGCGTCGATCTCGGGGATGCCGAAGATCGTCGGCGTCGGCACGAGCAGCACCACGTGGATGTCGTGCAGCACGTTCGTCGCCTGCCAGTACGCACAGGCCTGATACATGGGCTTCTGAGCCGCGCCTGCGCAGGATGCGGGGCCGGGCGCCTGCACGAAGACGACCGTGCCCGAGCGCACCGAGCGCAGCAGCCGTGACGCCTTCTGCGCGAGCGCGAACTCGTAGTTCGACGCCCCGTGCGGCGCGTTCATCGCCTCGTCGAGGCCGGGCACGGCATCCCAATCGTTGCGGATGCCGGGGGCGAGGATCAGCTGGTCGTACCGGACGGTGTCGCCGGAGGCCAGGTGCACCCGGCGATTGTCGGGATCGACCGCGCTGACGGCATCCGGAATCCATTCCACGCCGTCGGGAATGACGTCGGCCTGCGCGCGCACCGCCTCGCTCGCCCGGGCGGTGCCGCCGGCGATGTGCGAGAAGAGGGGCTTGTAGTAGTGGGTCTGCGACGGCTCGACGACGGCGATGTCGGTGACTCCGGATCGGCGCAGGCGTCCGGCGACCGACAGCCCGCCGTTGCCCCCACCGACGACGAGAACCCGATGCGTCCGCTCGTGACTGTCAGCTGTGGACGTGCTCTCATCGCTCATGGAAGCCGACCGTAGGCGGCCGTGGCGCGCATGGCGACGGCCTTGACAGCGCCCGCCGGTGTGGTCGGTCGTGCGTGCGAGACACCGCGGAAGCCGCCGGGCCCTCGTCTGCGGGCCGTCGTCTACGGGTGCGAGGTCAGTTATGCACGGTTCGACGCCGCAACGCGTACCCAACTGACCCCGCACGCCGCGGCGGGATGGAAAACGCCATCTCGGCGGCGCGAAGGTCAGCTGAGCAGCACGCCGACCGTGACGACGGCGCCGGTCAGGAGCAGCGCCAGGAAGCTATAGATCGCGATCGTCCACCCGCGGTAGCTGCTCGGCGTCGCCCCCGCCGCCGGCGGCACGACGCTCGGATCGGGCGGCGGTGCGGTCAGGCGCGGGTCGGATGCCGGTGGCGGGGCGGCCACGAACTTCTCGGCCGCCGTCGAGCGTCGAGCGGCCCGTGTGGGCGCCTCTTCCGGCGGCGCCGGCGGAATGACCGGCTCCGCGAGCAGCGCCTCGGGGATCACCGCGGCGGGGATCACCGGGTCGGGGATCGCCGCCTCGAGCACGTCGAGCTCGGGCACCGCCGATTCGGCAGCATCGGGTTCGGACACGACCGATCCGGGCATGCCCGGCGGGGGCGCGTCAGGCTGCGGTATGTCCGGCTGAGGCGCATCAGGCTGCGGCACGGCCGGCTGCGGGGCGCCCGGCTCCGACTCCGGCACGGCCGACTCCGGCACGGCCGGCTGCGGCGCCGCGCCCTCGGCATCCCTCGACGGATCGCTCATGTCAGCGGCCCAGGGCTCCCGCGTCGGACGTGCCGACGTCGGTGCGGTGGAAGTTCTGGAACGAGCGGGATGCCGTGGGCCCGCGCTGCCCCTGATAGCGATTGCCGTAGGGGCCGGAGCCGTACGCGTTCTCGGTGGGCGAGGTGAGGCGGAAGAAGCAGAACTGACCGATCTTCATGCCCGGCCACAGCTTGATCGGAAGGGTCGCGACGTTCGCCAGCTCGAGCGTGACGTGCCCACTGAACCCCGGGTCGATGAATCCTGCGGTCGAGTGCGTGATGAGCCCCAGGCGTCCGAGCGACGACTTGCCCTCCAGCCGCGCGGCGACGTCGTCGGGCAGGGTGACCTGCTCGAACGTCGCGCCGAGAGCGAACTCGCCGGGGTGCAGGATGAACGGCTCGTCAGGGGCGACCTCGATCAGCCGGGTCAGCTCGGGCTGATCCTCGGCGGGATCGATGAACGGGTACTTGTGGTTGTCGAACAGCCGGAAGTACCGGTCGAGTCGCACGTCGACGCTCGACGGCTGCACCATCTGCTCGTCGTAGGGAGCCAGCCCGATGCGGCCCGTTGCGAGTTCTGCCTTGATGTCGCGGTCGCTGAGAAGCACGTCTTCAGCGTAACGGTGCCCCCTGCCGGCAGCCGCACTATTCTCACCTCATGACACGGGCGCCGGTGATCTCGATCGAGCTGCTGCTCGACGAGGTCAGCGAGGCAGCCGTGCGCGCGGAGTGGGAGGCCCTCGCCGCCGCCGGCCTCTCGAGCATGGCCGCGCACACCGCGCCGAGCAACAGGCCGCACGTGACCCTTCTCGTGCGAAGCGCGCTGGAGCACGTCGATGCCGCGCTCCTCACCGCCCGGCCGGCGTTCGAGGTGCGCCTGGGCTCGCCGCTGCTGTTCGGCGACGGCGACCGGCGGGTGCTGGTGCGCAGCGTCATCCCGTCGGCTGCGCTGCTCACCCTGCATGACGACGTGCACCGGGCGGCCGGGCCGGGCGACGACGCCCCGCACACCGCTCCGAGCGCATGGACGCCGCACGTGACCCTCGCCCGACGGGTGCGGATGCAGGATCTCGAGCGGGCGCTTCCGCTCGTCGGCGGCGAGATCACGGGCACGGCACGGGCGCTGCGCCGCTGGGATGCCTCCACCCGCACCGTCACCGAGCTCGCCCGACTGGGCTGACCCGACTGGGCTGAGCTCGACTGGGCTGAGCTCGACTGGGCCGAGCCCGACTGGGCTGAGTCCGACGCGAGGCACTCTGTGGTCGAACGCTGGCATAGGCGTTGCCGCGCTGTGGCACGCATGTAACCGGCGCCTCCGTAGCGTCGAATCACAAGCTTCCCCACAGTCCACAGCCGCACCGGCCCAGCAGAACGGAAACACCATGACCGAGATCACCACCACCACCCCCACCGCCACCAAGTCGCGCAAGCGCCTGATCCTCCTGCCGCTGGCGGGCCTGCTGGTCGCTGCGACCGTGGCCGTCGGCTCGGGTGCGGACTTCGTCGCCAACTCGGTCAACTCCGCCAACGCCTTCAGCAGCGGCACGCTCGCCCAGCAGAACTCCAAGTCGGGCAAGGCGATCTTCAACGCCTCGAACCTCAAGCCGGGCGACACCCTGAACGGCAAGGTGACCATCACCAACTCCGGCACCCTGCCCGCCGCGTTCACGCTCACCGAGAACGCCACCAACGGCTTCGTCAAGACGGAGAACCTCAAGCTCGTCATCACCCGTGCCGGCAGCGGCACCCCGGTGTGGTCCGGCACCTTCGGCGACCTGACGAAGGCCGGCGCGCTCGACCTCGGCGAATTCGCCGCCGGCGAGTCGCGCGACTACACCTTCAGCACCACGCTGGCGCAGACCGCCGACAACACCGAGCAGGGCAAGAACGCCTCCGCCGTCTACACGTGGGACTCCAAGCAGGCGGCCGCCACGGCCGTCAGCCAGTGACCACCCACCCCTGACCCGGAGCATCCGGCATCCGTTCGCCGGGTGCCCCACCCCCGCTGATCACCCGAGATCGGCACTGATCACCCGAGATCAGAGGAGAAGAGCATGAGCCCCACGAAGACGACTCGCGCGATCGGCAGCACCCTGATCACCGTCGCCGTCGCCTGCGCCATAGCGCTGGTGGGGCTCATGCTCGTCCCATCGCTGTTCGGCCTCGACCGCTACGTCATCACCGGCGGCTCGATGTCGGGCACCTTCGAGAAGGGCACCGTCGTCTACGAGCGCCAGGTGCCCGTCGCGGATCTGCAGGTCGGCGACATCATCACCTACGTCCCGCCCCAGGAGTCCGGAATCGACGAGCCGGTCACGCACCGCATCGTCTCGATCGACGACAGGACGGATGCCGAGGGCGGTCGCGTGCTGCGCACGAAGGGCGACGCCAACGACAGCATCGACCCGTGGACGTTCACGCTGGCATCCGCCGTGCAGCCGCGTGTCGAGGGCTGGGTGCCGGCGGTGGGCTGGGTGTTCATCCTGCTGTCGATGTCGGGAGTGCGGATGCTGAGCATCGGCCTTCCCGCCGCGCTCATCGGACTGATGTTCCTGCGCGACCTCGTGCGTGCGCTGCGCAGCTGACGCATCCGCACCCGACCGGTCCTGACGAGGCCGCGGCTGACCGCCGCGGCCTCTTCTGCGTCCCCGCGGGGCGCGCCGGCGCCGATCGTGTCCCTGCTGAGGCTCGGCTGTTGCCGGGCTGTAACCGGCTGCTCCGTAACGTCGAAGCATGACCAGAACGAAGGGCACGCCGATGACCGGCACCGCGCTGCGCAACGTCGCGCTCGCCGCTCTGGCCGCCCTCCTGCTGGCCGTCTTCGCCCTGAACGGACTGCAGACCTCCTCCGCAGCCTTCATGTCGCAGACCGCGAACGCGACGAGCACGGCATCCGCCGCCGTCGACTGGACCCCGCCCACCGTCGGCATCGTCACGCCCGGTGCACCGCTGCGGGGGTCCGCGACCATCGCCGTCGACGCGGCCGACGCCGAGACCGGCATCGCGAGTGTCGTGGTGCAGTGGCAGAGCGTCGGCGCCGCGAGCTGGACGACGCTGTGCAGCACGGCATCCGCGCCCTACCGCTGCAGCTGGGACACGCTTTCCGCAGCCGACGGCGCGTACGACGTGCGCGCCATCGCCACCGACAAGGCGGGGTACGCCACCACCTCGGCGCCGGTGCGTGTCACCGTCGCGAACGCCTTCACCGTGGTGCTCGCCGACCTCGACGAGGCGGTGCGCGGCACGACACCGCTGACCGCGACGCTGACGGATGCCGATCCGCGGGCAACCTACGGGGTGCGCTTCGAGTACTCGGTCGCCGACGCGAACAGCTGGAAGAGCGTCGCCGGCTGCGCGAGCATCGCCGGCTCCGCGTCCTGCACCGTGAACTGGGCGACGACGTCACTGGCCAGCGGCGACTACGACGTGCGGGTCGTGGCGTGGCCGACGGCTCGTCCGACCGTGGTCATGATCTCGGAACTCTCGTCCGTCACGATCGACAACGTCGCACCCACCGCCACCATGACCGACCCGGGCAGCGTGCTCACCGGCACGGTCACCCTCGCCGCGACGCCGGCCGATGCGCACTCCGGTGTGGCATCCGTCGCCATCCAGTACCAGCCGAGTGCGGGTGGCGCGTGGACGACCGCCTGCACCATCGTCGATGAGCCGTGGTCGTGCCGCTTCAACACCGTGCCGCTGCCGTACGGTCGCTACTCGTTCCGCGCCATCGCGACCGACCTGGCCGGCAACAGCACCACGTCGGCCACGATCACCGGCCGCCTGGTCGACAACACCGTCTCGTCGATCTCGCTCGACGACCCGGGCGCGTTCCTCACCGGGACCGTGCAGCTGACGGCCACCGCGAACGCCTCGGCCGGGGTCTCGTCGGTCGCGATCCAGTACTCCCCCGCGGGCAGCGGCAAGTGGTCGCCCGTGTGCACCCTCGCCGCGGCGCCCTACGGCTGCGCGTGGGACACCAAGACCGTCGCGGACGGCTCGTACGACCTGCGCGCCGTGCTCACCGACAGCCACGGCAAGCAGACCACCTCGGCCGTGCTCGCCGCCCGACGCGTCGACAACGCGCCGCTGCGCGGCGCCGACGTGCAGGCCGTGAACGGCGGCAAGGCCGGGGTGATCGACGCCGGCGACGTGCTGGTGCTCACCTACAGCGGACGCGTCAACCCGGCGAGCATCGCGAGTGGATGGGACGGCTCGGCCCGCGCCGTCACAGCCCGGGTGCGCGACGGAGGCATCACGAGTGGGTCCAACGACCTGTTCGACGTGCCGAACACCAACCTCGGCTCTGTCAACCTGCGCGGCAACCACGTCGGCCTGTGGACGACGGCACAGTTCTCGGCCACCATGACCGCAACCACCGAGACCATCAACGGCGTGCCCGCCACCGTCGTCCGCGTCGCCCTCGGCGGCCTGACCTCGGGCTCGGTGCGGACGGTCACCACGACCGCCGCGATGATCTGGACCCCCTCCGCCAACGCGACCGACCTCGTCGGCCAGCGCTGCGCGGCGACCCCGGTCACCGAGAGCGGCCCTCTCGACAAGGACTTCTGATGACAACGCCCGACCGTCCTGAAGAGCCTCTCGATGACGTTGATAGCCTCGAGCATGTGGGACGACACATCCTCGTGGTGGAAGACGATGACGGCATCGCGGTGCCGCTGCTGCGCACCCTCGACCGCGAGGGGTACGACGTCGAGCGCGTCGCCGACGGCGCATCCGCGCTCGCCCGTACGGGAGCAGACATCGATCTGGTCGTGCTCGACCTCGGCCTGCCCGACATGGACGGGCTCGACGTGTGCCGCCGACTGCGCGAGCAGGACTTCGCGGGCGGGATCGTCATCCTCACCGCGCGCGACGGCGAACTCGACCGCGTCGTCGGCCTCGACGTCGGTGCCGACGACTACATCGCCAAGCCCTTCGCTCTGGCCGAGCTGCTGGCGCGGCTGCGCGCCCTGCTGCGACGCAGCCCTGCCGCTGCGGCGCCGCCCTCCGCGGAGCGCGCGGCCGCGGCATCCGCCTCTCCCGCCGCACTCGTCATCGATGTCGCCGCCCGTCGGGCGCTCGCCGGCGACCGCGAGCTGCCGTTGAGCACCAAGGAGTTCGATCTGCTGGCCCAGCTCGACATGCAGCGCGGCACCGTGGTGACGCGCGAGCGGCTGATGGACGAGGTGTGGGACGCGAACTGGTTCGGCTCCACCAAGACCCTCGACGTCACCGTCGCCCGCCTGCGCCAGAAGCTGGACGCGTCGGGCGCCGACGTGCGCATCACCACCCTGCGCGGCGTGGGCTTCCGCCTCGACGAGGGCGCGCTCGATGCATAGACGACTCATCGTCGCCTTCCTCACTCTCGCCGTCGCCATCATCGCGCTGTACGGCGTGCCGCGGGTGCTGATGGTCGCCGACCTCGTGCACGCCTCTGAGCAGCAGTACGCGAAGCGCATGGCGAGCATGGTGGGCACCGTGATCGACGCTGGAGGCGACGCCGCCGCCGTCGACGAGAAGCTGCTGGCCGGAATGATCATCTACGGGGAGAGGGTGGCGTACACCGCTCCCGACGGCACCACCGTGACCACCGGCGCCGACGCCGAACCCGACGACATCACCGGCACATCCGTTGTTCGCGGCGGCGGCACGGTCACCTTCACGCGGTCGGGCGAGATCGTGAACGAACGCGTCTCGAAGGCCGTGACACCGGTCATCATGATCGGCGTGGGCCTGCTGATCGTCGCGACCGTCGCCGCGATCCAGCTCGCCCGTTCGCTGTCGCGACCGTTCCTGCGGCTGCTCGACACCGTGCGCGAGATCGGCAGAGGAAACCTGCGGCCGCCGAAGCAGAGCCTCGGCGTGCCGGAGGCGCGCGCGATCGACGCCGCCCTGCGCGAGAGCGCGCAGGCCCTCGAAGACCGGCTGCGCCGCGAGCACGAGTTCGCCTCGAACGCCTCGCATCAGCTGCGCACCCCGATCACCGCGCTGCGCCTCGAGCTCGAGGATCTGTCGCTGTGGCCCGAGACTCCGCCCGTCGTGCGCGATCAGCTCGACCACGCGGTGCGTGAGATCGACCGGCTGTCGGATGCCATCGCGCAGCTTCTCGCGCTCGCCCGGGGCGACACACCAGGAGCGACCACCTTCGAGCCGCTCGCCGAGTCGCTGCACGAGTCGGCCGCGCGCTGGCAGGCGCAGGCGGATGCCGCCGGGCGCGCCATCCGCGTGGCGCGGATGCCCGACGGCCTCGGCGAGGCCCCGGCTGTGGCGTCGCAGATCATCGACGTGCTGCTGCACAACGCGCTCCGGCACGGTCGCGGCGACATCACGATCGACGCGGAGCGGCGAGCCGAGTACGTCACCGTGCAGGTCGGGGATGAGGGCAGACGCCCGCGCGGCAACTCGATCTTCCAGCGGCGAGCGCATCGGCGCAGCGACAGTGCCGGCGAGGGGATCGGCCTGGCCCTCTCGGTCGAACTCGCCGAGAGCCTGGGCGGGCATCTGCTGCTCGACGGATCCTCCACGACGACGTTCTCGCTGATGCTGCCCGCCCGCGGGTAGCGAGCGGATGGCCCGCGGGTTCTCCGGTGATCCGGCGCTCGGATGTCCGGCCATCCCGAGACGCCCGCTATGATGGCAGACGCGCCGCAAGGCGTGCGGGGCTGTAGTTCAATGGCAGAACTTCTGCTTCCCAAGCAGACAGCGCGGGTTCGATTCCCGTCAGCCCCTCCATCTGTAGAGTCTTTCTGAGTGAGCCACGGGCCGAGGGGAAAGATGAGCACGGCGGACGCGATCGCAGCGATCGACCTGGGCAAGACCCGATGCCGTCTTCTGATCAGCGGCGATTCTCACCAGGTCACTCGCACCGGTGACGGAACCCCGGGCCTCGCCGCTCCGGGCGGAGTCGAGTCGGCCGCTGCCGCGATCCTCGCACTGCTCGAACCCGGGCCGATGCCGCGCGCCCTCGGTGTCGGTGCGGCCGGCGCGTGGACGGCCCCGACCGCCGCGCTCGAGCTGGCCGTGACGCTCGCCGCAGAGACCGGAGGGCAGGTCGCCGTCGCATCCGACGTCGTCACGGCGCACATCGGCGCGCTCGGCGGCGATCCGGGCGTGCTGCTGATCGCGGGGACGGGTGCCGTCGCCCTCGGTGTGGATGCCGACGGCATCCGCCTCGTCGACGGGTGGGGCCCCGACATCGGCGACTTCGGCAGCGGATCGTGGCTCGGGCGCGAAGCGGTCCGCGCGGTGCAGCGCGCCGCTGTCGGACTGGGACCTGCGACCACCCTGCAGCAGGCCGTCGCCGCCCACATCTCCCCCGCCCCCGATGCGCTGTCGTGGACGCTCACCCGGGAGCCGCTCGCGCGAGCGCTCGGCACCCTGGCGCCGCTGGTGCTCGACTGCGCCGAGCACGGTGACTCCGTCGCCCTCGAGATCGCTACCGAAGCCGTCCGGCTGCTCACGGCATCCGCCTTCGCCGCCTCCGCCTCGGCGCGCGAGGTGGCGCTGCACGGCGGGCTCACCGAGCACCTCTGGTTCCGCGCGAGACTCGAAGACTCCCTCTCGAACGGCGGGCGACGCGTCGCCCCGACCGTCGGGGATGCCCTGACCGGCGCTCAGCTCATGATGACCCGCCGCGACCTCCCCCACGAAAGGTTCGTGCACCGTGCCGACTGACGACAGCTCCCTCTCCGCCCTGCTCGGAGTGCTCTCGAGCCTCGACACCGAGGCCTCGACGCCCGAACGCGGCGACCTCGACATGCTCGGCACCGAAGAGCTGGTGCGCAGCATGAACGCCGAGGATCGGCGGGTGTCCGAGGCGGTCGCCGCGAAGACTACCGAGATCGCCGCAGCCGTCGACGGCATCGTCGATCGCTTCCGGCGAGGCGGACGACTCATCTACATCGGCGCGGGAACCGCGGGGCGCGTCGGCGTGCTCGACGCCAGCGAATGCCCGCCCACCTTCGGCACCGACCCGTCGATGGTCGTCGGACTCATCGCGGGAGGGGAGACGGCCATCCGCTCGGCCGTGGAGAACGCCGAAGACGACGATCAGGCCGCAGAGGCGTCGCTGCGCCAGCTCGGGCTCACGGCCGACGACACGGTCGTCGGCATCTCGGCATCCGGTCGCACACCCTACGTCGTCGGCGGCCTGACCTTCGCGCGGAACCTGGGGGCGCTCACCGTCGCGATCGCCTCGAACGCCGGTTCGGCGATCGGCGCGGCGGCCGAGATCGCGATCGAGGTCGTCACCGGGCCGGAGTTCGTCTCGGGATCCACGCGCCTGAAGGCCGGCACGGCGCAGAAGCTCGTGGTCAACATGCTCAGCACGCTCTCGATGATCAAGCTCGGCAAGACCTACCGGGGCGTCATGGTCGACCTGCTCGCGACCAACGAGAAGCTGCGCGCCCGCTCGATCCGCACGGTCTCGCAGCTCGCCGGCGTCGACGTCGACGAGGCCGTGGCGGCACTCGACGCGGCAGGCGGATCGGTCAAGCTGGCGCTGCTCATGCTGGCCACGGGGGCGACGGCCGAATCGGCAGCCGATGCGCTGCAGCGCACCGGCGGCATCCTGCGCGACGCGATCGCCGCGCTCCGCTGAGCAGAAGGCCGAGCAACCTTCCGGGCAACCGGCCGGGACGCGCTACTCGCCGACGCGCAGCACACTCAATCGCATGTCGAGTTCCTCGATGCGATCCGCGTCGTCTCGCTCCAGCGCGAGGCGTCGCAGATGCTGAAGCTTCGCGATCTCGTCGGCTCGAGTCGCGGTGCCGTCGTGTAGCCGCTCGATGAGCGCCTCGTCGAGGCCGCTCAGGTCTTCCGCGCTGTACTCGCTCATGTCGGCACTCTAGCGAGAGCACCGGACGAAACCGAGGGAGGCCCACACTCTTGCGCTTCAACATAAATTCCCTAGATCTTTTCCCCCGAAACCCGCGAAGGTTCGCCCGTTCCTCCGCATAGAGTCGCTTCATGGCCGAGACGACCGCCGCAGACACGACGACGCGCACGGTGCGCGCCGCCTACTTCGTGTCGGACAGCACCGGCATCACGGCCGAGACGCTCGGCAACGCCCTGCTGGCGAACTTCCCCGGCATGGTGTTCGTCAAGCACACCGTGCCGTTCGTCGACTCGGTCGACACCGCCACGACCGTCGCCGGCCAGATCGCGCAGGATGCCGCGAACGGTCTCGAGCCGCTCGTGTTCACCACGGCGAAGAACCTCGCTGTGCGCACCGTGCTCACCGACGTGCCCGCGACGCACATCGACCTGCTCAGCGGCCATCTCAGCGAGCTCGCCGAGGCCCTGGGCACCCCGCCGTCCGAGCAGCTCGGCCAGTTCCACACCCTGGGAGACGCGACCGAGTACTTCGCCCGCATGCGCGCCGTCGAATACGCGATCGAGCACGACGACGGCCAGAGCAGTCGCGCCCTCGACCTGGCCGACGTGATCATCGTCGCCCCGAGCCGCTGCGGCAAGACGCCGACGACGATGTACCTCGCCCTGCAGTACGGCCTGCTGGTCGCGAACTATCCGCTCACCGACGACGACTTCCCCACCGACGAGCTGCCGCCGCTGGTGAGGAGCTACGCCGCCCGCTGCTTCGGCCTCACCACGACCCCGCTTCGCCTCAGCCAGGTGCGGCACGAGCGTCGCCCCGACTCGCGCTACTCGAGCCTCGCGCAGTGCACCACCGAGCTGCGCCGCGCCGAGAGGCTCTACGCCCGCAACGGCATCCCGTTCCTCAACTCCTCGACCAAGAGCGTCGAGGAGATGTCCGCAGTGATCCTGCACACCCTCGGCCTTCGCCGCTGACCACCCCTCAGACGAAAGAGCTACTCGTGACCGACATCCTCTGGTTCGATCAGATCGGAATGACCGACCTTCCCCAGGTCGGCGGCAAGAACGCCTCCCTCGGGGAGATGATCTCGAATCTCGCCGAGCTCGGCGTGCGTGTTCCCGGCGGCTTCGCCACGACAGCGGATGCCTACCGGCGCTTCCTCGCCCATGACGGGCTGCGCGAGCGCATCCGCGACGCGATCGCCGGGCTCGACACCGACGACGTGACCCGTCTCGCGCTGGTCGGCACGCAGATCCGAGGGTGGATCGTCGAGCATCCGCTGCCCGAGGATCTCGAGCGCGACATCCGCGACGCCTACGACCAGCTCGTGGCGCAGGACGCCGATCCCGACGGCGTCACCTGGGCGGTCCGCTCGTCTGCGACGGCGGAGGACCTTCCGGATGCCTCATTCGCCGGCCAGCAGGAGACCTTCCTCAACATCGGCGGAGTCGAGAACGTGCTGACCGCGATCCGCAGCGTGTACGCCTCGCTGTACAACGACCGGGCGATCGCTTACCGCGTGCACCACGGCTTCGACCACGACGAGGTCGCCCTCTCGGCGGGCGTGCAGCGCATGGTGCGCTCGGATATCGGGGCGTCGGGCGTGATGTTCACGGTCGACACCGAGTCGGGGTTCGCCGAGGCCGTGTTCGTCACCAGCTCGTACGGTCTCGGCGAGGCCGTCGTGCAGGGCGCCGTGAACCCCGACGAGTTCTACGTGTCGAAGACGGCGCTGCGCGCCGGCCGCCCCGCGATCCTGAAGCGCTCGGTCGGCGAGAAAGCGATCGCCATGCGCTACACCGACAGCAAGGAGGCGGGCGCCAGCACCGCCTTCGTCGACGTGCCGGCTGAAGAGCGCCCGCTGTTCTCGATCACCGACGCCGAACTCACCGAGCTCGCCGAGCACGCGCTCGTGATCGAGGCGCACTACGGCCGCCCGATGGACATCGAGTGGGGCAAGGACGGCATCGACGGGCAGCTGTACATCCTGCAGGCGCGCCCCGAGACCGTCGTGTCGCGGGCGTCGTCCACCGTCATGCGCCGTTTCCGGCTGCAGGAGACGGGCCCGGTCGCCGTCGAGGGCCGCGCGATCGGGCAGCGCATCGGCGCAGGTCCGGTGCGGGTGCTGCGGGATGCCACGCAGATGAGCGAGTTCCAGACCGGCGACGTGCTCGTGGCAGACATGACCGACCCCGACTGGGAGCCGATCATGAAGCGCGCGTCCGCGATCGTCACCAACCGCGGAGGTCGCACCTGCCACGCCGCGATCATCGCCCGCGAGCTCGGCATCCCCGCCGTTGTCGGCACCGGTGACGCGACGCGCGTGCTGACCGACGGCCAGCCGGTCACGGTCTCGTGCGCCCAGGGAGACACCGGCGTCGTCTACGACGGCATCCTGGCGTTCGCCGAAGAGGAGACGGCGCTCGAGCACATGCCGGAGCCGCCCGTCAAGATCATGATGAACGTCGGCACGCCCGACCAGGCGTTCTCGTTCTCCCGCCTGCCGCACCGCGGTGTCGGCCTCGCGCGGCTGGAGTTCATCATCAACCGGCAGATCGGCATCCACCCGCGCGCCCTGCTCGAGCACGACGCTCTGCCAGACGACCTGCGCCGCCAGGTGGATGCCCGGATCGCCGCCTACCCGTCGCCGCGCGACTACTTCGTGCAGCGCGTCGCGGAGGGCGTCTCGATGCTCGCCGCGGCCTTCGCCCCCGAACCGGTGATCGTGCGGATGAGCGACTTCAAGTCGAACGAGTACGCGAACCTCCTCGGCGGCGAGCGCTACGAGCCGCACGAGGAGAATCCGATGATCGGGTACCGGGGCGCCTCTCGGTACGTATCACCCGAGTTCCGCGAGTGCTTCGAGATGGAGTGCGAAGCGCTGAGGTTCGTGCGCGACGAGATGGGCTTCACCAACGTGCAGGTGATGGTGCCGTTCGTGCGGACCGTCGCCGAGGGGCAGGCCGTCGTCGAGCTGCTCGCCGAGAACGGCCTGCGTCGCGGAGAGAACGATCTGAAGGTCGTGATGATGTGCGAGGTGCCCACCAATGCGCTGCTCGCCGACGAGTACCTCGAGCACTTCGACGGCTTCTCGATCGGCTCGAACGACATGACCCAGCTCACCCTCGGCCTCGACCGCGACAGCGCGCTCGTCGCCGACACCTTCGACGAGCGCGATCCCGCGGTGCTGAAGCTGCTGTCGATGGCGATCGAGGCGTGCCGTCGTCACGGCAAGTACGTCGGGATCTGCGGCCAGGGGCCGAGCGATCACCCCGAGCTCGCGGAGTGGCTGGTCGGGCAGGGCATCGAATCGGTCTCACTGAATCCGGACACGGTCATCGAGACGTGGCTGCGACTGGCGCGCCGGGAACCCGCGACAGCGTGACTTCACCGCTCGACCCTTGACGCCAGGCGAAGCAACGATGCGCGTAATGTACAGGTGCGCCGCGTTCAGCCTTTCGCTCAGTGCAGTCGACTACCGTTCAGAGGGAGCGTGTCTGCGCTCCCTCTGAACGAATGCAGGTGCCTGAATGCCATACCGCGACCGAACCGCAGTGGAGAGCTGGGTCAACGAGTACGTCCAGTCGCACAGCGCGGACTCGCTGGGCATCGCGGTGCTCGACAAGAACTTCGAAGCGGGCCCGAACTCGGGGATCGTGGTCGTCACTCTGCGCTCCGCCAGCACGATCACGTTCCTGCACCCGGAGATCCGTCAGGGGCTGCCTACCTGGGTGGTCACGTTCGAAGGGCGCAACGAGACGCTCGATCTCGATGACGCCGCTCTTCGCCAGCTGGCGGAAGACGTCACCGCTCTGGCAGAGCTGCGCTCGTTCCTGCAGGCGAAGACCGACGCGATCGTTCTCGCGCACTGAGCTCAGCGCCCGACCCACGGCCGCCCGTCACGCGGGGAAGGCCGTGAGCAGCGCGCCGAATGCGGCGGTCACGCCGGCCACCAGCCCGGCCGACGCGGCGATCGGGTGCACGATCCGGCCTAGGCGACGGTCGCGCATGCGCTCACGCTGGGGCTTCCACGACAGCACGGCGGCTTTCGCTGCGGAGAGTTCGGCGTAGCGCCCGATCGGGGCGCTCGTCGCGTCGAATGCCACGAAGTGGCCGTCGGGCGTGGTGTCGATCGAGCCGACGTACTCACCGGCCTTCGAGGCGACGTAGAAGCCGGTGTCGACCTTGCTCCACGTCACCGCGCGCGGCACGATCGTGGCCGGCGGCGAGACCTGCTCGGCGGGAGCGGCTGCTGCGGGGTTGTACAGCCGCCCGGCGGGGTGCTCTGCGATGGTCATGCGACACGCGCCAGTGCGGGAGTGCGGATGTCGAGCTCGGAGATCTCGCGCTCGGCGACCTGGTCGCTGAGGTCGATGACGACGCCTGCCGACGAGTTCGCCTGGTCGGCGAGCTGCTGAAGATAGCCGCGGTCGAGCTGCTTGGCAGCCTCGGCGTCCATCTTGAACTGCAGCGGGATCGAGCAGTGCAGCCAGATCGTGGAGCGCTCGACGGCTCCGTCGACGAGGCGATCCCACGAAAGCGAGAAGCTCTCATTGCGACGCAGCTTGGTCGAGACGAGAACCTTCAGGTGAGCGAGGATCCGATCCGGCATCTCGATCGCTTCGCCGGTGGCTCCGTAGTGCAGCGTGCCCATTTCAACTCCTCAGGTCGGGGGGATCCGATGTGAGAAAACTTACTCAGGTCAAAACTAGTTTGTCAAACTACATATCTGCCACACTTCATGGTTTGTTATACTCGTCGTCAGGAGGTGGTCATGAGCGTTCAGATCGACGCATCAACCGAGATCATCGACGCCCTTCGGCGCTACCAAGAGGCCGACAGCGCGATGCATGCACGTGCACGCCAGGCGTCGTCGATGTCCGACAACGAGATCCGCATCATCCAGTTCCTTCTGACGGCTGCCGGAAACAGCCACACCGTCACCCCGACCACGCTGTCGAAGCACCTCGGTGTCACCTCCGCGTCGATGACCGCGCTGCTGGACCGCCTCGAACGAGCGGGAGCCATCGAGCGCGTGCGGCACCCCTCCGACCGGCGCAGCCTCGTGATCACCGCGACCGAGCACGCAGAGCAGACGGTGGGCGCCCCCGTTGTGGCCTTCCAGCAGGCGACTGAGGAGATCGCGTCGGACCTCACGCCGCACGAGCAGGCGGCCGTCGTCCATTTCCTTCGCAGGCTCACGGAAGCGGTCGACCAGGCCAGCCGCACCGTCGGCGGCTGACACCGACAGGGCGGGGCGTCAGCCCTTCAGCGCGTCGGCGATCCGCAGCACGGCGTCGCGGATGATCGGGCGCGGAGTGGCGAACACGAACCGCGTGCATCCGATCGCGGCGCGACCGCACAGCGCGCCGTCGGTCATCGCGACCCCGGCATTCTCGCGGAACCACGCCCCGAGGTCGGCGTCCGCGCCGAGATCGGATGCCAGCCGCGTGCCGCGGAAGTCGAGCAGGGCGATGTACGTGCCCTCCGGCACGGTGACCCGCACACCGGGAAGGTGCTCGGCCACCAGCTCGGCCAGCAGCCGCCGGTTGCCGTCGAGGTACTCCGTCACCTCGGCCAGCCAGTCCGCGCCGCCGGTGTAGGCGGCGAGCTGGGCGATCACTCCGATCGTCGCGGTGCCGTGGCCGGCCCAGCCGCCGTCGTCATCCCACGCCCGGCGGGTCTCGTCGTTCGTCAGGATCAGCTGCGCGCACTTGAAGCCGGCGAGGTTCCACGCCTTCGACGCCGAGGTCGCGGTCAGCGTGTGCGCGGCCGCGGCATCCGACACCGACGCGTACGGGATGTGCCGGGCGGGCGCGTAGACCAGCGGAGCATGGATCTCGTCGGAGAACACCCTGCCGCCGGCATCCGACACGGTCTGCGCGATCGCGAGCAGCTCCTCCCGAGTCGCGACGGTTCCCAGCGGGTTGTGCGGGTTGCACAGCACGAGCAGCTCGCCGCCCTCGGCGAACGCCGCCGCGACAGCCTCGAGGTCCATCGTCCAGCGCCCGTCGACCTCGCGGCTGGGCACCTCGATCACGCGGCGTCCGTGCCGCAGCGGCACGTCGAGGAACGGCATGTAGGCCGGCGTCGGGACGATCACCGCGGCGCCCGCCTTCGTGTACGTGGTGATCGCAAACTCGTATGCGACGATCACGTCGGCGATCAACCGCACGTCGCCGTTCGGCACGGTCCAGCCGTACCGGTCGGCGTGCCAGTCCGCCACCGCCTGCTGCAGGGCGTGGGCGGCCGACAGGGGCAGGTAGCCCGTGAGCCCGGTCCGCATGGCGTCGGCGACGGCATCCGAGATCGCCGGCGCCACACCGAAGTCCATCTCGGCGACGAATGTGCCGATCGTGTCGGGGAAGCGCGTCCACTTCACGCTGCCGACCCGCCGCAGGTCGGCGGCGGTGATCGCGTCGTACGGGTGCGGGGCGAGGTCGGCGAGGCTCATGCATCCATTCTGGTGTGCTCCCCGGCATCCGGTGCTGCCCGCGCCGCGCGGCGTCACACGTCGCTACAGCCAGCCCTTGCGCTTGAAGGCGAGGTAGAGGCCGCCACCCAGCGCGACCATCGCCGCGATGGAGAGCGGGTACCCGAAGGCCCAGTGCAGTTCGGGCATGACGTGGAAGTTCATCCCGTAGATCGATCCGATCAGGGTCGGCGCGAACAGGATTGCCGCCCAGGCCGAGATGCGCTTCATCTGGTCGCCTTGCCGGATGCTCTCCTCGGTCATCCGCCGCATCTCCTCGTTCTGCCGGCGTGCGACGATCGTCGACTCGACGGTCAGCGCGTTCTCGAGCACCGCACGGAAGGTGGCGGCCCGGTCGGCGACCCGGATGGCGTGGTCGTGCACGTCTCTCAGGCGGCGCTGCAGCTCGGCATCCGCTCCCCGCCTCTCGCCCTCGTGCAGCAGCCCGCCGACCATGTCGGTCAGGGGCTGCGCGGCGCGCTGGAAATCGAGCACTTCGCGGGAGAGCTCGTAGATGCGCTGCGTCGCGTCGACGTCGTCGACGAACAGCTGGTTCTCGATCTCATCGATGTCGTTCTCGAGACCGGCGAGCACCGGTGCGTATCTGTCGACCACCTCGTCGAGGATCGCGTACAGCACGGCCTCCGGTCCGTGGGCGAGCAGTGCGGGCTCGCTCTCGAGGCGGCGGCGCACGCGCCCGAGGTCGGGTTCTTCGGCGTGGCGCACGGTGACGACGAAGTCGCGTCCGACGAACACGTGCACCTCGCCGAACTCCACCTCCTCCTCGGCGTCGAGGTAGCGGGCGGGTCGCAGCACGACGAAGAGGTGATCCTCGTAGTGCTCGAGCTTGGGTCGCTGATGCCCGCGCAGGGCGTCTTCGACGGCGAGCTCGTGCAGCCGGAACTCAGCGGCCACCGCCTGCAGCTCGTCGGCGTCCGGTCGGTACAGGCCGATCCAGCCCATGCCGCCGCGCTCGCGCATCAGCTCGAACGTCTCGTCGATGCTCTCGGGATTAGCCGTGCGCGCGCCGTCCACGTAGATGCCGTTGTCGACGATCGCCATGCCATGCCTCCCGAACGCGCCGGATGCGCGCTGTCGCCGAACGTATCACCGCCAACGGGCCCCGCCGATGCACGACGGGGCCCGTTCGATCCGATCGAGGTCAGCGCTTGCGGCGCCCGGCGATCACGATGGCCGTCACGATCCCGGCGACGAGCACGACACCGAGTCCGATCAGCAGCGGCCACGGCATCGAATCGGACTGCTCGTCCGGCTGCGCCGCATCGGAGGGCTGCTCGGTCGGCTCTGCCGCCGCCGTCTCGGTCGGGGTGGGCGTCACGGAGGCCTCGGACCCGGTCAGCGAGAACGCGTACTCCCCCGACGTCGGGTGGCCGTCACTCGAGACGACCTGCCAGGTGACCGTGTAGGCGCCACCGGGCATCCCCTCGGCCAGCGGAACCGTGACCGTGTCGGCGGCGACCGTGGGTGACCCGGCGACCCAGTCCTTGCCCGTCTCGTCGACGACGGTCAGGGCGGTGCCGCTGTTCTCGTCGAGCGAGAGCAGGGCGTTCGAGAAGGTGAGCACGACCTCGGTCGGCGCGGTGGTGAGCTGCGAATCGGCTGCCGGCGTGCTCGAGACGATCGTGTCGTGAGCCGAGGCGGGCGCCGCGACGGCGAGCGTGGCGACGGTCGCCACGGCGAGCGCGGCGAGGGTGGTGCGGATGCGGAACATGGGAGACCTCTTTCTGGATGCCGCGAAAGCGGCGAGTCATCTGGAAAGGCGCGCGAGCGCCCGGCGCAGCCTGACGGCGGCGATGGATCAGACGACGCGAAGAGGCGGGCCGCGTCGGCGCAGCGGTCCCAGCTGCGGGTCGGTGCGACGCGGCGCCGTGAGCGCCACCCAGCGCGGCCGGGTGGGGATGGCGGGAAGGGCCGGCGCGATGGCGACGGCGCGGGTCAGCCAGCCGACGACCGCGGATGCCAGGGCGGTGAGCGTCTGGATCAGACGCTCACCGCGATGCAGGGCGAGCACGGTGATCATGGCGGCGACGCCGTGCGCGACCCACATGCCCGCGTCGTCGGGGACGAGCACGGGGCTGCCGGCCGGGAGCGTGAGCTGTCCGTGGACGTGCGGCGCGATCCCGCCGCGCGGCGTGATCGCGCCGAGCACGAACAGCACGTGGAACAGCGCCTGCGACACCATCACCGAGAACGTCAGCCGGATGGCCGAGAGGCGGATGCCCGAGAGCAGCGTGCACACCATGAACGACAGCAGCCACGGAACGGCGATGCCGAGCATCCCGGGCATCTGACCGCCCACCCCGACGTGAGAGGCAAGGGCGACGAAGGTCGAGATCGAGGCGCCCGCGAAGCCGCGGAGGAGCCGAGACCTACCAGACGAGCGCACCTTCCCCTCCTTTCACGGGGTCACTCCGCTGCCGGCGGCGCGCAGATGGCCGAATCGGCGATGCTCTGCGCGTACTGCTCGGCCGTGAACGGCAGGCCGAACTCGGGAGCGCTCTGCCCCTCGGCCGCGGGTGCCTTCGACGCGATCGCCGCGAGCTCCCAGGCGAGGTACGCGGCCATCGAGCCGCCGGCCGACGACCCGTTGAGCGTGACCGCCACGGTGAAGCCGGTGGCGGGGTCGGAGTAGGCCGCCGTCGCGTAGCCGGGCACCCAGCCGTGCTGTCCGATCATCGATCCCACGAGGTAGCCGCCGCCCGTGGCCTGGTACCAGCTCGGCGCGTCGGCGCTGACCGGGAGGGGTGCGCCGAAGCGCGCGGGCTCGGCGTTCTTCTCGCGCAGCGCCTGGCGCGCCTCGGCCTGGGCGTAGCGCCCGAGGTCGGTGATGGTCGACACGACGCCCGAGTCGGTAAAGCCGATGCTCGACGAGCTCTCGGTGATGTCGACGGGTGCGGCGCAGTCGTAGCCGCCGCCTTCGGCTGCGGGCAGATACGTGCCCTTGAGCGCGGGCGCCGGTGCGGGCGCCGCCGACTCGCGCGGCGGAAGCGAGGTGGACGGCAGCTCGAGCGGTCCGGTCACGTACTTCGCGATCAGCTCGGAAGCGCTGCGGCCGGAGATGCGCTCCAGCGCCATACCCAGCATGAGGTACCCGGCATCCGACTCCCGGTACTCGGTGTGCGCGGGCGTGCGGGCGGTGCCCAGCCCGAAGCTCGCCAGCTGCATGGGTGCCCATTCGCGCCCTGGGGTGTTGAGCCAGTACGGCTTGACCACGTCTTCCGAGGAGCCGACGCCGCTCGTGCCGTTGCACAGATCGAGCAGGGTGATGTCGGAGAGGTCGGCGACGCCCGAGACGTACTTGGGCACGGGTGCGTCGAGCTCGACCGTGCCGTCGTCGGCCATGCCGTAGAGCACATCGCAGGTCATCAGCCGCGTCACGTCCGCGACGCGGAACGACATCTCGGGGGTGACCTCGGCACCGCCCGGGCCCTGCGTGCCGAGGCCGGTGACCCACTGCCCGCTCCAAGGCACCCAGACGCCGACGATCGCGCCCGACGAGCCGCTCGCGACGATGGCCTGCTCGACGGCCGCCTGCAGCTGGCCGGCCACGTCGTCGGGCAGCTTCGCGTCGACCTGCTTCGGGGGCGTGTAGCTGAACTCGGAATCCGACGCGGTGCAGCCGGTCAGTGCGAGAGCCAGGGCGAGCGCGCCGCCCACGGCTGCGCGCACACGGCGCGACGAACGAAGATGCATAGGACACTCCCCCGGGATGGACTCTCCGAGTCTAGGGTGACGAGGCTGAGAGGCTGCCCGTGACGGCATCCGGTTTCTGCGTCCTCCGATCAGTCGCGCTCTCGGCCTTTTCGGCCTTCTCCGCTTTCTCGGCCTTCTCCGCCTGGCGGGCCTCCCACGCCTCGCGCATGAAGCGGCGCACGTCCTCGTCGACGCGGATGTCACTCGGCCGCAGCGGACGCGAGAGGTACAGCCCGTCGAGCGACGTGAGCCGTGACAGCGCGACGTACGTCTGACCGGGCGCGAAAGCACCCGAACCGAGATCGACGACCGCGCGGTCGTAGGTCTTGCCCTGCGACTTGTGGATCGTGACCGCCCACGCCAGGCGCAGCGGGAACTGCGTGAACTCCGCGGCGACCTCGCGGGTCAAGGTCTTCGTGCCGGGGTTGTACGCGTAGCGGAACCTCTCCCACACCGCCGGCTCGACATCGAACTCGTCGCCGTCGACATCGACGCGAACCGTGTCTCCGAGGATGCGCGTGACCGTGCCGATCGACCCGTTCACCCACCGCGGGGGCTCGCCCTGCATCGCGATGTCGTTGCGCAGGAACATCACCTGCGCGCCCACCTTGAGCTTCAGCTCGGCGTCGGCGGGGTAGTTCGCCTCACCGCGGCCGAAGTCGCCCGAGACCTCGGCGTGCGCGGTCTGCTCACGGCCGGGGAGGGCGGCGAGATGGCGTCGGTTGATGTTGTTCACGATGTCGTTGCGCGTCGCGAGCGTGATGATCGGCACCTCCCCCGGCTCGGGTTCGGGCGGTGTGCGTGCGCCCTTCTCGTTCAGCACCCCGGCGATGTCGGCGGTGACGCGTCCGTACCGCACGGCGTTGAGCATCGCCTTGAACCCGTCGTCGGACTGGCGGTGGATGTGCACCAGCTCGTGCACGTGCAGCGTCGCGCCGTAGGTGCCGATGTCCATCATCACCTCTTCAAATTGGGTCCCTGAGCCTGCCGAAGGGCGCCCACCCGTCCACACCTTGGCGTCGAAGAACCAGAACGAGCGGTAGTGGTCTTGGATGTAGCGCAGCTCGTCGCCGCGCGGCGGCACCGGCGCGAGCTGGTACGGGTCGCCGAACATGACGATCTGCACCCCGCCGAACGGGATGCCTCTCTTGCCGCGCGCCTGCCGGAGAGAGCGGTCGATGGCATCCATCAGATCGGCGTTCACCATCGAGATCTCGTCGATGACGAGCGTCTCGATAGCGTTGAGGATGCGTCGGGTGGCATCCGACTGCTCGATCTCGCTCTCGGCGATGAGGCCGATCGGCAGCCGGAACAGCGAGTGGATCGTCTGACCCTCCACGTTCAGCGCGGCGACGCCGGTGGGCGCGCAGATCGCGATCTGCTTCTTCGTGTTCCACGCGAAATGCTGCAGCAGGGTCGACTTTCCCGTACCGGCGCGACCGGTGATGAAGACGTGCTCGTCGGTGTCCTCGATGAGTCGGAACAGGGCGTGCTGTTCTTCGGAGAGGGCGACGGACACGCCCCTATGTTAAGTCTTCGCCGCGTGCGCACGGCTGCGTCCCAGCGCCGACTCCTTAGACTTGCGCCATGATGCAGGGGCGGGTGTCACCGGGGCGAGCGCGCCCGCGCAGACGCTCCAGCCTGCGATCCGATCTCACCCTGCTGGCCGTCATCGGCGTGCTGCTGCTCGCGGCCCTCGCCGCCGGCGGGATGTCGCTGTACCAGTCGTTCTACAGCCCCTCCGCCTTCGTGCAGCGGTACGTCGACCTGCTCTCGAGCGGTCGCGCCGCGGAGGCGCTGCAGCTGCCCGGCGTCTCGCTCGACCTCGCCGTGCTGCAGGATGCCGGGATCGACGCGTCCGCCTCTGAAGCGCTGCTGCGGCGGGCCGCTCTTGCCCCGCTCACCGACGTGACGGTCACCGAGAAGGGCGCGACGGACGGTGTGCACCAGATCGTCGTCGACTACCGCGCCGGCGGGGTGCGCGGCACGTCGACCTTCACCGTCGCGCAGGACGGCTGGGTGGGTGTCACCCCGAACTGGCGGTTCACCGCCAGCCCGCTGGCCGAGATCGAGCTCACCGTGCGCGGGGCCGACGTGTTCGCCGTGAACGGATTCTCGATCGACCGGCGTCAGGTCTCGGTGGACGGCGCGGGCGCCGCACCCCTCGACCCCCTCCATCTGCTGGTGTTCACCCCCGGCAGGTACTCGGTGACCGTCGACACCGCCATCTCGTCGACCCCTGGGGTGAGCGTGCTCGCCGACACGGCGCTCGCCCGCACACCGGTGGACGTGCAAGCCCAGCCCACCGAGAAGTTCATCGAGGTCGTGCAGCAGCAGGTCGAGCAGTTCCTCACCGACTGCGCGACGCAGGAGGTGCTGCAGCCCACCCGCTGCCCGTTCGGTCTGCAGCTGCACAACCGACTCGCCCCCGACACCGTGCCGAAGTGGTCGATCACCACCCAGCCCGTCGTCAGCCTCGTGCCCGACGGGGGCGGGTGGGCGCTGCCGCCCACCGACGCCATGGCGCATATCGAGGTGAAGATCCAGTCGCTCTTCGACGGCGCGGTGCGCGAGGTCTCGCAGGACGTGCCGTTCCAGGTGAACGGCACCGCGACCGTCCTCCCGGACGGATCGGTGTCGATCCGGGTCGGATCGCCCGACGGCGATCAGCCGACCCTCGAGGACTGACGCCTCAGCGCACGCTGTCGCGCTCGGCCATTCTCGCCAGGCGCGCGTTGTACTCCTCCAGCTCGGCATCCCCGGTGCGGTCGGCGTGCCGATCACGGCGACGCTGCACCTTGGCATCCGATCTCGACCACTGGACCGCGAGCGTCACCGCCAGGATGAGGGTCGGGATCTCGCCCACCGACCACGCGATGCCGCCGCCGATGTACTGGTCCTCCATCGGCGTCGGTCCCCACGTGCGGCCCATCGACCCGAACCAGTCTGCGACGAACAGGCCCTCCTGCATCATGATCGCCATGCCGAAGAACGCGTGCATGGCCATCACCGCGATCAGCGTGATCAGGCGGCCCGCGTACGGCAGGCGGTACGGGATCGGATCCACGCCGATCAGCGTCAGCACGAACAGGTAGCCCGAGATGAGGAAGTGGATGATCATCCACTCGTGCCCGAGGTGGTCGTACATCGCCCAGCGCACCAGATCGGTGAAGTAGAACGCCCACAGCGACAGCACGAAGATCGCCGCGGCGACGAACGGGTGGGTGATGAAGCGCGAGTAGGGCGAGTGCACGGCCCACAGGATCCACTCGCGTCCGCCGCGGGTGCCGTCGTCGCGCTTGCGGACGGCGCGCAGGGCGAGCGTCACCGGCGCCCCCATCACCATCAGCACCGGGATGCCCATGCCGAGCAGCATGTGGCCGAGCATGTGCACGCTGAACAGGTAGTCCTGGTACTCGTTGACCGGACCGCTGGTGACCCACAGCAGCAGCGCCAGTCCGACCATCCAGAAGATCGTGCGGTGCGGCGGCCAGGCATCCCCCCGGCGGCGCAGCCGGATGATCCCCGCGATGTAGAAGAAGACGCCGAAGCCGACGGCCGCGATCCACAGCACGTCGAGATCCAACGACGTGAACCAGCGGTCGATGGTCAGCTCGGGCGGCAGCGGCGAGCGGGTGAGTCGCTCGGCCGGAGTCTGCACGGCGGGCGCCTGCTCGCCGACCGGCGGGGGCGTGCGGGCCAGCGCGGCGGCGGCGCCCGAGGCGATGCCCATCAGGGCGAGCTCGCCGAGGATCAGCGACCAGAATGCGCGCTTCTCGCGGGGTCCGTCCAGGTGCGGGATGAGCCGACGGCGGTACCACGCCCCGAACAGTCCGAGCCCGAGGAGGGCGACGGTCTTGCCGATGACGATCAAGCCGTACGGCGAGAGCAGCTCGCCCCACTCCCCCAGGGCGACGACCGTGCGCGCGACTCCCGAGAACGCGACGACCACGAACGCGGCGATCGCCAGCGATGAGTAGCGTGCGACGAGTACGGGCAGGTCGATCCGGGCATCCGGCTTCGCGGTCTTCGCCTTGCCCGCCTTGGCGGCTTTGGCGGCCTTGGCGTCGAGGTGGCGCAGGATCACCAGCAGCAGCACGCCGCCGACCCACACGGCGGCCCCGATGGTGTGCATCAGGATCGCGTTCACAGCGACGGTGTGCCCGGCGACGTCGCCAGAATGACCCTGCGTGGCCATCGGCAGGAACGATGCCGCGGCGAGCACCGCGGTGAGCATGATGCCCGTCCAGCTGCGCCAGCCGAACAGCAGCAGCGTGATCACGGCACCCATCAGCGTGGTGATCAGCCACGCCTGACCGAGCGGCAGTTCGAGCAGGTAGCGGCCGAACTGCTCGCCGAAGCCGCGGTCGGCGCTGAGCTTGGGGTTGAACGCGGCCATGAAGGTGAGGAAGGCGGTGATTCCCGAGCCGATGGTGAAGACGGCGGCGCCGACGGATGCCGTGTCGACCGCGAGCTCGAACGGCCGCGTCCCGGCGCGCAGGCCGAACAGCGCCAGCACGAGCGAACCGAACATCGCGGCGGCGCCGAGGTTGGCGACGAGTTTCGCGGCCGGCAGCCCCCACATGACGATGGGACCGGGGTCGAGCAGCTTCGGGGGCACCGCGCCGCCGCCGACGATCAGGGCGGCGATGAGGCCCGCGACCCCGCTGACGACGAGGATCGCCAGGCCAGCGAGACGGTACGGATTCACCCCTCCAGCCTACGACCGATACGACGGAAGGCCGCCCCCGGAGGGACGGCCTTCACGTACGGCGAGCGGTCTTACTTGACGGCTGCCTTCAGCTTGGAGCCAGCGGTGACCTTGACGCGCTTGCCGGCCGGGATCTTGATCTCGGCGCCGGTCTGCGGGTTGCGGCCGGTGCGCGCAGCGGTGTCGACCTGCTCGAACGCGATCCAGCCCGGGATCGAGACCTTGCTGCCCTTGGCAACGGCGTCCGACACGGTGGTGAACAGCGAGTCGAGCACGCGCGAAACGGTGGCCTGGCTCTCGCCGGTGGCGGAAGCGATGCTCGCGACGAGCTCGGTCTTGGTGATGGACTTGTCAGCCATGTCACTCCTCCAGCGACGACGGTCCGTCGCATCGTGTTGATTTCGAGGGAGAGACCCCCGTCGGTCGTTCGACCGCCTCGAATGTACCAACCACAGCACGGGATTCCGCGTCATTTCGCGGGTTTTGGCGCTATTTCCCGGCAAGTTGCGTCACTTTGGTCACTTCAGTCACAGATTCGGCCGGCGCGGCCGCCGTGTGGGGCCGCGGGCTCCGCACGCGGAACGCAGGAGTTCTCCCGGAATCCAGGAGCGGATGCCTGCCCCCGCTCCTGCGTTTCGCGTGCACTCCTGGTATTCACGCGGTCATCGATCGGCGAGATGCAGACCCTGGGCGACGGCCTCGGTGATCACTGCCTGCACCTGCTCCCATTGATCCATCACCTGCTCATAGCTGAACCGCAGCACGTGGAAGCCGTGGAGCGCGAGCAGCGCGTCATGGGCGATGTCGCTCGTTCGCTGCGGGCCCGCATGCGTGGCACCGTCCAGCTGAACGACCAGGCGCTTCCCGATCAGCAGATCGACGCGGTGCCCGTACAGCCACGCCTGAGCGAGCATCGGCAGCCGCAGCCACTGCAGCCGGTGGATGATGATCGTCTCGAGGCCGGAATCGGCAAAGGGGCGAGCCCGGTCGAGCACCTGGCGTGCGGCAGCGGGAAGGTCGAGTCTGGCCATGGATGCCCGGTCGATGAGGTCCTTGTTGAGCGCCGACTCCCAGATGACCAACGCGGTCTCCAGCGGCTGGCAGCGCGCGACGAGCACCAGCGCGTTGCGCAGATCGTCTTCCACGGCATCCGGTTCCCGAGGTATCACCGGCTCTGCCCAATGGACGACAGCATGCTCGGGCACCGAGAACCGGGACGAGTGCGGCGACGCCACGACGTGCCGTTGATGCCGCTCGGGAACCCAGAGCCCCCGACGCTCCGCGAGACTGACGCAGCTGATCACGAGACCCCGACGCACCACCGCGAGCGCGAACCAGTCGGCATCCGGCAGCGCGACCCAGCCATTGCGCGGCCTGATGACGGCGCCGTCCGCTTTCGCCCGGCGGATGGCGTGCTCCGTCACTCCTGCGTCACGAAGGGTGCGCGTGCGGGTGATCCCGCCGCGCCGACGCAGCTCTTCGAACAGGTCCATCCGAAGAGCTTCCACCGGCGGGGGGTTCGAAGCCGGGGCCGCACCCGGCAGATGGGGATGAAGCCTCGAAACTCAGGAATGTGCAGGGCATCCGGAATGCAGGATCTCTCGCGAAACTCAGGAGCGGATGCAGGAATGCGTCCTGCGAATCGGGTGAAGTCCTGTGTTTCGGCAGGTGGCCGGAGAGGGAGGTGGAACAGCAGCACACCCAGTAGGGATGCAGAAGGGGCGAGGATCCGAAGATCCTCGCCCCTTCTGCGATGTGGTGCTTACCAGCTCGACTTGGTGATGCCGGGCAGCTCGCCACGGTGGGCCATGTCACGGAAGCGGACACGCGAGATGCCGAACTTCGTGAGCATGCCACGGGGGCGGCCGTCGATGGCGTCACGCGAGCGCACGCGCACGGGCGACGCGTTGCGCGGAAGCTTCTGCAGGCCGATGCGGGCGGCCTCGCGGGCCTCATCGGTGGCGTTCGGGTCGACGAGCGTCTTCTTCAGCTCGGCGCGACGCTCGGCGTAGCGCTCGACGATGACCTTGCGCTGCTCGTTGCGAGCGATCTTGCTCTTCTTAGCCATGGATCAACGCTCCTCTCGGAATTCGACGTGCTTGCGGACCACCGGGTCGTACTTCTTGAGCACGAGGCGGTCGGGGGTGTTGCGACGGTTCTTCTTGGTCACGTAGGTGTAACCGGTGCCCGCCGTCGAGCGGAGCTTGATGATCGGACGAACGTCCTGAGCCTTCTTGGCCATTAGAGCTTCACACCCTTCGCCTGGAGGTCCGCGACGACCTTCTCGATGCCGCGCGCGTCGATCACCTTGATGCCCTTGGCGGACACGTTCAGGGTGACCTTACGACCGAGCGACGGCACGTAGTACGTCTTCTTCTGCACGTTCGGGTCGAAGCGGCGCTTCGTCCGGCGGTGCGAGTGCGAGATGTTGTGACCGAAGCCGGGAACAGCACCGGTCACCTGGCACACTGCTGCCATGTTGTGACTCCTTCATTACCGTGAGGCCGGACGGCCCCACCCAAGATCCCTTGTCTGCATCCCGCCCTTCGACAGGCTCAGGGCCCCATGACGGAGTTCCGAGATCGATCAGGGGCCCATGACGGAGTTCCGAGATCGATCAGGGCCCATGACGGGGTTCCGAGATCGAGAAGAGGAAGAGGGATACGAACTGCGCACAGGAGTGTGCACAGACAAGGAGTCAGTCTAGCACGGCGATGCCCTCCCACCCGTCCCGTGTCGGGCCTCCGAAGAAGAAGCGTGCGGGTCATCTCGAATCGTGATACTCTACCCGCGTAGATCACTGGGGAACCGAGGGGTCTCGGAACCGTTCTGAGGGGCACGGTTCCGAGGCCCCTTCCCGTTGTTGACACCCGTTGACAGCCGATGGAAGACTGCGACATATGGCGTTCAGCATAGGGCTCGTCGGCGCGGGCCAGTTCGCAGGTCAGTTCGCCACCCTCTTCCATCACCATCCCGGTGTCTCGGCCGTGCACGTCACGGACGTCGTGCCATCGCGTGCGTCCGAGCTGGTGGCATCCGCCGGCCTCGCCGGCACCTTCGACAGCTTCGCCGAGATGATCGCGTCACCCGCGATCGACGCGATCGCGATCTTCACGCAGCGCTGGATGCACGGTCCGCTCGTGGTCGAGGCGCTGCGCGCCGGCAAGCACGTCTACTCCGCCGTCCCCATGGCCGTGTCCGTCGACGAGATCGGCGCGATCATCGACGTCGTGCGCGAGACCGGCCTCACCTACATGATGGGCGAGACGAGCTACTACAACCCGGCCACCGTGTACGCCCGGCAGAAGCTCGCCTCCGGCGAGTTCGGCCAGCTGTTCTACGGCGAAGGCGACTACATCCACGACATGGACCTCGGCTTCTACGAGGCATACCAGTACTCGGGCGGCGCGGAGTGGAAGAGCACCGCCAGCTACCCGCCGCTGCTGTACCCCACGCACTCGATCGGCGGCGTGCTCGGCGCGTGGCCCACCCACGCCGTGGCGGTGTCGGCGATCGGCGTGACCGACCAGCGCGGCGACGGGGTGTTCGAACGCGGCGTCAGCCAGTTCGACAACGACTTCTCGAACGCCACCGCGCTGTTCGAGGTCGCGGGCGGCGGGTCCATGCGCATCAACGAGTTCCGCAGAGTGGGCTACCCCACCCACCTGCGGGAGTCGCGCTTCCGCTGGTTCGGCACGGAGGGGTCGTTCGAGCAGCTCGCCCGCACCACGGTGTGGCAGACACGCCAGGGCCTCGAGGACATCTCGCATCTCATCGACACCGACCCGTCGGCATCCGCCGACGATCCCGCCCTGTCGAGAATCGCACCGGCGCTGCGCGACGCGTTCGTGTCGGGATACGCGGCGATCCACGAGCAGGAGCGCGCCCGGATCCCGGTCGAGCTGCAGAAGCTGCCCAACGGGCACGAGGGCAGCCACCACTTCCTCGTCGACGATTTCGTGCGTGCAGTGACCGATCAGACCCTGCCGCCGGTGAACGCCTGGCAGGCGGCGCGGTTCACGCTTCCCGGCGTGATGGCGCACGAGTCCGCACGTCTGGGCGGCGAGCGGCTTATGATTCCCGATATGGGACAACCGAATGCACGCTGACCGCCGACCGCGGTCTGTGACCCGGGCCGACGTCGCCCGTTATGCCGGCGTCAGCACGGCCGTCGTCAGCTATGTGCTCAACGACGGGCCGAAAGCCGTCGCGCCGCTCACCCGGGAACGGGTGCTCGACGCGGTGCGTGTGCTCGGCTACCGTCCGAACGCCGCCGCGCGGGCGCTGTCGATGGGCTCCGCCGACATGTTCGGCCTGCTCGTGCACGACAACCGCAGCCCGTTCTTCGCCGAGCTCTGCCACGCGCTCGATCAGGCCAGCGCCGACAACGGCCGCTCGCTGCTGATCGTGAACTCCGACCGCGAGCAGGTGGCGACGTCCGAGCAGATTCGCGATCTGGTCTCACGTCAGATCGGCGGTCTGATCATCGCCGACGTGCTGACCGCACGCGAGCAGTCGCTGGTCGAGGCGCTCGGCATCCCCACCGTGGTGATCGGCCAGTTCGGCGAGACCGACGGCCTGCACAGCGTGGGCGTCGACTTCGCGGTCGGCGCCCGCGCCGCGACCGAGCACCTCATCGGCCACGGCTACCGCGACATCGGGTTCGCCGGAAGCGCCGCCCGGTACGACGAGCGTGAACGCGGCTGGCGCGATGCGCTGGCTGCGGCCGGGCTGCCGCTGGGGCCGCTCGTGCACGTGCCGTTCACCCACCAGGGCGGCTACGACGCGGCGATGCAGCTGATGGCGCATCCCCGCAGACCGCGGGCCGTACTCGCGGCATCCGACCAGATCGCGATCGGCATGCTGGCCGCGTTCGGCCAGCACGGCGTGCGCGTGCCCGACGACATCGCCGTCGTGTCGTTCGACGGCACGGTCGCCGCCGACTTCGTGTGGCCGCGCCTGACCACAGCCGTGCAGCCGCTCGAGGAGATGGCGAACGCCGCGGTGAGCATCCTGCTCAAGGGCGGCGACCAGCGCCGACACCACGAGTTCACCACCGAGCTGCGGGTGCGCGAGTCCTGCGGGTGCACCCCCGCGAGCTGAGAGTTTCCAGAGCCCCCAGAACCGGGGATGCGGGTGACGTCGAACGTGGCGGAATGTGCGCGCGATCAGCGGTCGCTCAGCCGCATCGGCCGTCGAGCTCCCGTGCCGCCTCGCGCGCGCCGCGCCCCCACCGGAACGGCGACACGGTCGGGTCGCCGGTGATCCAGAAGCGCCACGGGAAGGCATCCGTTCCGGCCGTCCCCGCGACGCCCACGCGCGGCCCCGCCGAGACGTCGGCGACCGGATCCCCCCAGCTCAGCCGGGCGATCGCGCCGTTCTGCTCGTCACCCGAGACGGCGTCGAGGCCGTCGTGCAGGGCGTGGCGCAGACCGAGCGCCTGCCCGAGTCGCCCCGGTCCGCGGGCGAGGTCGCGCAGCGCGATGCGCGAGAGCGGCGGCGAAACCCCGCGGCGGTGCGCCGCTGCATCCGCTCCGTCGACCACCTCGCCGGCGCGCAGCAGCACTCCGCCCGCCGTTCCCTCGGGCCCGCAGACGACGTTGATGCAGGAGTGGATGCCGTGGCTGAGGTACACGTACAGGTGGCCGGGCTCGCCCCACATCGTGGCGTTGCGGGCGGTTGGCCCCATGCGCGCGTGCGAGCCGGGATCGGGCATGTCGCCGGTGCCGCGGCCGTGGTACGCCTCGACCTCGGTGATGCGCAGGGTCGTCGCAACACCGTCGACGACGGTGCGCAGCCGGGCGCCGAGCAGGCGAGGGGCCACCTCGATCGGCAACCCGAGCAGGTCGTCGCGGTCGATCGTCATGGCAGCGGAGCCGTGCGGCACCACGAGATGTCGAAGCCGCTCAGGGTGGGCAGCTCGCGATCGCCGACGAGGTCGATGAGGCGGGTGTGCAGGGTGACCGGAAGCGGCAGCAGCAGGTCGTCGTAGTCGTTGCTCGCGAGGTCGGGGGCGATCGTCACGGCGGCGTACTGGCCACTCGGCGAGACGCAGGTCTGCAGGATCGAATCCACGCCGCTCACCTCGGCGATCATGGTCGCGGCGCCCTGCTCGTCGACCCGCACGACGGCCTGTCCGGTCGGCATGCCCAGCTCGTCGCGCTGCACGACGTGCCTCAGGGTGCCGCCGGGGAAGGCCTCGATGCCGACCGCATCGCCGTAGTCGGGGTCGGACGCGGGCAGCGGCTGCGCGGTGCCGTCGGTGAGGTCGAGCACGACGAAGCTGCCGTCGGCGCGCTCGATGAGCGCGGTGTACGTGCCCCGGTTGACGCCGAGGATGCTCGCCGCGGTGCCCATCGGCTGCGCGCCTGCGTCGCCGGTGGGATCCTCGACCGTGAGGGCGCCGTCGAAGTCGATGAACACCAGCGACGACGAATCGGGCACGAAGCGCCACTCGGCGACGTTCGCGTCCGTGCCGTCGATCTGCACGATGCGCGGTTCGCCCGTGCCGCTGAGCGCCTGGGTCACGAGCACACTGGCGCGTCCGGTCGTCTCGGTGAGATCGCGGTCGGAGTAGCTGTATCCGACCAGACCTGCGCGGTCGGAGACCTGCACCGACGAGACATACCCCTCGCCCGGCAGCGGCAGTTCGCGCTGGTCGGAGCCGTCGCGGTTCATCACCAGCAGGCGCGAGCCGTCGTCCTCCTCGACGGCGACGACGAGCACGTCGGTGGTGGCGCGGTAGTCGCTGATGCGCGGATGCTCGAAGACCGGCGCGGCCTTCTCGCCGCTCAGGTCGGAGAGGAAGATCTTGTCGGCGCCATCGGCCGAGCGCTGCAGCAGCATGATGCTCGAGGCGGGTGTGCGGAAGCTCGTCTCGAGGTCGGCTTCGGTGCCTCCGCCGGCGGCGGCGACGCCGGCGACAGCGACCCGGTAGGTCGTGTCGTCGTGCAGCGGGACGGTGAAACGGATGCCGACGCTGCGCCCGCTCGCATCGACCGTGAACGGCACGGCGGGCTCGACCGAGACCTGTGCGGGGTCGATGGCGTCGAGGCTCTGGTTGGCGGTGAGGATGACTCGGCTGCCGGACGCCTCGATCGCCCGAGCGGGGTCGACCTTCACCTGGCTGAGGCGCGGCCCCTGCACGAGGCTGACGACGGCGAGCGCCCCGGCGACCAGGGTCAGGACGCCGAGCACCGACAGCAGCGTGAGGGTGAACCGGCGGTCGCGCGGCGGTGCGGGTGCGGATGCCGGGGCGTCAGGTGCGGGTGCCGCCGGCTCCGCGGGTGCGGATGCCGGGGCGTCTGGCTCCGGGGCGTCCGGCCCCGGGGCTGCGGGTGCCAGGGCGTCCGGCCCCGGGGCTGCCGGCTCCAGGGCATCCGGCTCCTGTGCTGCCGGCTCCGCGGACGGCGCCGATCCGGGGGCCGACACTCCAGATGTCGGACGCTTCTCCACGATCGGTCCGACATCAGCGTCGCGCCGCGCCAGCGGCCCACGTCGAGACCGGCC